>DAINDE010000046.1:0-29537 GCA_036732025.1 Rhodocyclaceae bacterium
AATCGTGCCAACGTTCACGTGCGGCTTCGTACGCTCGAATTTTTCCTTAGCCATTCCAGTTCCCCAATAATCAAATAAGCAAAAAGTCCAGAATCAAAGCTAAATCGGTGGTGCCCATGGGCAGGATCGAACTGCCGACCTCTCCCTTACCAAGGGAGTGCTCTACCACTGAGCCACATGGGCCTACCTCAAAACTCCAGCCGTACCGCTAGTGGAGCGGGTGAAGGGAATCGAACCCTCGTCTTAAGCTTGGAAGGCTTCTGCTCTACCATTGAGCTACACCCGCTTAACCCTTGCCCCGCAGCACAAGCCGCTACAGCATCCATCTGGTGGAGGGGGAAGGATTCGAACCTTCGAAGGCAGAGCCGTCAGATTTACAGTCTGATCCCTTTGACCGCTCGGGAACCCCTCCGAGAGAACCCGGGATTATCCAGATGCCCTTATGGCGTGTCAACGGGTATTTCCAACGATTTTCGCCACCCGGAAAAAGAAAAGGCCGGCCAGAGGCCGGCCTTCGTCGCCCGGTGGCGACTACTTTTGGGACAGCACCCAGGCAGCCAGCTTCTTGGCTTCGTCGTCGGTAACGTTGTTGGGGGGCATGGGAACCTCGCCCCAGGCGCCCTTGCCACCGGCCTTGATCTTGGCGGCCAGGGCAGCGGGGGCCTTGGCGTCACCCTTGTACTTGGCGGCGACATCCTTGTAGGCCGGACCGACCAGCTTCTTGTCGATGGCGTGGCAGGACATGCAGTTCTTGGCCTTGGCCAGGGCTTCGTCGGCCTGGGCCTGGCCAGCCATGACGATACCTGCGGCGGCCATCATCGCTACGTAGATTGCTTTCATTCTCGCGCTCCGTTTTGTCGGTTGGTAAAAAACGCCGATGATGATATAGCCTTTTCGGACCCCTGCAAATCGCTTGATCGGGCGGCGGGCCTTTCCATCGGCGGCAAAGGCTTAACGGACCGCCCCGCCCTTGCGTTGACAGGCTCAGGCGGAAGGCCTGGAGAAAGCCAGCGCTACGCCCGCTGCCACGAACAGGCTGCCGAAGAAGCGGCGCGCCCGACGCTGCGCCGCCGGGCTGGCCAGCCAGCGGCCGGCACGGGCTGCGGCCAGCGCGTAGCCGGACATCACGATCACGTCGGTGGCGCACAGGGTCGCGCCGATCGCCGCGTACTGGGGAAGCTGAGGCGCCGCCGGATCGACGAAAGAGGGCACCAACGCGGCGATGAAGACGATGGCTTTGGGATTGCTCAGGTTGACCAGGAGACCCTGGGCGAAGAAGCCGCGATGGCCTGCCGCCGGCAGGGGGGCCGGGTCGGCGCCGTCGGCGGCCCGCCATTTCTGCACCCCCAGCCAGACGAGGTAGCCGGCGCCGGCGATCTTGAGCACTGCGAAGGCCCCCTCGGAAGCGGCCAGCAGCGCCCCCAGGCCGACGGCGACGATGGCCAGCTGGCACAGCAGCGCCGCCTGCAGGCCGAGAATGAGCGCCAAGGCCGCCCGGTAGCCGTGGCTGGCGCCGGCGCCCATACTGGCCACCGCCCCCGGCCCGGGCGTCACCGCGATGACGATGGCCGCCGCCAGGAAGCCGAGCCAGGTGGTGAAGGTCACCGCTTGCGCTGAATCTGGCTGACGTCCCGCACGGCGCCCTTGTCGGCGGAGGTGGCCATGAGGGCGTAGGCCTGGAGGGCGGCGGACACGACACGCTCACGGGCAGCCGGCTTCCATGCATCGGCGCCCCTGGCCTCCATGGCCGCCTGCCGCCTGGCCAGTTCGGCGTCGGGTACCGCCAGGTGGATGCGGCGGGCGGGGATGTCGATCTCGATGGTGTCGCCGGTCTCGATGAGGGCGATGGCGCCGCCGTCGGCCGCCTCCGGCGAGGCATGGCCGATGGAGAGGCCCGAGGTGCCGCCGGAGAAGCGACCGTCGGTGAGAAGCGCACAGGCCTTGCCCAGACCGCGGGATTTCAGGTAGGAGGTGGGGTAGAGCATCTCCTGCATGCCCGGGCCGCCCTTGGGACCTTCGTAGCGGATGACCACCACGTCGCCGGCCACCACCTCGCCGCCGAGGATGCCTTCCACCGCATCGTCCTGGCTTTCGTAGACGCGGGCCTTGCCGGTGAATTTCCAGATCGATTCATCGACGCCAGCCGTCTTGACGATGCAGCCGTCGACGGCGATGTTGCCGTGGAGCACGGCCAGGCCACCTTCCTTGGAGTAGGCGTTGGCGGCATTGCGGATGCAGCCGTGGGTGCGGTCGAGGTCGAGTTCGTTGTAACGCTTGTCCTGGGAGAAGGCGACCTGGGTCGGCACGCCGCCGGGGCCCGCCTTGAAGAATTCGTGGATCTTGAGGTCGTGCTCGCGCACCACGTCCCAGCGGTCGATGGCGTCGCCCAGGGTCTTGGCATAGACCGTCGAGACGTCGCGGTGGATGAGGCCGGCCCGGTCGAGTTCGCCAAGAATGCCCATGATGCCGCCGGCACGATGGACGTCTTCGATGTGGTACTTGTCGGTCATCGGCGCCACTTTGCACAGGCAGGGCACCTGCCGCGAAATGCGGTCGATGTCGGCCATCTTGAAGTCGACGCCGGCCTCCTGGGCGGCGGCCAGGATGTGCAGCACGGTGTTGGTCGAGCCGCCCATGGCGACATCGAGGGTCATGGCGTTCTCGAAAGCCGCGAAGCTGGCGATGGAACGCGGCAGCACCGAGGCGTCGTCGCTTTCGTAATAGCGGCGGCACAGCTCGACGATCTGGCGGCCGGCCCGCAGGAAGAGCTCCTTGCGGTCGGCATGGGTGGCGACGACGGTGCCGTTGCCGGGCAACGAGAGGCCCAGCGCTTCGGTCAGGCAGTTCATCGAATTGGCGGTGAACATGCCGGAACAGGAACCGCAGGTCGGACAGGCCGAGCGCTCGATCTCGGCGAGGTCGGCGTCGGAGACGGAACTGTCCACCGCCTTGACCATGGCATCGACGAGGTCGAGGTGGATGGTCTGGCCCTGCACCCTGACCTTGCCGGCCTCCATCGGCCCGCCGGAAACGAAGATGGCGGGGATGTTGAGGCGCATGGCGGCCATCAGCATGCCCGGGGTGATCTTGTCGCAATTGGAAATGCACACCATGGCGTCGGCGCAGTGGGCGTTGCACATGTATTCGACGGAATCGGCGATGAGGTCGCGGGAAGGGAGGCTGTAGAGCATGCCGTTGTGGCCCATGGCGATGCCGTCGTCGATGGCGACGGTGTTGAATTCCTTGGCGATGCCGCCGGCCGCCTCGATCTCCCGCGCCACCAGTTGGCCCAGGTCCTTGAGGTGGACGTGGCCGGGCACGAATTGGGTGAAGGAATTGACGACGGCGATGATGGGTTTGCCGAAGTCGCCGTCCTTCATGCCGGTGGCACGCCAGAGGGCGCGGGCGCCGGCCATGTTGCGGCCGTGGGTGGAAGTGCGGGAACGATATTGGGGCATGACAGACTCCGTACAAGGCCGTGCAATACGGCAACAACTATAATCGACCAATTCTAGCCCAATCGATTCCACGATGCTCCTGCACCCCCAGTTCGACCCCGTGGCGTTTTCCGTCGGCCCCCTCGCCGTGCGCTGGTACGGCCTCATGTACCTGCTGGCCTTCGCGCAGTTCTTCCTCCTTGGCCGCCACCGCATCAACCGCCGCCCCGGTACCGGGTGGACCGTCGAGCAACTCGACGACCTGCTCTTCTACGGCGTGCTGGGCGTCATCCTCGGCGGCCGCCTGGGCCAGGTGCTGTTCTACGAGCCCGGCTACTATTTCGCCAACCCACTGGAAATCGTCGCCGTCTGGAAGGGCGGCATGAGTTTCCACGGGGGCTTCCTTGGCGTCCTCGCCGCCATGACCCTGTGGGCCATGAAGTACGGCAAGCCCTGGCTGGAAGTCACCGATTTCATCGCCCCCCTGGTCCCTCTGGGCCTGGCCGCCGGCCGCCTGGGCAACTTCATCAACGGCGAGCTGTGGGGCCGCCCGGCGGACCCTTCCCTGCCTTGGGCCATGGTCTTCCCCCAAGCCGGCGACGCCCTGCCGCGCCACCCGTCCCAGCTATACCACGTGGGCCTGGAAGGCCTGGCGCTGTTCGCCATCCTGTGGCTTTACTCGGGCCGGGAGCGGCCTCGGGGCGCCGTGTCCGGCGCCTTCCTCATCGGCTACGGCGCCTTCCGCTTCGTCACCGAGTATTTCCGCGAACCGGACTCCGGCATCTTCGGCCATTCCTACACCATCAGCATGGGCCAGTGGCTTTCCCTGCCCATGATCCTGGCCGGCATCGGGCTTCTCGTGACCGCCCTGCGCCGGCCCCGGAAGGAGGCACAGCCATGAGCGACGGACTGGTGGCCCGCGGCCTGAAACGGGTGCGCAGCCTGCTCGCCGACGAGCGCGAGGACGGGCGGCTGCGCCTGACCGGCAGCGGCCTGGAGAAGCTGCGCGCCCAGTTGCGGGAATGCGCCGACGGCCTGGGGGGTGAGGTATCCACTCGGCAACGCGCCACCCGCCTGGGGGAAACCTACCTGCGCCTCGACGACGCCGGGCGCCATGCCTTCCTGCGCCTCATCGCCCTGGAATTCGGCCCCGATCCGCAGCGGGTGGCCGCCGCCCACGCTGCCTACCAGGCCGCCGTCGGCAGCCCCGCCCAATGGGAAGCCGAGGCCGACCTGCGCGCTGCCATGTGGTCGCCGCGGCTACGCATCCTCACTCAGTTCAACGCCGTCGCCCAGGGCGTCAAGTTCCTCGTGGACCTGCGCTCCGACCTGCTGCGCTTCGCCGAGGGCGACCCCGAGCTGAAGCCCCTCGACAGGGAGCTGGAGGCCCGCCTGGGCGCCTGGTTCGACGTGGGCTTCCTGGAGTTGCGGCGCATCACCTGGCACTCGCCGGCCCATCTCCTGGAGAAGCTCATCCAGTACGAGGCGGTGCACGAAATCCGCTCCTGGACCGACCTCAAGAACCGCCTTGATTCCGACCGGCGCTGCTACGCCTTTTTCCACCCGCGCATGCCGGAGGAGCCGCTGATCTTCGTCGAGGTGGCCCTAACCAACCACCTGGCCGACAACGTCCAGGCCCTCCTCGACGAAGGGGCGCCGGTCTTCGACGCGGCCCGGGCCGACACCGCCATCTTCTATTCCATCTCCAACACCCAGGGCGGCCTGCGCGGCGTCTCCTTCGGCAACTTCCTGCTCAAGCGGGTGATCGACGACCTGAAGCGCGACCTGCCCGCGCTGAAGCAATTCGCCACCCTTTCCCCCATTCCCGGCCTCGCGGGCTGGGCAGGCAAGGAGAGCCAGGCCTGGGAAGACGCCTTCCGGCCCGACGACCTGGAACGCATCGCCCGCCAGGCCGGTTGCGCCCCCACCCTGGCGGCACTACAGGAAATGCTCGGCAAGGGCGGGTGGGCGGCGGAAAAACGCCTGGCCCGCGCCCTGCAAGCCCCCCTCACCCGCCTCGCCGCCCGCTACCTGACGAGTACCCGCGACCACCGCCCGGTGGACCCGGTGGCCCGCTTCCACCTGGGCAACGGCGCCCGCATCGAGCGCCTCAATTTCCTGGGGGACAGCGGGGCGAAGGGGCTGAAGCAGTCCTTCGGCATGATGGTGAATTACCTCTACAACCCGGAAGCCATCGAAGAGAACGTCGAAGCCCTGCTGCGCGAGGGCCGCATTGCCGCCTCCGCGACGGTGCGCCAGGCCGCCAGGTGAAGGGAATGGGCGACGGAGGAAAGGCGTCTATAATTATGGATTACCGTTTTCCGACCGCCATTTCAGGGAGTTAATCATGTCACGTCCGTTCAAGGTTCTGGGTGTCCAGCAGATCGCCATCGGCGGCCTTTCCAAGGCCAAGCTGCGCACCCTGTGGGTCGACATGTTCGGCCTCGAGGTCACCGGCAATTTCGTCAGCGAGCGGGAGAACGTGGACGAGGACATCACCGCCATGGGCACGGGCCCCTTCAAGGTGGAGGTGGACCTCATGCAGCCCCTCGACCCGGACAAGAAGCCTGCCGTCCATGCCACGCCGCTCAACCACGTCGGCCTGTGGATCGACGACCTGCCCCGGGCCGTGGAATGGCTGACCGCCCGGGGGGTGCGCTTCGCCCCCGGCGGCATCCGCAAGGGCGCCGCCGGCTTCGACATCTGTTTCCTGCACCCCAAGGGCAACGAGGAGTTCCCCATCGGCGGCGAGGGCGTGCTGATCGAACTGGTGCAGGCCCCGCCGGAAGTGGTGGACGCCTTCGCCCGCCTGGCGGCCGGCTGATGGCGGACCTGCCCGACGCCGACCGGGAGGCGGCCCAGGCCGCCCTGGCGCCGACCCTGGAAGCGACGGCGGCCATCCTGCCCTGGCTGGCCAAGCCGCGTCCACCGCGTTTCCCGGCGGCGGCGGGAGAAGCCTGGGCAGCAGCCAGCCGGCGCCTGGCCGCCGCCTGGGACGGCCGCCACGGCGAGGGCTACAAGGATCTGCGGCCGGCGGTCTTCGCCCTCTGCGGCGTCGCCCTGGACCTGCGGGACGCCGACTGCCTCGCCCTGACGGAAGCCCTGGCCAGCGCCACCGACCGCCTGGAAACGCCGGGCAGCCTGGAAGACGCGCGCCTGGTGGCGGGACTGTGCGCAGCGATCGAGGCCCTGGCCGACCCGGCCGGCATCGAGCACGAGGCCTTCGGCGAACGGGCCCGCCATTTCGCCGGCCGCCTGCAACGCTGCGCCGCCGCCGAAGCGACACCGTCAGCGCGCACCCCGGCCCTGGAGCGCCTCTTCGCCGAAGAAGCCCGGGAATGCCTGGAACACATGGCGGCGGCCCTGCAGGCATTGCCACCGGACGCCTACGGCCTCAAGTCCGCCGCCGCCCAGCTGGCTCGCCTGGCCGAACCCCTGGAACTCGACGCCATCGCCGCGCGGGCGGGGGAGGTGGTGCGGCTGGTCACGCTCCGGGCCGGCGAGTCGGTGGACCTGGACGCCGTGGCGACCCGGACGGCCGTCGCCGCCCTTCTCGCCGATCTTGAACGACAGGTAGGGGATCTGGGCTAAGTACCGTCGAGGCGGCGGAAAATGCCGAGGGCCAGGCGACGGCCCTCCACGTCGGCCACCTCGGCCGTGATCTCCACCGGCACGGAACCGCCGTCGAGGCAGCGGATCAGGGTACGCACGGGGGTCACCGACTCGCCCTCCACCGCCTTGCGGAACTCCCGGGCGCAACGTTCCTCCTCGGCCAGGGGATGAAGCTGGCGCTGGTGCCTGCCGATCAGGTCGAGGCGCCCCCCGCCGAAGAGCCGTTCGGCCTGGCGATTGACGTCGAGGATCAGGCCGCTCTCGCCGTCGGCGAGCACCATGGCGTCCCGGGAGGCGTCGAAGACTGCCCGCAGGCGCTCGTTGGCGTGCTGCGCCTGGCGCTTCGCCTCGCCGGCCTCGTACTCGACCAGGGCCAGGGTGACCAGATTGGCGACGGCGTGGGCGAACAGGCGATGCACCGGCGACCAGGGGTGGCGGCTGCCGACCTGCTCGAAACAGAGCACCCCCTGGAGGTCGCCGCGGATATGGATGGGGGTGTCGAGCATGGCCAGGATGTTGTGGCGGGGCAGGTAGTCGGCGGCGAACCCGGCGGTGGCAGGGTGCAGGTAGGCGTCGTCGGCGACGATGGCATCGCCCGCCTGGAGCGCCTTGAAATAGGCGGGGTAGCGGCTGGCGGCCAGACGGACGCCGCTGCTATGCTGGCCCCGGGAGCGCTCGTACAGCTCCAGGCAGCGCAGCTCCCGGCCGCCATCGGCCAGGGCCCAGATGCTGACCCGCTCGATGCCGGTGATCTGGCCCGCCGACTCCGTCAGGAGACTGAGGGTGATATCGAGGGAGGCCTCCTTGAAATAGGCGCCCCGGGAAAGACGGGCGAACCCCTCCTGCATTTCCACCGACGAGGCCGGCGCCACGGGTTCGCCCAGATTGAACATGACCATTCCTGCTGTACTTCCGGGCGCTCTCCGGCCCGGTTCATCACGATGGCGCCATGTTACCGGGGCGGCGGCCGGCCTCCCCGTGAAATCCTGCACAATATTACTTAGGTAATACTGCGGTCAGGGCCCATTGCCCGGGGTGGTCTTGAAAATGAAGGCTGCCTGCTCGATTTCGGTGACCCAGACGAGGCCGTCGCCGACATGCCCGGTCTGGGCCACTTCCTTGATGCAGTTGAAGATCGGCGCCACCAGCTCGTCGGCAACGACGATCTCGACCCGCAGCTTGGGGGTGAAATCGGTCAGTTCTTCCTTGATGTTGTGGCGAACCACGTGCCGGGCGTTGCCGCTGCAGCCTTCGGCCTTGCTCACGGTCATGCCGGGAAAGCCGGGGATGGCGTAGAGGGCGTCGCGCAGGGCGGGCAGCTTGTTGGGGCGGATGACCGCCTTGATCTCTTTCATGCCTCGATCTCCTCCTCGTCGAACCAGCGATAGATGGTGGGCACCACGACCAGGGTGAGCAGGGTCGAGGTGATGAGGCCGCCGATGACCACGATGGCCAGGGGCCGCTGCACTTCCGATCCCGGCCCGGTGGAGAACAGGAAGGGAATGAGGCCCAGCATGGCCACCGTCGCCGTCATCATCACCGGCCGGAAGCGCAGGGTAGCACCCTCGATCACCGCCTCGCGCACGCTGCGCCCGTCGGTCCGCAGGCTGCGGATGTAGGACACCAGCACCACGCCGTTGAGCACGGCGATGCCCCACAGGGCGATGAAACCCACCGAGGCCGGCACGGAGAGGTATTCGCCGGTGAGGAACAGGGCGACGATGCCGCCGATTGAGGCGAAGGGGAGGACGGTGATGATGAGGGTCGCGTAGCGCAGGGAATTGAAGAGCAAAAATAGCAGGAAGAAGATGGCGGCGACGGTGATGGGGATGATGATGGTGAGGTGCCCCAGGGCCCGCTCCATGTTCTGGAACTGGCCGCCCCACTCCAGGTAGTAGCCTTCTGGCAGTTTCACCTGGGCGTCCACCTTCTGCTGCAGTTCGGCGACGAAGCTGCCCAGGTCGCGGTCCTTCACGTTCACGCCGACGACGATGCGGCGCTTGCCCAGTTCCCGGGAAATCTGGGCCGGGCCGTCACTGACGCGGATGGCGGCGACGTCGGCCAGCCGCGCCTGGGCGCCGCTGGGGGCGGTGATGAGGATGTTGGAGATGGCCTCGACGTTGTTGCGGAAGCTCTCCGGCAACCGCACCACCGCGGCGAAGCGGCGCTCGCCCTCGAACACCTCGGTGGCCGCCTTGCCGCCCACCGCCGTCTCGATGAGGTCGTTCACGTCGGCGACGTTGATGCCCAGGCGGGCGATGGCCTGGCGGTCGATCTCGATCTGCAGGTACTGCTGGCCGGTGACCCGCTCGATGCGCATGTCCTGGGCGCCCTGGATGCCCAGGGCCACCTTGGAAATCTGCGTCGCCAGGCGCTTGAGCTGTTCCAGGTCGTCGCCGAAGACCTTGACGGCGATGTCGGAGCGCACGCCGGTGACCATCTCGTCCACCCGGTCGGAGATGGGCTGGGCCATCACCACCTGCACGCCGGGCAGGGCCTTGAGCTTTTCCCGCATGGCCTCGGCGATGTCGTCCTGGTTCCAGCCGGCGGGCCATTCGCCGCGCGGCTTCAAGCTGACGATGGGGGTCGACTCGTTGGGCCCCTGGGGGTCCGCCGGGGATTCGCCGCGGCCGACGCCGGATACCGCCGACTTCACCCCGGGCACCTGCATGACCAGACGCATGGCTTCCATTTCCATCTTGACGGACTCGTCCAGGGAAATGTTGGGCACCCGGTTGATGCCGGGCACCACGGACCCCTCCTTCATTTCCGGGATGAAGGCGGTGCCGAGGAAGGGCAGCAGGGCCAAGGTGCCGACGAAGACGCCGACGGCCGCCGTCACCGTCTTCTTCTGGTTGGACATGGCCAGTTCCAGGAGACGCAGATACGGGCGCTTGATGGCGGCGATGAGTTTCGTGTCGTGGTCGCCGTCGTGGGCCGGCGGCTTCAACAGGTAGGTGGACAGCACCGGCGACAAGGTCAGCGACAGCACCAGGGAAATGGCCAGGGCGATGGCGATGGTGTAGGCGAGGGGGGCGAACATCTTGCCCTCCATGCCGGACAGCGTCATCAGGGGCAGGAAGACGAGAATGATGATGCCGACGCCGAAGATCACCGGCGTCGCCACTTCCACCACCGCCCGCAGGATGACACGGATCTGGCTCTCGCCCGTGCCCTTGTGGCGGCCCAGTTGGGCGAAGGCGTTTTCCACCACCACCACCGAGCCGTCCACCATGAGGCCGATGGCGATGGCCAGCCCCCCCAGGGACATGAGGTTGGCCGAGATGCCCAGCTTGTTCATGGCCATGAAGGTCAGCAGCGGCGTCAGGACGAGGGTACCGACCACGATCACCGACGAGCGCACGTCGCCGAGGAAGAGGAAGAGCACCACCACCACCAGCACCACGCCCTCCATGAGCACCTTGGTCACCGTCCACAGGGCGGCATCCACCAGTTCGGAGCGGTCGTAGTAGGGCACGATGCGGAGTCCCTCGGGCAGCATGCCCTTGCCGTTGATCTCGTCCACCCGGGCCTTGATGCGGCTGACCACCTCCTTGGCGTTGCCGCCGGCGATCATCATCACCACGCCACCCACCGACTCGGTGACGCCGTTCTTGACCAGGGCGCCCTGACGCACGTCGTGGCCTAGCCGCACCTCCGCCACGTCGCGGACGAAGACGGGCACCCCGTCCTTCTCCTTCAACACGATGGCCCGCACGTCCTCCACGTCCCTGACCAGGCCGACGCCGCGGATGAGGAACTGCTCGGCGTACTGGGGCAGGACGCCGCCGCCGGCGTTGGCGTTGTTGCGGGCCACCGCCTGATAGACGTCGGCGATGGCCAGGCCGTAGTGGCGCAGCTTGTCCGGATTCACCAGCACCTGGTACTGCTTGACGTAGCCGCCCTGGGAGTTGATCTCCGCCACGCCGGGGATGGAACGCAGGAGCGGCCGCACCACCCAGTCCTGGGCGATGCGCCGCTGCATCAGCTCCTGTTCGGTAAGGGTACGGTCGCCGTCGTCGGGGCGTTCCAGGGTGTACTGGTAGACCTCGCCGAGGCCGGTGGAAACGGGCCCCAGCACGGGGGTGATGCCCGGCGGCAGGCGGGAACCCACTTCCAGCAGGCGCTCCATCACCAACTGGCGGGCGAAATAGACGTCGGTCTCGTCGGTGAACACCAGGGTGATCAGCGACAGCCCCGGCTTGTTGAGGGAGCGCATTTCCTCCAGCCCCGGCAGGCCGGTCATGGCCACCTCCAGGGGCACGGTGGCGAAGCGTTCCACCTCCTCCGGCGAACGGCCGGGGGCTTCGGTGGCGATCTGCACCTGGACGTTGGTGACGTCCGGGAAGGCATCCACCGACAGCTTGCGGGCCGCGTCGACGCCGAAGAAGAGCAGGACGACGGCGACGACGGCGACGATCAGGCGCTGCTTGAGGGCGGCGCGGATGAGGGACTCGATCACGCCCCCTCCTGCTCGCGCCGGTTGCGTTCGTTATTGAGGTGGAAGGCGCCCTCCACGACGATGCGCTCACCGCCCTTGAGGCCGGACAGCACCACCCGCCGCCCGCCTTGTTCCGGGCCGAGCTTGAGCTTGGTGAGGCGGAAGCTGCCGTCGCCGACCTGGATGAATACGTTGTCGTCGTCGCCGTCGCGGACCACGGCACTGGCGGGGATCACCAGGCGGTCCACCGGCTTGGCCTCGATCAGCATGGAGGCGAGCATGGCCGGCTTGAGGCGGCCGTCGGCGTTGTCCAGCTCGGTGCGCACGAGCACGGTGCGGGTCTCGGGATTGATGGTCTGGCCGACGAAGATGAGCTTGCCCACCAGCTTCTGGTTGTCCAGGGCCGGCACCTCGATGGTGACCGACTGCCCCACCTTGACCTGGCTCACCTGCTGCTCCGGCACCTGGGCCACGGCCCACACCCGGGAGAGGTCCGCCACCACGAACAAGGCGTCGGAGGGCTGCACCACCTGGCCCTGGGCCACCTTGCGCTCGACCACCACGCCGCCGAGGGTTGCGGCAACCGGCGTCACCGAATCGATGACGCCGCTGCTGCCCAGACGCTCCACGGCCGCCGGGCTGACCCCCAGCACCCGCAACTGGTCGGCGGCGGCCCGGCTTTCGGCGGCGGCAATCTGGTATTCGCTCTCCCGCCGCTGCAACTCGGCGGCACCGATGACGTCGGCCTCGAAGAGGGACTTGGCCCGCTCCATGTTGCGGCGGTTCAGTTCCGACTGGGACTTGGCTTTCAGGTAGGCCAGCTGGGCGTTGGACAACTCGGCGCTGTTGAGGCGGGCGAGGATGTCGCCCTTGGCCACCGCCTGGCCGAGCAGGGCGTCGATCTGGGTCACCCGGCCGGTGACGGTGGCGCCGATGCGGGCCAGCCGCTGTTCGTCGAAATCGACGCGGCCGGCGACCCGCAGGGTCTCGGCGATGGGCGCTGTCGCCACCGGCGCCACCTTCAGTTGCGCGGCCAGCTCCGCCGCCGGCTGCACCAGCAGCGGGTCCGCCTGGGCCGCCGCGGCGGGATGGGTCTGTTCCTGGTTGCAGGCCGCCAGCAGGACGGCGGCAATCGCCAGGGCAAGGCTGTTCCTGGTCATGGTTGTTGTTCTCCGTTGCTTGCCCGCAGGCGTTCGATGTCGGCCCAGGCGGCCGCCAGCTCGTACCGGGCGGCGATCAGCTCGTTGCGGGCGGCGCGAAATACGCGCTGGGCGTCGATGACTTCCAGGAAGCCCCGCTCGCCGAAGCGGTAGGCCGCTTCCGCCACCTTCAGCGCCGCTTCCGCCTGGCGGACGATGCCGGATTCCAGCGCCGCCACCTGGGTCTGGGCGATCTCGTACTGCTGGTAGACCACCTCCAGGGACTGCAGCAAGGAAAACTCCTGGGCTGCCAGTTCGTTGCGGGCTTGGGACAGGCTCGCCGCCGCCGCGTCCACGGGACCGCGGCGGCGGTCCCACAGGGGAATGGTCACCACCACGCCCAGGCGCGAGGTGCGCAGGTCCGGCTCCTCGTCCCGGGTAGCCTTCAGCGCCACCTGGGGCCAGCGCTGGGCGCGCTCCAGATCGAGCTGGCGGCTGGCCCGCTCCGCTTCCGCCCGGCTGCGGGCGAGGTCGGGGTTGGCGGCCAGCATCTCCCGGCGCAGGACGTCCAGGGCCGGCACGGGCGGCACGTCCTCCAGGCGCCCGCGGACGGCATAGCCGGCCGGCAGGGCGGAACCCACCGCCTGGCGCAACAGGGAACGGGCCTGTTCGACGCGGAAAGCCGCCGCCTGGGCGGCCTTCTGGGCATTGAGCGCCTCGGCGTCGGCCTTGATCAGCTCGAAACGCGGCGCTTCGCCGGTTTCCACCCGGCGGGCGATGCGCGAGCGCACGTTGTCCATGAGGGCGGCGTCGTCCCGGGCGGTTTTCAGCTCCGCTTCCCGCTTGAGCAGCTCGAAATAGCGCTGGCGCAGGCGGGCGACGACTTCCGCCTGGAAGGCCCGGCTGCCGGCTTGGGCGGCGGCCAGCCCGGCTTCCGCCGCGCCGATGCGGGGCGAGCGCAAGTAAGGCAGGTCGAGAGGCTGGGTCAGGCTGACGCTGCGGGTGTCACCGGGAGTGGCCCCGGCGGCCCGGGCCCTGGACGGCCCGGCGAGGACTTCCAGCTCCGGGTTGGGGAAGGCGCCGGCCGCGGTAACGTTGGCCCGGGCCGCGCCCACCTGGTCCCGGGTCGCCAGCACGGCCGGATTGGCGGACAGGGCCAGTCCTTCCAGCTCCTTGAGGTCCACGCTCACCGGCGACGGGGGAGCGGCCAGGGCGGGCAGTTGCGCCAGCCCGAGGCCGCAGACGATAAGAAATATTCTTGTGCACTGCATCATGGGACAAATTCAGCAAGCGACAGGCCGGGAATCCGGCCGGTCAGCGGCCCTCCAGGGCGGCGATACGCTGCTCCAGGGGCGGGTGGCTGGCAAACAGGGCCATCATGCCGCCGCCCCCGGCGATGCCGGCGGTGGCCATGTTCTGGGGCAGCGGTTCGGTATGCAGGCTGCCCAGACGGCGCAAGGCACCGATCATGGGCCGCGGCGAACCAAGGAGGTGCGCGGCGCCGGCATCGGCCCGGAACTCTCGCTGGCGGGAGAAATACATGACGATGATGCTGGCCAGGATGCCGAAGACGATTTCGCAGACCATGCTGGTGACCATGTAGCCGATGCCCGGCCCGCTGTTTTCCTCGCCGCGGCGCAGGAAAGAATCCACCAGGTAGCCCACCACCCGCGAGAGGAAGACGACGAAGGTGTTCACCACGCCCTGGATGAGGGTCAGGGTCACCATGTCGCCGTTGGCGATGTGGGCCACCTCGTGGGCCAGGACCGCTTCCGCCTCCTCCCGGGTCATGCCGGCGAGGAGCCCGGTGGAAACCGCCACCAGGGAGCTGTTCTTGGTGGCGCCGGTAGCGAAGGCATTGGGCTCGCCCTCGTAGATGGCCACTTCCGGCATGGGCAGGCCGGCCTTGTCGGCAAGGCGGCCGACGGTTTCCAGCAGCCAGTACTCGGTGGAACTGGCAGGGGTTTCGATGACCCGGGCGCCGGTGCTCCATTTGGCCATGGGTTTGGACATCCACAGCGAGATGAAGGCGCCGCCGAAGCCGATGACGCCGGCGAAGACGAGCAGGGCCCCGAGATTCAGGCCATTGGCGGAAAGGAACTTGTTGACGCCGAGCAGGCTGGTAACCAGGCCGAGGACCAGCATGACGGCGAGGTTGGTGGCAATGAACAGCAGGACACGTTTCATGGCAGTCTCCACAAACGGACGGGAGGCGCATGATATTGCATCGCAACAACCATTAAAACCGGATAAAAACTGAGTAAAATTCAGTTTTTATCGAATACATGAGGTTCGCCGTGCCCCCCCTCAATTTCAACCACCTCCACTATTTCTGGGTCGTCGCCCGGGAAGGCAGCATGACCCGGGCGGCGGAACGCCTGGATGTGGCCGTGCAGACCGTCAGCGGCCAGCTCGCCCTGCTGGAGAAGGCCCTGGGCAAGGCCCTCTTCGCCAGCCAGGGGCGCGGCCTCGTCCTCACCGAGGCGGGCCGCGTCGTCCTCGGCTACGCCGACCAGATCTTCCAGTTGGCCGAAGGCCTGCGCCAGGCGGTGGCGGAGGGCGAAGGCCCCAGCCGGCTGCGGCTGCGGGTGGGCATTTCCGACGGCCTGCCCAAGCTGCTCGCCTACCGCCTGCTGTCCTCCGTCCTCGCCATGCCGGAAGGCGTGCGCCTGGTCTGCGACGAGGACGAATTCGAGGATCTCCTCGCCGACCTGGCCCTGCACCGGCTCGACGTGGTCCTCACCGACCGCCCGGCGCCGGCCGGCGGCAATCTCAAGATCTTCAGCAGCCGCCTGGGGGATTTCGCCGTCGGCCTCTTCGCCGCCCCGGCCCTGGCCAAGCGCTATCGCCCGGGTTTCCCCGCCTCCCTGCAGGGCGCCCCCCTCCTCCTGCCCACCCGCCACAACCTGCTGCGGGGCCGCCTCGACCGCTGGCTCGACGGCCAGGGGCTGCGCCCCGACATCGTCGGCGAATTCGAGGACAGCGCCCTCATGAACACCTTCGGGCGCACCGGCGCCGGCCTCTTCCCCGCCCCCCTGGCCATCGCCGACCAGGTGGCCAGCCAGCTCGGCGCCCAGGCGGTGGGCGCCGTCGCCGGCGTCAGCGAACAGATCTACGCCATTTCCAGCGAACGCCGCATCCGCCACCCGGCAGTGGAAGTGCTTTGCGCCACCTCCCTCGGCCTCAGCGCCGGGGCGGCGGCGGAGGAAGCGCCCCCGGAGCGGGAGGTATAATGGGCGCCCCCCAACGCCGCACCATTCCGATGAAAATTCTCCGCTTTCTCGCCCTCTTCCTGCTCCCCGCCCTGGTCGCCATGCCGGCCGGCGCCCAGCAGATGCCCATCCCGCCGACCCTGGCGGCAAAATCCTGGCTGCTGCTGGAAGCCGGCTCCGGCCAGATCCTCACCGCCGAAAAGCCGGATGAGCGCATCGAGCCCGCCTCCCTCACCAAGATGATGACGGCCTACCTGACCTTCTCGGCCCTGCGCCAGAAGACCATCGCCCTCAGCCAGACCGTGCCGGTGTCGGAAAAGGCCTGGCGCACCGGCGGTTCCAAGATGTTCATCCAGGTGGGCACCCAGGTCCTGGTCGAGGATCTGATCAAGGGCATGGAGATCCAGTCCGGCAACGATGCCTGCATCGCCCTGGCCGAAGCCATCGCCGGCAGCGAGGAAGCCTTCGCCCAGATGATGAACCGGGAGGCCCAGCGCCTGGGCATGAAGAATTCCCGCTTCATGAACGCCACCGGCCTGCCCGACCCCCAGCACTACACCACGGCGCGGGATCTTTCCATTCTCGCCTCGGCCCTGGTCCGCGACTTCCCCGAGGAGTACGCCAAGTACTACTCGATGAAGGAGTTCCGCTACAACAACATCAACCAGCCCAACCGCAACCGCCTGCTCTGGCTCGACCCCACCGCCGACGGCATCAAGACCGGCCATACCGAGGCCGCCGGCTACTGCCTGGTCGGTTCCGCCAAACGGGGGCCCCGCCGGCTGATTTCCGTCGTCCTGGGCGCCAATTCCGACGCCACCCGCACCAGCGAATCCCTGAAGCTCCTCAACTGGGGCTTCCAGTTCTACGAGCCGGTGCAGATTTCTGCCAAGGGCCAGGAAGTCGCCTCCCTGCGCGTCTGGAAGGGCGCTGCCAACCAGCTCAAGGCGGGCTTCGCCAACGACCTGGCGATCGCCGTCCCCACCGGCTTCGCCGCCAAGGTGACGCGGGAATTCGTGCCCCAGGCGCGCCTCCTGGCCCCGGTCCAGCAGGGCCAGGTGGTGGGCACCCTCAAGGTCGCCTTCGACGGCAAGCCCTACGGCGAATATCCCGTCCTTGCCCTGGAGACCATCCCCGCCGCCGGCTTCTTCGGGCGCCTCATCGACACCATCCGGCTCTGGTTCGCCTGATGACCCCCTACGTCGCCGACCCGGTCTATCTGGACGGCCGCTTCCTGCCCCTGGCGGAAGCCCGCATCTCCCCGCTGGACCGCGGCTTCCTGTACGGAGACGGCGTCTACGAGGTCATCCCCGTCTATTCCCGCCGCCCCTTCCGCGGCGACGAGCATCTCGCCCGCCTGCAGGCCACCCTGGACGGCGTCCGCCTGCGCAACCCGCTGACGGCCGCCGAATGGCGGGGCGTGGTCGGCCGCCTGGTCGCCGACGCCCCCTGGGAGGACCAGTCCATCTACCTCCAGGTCAGCCGCGGCGCCGACGACAAGCGCGACCACGCCTTTCCCCCGGCCGCGGTGCCGCCCACCGTCTTCGCCTTCGCCTCGCCCCTGGTCACCACGCCGGCGGCGGTGCGGGAGCGGGGCGTGGCGGCCATCACCCTGCCCGACCTGCGCTGGGGCCGCTGCGACCTCAAGGTGGTGTCGCTCCTCGCCAACGTCCTCGCCCGCCAGCAGGCGGTGGATGCCGGTTGCGCCGAGGCGATATTCCTGCGCGACGGATTGCTCAAGGAGGGTGCGGCCTCCAACATCTTCGTGGTCAAGGACGGCACCCTGCTGGCGCCGCCCAAGACCCGCCTCATGCTTCCCGGCATCACCTACGACGTGGCGCTGGAGCTGGCGGCGACCCACGGCCTGCCCACGGCAGTCCGGGAAATCGGCGAAGGGGAACTTCGCGCCGCCGACGAGGTCTGGATGACCTCTTCCACCAAGGAAATCCTGGCCATCACCACCCTCGACGGCAAGCCGGTGGGCGGGGGCCGCCCCGGCCCCGTCGGGCAGGCCATGTGGCAGTGGTACCAGGATTTCAAGAACACCGTGATGCGCCATGGCTGACCAGGACACCCTCCTCGAATTCCCCTGCGACTTTCCCCTGAAGATCATGGGCAAGGCCGAGGACAACCTCGCCCAGGCGGTGGTGGAGATCGTCACCCGCCACGCCCCCGGCTTCGACGCCGCCACCATGGAGATGCGCGCCAGCTCCGGCGGCAGGTACGTCAGCCTGACCTGCACCGTGGTCGCCACTTCCAAGCCCCAGCTCGACGCCCTGTACATGGAACTGACCTCGCACCCCCTGGTCAAGGTGGTGCTGTAATTCCCGCGGCGCCTGTGGCTCTCGTCGTCAAACGCCTCGGCCGGGTCGACTACGCGCCGACCTTCGATGCCATGCGGGCCTTCACCGCCGCCCGCACGGCCGAGACGCCGGACGAACTGTGGATCGTCGAGCACCCCCCCGTCTACACCCTGGGCCAGGCGGGCAAGCCGGAGCACATCCTGCGCGACGTGGGCATCCCCGTCGTCCCCATCGACCGGGGCGGCCAGGTCACCTACCATGGCCCCGGACAGGTGGTGATCTACCTCCTCCTCGACCTCACCCGGCGCAGGCTCAAGGTACGGGAACTGGTGACCGCCATCGAGCAGGCGGTGATCGACCTGCTGGCCGACTTTGGCGTCGCCGCCGCCCGCCGCGACGGCGCCCCCGGCGTCTATGTGGGCGAGGCCAAGATCGCCGCCCTGGGGCTACGCATCAGGAACGGCTGCTCGTATCATGGCGTTGCCCTCAACGTGGACATGGACCTCAGTCCCTTCGCGGCCATCAACCCCTGCGGCTACCCGGGGTTGCTGGTCACCCAGACCAGGGATCTCAACCTGCCGCTCACCGCTCACGAGGCGGGCGAGCGGCTTTGCCAACACTTGCTACAGCAACTGGAGAAATAAATGGCCGAACGCGGCATCAAGCAAAAGGGCGAACAGAAGACCGCCCGCATCCCCATCAAGATCGTCCCCGTGGACGCCCCCCTCAAGAAACCGGAGTGGATCCGCGTCAAGGCCGGCAACAGCGCCGGCCGCTTCGGCGAGATCAAGGCCATGCTGCGCGAGCAGAAGCTGCACACCGTCTGCGAGGAAGCCACCTGCCCCAACATCGGCGAATGCTTCGGCCGCGGCACCGCCACCTTCATGATCCTGGGCGACATCTGCACCCGCCGCTGCCCCTTCTGCGACGTGGGCCACGGCAAACCCCTGCCGCCGGACCCCGACGAGCCCCGCCACCTGGCCGAATCGGTGGCCAAGCTGAAGCTGCGCTACGTCGTCATCACCAGCGTGGACCGGGACGACCTGCGGGACGGCGGCGCCCAGCATTTCGTGGACGTCATCCGCGCCGTGCGCGAGGCCTCCCCCACCACCACCATCGAAACCCTGGTGCCCGACTTCCGCGGACGCATGGACATCGCCCTCGACGTCCTCGGCCAGGCCCTGCCCGACGTGCTCAACCACAACCTGGAAACGGTGCCCCGCCTCTACAAGCAGGCCCGCCCCGGCGCCGACTACACCCACTCCCTGGACTTCCTCAAGCAGTTCAAGGCCCGCTACCCGGCCATCTCCACCAAGTCCGGCCTGATGGTGGGCCTGGGGGAGAGCGACGAGGAAATCCTGGAAGTCATGGCCGACCTGCGCGCCCACGACGTGGAAATGCTCACCATCGGCCAGTACCTGGCCCCCACCGGCCACCACCTGCCGGTGACCCGCTACGTCCATCCCGACGTTTTCCGGATGTACGAGGAAAAGGCCCGGGAGATGGGTTTTTCCGGCGCCGCCTGCGCCCCCATGGTGCGTTCCAGCTATTGGGCCGACCAGCAGGCCCATACCGCCGGCGTCGCCTGAGGCCGTGCGCGCCCCCGTCGCCCTCGAACGCAGCTACTTGCTGCTCAACCACGGGCCGGTGACCCTGGTCACCTCCGCCCATGGCGGGCGGCGCAACGTCATGGCCGCCTCCTGGGCCATGCCTCTGGATTTCGATCCGCCCAAGGTGGCGGTGGTCATCGACAAGGCCACCCTCACCCGCGAACTGGTGGAAGCCTCCGGGGAATTTGTCCTCAATATCCCCACCCGCGCCCAGGCCGCCCAGGTGGTGGCCGTGGGCAGTGCCAGCGGCCGCGACGTCGACAAGTTCGCCCGCTGGCCCCTGGCCACCGCCGCCGCCAGGGAGGTCGCCGCCCCGCTCCTGGAGGGTTGCGCCGCCTGGCTGGAATGCCGGGTCATCGCCGAGCCGGGCAACCAGCAGCGCTATGACCTCTTCCTCGCCGAGGTGGTGGCTGCCCACGCCGACCCCCGCCTGTTTTCGGAAAACCGCTGGCACTTCCCCGACGACGACCGGCGCACCCTCCACTACGTGGCGGGCGGGCAGTTCTTCCAGACCGGCGACGCCCTTTCCGTCGCCTGAGAAGCTACAGCAGGTTCATCTTCCGCGCGGCGTCCCGCAGCTCGGCCCGGAAGTCCGGGTGGGCGATGCCGATGAGGGCCAGCACCCGCTGCTGGGCGGTCTTGCCGCGCAACTGGGCGACGCCGTATTCGGTCACCACGTAATTGACGTCGTTCTTGCTGGTGGTGACGTGGGTGCCCGGGGTGAGGGTGGGCACGATGCGGGAGATGGTGTCGTCCTTGGCGGTGGAGGGCAGGACGATGAAGGACTTGCCGCCGTGGGAGCGGTTGGCGGCGCGGACGAAGTCGGACTGGCCGCCGGTGCCGGAATAGGGGGTGAAGCCCAGGCTCTCGGAACCGCACTGGCCCAGGAGATCCACCTGCATGGTGGCGTTGATGGCGATGAGGTTGTCGTTCTGCCCGGCCAGCCAGGGGTCGTTGGTGAAATCCACCGGGTGCATCTCCAGGGCCGGGTTGCGGTGCATGAAGCGGTAGAGCTTGCTGGAGCCAAGGGCGAAGGTGGCCAGCATCTTGCCGTGGTGGAAGTTCTTGCGGCGGTTGGTGACGACACCGGCTTCCACCAGGGTCATGATGCCGTCCCCCACCATCTCGGTGTGGATGCCCAGGTCGCGCTTGTCGGTGAGCTGCATGACCACGGCGTCGGGGATGCCGCCGTAGCCGATCTGCAGGGTGGCGCCGTCGGGCACCAGGTCGGCCACGTACTTGCCGATGGCTTCCTGCACCGGGCCGATGCGGGGCAGGCTCACTTCCAGGATGGGTTCGTCGCTCTCGACGAGGGCCGTCACCTGGGAAATGTGCACGTGGCAGTCGCCGTTGGCGAAGGGCACGTTGGGGTTCACCTCCAGGATCACCGCCCGGGCCCGCTCGACGGCGGCCATGGTGTAGTCGGCGGCCAACCCGAGGGAGAAGTAGCCGTGCTCGTCCATGGGGGAGGCCATGGTGACCACCACGTCGGCGGGCAGGTAGCCGCGGCCGATGAGGGTGGGCAGCTCGGAGAAATGGGCAGGCACGTAGTCGATCCAGCCCGCCTGGCCGCCGGGGCGGGAGGCGCCGCTGAAGAAGTAGGCGGTATGGCGGACGTGCTCCAGGGTATCCGGGTCCATGTAGCCGTACTTGCGCACCGCCAGCAGCTGGGCCACCTCGACACCCATGAACTCGCGGCGGATGTCGGAAAGCGCCGTCAGCAGCGTCGGCGGCTCCCCTACCCCAGTGGGCACGACGACGACCTCGCCGTTCCGGATATGGCGGACGGCGTCGACGGCGGACATGCGCTTTTGCTGGTAGAGGGACTGCACGGACATGGCGGGGATCTCCTGGTGATCTTCTTGAATTCGACGGCGTTTCTCTCTGGGCGGGGACTGTAGCGCATCGCGGCGCGCCGTGCCACGGGTCAGGCGGAAAAGGACACCTGCGCCGCCAGGCCGCCGAGGGGGCTGTCCGCCAGGGTGAAGGAGGCGCCGTGCAGCTCGGCGATGCGGCCGACGATGGACAGGCCGAGGCCGCTGCCCGGCACCTCGCCCTGGTGCAGCCGATGGAAGCGTTCCAGGACCTGCTCCCGCTCCGCCGCCGGAATGCCGGGGCCGCTGTCTTCCACCAGCAGCCGTGGCCGCCCTTCCTCCCGGCTCACCGCCACCCGCACCCGCCCGCCCGGCGGGGTGTAGCGAACGGCGTTATCCACCAGGTTGCGCACCAGGATGCGCAGCCAGTCCGCCTGACCGGCCACGGTGACGGCCCCATCGGCGACCAGCTCGAAATCGAGGTGCCGGTCGAGGATGGCGGTTCCCAGTTCGGCGCAGACGGCTTCTGCCACGACCCCCAGGTCCACCGGGCTGCCGGGGGGCAATCCCTGGTCCGGATCCAGGCGGGCGAGGTAGAGCATCTGATCGACCAGGTGGGAGGCCCGGGCCAGGCCCTCCTGCAGGTTGGCCAGGGAGCGTTCCCGCTCCTCCTCGTCCCGGGCCCGCAGGGCCACCTGCAACTGGGCCTGCAGGGCGGCCAGGGGCGTGCGCAGCTCGTGGGCGGCGTCGGCGGTGAAGCGGCGCTCCGCCTCCAGGGCCTTGTCCACCCGCCGGAAGAGGTCATTGATGGCCAGCAGCAGGGGGCGGATTTCCTCGGGGGCGCTTTCCGGCGTCACCGGCTGCAACTGCTGGGGAGCCCGGGTGCCGATCTGGGCTGCCACGGCATCCAGCGCCGTCAGCCCCCGCCGGGTGGCCAGCCAGACCCACAGGCCGAGGAGGGGCAGCCCCACCAGGGCGGGAACGAGGAGGCGCCAGGCGATGTGGCCGATCAGGTCGTCCCGCACCTCGTGGTTCTCGCTCACCTGCACCTGCAGGCTGCGGTGGGCATTCCACTGGCTGTAGTGGCGCCAGTGCCCGTCTCCGTCACTGGTTTCGGAAAAGCCGTCGACCTCGGTCAGGGGAGATGCCGGCGCATTCTGGGAGCGCAGCACCAGGCGGCCGTCGGCGGACCAGACCTGGAAGCGCAACCGGCGCTGGTACTTGTGGCCGAAGGCCTCGTCCTCCTCGATTTCCTCATCCTCCTCGTGGCTGGCCAGGGCGAGGAGGGCCTGCCCGGCCTGGGCGAGCTGGGCGTCGAGGAGCTCGTCGATCTCGTGGTGGGCATCGACGTAGCTCAGGACCAGCATCGCCACCCAGCAGGCGGAAAGCCCCCCCAGAAGCATGAACAGCAGGCGGCGGCGCAGGGAGAACCAGACAGTGGTCACGGTTTGGGAACGGTGTAGCCGACGCCCCGCAGGGTGCGGATGAAATCGCTGCCCAGTTTCTTGCGCAGGTGGTGGATATGGACTTCCAGGGCGTTGCTGTCCGGTTCGTCCCGCCAGCCGTAGATGGACTGCTCGATCTGGCTGCGGGTGAGGACCCGGCCGGCGTTCTCCAGCAGTACCTGGAGGACGGCGAACTCCCGGGCGGAGAGGTCCACCGCCGCTCCCGCCAGGGTGACGCAGCGGGCCGCCGGATCGAGGGCCAGGGCGCCGTGGAGCAGTACCGGCGCGGCGCGGCCGGCGGCCCGCCGGGCCAGGGCGCGGATGCGGGCGCCCAGTTCGTCGAGGTCGATGGGCTTCACCAGATAGTCGTCGGCACCGGCATCGAGGCCGTCCACCTTGTCGCCGGTGGCGTCACGGGCGGTGAGGATGAGCACGGGCAGCGACTGCCCGCGGCCACGCAGGCGACGCAACACCTCCATGCCCCCCAGCCCGGGCAGGCCGAGGTCGAGGACCAGCAGGTCGAAATCCTCGCTCTGCAGGGCGTGGTCCGCCGCCGCCCCGTCGCGCACCCAGTCGACGGCAAAGCCGCCCTGGCGCAGCCCCACCATGAGGCCGTCGCCCAGTTGGGGATCGTCTTCCGCAAGGAGGATGCGCATGGTCACGGTATTCTACCGCTGGCGGCCCGGCCGGGGCCGTCAGGCGACGACCCACCAGCCGGCGGCGGCCACCCAGGCCAGCAGCGCCACCGCCACCAGGGGACGGGCGGAAGCAATGGCCTCGTCCGGGGCCCCTTCCTTGTGCCCGTCCACCATGGCCCGCACCAGGTTTTCCCGGTGCAGCCGGCTGCTCGCCACCACCCCCGCCACGTGGCCGGCGACCACGGCCAGCATGAGGGCGGCCAGGGCCTCGTGGGCCTCCTCCAGCGCATGCCCGCCCCAGTCCTGGAAAATGGCGTAGCCGGTACCGCCGATGCCCCCGCCGAGGACGAGCAGGGCCAGGATGGCCCAGCCGCCGGCGGGGTTGTGGCCGATATGGTGTTCCGGCAGCGGCCCCAGGAGGGAACGCAGGTAGGCGGCCACTGCCCGCGGACCCCGCACGAAATCGGCGAAGCAGGCGTAGCGGGTGCCGAGAAGGCCCCAGGCGAGGCGGAAGACGATCACCGCCGGCACCACCGCCCCGGCGGCGGCGTGGACCAGGGCCAGCCTTTCGCTTTCGGAAGTCAGCCAGGCGACGGCAAAGCCGGCCACCATGAGCCAGTGGCCCAGGCGCACCGGCCAGTCCCAGACGAGGATACGCTGCCGGCTCATGGCTTTGCCCCCGTCGGCAGGCGCAGGGTGCGCTCGCCGTAGTTGCCGGCCCCCGCTTCCCGGTGGCAGGCCTCGCAGTTGGCCGGCGACTTCACGGCGGTGTCGCGCCAGAGCCGGGCCGGCACCTCGTGGTGCCGGCGCTGGAAACTCAGGGTGGCCGTCAGCCGCGGCGGATCGCCGGCGCCTTCCAGGCGGGGGCTGGTGCCGGCGTGGCGGGAGAGGAAGCGGCCGAGGGCGTCGCGGGTGGCGGCATCAACGGTGGCGTCGCTGCCGAAGTGTTTGGCCAGGGACACCAGGGTGCGCTGCCAGTCGGCAGCGGAGAGGAGCGACGGCGGGAAGGGCAGGTGGCAACTGCCGCATTCGTCGCGGTAGGCGGCCGGCGTATCAGCGGGCAGGGGCAGGCGGTCGGCCAGGGCCGGCAGCGCCAGGCCCAGCCCGGCGGCCAGGGCGGCCGCCTTGAGGAAGGGAAGGCGCATGTCAGCGGACCTCCACGAGAAACTGGACGAAGTCGGCCTTCTCGGCGGCGGAACAGGGGCGGCCCACCACCTCCTTGCAGTTGCGGCCGAACCACTTTTCCACCTTGGCGGCGTCGGCAAGGCGCTCACCGTTGGCGGCCGGCGCCAGGGGCCGGATGTCCTTGCCGGTGACCACGTGGCGGCCGACGGCGAGGGGGTTTTCGGTATGGCAACTGGCGCAGGCGGGCATCTTCTCCGTCACCGCGAAGGCGCGGCGGAAGAAGGCGCCCCCCCGCTCCGCCGACGGGGTGAAGGACGGCGCCTGCCGGCGCGCTTCGGCGACGTAGGGCTCCGCCGGCGCGGTCGCCGCCCGGGCGAACGGCATCAGGACCGCCAGGATGAGGGGGAACAGGATTCTCATGGCCACTTCCTTTTTTCAGGGTTCATGACCACCGAGTCTGGGCGCCGAAGCTTAAAGGCCCCTTAGGCCAGGCTTAAGGATTCCTTAACCCGGACATTGGGAGGTGTGCCCGCCCTTCGCACGGCCCCCTTCTTGCCCCGCACACCGGTCAAGCGAACGGCTTCTCCAAGGCTTCGAGAATCGGCGGGCAAACGTAGTAGCGTCCCCACTGCCTGCCGCTGACCTCTTTCAGAACGCCATCCTTCTCCAGCGCCTTGATCGCCGTATTGGCCGTCGGATGCGTTTTTCCAAGCACCGTCACGGCACGGCCGACGGTCATGTACGGGTTGACGAACAACGCGTCCACCAGACCGAGCGCATTCGGCTTGTCACGCAGGTGGGCCCGATAGGTCTCCCTCAGCCTGTGCAGTTCCTTGGCCTGCAGCCCGGCTTCCGTGGCGGTCTCCGTGACCCCCTGGAGAAAGTAGCGGAACCACGGCGCCCACTCGCCATGGGTACGGACGCGTTGCAGGAGGTCGTAGTAGTCGCTCTTGTGGGCGTCGATGAAGGCAGACAAATACAGCAACGGCTGGGACAGCCGCTTCCGCTCCAGCAGGAAGAAAGTGACCAGCAGGCGCCCAACCCGGCCATTGCCGTCCAGGAATGGGTGAATCGTCTCGAACTGGACGTGCATCATCGCGCACTGGATCAGGTCGGGGACGAGATCGCGGACATGCAGGAATTTCTCCCAGTCCCCAAGGCAATGCATCATTTCTTCGACGGGCGGGGGAACGAAAGCCGCCGTCGCCGGCGTGCTACCCGCGGGACCGATCCAATTTTGCGTCTTGCGGAACTCGCCGGGGGGCGCCCGGTCGCCGCGCACCTCTTGCATCAGCTTGGCGTGAATCTCCCGTATTAATCTCAGGGAAAGCGGCAGCTCATCCAGCCGCTTGACGCCATATTCCAGCGCCGTCACGTAGTTGCGCACTTCCTTGATGTCGTCGGCGCTGGCGTGCCTGACGCCGCCGTCGTCGATTTCATCGATCAGAAGATCGGAGAGGCTGGCTTTCGTGCCTTCGATTCGGGACGACAGGACCGCCTCTCTCTTGACGTAAGGAGAGATGAGCAGATGGGGATTGGGGAGTTGACCTCCGAGCCCGGAAAGCTCGGAAAGCGCCGTATCCGCTTTGGACAAGGCGAGGGCCAGACTCATGTCGAAGTCGACGGGTGGAGGCAAAGGGTCAGGGACAAATGCCGTATACCCCTGGGGCGCGTCGACCAGGCGGCCACTACGCCTATCCGAGAATTCATTTTTATTCATGGTGTTATAGCGTCCACTGAAAGTTTCTTTCAAACCCAGTGGCGCTTTGAAAAATTATCTATGTAATTTTTCAAAGCGCCAAAACCACGGGAAGAACATTTGCACCAGATTACATGCTTTGAAAATTTATATCACTTAATTTTCAAAGCAGCCCTGATTTCAACCGCTTCCGCCCGAACAATGCCCGGAGGTTGCCTTACCAGATCCATGCCCGGATCGAGGACTCGACCCTTGTGCGCCCCTCGACGCAAGGGGCTGCCGAGATGGGGCCAGATAGCGGTTCCTTCAGTGGTCGCCGTGGTCGTCCAGGGGCCACAGGCGGTGGGCGTCGAGAAGGAGGCGATAGCGCAGTTCGAGGGCGTCCAGTTGCGCCAGACGGGCGGCAAGGCCGGCTTCGTTGGCCAGGCGGCGGGCGGCCAGGAGTTCGGTGAGGCTGCCCTCCCCCAACTGGTAGGCGCGGGCGGTCATGTCGGCGGCCTGCCGCAGTTGCCGGGCCGCCTGCCGGCTCGATTCCCAGGCAACCCGGGCGGCAACGGCGGCGTGGTAGAGGGTGGCGGCCTCGGCGGTGACCTTCTGCAGGGCCGCTGCCTCCCGGCTGCTGGCGGCGTCGGCCTGGGCCAGCGCCGCCTCGGCCGCCGCCCCCCGTGCCTGGCCCGGCAGGGGGATGGAGACGGTGAGGCCGAGGACCTTCTCCTCGCCGCTGCGCTCCCGGGCCACGTGGAGGCCGACGGTGGGATCGGGCAAGCGGTCGCTGCCGCTGCGGCGGGCGGCGGTGGCTGCCCGCCGGGTTTCGCCGCTGGCGACGCCGAGTTCGTGGCTGTGTTCCAGGATCGCCCCTACCCACTCGCCCTCGCCGCCGGCAATGGGCGGCGGCTCGGACAGGGTGACGATTTCCGGCAGGGCCAGGCCGGGGTGACGGCGGCGCAGGTCTTCCGCGGCGCTGCGCTCGCGCAGCCGGGCCTGGGCGAGTTGCGCTTCGGCCTGGGCCCGGGCCGCCTCGGCCTGGATGCCGTCGAGGCGGGCGGCATCCCCCAACTGCTGGCGGCGTTGGACGCCGGAAGCATGCTGGCCCAGCAGGGTGGCCTGGTCCGCCCACTGGCGGGCGGTTTCTCCCTCCCGCAGCCAGGCGAACCAGCCCTTGAGGAGCGCCCGGCCGGCTTCGTGCAGGGCGTCGCCCCGGCCGGTTTCGGCGATCTCCACGCCCTGGGCGCCCAGTTCGGCGTCGAGGGCGGCCTTGCCGGGCAGGCGCAGGGGGCGTTCGAGGGCGGCCTCCGCTTCCCGGTAGCGCTCGCCGGAACCGCCGGCGGGGCTGACCCGCCGCTGGCTGGCGCCCAGGCGCAGGTTCCATTCGTAGCTGCCCGCCGCCAGGCGGTTGCGGTTGGCTTCCTCGGCCCGCACCAGGCTGTCGGCGGCGCGCACCGCCGGCGCCGCCTTGAGGATGCGGGCCACCACGTCGGCGGGGGGCAGGTCCGGCGCCGGCTCGGCGGCGACGGCCGCCATGGCCCCGGCGGCGAGCAACAGGCCGAGGAGCGATTTCACAGGATTCTCCCCAGGGCGAGGACCGGTACCATCCAGTAGAAGATATTGCCGTGGGGGTAGTGCCGGCGGACCAGGTCGAGGACCGCTTCCATGTCGGCCTGGTCGCCCGCCAGCCGGACTTGCACCCGGGGCGAGTGGCCCCGCACCAGTTCCGCCGGTTCTACCAGGCGCACGGCGGAGCCGTGGCCGTCGGCATGGATGGTGGTGAATCCGGGGACCAGTTCGGGATGGGCGAGGAGGAGATCCTCGATGTCCTGGGCGATGCCCGTGGGCATGGTGAGGGACAGCAGGACGTCAGGCACGGGGATCTCCTTTCTCGGCGGCGAAGCTGACGGCCTTGTCCACGCCGAAGCGGCGGAAGAGCACCGGCAGCAGGACCAGGGTCAGGGCGGTGGAGGTGATGAGGCCGCCGATGACGACAATGGCCAGCGGCCGCTGCACCTCGGAGCCGGGTCCGCTGGCGAAGAGCATGGGAACGAGGCCGAAGGCGGCGATGCTGGCGGTCATCATCACCGGCCGCAGGCGGCGCTTGGCGCCTTCGACCACCACCTCGGCCAGGGGCAGGCCCTGGGCCAGGAGCTGGTTGAAGTAGGTGACCATGACGACGCCGTTGAGGACGGCGATGCCAAGGAGGGCGATGAAGCCCACCGAGGCCGGCACCGACAGGTATTCGCCGGCCGCCAGCAGGCCGAAGACGCCGCCGACCATGGCGAAAGGCACGTTGGAGAGGATCAGCACCGCCTGGCGCACCGAGCGGAAGGTGGAAAAGAGCAGGAAGAAGATGAGCAGCAGCGCCACCGGCACGACAATGGCGAGCCGGGCCGCCGCCCGCTGCTGGTTCTCGAACTGGCCGCCCCAGGCCAGACGGTAGCCGTCCGGCAGCTTGACGTCACGGGCCACGGCGGCGCGGGCATCGTCCACGAAGCCCACCAGGTCGCGGCCGCGCACGTTGGACTGCACCACCACGTAGCGCTGGGCGTTCTCCCGGTCCACCTTCACCGGGCCGTCGACGCGCTCCAGGCGGGCGACGGTGGCCAGGGGAATGGTGCCGCCGTCGGGGGTGGTCAGGCGCAGGGCGGCGAAGTCCGCCGGCGAGGCCCGCAGGCCCTCGGGGCCGCGCAGCAGCACCGGCACCCGCCGCCCGGCCTCGACCACGGTACCGACGCTGCGGCCCTCCAGGAGGTTCTTCAGATCGTTCTGGATGTCGTCCACGTTGAGTCCGTAGCGCCCGGCGGCCAGGCGGTCCACCGCCACCTTCAGGTATTGCACGCCCTCGTTCTTGACGGTGAGGGTGTCCTCGGCCCCGGGCACCTTCCGGACCACGGCCTCGATCTCGCCGGCCAGGCGGTTGAGGGTGGCGAGGTCGTTGCCGAAAATCTTGATGGCGAGGTCGCCGCGCACGCCGGTGAGCATTTCCGACACCCGCATGTCGATGGGCTGGGTGAAGGAATGGCCGCTGCCGGGAAAATCCTCCATCACCGCCCGCAACTGGTCGGTTAGCC
>DAINDE010000047.1:0-29005 GCA_036732025.1 Rhodocyclaceae bacterium
TGGGATTTTGCCAGGCCCGGCAGCGGTTTGGGGGTTTTTCTACAGCCTCAACGTTTGAGGTAACCGGCCGCCGGAGCCGCGACGCGGCGGAGGGAACCTGCAAGCGCAGCTTGCAGGCGGTCCGTGTTGACCGATGGGTTGGGCGTCTTGGCGACACAAACACCGCGGTTCATATTGATAGCCCCGATATTTGCCAGCGGGATAAGACAGATTGTACGGGCTGGCGGCACGGCGACAGAGTGAAGTGCGTCGTTGGCGTTAACCAGTGCTTGAGCTGGCTTAAATTTCACAGCGTGTCGGCTAGTGCGGAGAATATTGAAAAGGCCTTCTCAGCAGCTGCGCCTTCTGTGTCACTGAGGTAATTCCATCCAAAGGCTCGACGCTCGGACGAAACCACTGACTTGAGCCCTTCGTGATTGTTCATTACGACGTGCATATAAAGAAGGGCCGCGGCAGCTAGGTGACTGGAGTACTTGCTTCGGTCTTCTGCGCGAGACGTACTCTCGGCGCTGGCGTTCAGCACTTGTACATATTCTGTTAGCGCGGCGAGCAGTTCAGTCATGGGTTTCTGGAGACGCCCAACGTGCTAGGTGAGGGGCCGCCGGAGCGGCGAAGCCGCGTAGGGAACCGAGAAGCTCAGCTTCTCGGCGGTCCCTCTCGACCGTAGGGTTGGGCATCTTTGCGGTCAACGGCAGAAGATCACCTGGTCAATATTTCCATTATCGAGTACAAGGTTCTTCGCTGAGAGCGTCTCGTAGTAGGTTTTGTAGCGAAGCTCAACGAACTTGAATCCTTGTGCCACCGAGTGCACACGCTTTGGCTTCGACGCAAGACGGACGAGCAGGCTTAGGACGGTGTCTAAATAGTCGTGTGTGTGCTCGATCAGTAGCTTCGTATAGCGCGGCGTGACCCCACTGTGCACGATGATGTTTCTTGTTCGATAGATTCGGCGGATCTGCCATTCGAGACGCTGACTGTGCGCATCAAGAGCTGCAACCACCGCACCACTAGAGGAAAGCATTTGCTTGAAATAGTCAAACCTGTCCCGCAGCAAGTGGAAATCCTTGAAGGAGCCTTCGAGTCGCCGTCGAGGAACATCGAATTCTGGTAATGCAGCGAGCCTGACTAATCGATCTGTAAACTTCTTTCCGGGAATGGTCTTGAAGAGTTTCCTTGTGAAGTCCGCATTCCACTGAAGCAAATCTTTCACGAGGTTGTTAACAAGTCGCTCGACGTAACCGAAGTTCAAGAACGGGATGAGGCACTTAGTAATATGCTCGATATTGGATACATCATCGGACTTTGACTCCGAAGGCACCAGAGACTCCAGCGCAATCCAGAGGTTGAGGATCTGGTTCTCGTCAGCGTTGCTTCGCACTGCGAGCGCATGCAGCTCTGCGCTTCGAATGAATTTTGCGAATGACTCTCGCTCCAACGAAAAGCTGTCGGAAAACTCTTGGAGGCGGTGACTAGCTACAGATTGGAGCAGGTCAGCGCACTTTTGCATTGAGTTGATAGGCTCGGCAATCGTGTAGTACTGCTTGGCTTTGGACTCAAAAACAACGCACTCTGGAAGCCACGAAGGGCGCTCGCGATGATGAAAGAGTGTCAGCAGAGTAGCCGTCAGATTTAGGATGCGCTCTGCGGCACTGCGTGCTGAATATGGATCACGTGCGCCTATATCGCCAACCGAAGCAAACAAGACTTGATCGCTCGGACTGAATGACGCAGGAAACTGTGAATGATCCAGATCGTCTGGCGGCGTGGGCTTGATTGAAATCTTCAGATCAGAGAACGCAGGGATGACATGCTCGAAGATTCGATCGACGCAAAAGACGACTGTGTAGTTGTTCGCTGCGGTGGAGAAGAGTTTGAAGAAATCTTCAAGTGACTCAGGCCCCGTGATGCGGCCAGGGCCATAGTGAAAAGTCTTCTGTGTTTGCTCTTCTAGGAATCGTGTGCTTAGACCGGTCGCGGTCAGTGTGGTGATGTAAGTTCTTGTTAGGCGTCTAAGGAGCGCGCAGGGCGCCCCGTCACGAACTGCCTGAAGTAAGAGAGCCTCGTTTCTCTGGCGATATTTGTCTGGGGGAAGCTGAACTGCTAGTAGCTCCAATGCGACCTGTAGTTCCTTGTGTGGCGTTTTGGGATTCTTTAACGCGGGTAGGAATGCTGCAAGGGGCAAGGGGACAAGGGACTGTGCGACAGGATCTCGTTCAAAGTTGCTCGCAAGTTCAGCGGTAACGTGAGAAACGTTTGGAGCTTTGATGTTCCCGGCCTCAACGTCTGAGATCGTCGAAAGTGCCTCTTGACAGAGCAGGCCAGTGTGCATGACTGAGGCCTTGTATGTGTCAAGCGAGTACTCGAAAAGCATTTCCTCTATCAGCTGAACTACGAAGAGAAGGGGTGGGATCTTCGCCGCTTCATCCCACTTTGTCAGTTTTCTAAATAGCATGACTTCGTACCGAGGTGGTTGAGTGGCAGGGATATGATCGAGACGCCCAACGGCTGAATTAACCGGCGCCACGCGCCGAGGTTGTGACGGAGGACGCCGGTTTCATGGCGTCCGGTTGAATGGGTTGTTAGCAGACAGCGGTAACTACGGAGGCAACGGAATGCAGCATGTTAAAGAAGGCGATGTCCTTAAAGCAATCAACGACGCGTACCGCGCCTACTACGGGCAGACTGGGCGGAAGCCGACACGGATATACGTTGGGCGCACGGAGTTCATTGACCTGAAGCGCAGCACCGTTGCCTATATGACTTTTGAGGTTGGCGGGGAGGCAAAGCCGCCGGAGGTGATGGGCATGCAAGTGTTTGAAGTGTGCGAGCAGAGCCATTTTTATGTCTGCTAACTACAAGTAGATGGCATATACGACATAGTCGTCGCCAGCGCGCCGTATACGCTGGACGACACGGCGTCTGGAAACGCCCTTCTGGTGCAGCTTGCGGGATGGTCGGTTACGTATTGGCAAGCGTTAGCTGGCGAGGCAACGCGGCGGGCAGCCAGGATAGAAGGCGAACGCGCCGTGTAAGCACCCCGCCCGCCGTGTATGCCGGCAAACGCGGCAGGCGAAAAAACGCTTGCTTTACTGGGGTATCGTGAGTTACTGTACATATACACAGTTATACAAGAGCCCTGAAACACGGCATGGAAGCCAACCAACCTGTCACCTTGCTGGAGCGGGTTCGCGAAGCGATCCGCTACAAGCACTACAGCATACGGACCGAGCGCGCCTATGTCGAGTGGGTACGCCGTTTCGTCCTCTACCATGGGCGCCGGCACCCGCGGGAGATGGGGGCGGACGAGGTACGGGCCTTTCTCGGCCATCTGGCCGGGGATCTGAAGGTGGCGGCGAGTACGCATCAGCAGGCGCTGTCGGCGCTGCTTTTCCTCTATCGCGAGGTGCTGGGGGTCGAGCTGCCCTGGCTTGACGACCTGCTGCGCCCCAAGAAGCCCAAGCGCATGCCGGTGGTGCTTTCCCACGGCGAGGTGGAGCGTTTGCTGACGCTGCTGGAAGGCACGCACGGCTTGATGGCCCGTCTGCTCTACGGGTCTGGCATGCGCCTGATGGAGTGCGTGCGCCTGCGGGTCAAGGATGTGGATTTCGAGCGGGGCGAGTTGTTCATCCGCGACGGCAAGGGGGCGAAGGATCGCGTCACCGTCCTGCCGGCGAGCCTGGTGCCGGCCCTGCGCGTGCATTTGCGGCGGGTGCGGGCGCTGTGGGAGGGGGACCGGGCGGCCGGCCGGGAGGGTGTCTATATGCCCGAGGCCCTGGCCCGCAAATATCCCGCTGCGCCGAAGGAGTGGGGGTGGTTCTGGGTCTTTCCGGCGCGGGAACTGTCGGTTGATCCGCGCAGCGGGATGGAATGCCGCCATCACACCCACGAGCAGGCCCTGCAGCGGGCCATCAAACAGGGGTTGGGGGCGGCCGGCATCGCCAAGCCGGCGTCGACCCACACCTTGCGCCACTCCTTCGCCACCCACCTGCTGCAGGCGGGCTACGACATCCGCACCGTGCAGGAATTGCTGGGGCACGCGGATGTTTCCACCACCATGATTTATACCCACGTGCTCAACCGCGGTGGGCGGGGGGTGGTCAGTCCGGTGGATGGGTTGGGTGCCCGCTGGTTGGCCGCGAATGAAAAGGCCATTGCCGACTTCAATGCGCACATGGAGAAGGACGGCCCATTTTCTGACGGGTTGCGGCGGTATTGAAAATCTGCGAGCCGGCGTATGATGGGCAATGTATATACGGATTGACACTGAGGTGGCGTATGTTGGGCCGAGCATTCAAGAGCGGTAATTCCCTGGCGGTTCGCATTCCCCGCGATTTGGGGGTGGTGGTGGAGCCGGGGGATGTGGACATCGAGCGAGTCGGCAACACCCTGGTCATCCGGCCGGTGGCGGCTCGCTCCCTGGCGGGGGTCGTGGATCGCTTTGCAGCTTTCCCGCCAGGGTTCATGGCCGAGGGGCGTGAGTTCCACGACGAAAAAGAAAGAGCGTGGTAGGCGATGCGCTACATGCTCGACACCAATATATGCATCCACCTCATGCACGGCAGCCCCCCCGGCGTCGTCGAAAAATTCGCCGGCCTGCGAGTGGGGGATGTGGTCATGTCGGCGGTGACGCATGCCGAACTGTGCTACGGGGTCGAACGCCAGAGCGGTGCGCGGGAGCAGGCTGCCGCTGCCCTGCGGGGGTTGGTCGACGATATCCCTGTATTGCCTTTCGACGAGGCTGCCGGTGCAAGTTATGGCGTCTTGCGGGCGGCGGTGAGGGATCGTCGCCGCGATGCCCTGGACAGCCTGATCGCCGCCCACGCCATCAGCCGCGACCTGGTGCTGGTCACCAACAACGAAGCCGATTTCCGCGATTACCCGGGCATTCGCCTGGAAAACTGGGTTGCCGGCTCACCCTAGTCGTGCCAGGCAAACTGCCCTGCAATTTCTGTACCATCTTCTGGCCTCTGTGCCATAATCACCCCTAACTTTCGAGGTATCTCCATGGACGACAACAAGGCCAAGGCGCTGGCGGCAGCGCTGCAACAGATCGAGAAGCAGTTCGGCAAGGGCTCCATCATGAAGATGGGCGAGGCCGATGTGGAGGCGGGCTTGCAGGTGGTTTCCACCGGCTCCCTCGGGCTCGACATCGCGCTGGGCGTGGGCGGCCTGCCCCGCGGCCGGGTGGTCGAGATCTACGGCCCGGAATCCTCCGGCAAGACCACCCTCTGCCTGCAGGTGGTGGCGGAGATGCAGAAGCTGGGCGGTGTCGCCGCCTTCATCGATGCCGAACACGCCCTCGACCCGCAATACGCGCAGAAGCTGGGCGTCAATGTGGGCGACCTGCTCATTTCCCAGCCGGATACCGGCGAGCAGGCCCTGGAAATCGCCGACATGCTGGTCCGTTCCGGCTCCGTCGACATCATCGTCGTGGACTCCGTGGCGGCGCTGACCCCCCGCGCCGAGATCGAGGGCGAAATGGGCGACCAGATGGTCGGCCTCCACGCCCGCTTGATGAGCCAGGCCCTCCGGAAGCTGACCGCCAACATCAAGAAGACCAACACGCTCGTCATCTTCATCAACCAGATCCGCATGAAGATCGGCGTCATGTTCGGCAACCCGGAAACCACCACCGGCGGCAACGCGCTCAAGTTCTACGCCTCGGTGCGCCTGGACATTCGCCGCATCGGCTCGATCAAGAAGGGCGACGAGGTGATCGGCAACGAGACCAAGGTCAAGGTGGTCAAGAACAAGGTGTCGCCCCCCTTCCGCGAGGCCATTTTCGACATCCTTTACGGCGAGGGCATCTCCCGCGAAGGCGAGATCATCGAGATGGGCGTGAACCACAAGCTGGTGGACAAGTCCGGCGCCTGGTACGCCTACAAGGGCGAGAAGATCGGCCAGGGCAAGGACAACGCCCGGGAGTTCCTGCGCAGCCACCCGGAGGTGGCCCAGGAAATCGAGGCCCGCATCCGCGAGGCCGCCGCCACCACTGTCATCAAGCCGACCAAGTCGTCGTCGGCTGCCGCCGCCACCGCGGATGCCTGACGCGCTGCGGCTGGCAGCCTTGAAGCTCCTGGCCCGGCGGGATCACAGCCGGGCGGAGCTGAAGGCCAAGCTGGCGCCCGCCGCGGAATCCGCAGAACAACTGGAAGTCCTTCTCGAAACCTTGCAGGCCGAGCACCTCCTCTCCGACCATCGCTTCGCCAGCCAGCGCGTGGCCGCCCGCGCCGGCCGCTACGGCAACGCGCGCCTGAAGCAGGAATTGCGGGCCCAGGGCGTAGGGGAGGATGACATCGCCGCCGCCCTGCCGGAAGGGGGCGATGAAACCGCCCGCTGCCGTGCGGTGTGGGGAAAGAAGTTCGGCAGCCGGCCGCAAAGTGCGGAGGAGCGGGCCAGGCAGATGCGGTTTCTCCAGTACCGGGGCTTTTCAGCGGAGGCCATCCGCCGTACCCTTGCCGGCCCCGACGACTGAACCGTTGCCATGACCCAGGCCACCCTTTCCGCCCACAACCTCAAGAAGCGCTACAAGGCCCGCACTGTCGTGCAGGACGTCTCCTTCGCCGTCAAGAGCGGCGAGGTGGTGGGCCTCCTGGGCCCCAACGGCGCCGGCAAGACCACCTGCTTCTACATGATCGTCGGCCTGGTGCCGGCGGACGGCGGCGAAGTCTATATCGACGAAGATCGCCTCACCCACCTGCCCATGCACAGCCGGGCGCGCCAGGGGGTTTCCTACCTGCCCCAGGAAGCCTCGGTCTTCCGCAAGATGAACGTCGAGGAAAACATCAAGGCGGTGCTGGAATTGCAGGGGATGCCGGAGGCCGAGGCCAACGACCGCCTGGAAGGCCTCCTGGGCGAACTGCACATCGGCCACGTCCGCCACATCAACGCCGCCGCCCTTTCCGGCGGCGAGCGTCGGCGGGTGGAGATCGCCCGGGCGCTGGCCACCAGCCCCCGCTTCATCCTCCTCGACGAGCCCTTCGCCGGGGTGGACCCCATCGCCGTGCTGGAAATCCAGAAGATCATCCGCTTCCTGAAGGAGCGCAACATCGGCGTCCTCATCACCGACCACAACGTGCGCGAAACCCTGGGCATCTGCGACCACGCCTACATCATCAACGCCGGCGAGGTGCTGGCCGCTGGACGGCCGGCCGAAATCGTGGAGAATGAAAGCGTGCGTAAAGTTTATCTGGGCGAGAACTTCCGTCTCTGACCGGACCTGAATTCTCATGAAGCCCGCCCTCCAGCTCAAACTCTCCCAGCACCTGGCGCTGACGCCCCAGTTGCAGCAGTCGATCAAGCTCCTGCAGCTATCCACCCTGGAGATGAACCAGGAGATCGAGCGCTACCTGCTGGAAAATCCCCTCCTCGAACGGGAGGACGAAGGCGATTCGTGGAGCGCCGGTGCCGGCGCCGCCGCCGAAGCGCCGCGGGGGGAGGCCCAGGAGAGCGGCGGCGAGCGCGAGGAACGCGAGCGGGAGCGGGAAACCGAACCGGAGGCCATCGAAGCCCCCATGGGCGGCGGCGAGGACGACGACCGCTGGTCCTCCGACGCCGGCACCTTCACCGGCGCCGGCCGCGACGAGGACGACGATTCCGACCCCCACGACATCCACGGCTCCACCACCAGCCTGCGCGACCACCTGGTCTGGCAACTGGGCATGACCCAGCTCTCCGAGCGGGACCGCAGCCTGGTGCGCTTCCTCATCGAGGCCCTGGACGACGACGGCTACCTGTCCACGCCCCTGGAGGAGCTGTGGCAGACCCTGCCCCCGGAATACGAAATCGAGCCGGAAGAGCTGGAAATCGCGTTGCGCCACATCCAGAACTTCGACCCCACCGGCGTCGGCGCCCGCAACCCCAAGGAATGCCTGTCCCTGCAGCTCAGGGCCATGGAGCCGGGCTACGACCGGGACATGGCCCTCATCATCGTGGACAGGCACCTCGATCTCCTCGCCGCCCGGGATTTCGCCAAGATGCGCCGGCTCATGAACGTGGACGACGAGGACCTCAAGGCGGCCCACGCCCTCATCACCAGCCTCGACCCCCGTCCCGGCGCCCGTTTCGCCCCCCTGGAAGCCCGCTACATCACGCCCGACGTGATCGTGAAGAAGCTCAAGGGCAAGTGGACGGCCTACATCAACCCGGACGCCTACCCGCGGCTGCGGATCAACCGCCTCTACGCCGAAATCCTGGCCAAGCAGCGCCGGGGCAACGGCAATCTCACCGGCCAGCTGCAGGAAGCCCGCTGGCTGATCAAGAACGTGCAGCAGCGCTTCGAGACCATCCACCGCGTCACCCAGGCCATCGTGGACCGTCAGCGCCAGTTCTTCGAGCACGGCGAAGTGGCCATGCGCCCCCTGGTGTTGCGGGAAATCGCCGACATCCTGGGGCTGCACGAATCCACCGTCTCCCGCGTCACCAGCCAGAAATACATGGCCACGCCGCGGGGCATTTTCGAACTGAAATACTTCTTCGGCAGCCATGTCGCTACCGACACCGGCGGCGCCTGTTCCGCCACCGCCATCCGCGCCCTGATCAAGCAATTGATCGGGTCCGAGGACGGCAAGAAGCCCTTGTCGGATAGTCAAATATCCGAAATACTAGGCCAGCAGGGAATCGTTGTCGCGCGCCGTACCGTGGCCAAATACCGCGAGGCCCTCAACATCCCGCCGGTCAATTTACGCAAGACCCTGTAGAGAGAGGAGAGAAAATGAATCTGCAGATCGCTGGTCACCACATCGAAGTTACGCCGGCATTGCGCGACTACGTCGAGAACAAGCTCGACCCGGTGGTCCGCCATTTTGACAAGGTCACCGGCGTGAACGTCGTCCTGTCGGTCGAGAAGCTCAAGCAGAAGGCCGAAGTGACCGTTCACGTTCCCGGCAAGGACATGCATGTCGAGGAATCCGGCGACGACCTCTACGCCGCCATCGACGCCCTCTTCGACAAGCTGGACCGCCAGGTCCAGAAGTACAAGCAGAAGGTCCAGGACCACCACCGCGGCGACAAGGCCGCCCACCACATGGCCGAATAAGCCAGCCCGCCGCCGCGGCCCCGTCCGGGACCGCGGCCCCTCCCCGCCCCCAAAATGAACCCCTTCATCAAATTATTGCCGGCCGGCCATGTCCTCCTCGACCTGGAGGCGGGCAGCAAGAAACGGGTCTTTGAACAGGCCGGCCTGTTGTTCGAGAGCAATGTCGGCATCGCCCGCTCCGTCGTGTTCGACAGCCTTTTCGCCCGCGAGAAGCTCGGTTCCACCGGCCTCGGCCAGGGCATCGCCATCCCCCACGGGCGCATCAAGGGCCTCAAGCAGGCGGTGGGTGCGTTCCTTCGCCTGGCCACGCCGGTGCCCTTCGATTCCCCCGACGGCCGGCCGGTTTCCATGCTTTTCGTCCTCCTGGTTCCCGAACAGGCCACCGAGGAACACCTGCAGATCCTCTCCGAACTGGCCCAGCGCTTCGCCGACCGCGGTTTCCGGGAGAACCTCGCCGCCGCCGCCGATGCCGCCGCCGTGACGGCGCTCTTCCAGAAGTAAGCCCGCGCCGTGCGCCACATCAGTCTTCTCCAGCTTTACGAAGACAACCGCGACAAGCTCCTCTTCAACTGGATCGTCGCCCACGGAGCGGACCGGCGCATCGAGCTGAAGGAATCCAACAACTACGGTGCCGACGTCGTCGGCCACATCAACGTCATCCACCCGGAGCGCCTGCAGGTCATGGGCATGGCCGAACACGACTGGGTGCAGCGCGTGGGCGAGGCCAAGTTCCGCCACCAGTTCCAGGATTTCCTGGCCGCCCAGGCACCGGCCATCATCGTCGCCGAGGGGCTGGAGCCGCCGGAATCCCTCTGCCTGGCCTGCGAGGCTTCGGAAACCCCGCTGCTGACCACGCCCAAGCCCTGTTCCGCGGTCATCGACCTGCTGCGCATCTACCTTTCCCGCCGCCTGGCCGACACGGCGAGCATGCACGGCGTGTTCATGGACGTCCTCGGCATGGGCGTGCTCATCACCGGCGACTCCGGCGTCGGCAAGTCCGAACTCGCCCTCGAACTCATTTCCCGCGGCCACGGCCTGGTGGCCGACGACGTGGTGGAAATGGCGCGCATCGCCCCCACCACCATCGAAGGGCGCTGCCCGGGCATGCTGCGCGACTTCCTGGAAGTGCGCGGCCTGGGGCTGCTCAACATTCGCACCATCTTCGGCGAGACGGCGTCGCGCCGCAAGATGAAGCTCAAGCTCATCGTCCACCTGCAGAAGGCGGCCGTGGGGGGCGACGCGCCCCGCCTGCCCCTCGACGCCCAGACCCAGGAGGTCCTCGGCGTCCCCATCCGCAAGGTGGTGATCCCGGTGGCCGCCGGCCGCAACCTGGCGGTCCTGCTGGAAGCGGCGGTGCGCAACACCATCCTCCAGTTGCGGGGCATCGACAGCATGCAGGATTTCATGGATCGCCAGCAGCGCGTCATGCTTGACGAGGATGCCTGATTGCACGATATTGGCCCGGCATTCAACCCATACAACCCGCAAGGAGGAACCATGAAAGCCGCAATCGCCCTGGTCGCACTGGTTTTTGCCGCTGTCGCCGGAACGGCCCAGGCCGCCACCGCCCAGCAGAACAAAATGAAGGAATGCAACGCCTCCGCCGGCGACAAGAAAGGCGACGAGCGCAAGGCCTTCATGAAGGAATGCCTCTCCGCCAAGCCCGCCGACGGCAAGACCGCCCAGCAGGAAAAGATGAAGACCTGCAACAAGGAGGCCGGCGACAAGGGCCTGAAGGGCGCCGAGCGCAAGAAATTCATGTCCGAGTGCCTGAAGGGCTGACCGCCAGGCGCCTCTCCCATCCGGATGCCGGCCCCCTGGAGGCCGGCATTTTTCCGTATAAACCCTGCCCATTGCGACCACCATGAGAACCCAGCTCCTTGCCCTTGCCGTCCTCGCCGCCACCAGCGGCGCCGCCGGCGCCTTCAGCTTCTCCGAGGACGAAAAGCAGCAGCAGGACGCCGACGCGGCCGCCCGCAAGCGCGTGTCGTCCCAGCTCGCCACCCCTTGCAAGCAGGCCCTCAAGGACAAGCGCATCATGGTGGTGGTAGGCCAGCGCACCGCCCGCGGCATGGATGCCGACCAGGGCCACTACAGCCCCCATTTCCAGGCCATCGACAAGCGCCTGAAACGCCTGGGCCTCAATACCTTCTCCCAGGAAGAAATGAAGGCCCGCATCGCCCAGGCCGAAATCGAGGCCTACCTTAACAACGACATGGAAGCCGCCCTCGCCGCCTCCAAGAAGATGGGCTCCGACTTCATCCTGCGCGGTGTAATCTCCAGCCGCACCGGCTACAATCAAATGGTCCGGCTGCCCGAGGTCTATGTCAGCATGAGCTTCACCCTCACCGGCGCCGACGGCCGTCCCATCTCGGAAGCCTCCGGCAGCGCCGAGTCCTACTCCGGCGCCGACACCGGCGGCATGGCCCTGACGCTCATCAACGAGCAGGCCGAAGGCGTCGTCGCCAGGCTGTACAGCGACTATTGCCGCAAGGCGGGGATCGGCGGCAAAGACAAGAAATAAACCCAACACTGTTCGAGGCCAGGATCATGAAGACATTGCGCACCCTTACCCCACTGGCGGTCGCCCTCGCAGCCGGCGCCGCCCTCGCCCAGCCGGTTTTCGACAACCCCTCCCCCACCGCTGGCAGCAGTACCTCCCAGCAGGCCAACGCCATGGCCGACAAGGGCATGTACAAGGACATCCAGTACCAGAACGCCGGTCGCCAGGGTCCGGCGCTCATCGTCATTCCCGGCGAGGTGAAGAGCAACAACGCCAGTTTCGTGCAGAAATTCGGCCCCAACAACATCGCCGATTTCGCCGAACTGGAACTGGGCAAGGCCAATTTCAAGGTGCTCGAGCGCTCCGACCTGGGGCCGCTCCTCAACGAGTTCACCCTCGCCTACACCATGGGCGACCCCCAGGCAGCGCGCAAGATGCTGCAGAAGGGGCGCTTCAAGACCACCAAGTGGGTGGTCAAGTTCGATGTCCTCAAGGCGGAGCCGGTGGCCCAGGCGCAATCCGGCTTCGATGGCCGGGCCCTGGGTTCGGTCATCGGCATCCTCGGCGGCGGCCGGGGCGCGGCGGCCGGCGGTGTCGCCGTGGGGTCCGTGCAGACCGGGGAGTCTTCCGGCGTGTGGATCATCGGCATGCGCTACAAGATCATCGACGCCAACACCACCGAGCAGGTGGCCACCGGCTACACGGAAGAAAAGATGGAGCTGGGCGCCAAGGGCACTTCGGTCCTCGGGGTTTCCAGCAGCGCCTCCGGCGGCCTCACCCTGGATACCCTGGTGCAGCGCCTGGTGCAGAAGAACGTCTGGGAAATCGACCAGAAATACAAATAAGCGGTGCTCAGGGAGGGCATGATGGCTGACATTCCGCAAAAGCTTGGCAAGTACGAGATTCGCCGCGAACTGGGCCGCGGCGCCATGGGCGTCGTCTACGAAGGCTGGGACCCCATGATCGACCGCCGCGTAGCCCTGAAGACGGTGCGCAAGGACCAGCTCGACCGCAGCGAGGTGGACGAGATCCTTTCCCGCTTCAAGCGCGAGGCCCAGGCCGCCGGCCGCCTCAACCACCCCAACGTGGTGGCGGTCTACGAATACGGCGAGGACGCCGACGGCACCGCCTTCATCGCCATGGAGTACGTCGAAGGCCGCGAACTGAAGGACTACTTCGACCGCCAGGAGCGTTTTCCCCTCTCCGAGATCGTCCGTCTCATGGGCGAGCTGCTCGCTGCCCTCGGCCACGCCCACGCCCACGGCATCGTGCACCGCGACGTCAAGCCGGCCAACATCTTCCTGCTGCAGAGCGGCCAGGCCAAGGTGGGGGATTTCGGCATCGCCCGCATCGAATCCTCCAACCTCACCCAGGCCGGCTCCGTCCTCGGCACGCCGGCCTACATGTCGCCGGAACAGTTCATGGGGCAGCGGGTGGACCCGCGTTCCGACCTCTTCTCGGCTGGCGTCATCCTCTACCAGTTCCTTACCGGCGAGAAACCCTTCGCCGGCCAGCTCACCACTATCATGCACAAGGTCCTCAAGGAGGACCCCATTGCGCCCTCCGAGTTGAATGTGCAGGTGCCTTCGGTCTTCGACGACGTCATCCGCAAGGCCATGGCCAAGCGGCCCGAGGACCGTTACCAGACCGCCGCCGAGTTCGCCGAGGCGCTGCGCGATGCACTGAGCGGCAAGTCCGCGGCCAACGAGGATGCCACCGTGATCGCCGGCGCTTCCGGCGAGGCGACGGCGGTTTTCGCGCCCCAGGACCCGACGGTGGCCTACCAGACGGCGGGTACTTCCCGCGGGGCGCCGGCGGCGGTCCGGCCGGCCACGGTGCCGCCGGGCGCCGCGCCCAAGGCGCCTCCCCCGGCGCGCAAGGGCGGCGTTCCCGTCTGGGCCATTGCCGCCGGCATCGGCGCCCTGGCCGTCGCCGGCGGCGGCGCCTACTTCCTCATCGGCAAGGGAGCTACCCCGCCGGCCGCCACCATCCCTGCCGCCGATGCCGGCCCCGCCCCGGCGATGGTGCTGGCGGCGGACGACGCGCCCCGCCTTCTCACCATATCCGCCGTGGGCCTGGCCGACAGCAGCGACCCCCGCTTCACCGCCGACCCCAACCTGATGCGCTCCACCCTGCGCGAGGAAACCCGGCGGGAGCTGATCGAAAAGGCGGTGGCCCTCTACGTCCAGTCCAACTCCCTGGCCCAGAACTACGGCGTGCTGCGGGACAAGCTCCTGGCCCGCAGCGGCGACTTCATCGAATCCATCCTCCAGGAAGACCCGCCCCAGACCGGCAAGGACGGCCTGGTGTCGATGACTGCCCGGGCCACCGTGCGCGTGCGGGAGGTGCAGAAGTCCCTCAACCAGATGTCCCGGGAAGAGCGGGTCGATTTCATCCGCAACAACGGCGATCCCAAGGTGGCGGTGGCCATCACCACCGTCGGCGCCGGCGAGGGCGCCGCGCCCCAGCGTTCGCTGGTGGCCGAGAACGTGCTCAAGGAAAAGGTGCAGTCCTTTGGCTTCCGAACCTGGAACGACGAGGCCAGCGGCGACAAGAAGGCCGATTTCGCCGTCGTCGGCGAGGTCAAGTTCAAGAAGCTCTCCGTCAAGCTGGAAGCCTCCGGCCTCAACATCGAACGCACGGTGATCACTTCCTGGACCATCAAGTGCGTGGACAAGAAGTCGGGCGAGGAAATCTACTTCAACACCACCATTCCCCAGAAGGTGAGCTGGAACAGCGAGGACGAGGCCTTGGCCGATATCGGCAAGCTGATCGGCGAGGAATTCTCCAAGAACTTCTTCCTCCAGCACTTCCACTTCGCTGCCCAGAAGGTTCGCCTGGCCCTTTCCGGCCTGCCCGACGAGGCCACCGCCAAGCGTCTCTACAACGAGCTGGCCGGTCTGCGCAACGTGCTGGCGGTGAGCGCCACGAAGACCGGCACCGATGCCCGTTTCGACGTGGATATGGCGGGCGGCGGCGGCAACCTGGCCGACCTCGTCGCCGCCGGCATCGCCGTGCCCCTCAACCAGAAGTTCGGCAAGGCCTGCTTCAACGTCGCCGGGACCAACGGCAACGAGGTGGCCATGACCTTCGATGCCGCCTGCAAGGACGCCGCCGTCCTCGCCCGCCTCGACTCGGCGCCCCCGGCCTCCCTGTATGAGGCGCCGGCCGCCAAGCGCCAGGCCATCGTCAAGAACCCGGAAGTCCTGAAGAAGCTCGAAATCTGAGCGGAAGGAGCGCCCAAGAGGAAAAAGGCCATCCAGCGGATGGCCTTTTCTTTGTTGCCGCCGTGCGACGCGGCGTCAGAGGTGCTCGAAAAAGGCGCAGTCGGCCTGGGGGTCGGTGCTGGAACTGCCGAAGCTGATCTTGCCGGTGCCGCGCAGGAGCAGTTCCTCCCGGCGCAGCAGGGTCTCCCGCTCGCCGGCGACGGCGACGCAACTGCCGTTGGTGCTCTGGTCCACATAGAAGAACTTGTCGCCCCGGCGCTCGATGCGCCCGTGCTGGCGGGAGGCCTTGCGGTCCTCGACCACCACGTCGTTGGCCTGGTCGCGGCCGAGGGAGAGGGTCTGCGTCTTGTCGTCCAGCAGGTAGGCCCGGCCGCGGTAGCGCAGGCACAGTTTGACGGTGGGCGGCTGGGAAAGGATCGAGTTCGCCTTCATGGTGAGCTCTTCAGTCTCGTTCCACAGCACTTCGAAGACATGCACGCCGTCGGCCTTGCCCTTGACCGACAGTTGTTCCAGGTCGCGGGTGGATTGCTGGAGCAGGTTGGGCAGGGTATCCACCGTCTGCTTGCTGGTGAGGATCTGCTCGGACTTGGCCAGGCCGACGATGCGGGCGGCGGTATTGACCGTGTCGCCGAAGATGTCGTTGTTGTCCTCGATGGCCGGGCCATAGTGGAAGCCGACGCGGATGGCCAGCTTGACGCCGGAAACCGGCGGCAGGTCGTGCACCCGCTGCTGCATCTCGACGGCGGCCTGGAAGGCGGCTTCGGCATCGCCGAAGGTGGCCATCACCTCGTCGCCGATGGTCTTCACCAGGCGGCCGCGGAAACCGTCGATGGCGCGCTCCATGCGTTTGATGCAGCGGTCCACGGCCCGCAGCGCCTCGGCGTCGCCAAGCCTTTCGTATAGCTTGGTGCTGCCCGAAACGTCGGCAAACAACACCGCCAGTTTGCGCTCTACGCCCCCCATGCTTCGCCCCTGCGCCAATGCCCGTAATTACTGAGTCATTATCATAGCAAATTCGGGCCTTGCGGCCTGTGTCATATTACCGGCGCCAGGGGAATGGTCCCGGTCATGGCGATTTCCGGTTCGTCGAAGACGATGTCGCCCTCCTCCACTTCGCTCTCCAGCGTGAGACCCCGGAAATCGAAGAGGCCGTTGTCGGCGAGGTGGGAGGGCACGATGCTCTGCATGGCGGTGAACACCGATTCGGTGCGGCCGGGGTAGCGGCGGTCCCACTCCTGCATCATTTCGCGGATCTTCTGGCGCTGCAGGTTTTCCTGGGAGCCGCACAGATTGCAGGGGATGATGGGGAAGTTCATGCCCCGGGCGAACTTGGCGATGTCGGCCTCGGAGCAGTAGGCCAGCGGCCGGATGACGATGTGCGCCCGGTCGTCGGTGACCAGCTTGGGCGGCATGGCCTTCAGCTTGCCGCCGAAGAGCAGGTTGAGGAACAGGGTGTGCACCATGTCGTCCCGGTGGTGGCCGAGAGCGATCTTGTTGGCGCCCAGTTCCTTGGCGGTGCGGTAGATGATGCCCCGGCGCAGGCGGGAGCAGAGGGAGCAGGTGGTCTTGCCTTCGGGGATCTTGTCCTTGACGATGGAGTAGGTGTCGGCTTCGACGATGCGGTACTCGATCCCCAGGGAATCAAAGTAGCGCGGCAGCACCTCGGCGGGAAAGCCCGGCTGCTTCTGGTCGAGGTTCATGGCGATGAGCCGGAAGCTGACCGGGGCCCGCTTCTGCAGGGCCATGAGGACGTGGAGCAGGGTGTAGGAATCCTTGCCGCCGGAGACGCAGACCAGGACGGTGTCGCCGTCCGCGATCATGGCGTAGTCGCCGATGGCCTTGCCGGTGCGGCCTTCCAGGAATTTGCCGAGTTTTTGCAGGGTGTTCGAAGCAGTCATGGTTACAGGTGGGCGGTACGTCCGCCGTCGACGTTGATGATCTGGCCGGTGACGTAGGGCGCCCCGGCGAGGAGGAAAAGTACGGTGGCGGCGATGTCCTCGGGACTGCCCTCGCGTTTGAGGAGGGTATGGTCCACGATGGCGGCCCGCTCCGGCGTCGGGAACTGGCCATCGCCGGGCCAGAGGATGGCGCCGGGGGCGACGGCATTGACCCGTACCGCCGGCCCCAGTTCGACGGCCAGCGCCCGGGTCAGGGTGAGCAGGGCGCCCTTGGCGGCGCAGTAGAGGGCATAGCCCTTGAGGGGCCGTTCGGCGTGGATATCGGTGATGTTGACGATGGCGCCGCCGCTGGCGGCGAGGAGGGGAGCTGCCGCCTGGGCAAGGAACAGGGGCGCCTTGAAGTTGCTGCCCACCAGGTCGTCCCAGGCCGCCTCGCCGATGCTGCCGAGGGCCGTCGGGTAGAAGCTGGAGGCGTTGTTCACCAGGCCGTCGAGGCGCCCGAAGCGCGCCGCCACGGCGGCCACCAGGGCCGGCAGGGCGGCGGTGTCGAGGAGGTCGCACGGGAAGGCGGCGACCGACCCGGGCCGGCATCGTTCCAGCTCCGCGGCCAGGGCCTGCGCTTCGGCGGCGGACTGGCGATAGTGGAGGGCCAGGGTGGCCCCGGCCGCGTGCAACCGGCGGGCGATGGCCGCCCCCACGCGCCGGGCGGCGCCGGTGACGAGAACGACCTGGCCGGAAAGTTTTTCCATGGGGTCAGCAGTTTACCCCGAAGCGGCGGGTTCGTCGGCGCGGGATGGGGCGTTACCCCTCTCGCAGGTAGCTGACGGTCATGGTCTGGTTGTGCAGCTTGCAGGAGGCCCCCGGCGTGAAGGGGCTGATTTCGCCGTAGGAATAGAAGCCGGCGAGGACGGCACGGCTGCCGAAGACCTTGCCCACCGCTTCCACCTCCTCGTCCACCCGCGCCCCCATGACCAGCTTGCGGCCGACGCAACTGACCAGGATGGCCAGGCCCTCGCCCCCGTTGCCCTGCATGTCCGCCGCGGCTTCCGCTGCCGCCTCGGCCCCTCCCACCAGCTTGTCGGTGCTGGCATGCATCAGGCGCAGGTAGCCGGCCGGGTCGATGGCGCCGGCCAGGGTGAGGCTGCCCGCCGTCTCGTCGATGCCGAGGATGGTGCGGATGGGGCCGTTGCCCTCGCGGTCGGGGCCCACCATGGCGAAGGGGAAGAGCAGCGCGGAGGCAGGCAGCCCGCTGGCGTGGACGCCCAGTTGCCGGCGGTAGACGGCCAGGGCCGGCTCGCCGTCCAGCTCGTGGAGGACGTTGCCGGCAGCGCGGGTGACCTTGCGCGCGGGGCCGAAGGGTTCCCAGCCGCCGAAGGAGCCATGGGCGAAATGCACCGACTCCCCGCACAGGCCCGCCGCCACCACGGCCCGGTCGTCGACGCCGGCGTCCCCCAGGGTATAGGTCCGCCGGAAGGCACCGCCGTCGCCGGCCAGGCCGCCGGTGATGGGCAGTTTTTCGCCGACGACGCTGGACAGCCCGTCCACCAGGCCGCTGCCATTGACCTGGACGCCGGGGGCGAAGAGCAGGACGGCCTTGAGGTCCGGCGCGGCGATCTGGCGGCCGAGCCGCTGGCCGGCAGCGAAAGAATCCTCCATGCCCGCCAGGGGGGTGCTGCCGGAGGTCAGGCGCCCCTGGCCGAAACGCAGGGTGGTGATGGCGCAGGTGCCGTCGGCGACGCCGCCGGCGGTGATTTCGCCGGCCGTCGAGCAGCCCAGCAGATGGGCGGCGGGAAAGCGGCGGCGCAGGGCTTCCCCCAGCCCGCCCTCGGTGAAGTGGGCGACGGCGCCGAAGGCCAGCACCAGGGAAGGGGCGTCCTCGGGCAAGGCGGCCAGGGCCTGGTCGAGGTCGGCGGGCCCGCGGGCAACGGTTTGGAAGACGCGCATGGCTTGCCTCCTGCCTCGGGTGGGGGAAACAAGTATATCGCCCTGCCTGCCAGCGCCGCTTGCCGCTAAAATTCAGGCCGCCATGTCCCTCCCCTCTCCCGCTCCCGACGCCCTCGCCCACAGCCGGCGCCTGGCCGCCCTCATCCGCGGCGAAATCGCCGCTGGCGGCGGCTGGCTGCCCTTTGCCCGCTTCATGGAGCTGGCCCTCTACGCGCCGGGCCTCGGCTATTATGCGGCGGGCGCCCGCAAGTTCGGCGCCGCCGGCGACTTCGTCACCGCCCCGGAGCTCACCGGCCTCTTCGGCCAGGCCCTGGCGGCCCAGGCCGCCCAGGTGATGGCGGCGTCCGCCCCGCACATCCTGGAAGTGGGCGCCGGCTCCGGCCGCCTGGCGGCGGACCTGCTGCGCAGCCTGGAAGCCCTGGGCTGCCTGCCGGAGCGTTACGCCATCCTCGACCTGTCGGCGGATCTGCGCCAGCGCCAGCAGGAAACCCTGGCCCGGGAAGTCCCCCACCTGCTGGCCCGGGTGCACTGGCTGGATACCCTGCCGCCACGTTTCTCCGGCGCGGTCATCGGCAACGAGGTGCTGGACGCCATGCCGGCCAGCATCGTCGCCTGGCGCGAGGCGGGCATACAGGAACGGGGCGTGGCCCTGGCGGGCGAGGATTTCGTCTGGCAGGAGCGGCCGGCGGCCGGGCGGCTCCTGGCGGCGGCCGAGGCCATCGCCGGTCAGTGCGCCCTGCCCCCGGGTTACGAGAGCGAGATCGGCCTCGCCGCCGAGGCCTGGGCGGCGGCCTGGGGAAGCATCCTGGAAGCGGGCGCCGTCTTTCTCATCGACTACGGCTTCCCGCGCCGGGAGTTCTACCACCTGCAACGGGGCCGCGGCACCCTGATGTGCCACTATCGCCACCAGGCCCATCCGGATCCCTTCCTCTTTCCCGGGCTGCAGGACATCACCGTGCACGTCGATTTCACCGCCATCGTCGCCGCCGCCCACGGCGCCGGGCTGGAGTTGCTCGGCTACACCAGCCAGGGGCAGTTCCTGCTCAACTGCGGCATCCTCGACTGCCTGGCCGCCCTGCCCGCCGATTCCCCGGCCTACATCCGGGCGGCGGGGGCGGTGAACAAGCTGCTCCTGCCCCACGAGATGGGGGAGCTGTTCAAGGTCATCGCCCTCGGGCGGGGCATCGACGAACCCCTGCTGGGCTTCGCCCGGGGCGACCAGAGCTACCGGCTCTAAGCGAGCGGTCAGCCCTTCAGGGGGCGCGACAGTTCGCGGAAGCGGTTGCCCTGCCCCAGCACCAGGCGACCGAATTCGTCGAAGAGTTCCGGTTCCAGCCGCTCTGGCGGCACGGTGAAGCTGTAGCTGCCCAACCGTTCCAGGTTGCGCGTTTCCACCACCGCCACGCCGCGCCCGTAGTCGGCCCGCCAGCGCACATTGACGCTGAGTTCGCCCTTGATGCGGAAATCGGCCCGCTGCAACTGGCGGCGCTGGTCCCGCACCTCGTCGCACTGGAAGCGCAGGCCGTAGTCGAAGAGGGCCTGGCGGAAGCGCTCGACCCCCGCCCCCTCGCGGCCCACCTCCAGGCCCCGGGGCGAGGCGAGCTGGTAGGAAAAGGTGACGGCGTCCACCAGGGCGCCGGCGCTTTCCGAGTGGGTGCGGTAGTCGGCGAAGCCCTCCTGCCAGGCCAGGCCGGAAAATACCGCCGAATCGAGCAGGTGGTATTCCCGCCCTACCGTCGGCTTGAGGATGTTGAGCTGCTGCACCAGTTCGTGCAGGTAGGCGAAGGCCTGGCGCAAGCCCCGGTCGAGGGTCTCGTTGAGCGCCGTGCGCTGCACCAGCTCCTGGTGCAGTTGCCGCTGCCGCTCCCGGGCCTGCTCCCGCAGCGCATCGAGCAGGGAGCTGCCGGGGAAGCTGCTGGCAGACGCCGGCTCCTCCGCCGGGGCGGTGCGCTTCGGCACGTGGTGGCGGACGCCCTCGCCGACGATGTGGGGATACGTCTTCTCCGGCACCAGGGGGGCCGCCGGCGCCGCGGCGGAGGCGTCGGCTTCCTGCTCGGCCCGGTCGATGTCGAAGGCCTCGATCTCGTGGATCAGCTCGTCGGCGATGGCCGCCCAGTCCCGCTCCTCGCGCCGGTGGCCGTCGCGCTTGGCGCGGATGGCCTCGGCGATGGCCTCGCTGGCCACGGGGGAGGGGCGCTTGGGATCGGACATTGTGTTTGCCGGTGACTGAACTATATTTACACTATTAGCGTTTTGGCGGCGGAGCAAGTCAACCATGGAACTGTCCGGCATCGGCAGCCTCAGCACGGCCCTCTCCCAGGCCCAGACCGGGGACGCGGCGGCCATCCTGGTCATGAAGAAGGCCCTGGAAATCCAGCAGCAGGGAGCCCTGCAGCTCATCCAGTCCCTTCCCCAGCCGACCGGCAACCCGCCCCACCTGGGGCAGAACATCGACGTCAAGGCCTGAGGCGCGGCAATCCGCCGCCGGGGTTCAGCGGGCGCTTGAACCTTCCAGGCGTTCCAGCCAGTGGCAGAGCGTGGCCGCAACCAGCGGCCATTCCTTTTCGTGGGTCACCGCGTGGCCCATGCCGTGGAAGATATGGGCATGCAGGCCGTAGGTCTGGGCCGTGGCCTGGACCAGGAAGGCGGGCACCAGCAAGTCCTTTTCCGCCCCCAGGATGAGCATGGGCGGGCGGTGCATGGCCAGCAGATCGGGCAGGTTGAACATGGACATGTCCCAGATGGCCCGGTGGGATTCGGCCTGCATGCGGGACAGCCAGGCGCGCAGCAGTTCGTCGGACACCTCCTGGGCGAAGAGGGCGTCGTGCACCACCTCGATGTCGGTGTAGTTGCCGCCCAGGATGCGGTTGAGCTCCATGAACAGCTCCGGCTTTTGCATCAGCAGGTGGAACTGGGCCGCCACCAGGCCCTGGGGCGGCACCGAGCAGACCAGGGCCGCGCCGGCCGCCGGGCGTCGCTCCAGGTACTTCTGGACGACGAAGCCGCCCATGGAGTGGCCCACCAGGACGGCCTCGCCACCGAGGTGGTCGACGATGGCGGCGACGTCGTCCACGTAGTCGGCGATCGAATGCCAGTCGATATGCTCGCGGCCGGCGCTGCCGCCATGGCCGCGCAGGGACAGGGCGTGGCTGGCGAAGCCGGCGGCGGCGAGGAAGGGCATGAAGGTCTCGGTCCACATCCAGCCACCGGCGAAGGCGCCGTGGACGAAGAGGACGGGCGGCAGCTCCCGGGTGGCGCCGGCGGGGGCGCAGGAGAAAAGTTCGAGGCCGCCGATGTGGTCGTGGTTGATCATGGTCTCTGGTCGGGTTTGGCGTGTTCTAATGGGCGAACTGACATCCTGCGCCCGCCGATATGTTGAAGTGGATACTCACTCTCGTCATTGCCATCTTCCTGCTTGGCCTGGTGGCGCCCCACCTGGCCCGGTGGATTCGCTTCGGCCGGCTGCCGGGAGATGTGGCCGTCCGCCTGCATGGGCGCACATACCGCTTTCCCTTCGCCAGCACCCTGCTTCTTTCGGCGCTCCTGTTCCTCTTGTCACGTTTCCTTTAGGGCGCCCTTGACGGCGGCCACCCGGGCCGCGTGCACCCGCTGCGGAATGGCCCCCCGGTCGGCGCACTGGCGGGCCACGGCGCCCGCATCCACGGCCTTGGCCGCGGCCAGGGCGCGGTGGAACAGCTCGGCCACCGGGTAGGGGGCATTCTCCTGGCCGAGGCGGCCGTTGAAATCGCACTGGCAGACCTGGAGCAGTTCGGCGAAGCGTTCCGGGCGGCGCAGGGCGTCGGTCTGTTCGAGCAGGGAAACCACCGTGGCGGCACGCAATTCGTCGCCGCGATGGATGTCCCCGTGCCAGCGGGCCGCCAGCAGCGCCAGGTCGCGGCAGTCGCCGGGCACCTTGAGGCGGGCGCACAGTTCCCCGGCCAGTTCGACGCTGCGGGCCTCGTGGCCGTGGTGCCGGGGCAGCAGGTCGGCGGGGGTGGTGCCCTTGCCCAGGTCGTGGGCCAGGGCGGCGAAGCGCACGGCCAGGCCGTAGCCCTGGCGGGCCGCCTCGTCCACCACCATCAGGGTATGGATGCCGCTGTCCACCTCGGGATGGAAATCCGCCCGCTGGGGCACGCCGAAGAGGCGGTCCACCTCCGGCAGCAGCCGGGCCAGGGCACCGCATTCCCGCAGCACCTCGAACATCCGCGCGGGCCGGTTTTCCATGAGGCCCCGGGCCAGCTCCTGCCAGACCCGTTCCGGCACCAGGTGATCCACCTCGCCGTTGGCCACCATCTCCCGCAGCAGGGCCAGGGTTTCCGGCGCCACGGTGAATTCGGAGAAGCGGGCGGCGAAGCGGGCCAGGCGCAGGATGCGTACCGGGTCCTCGACGAAGGCCGGCCCCACGTGGCGCAGCACCCGCGCCGCCAGATCGGCCTGGCCGCCGTAGGGGTCCACCAGGGAACCGTCCTCGCCCCGGGCCATGGCGTTGATGGTCAGGTCGCGGCGGGCAAGATCCTCTTCCAGCGTGACGTCGGGTGCGGCGTGGAAGGTGAAGCCGTGGTAGCCCCGCCCCGACTTCCTTTCGGTGCGGGCCAGGGCGTACTCCTCCTGGGTGCGGGGGTGGAGGAAGACGGGAAAGTCGCGGCCCACGGGCTTGAACCCGGCCGCGAGCATCTCCTCCGGGGTGGCGCCCACCACCACCCAGTCGCGGTCGGCCACCGGCCGGCCGAGGAGTTCGTCCCGGACGGCGCCGCCGACGATGTAGGCTTTCATCGGCGGCAAGGGCCGCGGCTTATCGGCCCGCCCGGAAGCGGAAGCTGTCGAGCTTGCCCTTGGGCGTGTTGCGGGCCACGTAGCTGGGCGCGATGGCTTCCAGCGCCGTCGGCTGCCAGCCCGGGGGGGTGTTGCAGCCGGCGGCGCAGACGCTGTCCACCTGCATCGAACGCAAGTTGTCCGGGGAGAGCATGGGCTTGGGCATCAGCCATAGCAGGCCGGCCTGGAGGTAGGCCCAGCCTTCGGAAAGGGCGACGATGCGGGCGGAGCTGCCGCACAGCTTGGCGGTGTAATCCAGCAGTTCGCGCAGGGTGTAGGTCTTGGGCCCGCAGAGATCGTAGGCCTGGCCGAAGGTGGCGGGGTTGCCCAGGCCGTCCACGAAGGCATCGGCCACGTCGGCCACCCATACGGGCTGGAAGCGGGCCTGGCCGAAGCCGAGCGGGAAGAAGGGCAGCTTCTTCAGCATGGCGGCGAACATGGACAGGAAGGAGTCGCCCAGGCCGAAGATGACCGAGGGGCGGAAGACGGTGACGTCCAGGTCGCCCTGGGCGGCGAGGACGGCCTTCTCGCCGTCGCCCTTGGAGCAGAGGTATTCGGAGGGGCCCTGGGAGTCGGCCTTGAGGGCGCTCATGTGCAGCAGGCGGCGCACCCCGGCGGCCTTGCAGGCGGCGACGATCTTCCGGGGCAGCTCCACGTGGGCGTTGGCGAAGTCGGCGCTGTAGGGCAGCTTGACGTCCCGGCTGTGCAGGATGCCCACCAGGTTGATCACCGCGTCCTGCCCGGCGACCAGGCCGGCCAGGGTCTTTTCGCAATTGATGTCGGCTTCCACCATTTCGACGTTGGGCAGCATGATCAGCGCCTTGGTGCGTTCCCGGCGGCGGGTCGGGATGGTGACCTCGACGCCTCGTTCGGAGAGGCGGTTGGCGATGTAGGTACCGACGAAGCCGCTACCCCCCAGCAGCAGAACCTTCTTGATGTCCATGGTGAAGCCCCGGATTGGAATTCGAAAAGCGCCAATTTTAACCGAAGGTGGCCTCGCGTTGGCGGAACCGGGGCTATTCCGCACATTTGTGTGCCGCGAGCGCCTGTTGCGTCGTGGAAGCCCTGTTTCCGGACTAGAATTTCGGCATAACACCAATGCCGAGTGAGGAGCCCGCCATGACCGAATCCCAAGCCCCGTCGCCCGCTCCCCGGAATCTCGCCGGCCGCGCCCAGGAGATCGCCCGGCGGCCCAGGGTGAGGAAGGCCGCCTTGTGGACCGTCGGCATCGTCGTGGCCTTCGGCGCCTTCGGCTTCCTCGCCGCTCCCCCCATCGCCAAGTCGCTGCTCGAAAGCAGGCTGGGCGAGGCGCTGCACCGCAAGGTGAGCATCGGCGGCATCAGCATCAATCCCTACGTGCTGTCGGCCAGGATCGAGGGGTTTTCGGTGACGGCCGAGGACCATGAGGTCTTCGGCTTCGACAGCCTCTACGTCAACCTCCAGGCCTCATCGATCTTGCGTGGCGGGCCGGTGGTTCAGGAGGTGAAGCTGGACGGTCCCCGCGTCCACGTGACGCGGGTGAGCGACGACCGTTACGACATTTCCGACCTCATCGACGAATGGTCAAAGCCTTCCGACTCGCCGACGCCCAAGTTCGCGGTGAATAACATCCAGGTCGGCGGCGGCAAGGTCACCTTCGTGGACAAGCCCGCCGGCGTCAGCCACGAGGTCACCGATCTGGCCCTGCGCCTGCCCTTCGTGTCCAGCCTGCCCTACCAGACCGACATCTACGTCGAGCCCCATTTCTCGGCCCAGGTGAACGGCTCGCCCCTGGTCCTGGAGGGCCGCAGCAAGCCTTTCAAGGAATCCCACGAGAGCGAGCTGTCCCTGGACCTGGACCGGGCGGACCTGGTGCGCTACCTGCCCTACTCGCCGGTGAAGCTGCCCTTCGCCGCCCGGAGCGGCACCCTGGATACCGAACTGAAGCTGATCTTCAGCCAGGGCAACGGAGCCCCCGCCGCGGTCCGGCTCACCGGCGCCGTGCATGTGAAGAACCTTGACCTCGACGAGGCCGGCGGCCAGCCCCTGGTGAGCTGGAAGCAGCTCGACATCGCCCTGGCCGAGGCGGATCTCCTCAAGCGCCATTTCGTCATCGACAAGGTGAGCCTGGCCGGCCTGGAGAACCACCTGCGCGCCACTCCCCAGGGCACCCTCAACTGGCTGGACATCGTCCAGCACCTGCAGGGCAATACTTCCGCCAAGCCTGCAGCGGCCGCCGCCCCGGCCGAGCCGATGACCTGGCTGGTGAAGGAAGTCGCGGTGAGCGGCGCCACCCAGTTCTGGCGGGACGAATCCCGGGGCAAGGCCTTCGAGGCGGCGGTGCGCGACATCGAGGTGACGGCGCGTGGCATCGACAGCGCTTTCGCCGGCCCCGTCGAAGTGGACGCCGCCTGGAGCATCGACGGCGGCCAGCAGTTCCGCCTCAAGCGCGGCGAGATCAAGGGGGCGGCCATCGACGTCGGCAAGCGCCAGGCCCATCTCGGCCAGGTCACCCTGAGCGGCGCCGAGGTGCAGGCGATCCGCGACGCCAAGGGTGTCCTCGACCTGCCCCAGGGGCCCCTCCTCAAGGCCGCGGAAGCGCCTGCGCCCGCCGGCAAGGAGGCGCCCTGGGTGGTTTCCGCGGCCCGGCTCGCCCTCGCCGCGGCGGCCCTGCGCTACGAGGACCGCAGCCTCAAGGACAAGTCGGTGCAGGTGATCGACAATTTCTCCGTCACCGTGGACGACTTCTCCACGGCCCCGGGCAAGAAGGCGACCCTGGCGGTGGATGGCCGCATCAACCAGAAGGGCGCCCTGAAGACCGCCGGCGACCTGCAGTTGCAGCCCCTGGCCGCCAACCTGGAGGTGGACATCACCGGCCTGCCCCTGCTGCCGGTGCAGCCCTTCTTCACCGACCGCCTCAACGTCACCCTGGTGCGCGGCCAGGTCTCGGCCAAGGGCAAGGTGGCCCTGGCCGAAGGCAAGGACGGTTACAACGGCGGCTACAAGGGCCAGGTCACCCTGGGTGACCTGCACACCATCGACAAGCTCAACAGCACCGACCTGCTCAAGTGGAAATCCCTCTACATCGGGGGTATCGACGCGAAATTGCAGCCGTTTGCCCTCAACGTCGGCGAAATTGCCCTGAGCGACTTCTACGCCCGCATGATCGTGACGCCCGAAGGCAAGCTCAATCTCTCCCAGATCGTGAGGAAGCCCGGCGAGGAGGAGGCGACGACGACGGTGCCGGCAGCGCCGGCCAAACCGGCGGAGGCGCCGCCACCGGCACCGGCGGCCCAGGCCAGGACGGCCGCCGCGCCGGCCAAGGCGGCGCCTCCCGTCGCCATCGGCCGGGTGACCCTGCAGGGGGGCACCGTCAATTTCTCCGATTTCTTCGTCAAGCCCAACTACACCGTCAATGTGACCAAGATCGTCGGTTCGGTGAAGGGCCTGTCCTCGGCGGCGGGCACCCTCGCCGACATGGAGCTGCGCGGCAGCTACGGCAACGCCGCGCCGGTGGAAGTCAGCGCCAAGCTCAACCCCCTGGCGGCCAAGGCCCACCTCGACCTCAAGGGCGAAATCCGCGGCGTCGATCTGACCACCCTCTCCACCTACTCCGGCAAGTACGCCGGCTACGCCATCGACAAGGGCAAGCTCTCCCTCTACGTCACCTACAAGCTGGCCGACAACCAGCTTAACGCCGAGAACCGGGTCTTCCTCGACCAACTCACCTTCGGCGACAAGGTGGACAGCCCCGACGCCACCAGCCTGCCCGTCAAGCTCGCCGTGGCGCTGCTCAAGAACGGCCGCGGCGAGATCGACATCAACCTGCCCATTTCCGGCTCCCTGGACGATCCGGATTTCTCGGTGGGGGGCATCATCGTCCGCGTCATCGTCAATCTCTTCGTCAAGGCGGTGACCTCGCCCTTCGCCCTGCTCGGCTCCCTCTTCGGCGGCGGCGCCGAACTGTCCAACGTCGAGTTCGACGCCGGCTACGCCACCCTCGCCCCGGCTGCCGTCAAGAAGCTGGAAGCCCTGGCCAAGGCCATGAACGACCGCCCGGCCCTGAAGCTGGAAGTCGCCGGCCGGGTCGATCCCGAAACCGACCGGGAAGGCAGCAAGCGCGCCGCCATCGACCGAGCCGTGCGCGCCGAGAAGCTGAAGGAGCAGGTGAAGAAGGGCATCGAGGGCGGTTCCGTCGATACGGTGACGGTGGATGCCAAGGAATATCCCGAATACCTGCAGCGGGCCTACAAGGCCGCCAAGTTCCCCAAGCCGCGCAACCTCATCGGCCTGCAGAAGGACCTGCCGGTGGAGGAGATGGAAAAGCTCATGCTCGCCAACCTGCCGGTGGGCGAGGAAGACCTGCGCCTGCTGGCGGAGCGGCGGGCCGAGGCGGTGCAGGCCTGGCTGGTGGAACAGGGCAAGGTGCCCATGGAACGGGTGTTCCTCATGCCCCCCAAGCTGGGCCGCGACGACAAGGGCGACGGCAAGGCCAGCAGCAGCCGGGCCGAATTCTCCCTGCGCTGATGCCGGAGGGCGGGCCGGCCGGAACCGCTGCTCAGCTGCGGCCGAGCTGGCGCAGGGCGGCGTCGGCCGCCTCGTCGAACAGCCGGGCAGCCGACGCCACCCGGGCCTCCCCGGCGCGCATCCGGGCTTCGGCGGCGGCGGGGGTGAGCGCCACGCCCTCGCTCCAGTCGGGATTGCCGAGGAGCGCCAGACCGGTGGCCGGGCTCAGCCAGGAAATGCGGCCGCAGCGGGTGTCGCCGTCGGGCAGGCGGAATTCCAGCCAGTCCCCCAGGGTCCCGGGGGCGGCCCCGGCCCGGTAGGGACTGCGGCCGTCCCGGGCCGTGCCCAGGCTCAGCAGGCGGCGGCCGGCCAGTTCCAGGGTTTCCACGGTGGCGTCGGCTGCCGGCTCGGCCACAGCCGGCTCGGGCATGGCCGCCGGCGGCGCCACCCCGCGCAAGGCGGCAGTCTGCAGGGCGAAGCAGGCGTCCAGGAAAGGCGCCCGGGCCTCCGGGGAAACGCCCAGGCGGTCCAGGCCGGCATTGAGGCGCTTGAGCAGGCTGGGCACCAGGGCCGCCAGACGCTTGCGGTCTTCCACGGCGGGTTTGGGCTCGATGCTCCACAGCAGGTCGGCGATGGCGGCGGCGTCCTCCTGCCAGCGCGGGCCGGTTTCCCCGCCCTCCAGCCAGGCGGCCTGCATCACCGGCACCCACTCGTCGTCGATGAAGCGGGCCACCACGGCGGGCACCCCCCTGGCTTCCACGCCGGCGGCCCAGGCCCGGGCGGCGGCCAGGGCCTGGCTGCGCCGTTCCAGGGTCAGGGCCAGGGGCAGGCAGGACTGGGCGGCTTCGGCGGCGGCGGCATCCCGCTCGCCGACCAGGGCTTCGACGGCGGCCAGGGCGGGGGCCAGTCCGCCGCCATCCTCCTCCCGCGCCTCGAGGACCGCGGCGGCGATGCGGGCGAGGCCGGCGCATACCGGGTGGTCTCGCCCGGCGGCCCTGGGCAGCCCCAGGGCCGCCCGGCCCATGCCGTTGATGAGGCGGCGCGCCGGGTGCTCGGCATTGGCGAAGAAGTCCGGGTCGGCGATGGCGGCCTTGAGGTC
>DAINDE010000048.1:0-28646 GCA_036732025.1 Rhodocyclaceae bacterium
ATGGAAAAGCCTCGCCGGAAAAAGCGAACGCGCCGCCGGCGGAACCGGCGGCGCCTCGACCAGGGTCGGCTCGGCCGTCGCCGGAGCAGGTGCCGCCAGCGTGGCCTCGACCGGCCAGGCAGGTTCCGGCGACGGTGCCGCCGGCACGCTCTCGCCCTGCCCCGCCAGCGCCGCCTGGAGGGCCTCGGCGAACTCCCCGGCGCTGCCGAAGCGGGCCGCGGGTTCCTTGGCCAGGGCCCTGGCCACGACGGCATCGAAGGCCGGGGCGAGCCCCGGCGCCAGGGTCGAGGGCGGTGCCGGGTCTTCCTGGACGATCTGCTGCTGCACCGCCCAGGTGCCGGGGCCGCGGAAAGGCTTCTGCCCGGTCAGGCACTGGTAGAGGATGATGCCGGCGGCGAAAAGGTCGGTGCGCGAACCCACGGGCTGGCCAAGGATCTGTTCCGGCGACATGTAGCTGGGAGTGCCCACCATGGTGCCGGCCAGGGTCCGCTCGCCGGCGGCGTCGGCCAGCCGGGCCACGCCGAAATCGGTGAGCTTGACATGGCCGGCGGCGTCGAGCATGACGTTGGCCGGCTTGACGTCGCGGTGGACGACCCCGTGCCGGTGGGCGAAATCGAGGGCGGCGAGGAGTTCGCCGACGATGCGCACCGTTTCCGCCGGCGGAAAGCGTTCGCCGTCGTCGAGACGGGTTTTCAGGTCGCTGCCCCGCACGAATTCCATGACGAAGTAGGCGACGTCGCCTTCCTCGCCGAAATCGAAGACCATGACGATGTGGGGATGGCTGAGGCGCGCCACCGCCTGCGCCTCGCGCACAAAGCGCGCCGACGTGTCGGCGGCGGTGTCGGCGTCATGCAGGGCGCTCCTCAGGATGGTCTTGACCGCCACCTGCCGGCCGAGGGCCGGATCCACGCCCTCGTAAACGACGCCCATCGCCCCCTGGCCGAGGACGCGAACCAAGCGGTAGCGTCCCAGCTGCCCGAGCGTGGCCGCCGCACCTGCCGCCAACGAGGTGGTTTCCCCTGCCATGTTCCTGACGTCCCCAGCACTATGTTTTTTTGAAAAGTATCCGGCCTTCGCCGGCCCCGGTCAAACGTTCGACGAAGACCGGCAAACGCCTGCAATCGCCGATATGACAAGGAAATCGGCAGAATCCGCGGAGCGCTTTCACCAGCCGGGCTGCGGCCGGTTACCATTACGTGTCAGCCTCCAGGAAACTTGGTTCGATGCGCCCCCTACTGCCTGCAACCCTGCTCTGCCTTTCCCTCCTGCCCGGCCTCGCCCCGGCTGCCGGCCTGGCCGACTGCCGCGCCATGGCCGACGACGGCCGGCGCCTGGCCTGCTACGACAGCCTGGCCGACGCTCCGCCACCCCCGCCGCCGCCCGCCGCGGCGGCGAGCGCGCCGCCGGCGCTGCGCGCCCCCAGCCTCCTGGGCAAGGCCTGGGAGCTGGACCCGGAGCAGCGCGGCCACATCCTGCGCATCCGCCCCTACCAGCCGGTTTACGTGCTCCCCGCCTTCCACGCCACCAGCCCGAATCGCCGCCCCGCCAGCCCCGCCGCCGGCCATACCGTCGCCGACCCCATCGACCTGTCCACCACCGAGGCCAAGCTGCAGATCAGCCTCAAGACCAAGGTGATGGAAGACGTGTTCGGCAGCAACGGCGACCTGTGGTTCGGCTACACCCAGTCCTCCCGCTGGCAGGTCTACAACGGCGGCCTCTCCCGCCCCTTCCGGGAAACCAACCATGAGCCGGAAGCCATGCTGGTCTGGCGCACCGACTACGACCTGCTCGGCTGGCGCGGGCGCATGTTCAACCTCAGCCTCAACCACCAGTCCAACGGCCGCTCCCTGCCGCTATCCCGCAGCTGGAACCGGCTCATGCTCTCGGCCGCCCTGGAGCGGGAGAACTGGACCATGACCCTGCGCCCCTGGTGGCGCCTGCCGGAAAGCCGCGCCAAGGACGACAACCCGGACATTTCCGACTACCAGGGCCGGGCCGACCTGCTGCTGGTGCGGCGCACCGGCAACCACCAGTTCTCGCTGCTGCTGCGCCACAGCCTGCGTACCGGCGAGGCCAGCCGCGGCGCCGTCCAGCTCGACTACGCCTTCCCCATTGCCGGCGAACTGCGGGGCCACCTGCAATGGTTCTCCGGCTACGGCGAGAGCATGATCGACTACAACCACCGCTCCAATTACTACGGCCTTGGCCTGTCGCTCCTGGAGTGGTACTGATGCGGGTGGTGCTCGACACCAACGTGGTCATGGACTGGCTGCATTTCCGCGATGCCGCGGCCCGGCCCCTGGCGGCAGCCATCGCCGCCGGCACCGTCACCTGCCTGGCCGACGCAGCAACCCTGGAGGAACTGGCCCGGGTCGTCGCCTACCCGGAATTCGGCCTGGACACGGAGGCCCGGGCCGGGCTCCTCCAGCATTACCGGAAACAGGTGGCGCTCGTCGCCGGTGGCGAGGCGCCACGCCTCCCCCGCTGCAAGGACGCCGACGACCAGAAGTTCCTGGAACTCGCCGCCCGCAGCGGCGCCGACCTCCTGGTCAGCAAGGACAAGGCCCTGCTCGGCCTCAAGGGCCGGCAGGGCCTCTCGTTTCGTATCGTCTCGCCGGCCGGAGCCGGAGCGCTGCTCGCTCAGTAGCAGACCCCGGTCACGCTGCGGCGCCCGTACTCGTCGCGGCAGACGGTGGTGCCGTTGGGGCCGCTGATGACGGCGGTGCTGCCGTGCCGGTCGTAGCTGCGGTGATAGATGGTGGGGCCACGCTTCTGGGCCTGGGGCTGGTTCATTTCCAGTTGCTTGCCCTGCTCCAGCCCGCTGGTGGGAATGCCCTTGTTGCCCGGCTCATAATAGGCCCCGGGCGGCAACTGGTTCTTCTGGTAGGGGTACAGCCCCGGCGGTTGCTGCTGGGCCTGGTACTGGGCGAAGGCCGCCAGCGGCAGGGCGGCGAGCAGGAGGGCGAGGCGGCGCATGGCTATTCCTTCCAAAAGGATGGTTTCATAAAGGAATGATAGACCCAAGCCGCCGATAAATCAGCCCTCCCGGCGGCGGAAGACCCAGGTGGTTTCATCCGACGCCTCCGGGGCGAAGGCGTAGCCGCCGCCGTCGAAATCGCGCAGCCCTTCCGGCGCCGCGAGGCGGTTCACGATGGCGTGGCGGGCCATCATCCCCCGGGCCCGCTTGGCGTAGAAGCTGATGATCTTGTAGCGGCCGCCCTTCCAGTCCTCGAACACCGGCTGGATGACGGTGCCCTTGATCTTCTTCCCCACCACGGCCTTGAAGTATTCCTCGGATGCGAGATTCACCAGCACCGGCCGCGGCCGGGCCGCCATTTCGGCATTGAGCGCGTCGGTCAGCCGTTCCCCCCAGAAGGCGTAGAGGTCCTTGCCCCGGGCGTTGGCGAAGCGGGTGCCCATTTCCAGCCGGTAGGGCTGCATGAGGTCCAGGGGTTTCAGGAGGCCGTAGAGGCCGGAAAGGATGCGCAGGTGGCCCTGGGCGAAATCCAGGTCGGCGGGGGCGAGTTCCCGGGCCGCCAGGCCGTCGTAGACATCGCCGTCGAAGGCCAGCACGGCCTGCTTGGCGTTCTCCGGCGTAAACGGCAGTCCCCACTCGGCGTAGCGGTTGAAGTTGAGTGCTGCCAGCGGGTCCGAGAGGTCCATCAGTTGCGCGATGTCGGCCGGGGAGAGCTTCGTCAGTCCGCCAATCAGCTTCTTCGACTGATCGAGAAATGCAGGCTGCGTGTATTCGGCCACGTGGGGCGGCGTCTTGTAGTCCAGCGACTTGGCTGGCGATAGCACCATGAGCATGGGAATTTCCTCGGGAAGGGGCGAGCGGATTTTACCGGCTGGTAGAATGCTTTTTTTGCATTATTGGAACGCCCATGAAACGCACCCGCTTCGGTTCCCGCGACCGCATCTCCCGCGACGCCGCCGAGTTGCAGCGCCTGGCCACCGGCCTTTCCGAATCCGGTGGCAAGCTGGAAGACACCTACTGGGAAGGCCAGCTCGCCGAACTGGTGGACAGCCTCCTCAAGAACGGCGCCGAAGACGACCTCAACACCGCCCTGGACCGCCTCTTCGAGGCCAATCCCCGGGCCCACGACGAACTCGCCGACATGGTCGAATCCCGGGCCGAGACCAGCCGCCTGGACGCCGGCGGCCAGCCCTTCGACATCCTGCTCTTCGCCGCCCCCATCCTGGCCTGGTCGCGCTTCTCCATCCCCGCCGGGCCGCTCCCCAAGAGCACCCTGGACACCCTGCGCACCCAGCTCGGCGCCCATGTCTTCGGCGCCGACGCCCGCGTCGCCCTGGCCGACTATCTGTTCAGCCCGGACCAGCTCCCCCGCAGCTTCTGCGACACCTGGGAGCTGCAGCGCGCCCTGGGCGAAGCGGCCCTGGCCGGGCGCAACCTGGCCATCGACACCAGCAACTTCGCCGAAACCAACCGCTTCCTATCCGACGTACGCTATCTCATCGGCGCCATCGCCGTGCCGCCGGGCACCCCGGTCTTCCGCTGGAACGAGAAGGACGGCAGCAAGGAGGCCGCCCTCAAGGAGTGGCTGCGCCAGGGCAGCCCCAGCCTGGAACCGCTCCTTACCGGCTGCGCCTGGCAGCCGCTGCTGGCCGACGCCTACCATTCCGCCTGCCGCGCTGCCGACCGCCAGTCCCGCCCCTATTCGGTCAAGGCTTCCGTCGCCTTCCTGCAGACGGTCCAGAGCCTCATGCCGGCCGACCTGCGGGCCGTCGTCGGCCCCTGCTACGACCGCCGCCTGGAGGAATACCGGGTCAGCTTCGGCCCCCGCGACAAGGACGCCATCTACCATGGCGTCGTCTGGCCGCTCCTGGGCGCCGAGGACGAAGCCACCGACGCCGCCGGCGAGATCGAGGCCGTGCTGCGGGAATGCGGCGTCAAGGAGGTGCTCTTCCTCGACCACCACTTCCCCATGGAATTCTGCGACGACTGCGGCGCCCCCCTCTATCCCAGCGCCGAGGGCGAAATGGTGCACGCCGAACTGCCCGAGCAGCCCAGCACCTCGTCGCAAGTCCTGCACTGACGGCGCCGCCCGGCCGACGCCGAACGCTTCATGGCGGGCAGTTCGTCGTCGTCCACTCCGTGGGTACGACCCGGCTTTCGCGCCAGGACGGAGCGTCCACAGGAATCTGCAGGCAACGGCCGTCGCGAAAGCGGATCAACCGACTGCCGCCGACCATGGTCTCGCTGACCACGGCCGCCGGCGGACCCATTCGTTGTGCCAGGACCGGCAGCACCGGTCGGTCGGCCAGCGCCGGAGCCGACTCAGCGACAATGCCCCCGCCCTCCTTGCCCGCCGGGCTGCCATAGCTGCTACGGGCCAGGGCCCGGGCTGCCTCCGTATCGATGCGGGGCCCGGCCTCCTGCCCCCTGGCAGGAACTCCTTCCCGGACTGGCAGCACCTCGGCGGCCGCCCGCTCCCGCTGTATTCCCGGGGCCCGCTGCCCGGCCGGAGCGAGCCGCGGTGCAGCCGAAGTCTCTCGCAGCGCGGCCGGTTCAGCGCCTCCTCCCGGCGCAAGTTGAACTCGTAGCGGCAACGGCAATGACACAGTGGCCGGCCGTTGCCCACCTGCCTTCATGGCGAGCAGCCCGCCATGGAGGGCCGCGGAAATGCCCAGCGCCAGCAGCCAGCGCCACCTTCCCGCCGGTCTGCCTCCTGGCAGCGCAAGCCGGGCAAGCGCCGGATCACACTTCGCCATCAGCCGACGGCAGGGACTCGCCGGGCACGTAGATCAGCAGATCGCCCGGCTGGCACTGCAGGTGATGGCAGATGGCCTCCAGCGTGGCGAAGCGCACCCCCTTGACCTTGCCGCTCTTGAGAAGGGAAAGGTTCTGCTCGGTGATGCCGACCCGCTCCGCCAGTTCCTTCGAGCGCATCTTGCGGCGCGCCAGCATCACATCCAGATGAACGACGATGGGCATGGCGTCAGACGATGGCCGCGTTTTCCTGCTGGATGCCATGGGCCACACCCATGACCGCCCCGAGCAGGAAGACCACCGCGGTCGCCAACAGCAGCAGGAGGTCGTCGGAACTGACAGAGATCGTGAGGAAGCGATGCCCTGGCGGCAAGGTCAGGGAAATCGCCAGCCCCACCAGGGTGGATTGCAGCCAGTGCAGGACCGTGGTGGCCAGCAGGGCCCAGCCCAGGCGCCGGTAATGGCGGAGAACCACCGGCGAGAACAGGTTGCCGGCGGCATACTCGTCGCAGATGCGCGCCAGGGCGAGCAGGGCCAGGAACGTCGGGACGATGGCGAGCAGGCTGGCCGCCGCGCCGAGGGTTCGCTGCAGGGGCGTCAGGGCCCCCGCCAGATTGCCCGCCAGTCCCTGGGGCAGGGCCAATCCCCCGGTGCCGGCGATGGCCCAGTAGCCCATGACGGCGGGAGGAATGAGCCAGGCCAGCAGACGGGCCGTTGTGCGAATACGGACGGCGCTGCGGCGCAGGCGGTCCAACTGGGGATCGGCTAGATCGTTCATGACCATGATCTCGAAAAAATTATTGTTTTATTTTAATTAATGATTGCAATATGGCAATAGCACCACTTCCTGGCCTCGTTCCCCAGTACCGCAGCGGGGATTTCGCAGGGGTATAATCATCGCCCCTTCGCCGGTCTCCCCGCTCCATGTCCAACTCCGCTTGGCTCTCACGCTCCGCAGCCGCCGTCTGGCATCCCTGCACGCAGATGCAGCACCATGCCCGTCCGGAAGCGCCGGGCTACCTGCCCCTGGTGCCCATCGCCCGGGGCGAAGGCCCCTGGCTTTACGACTTCGAGGGCCGGCGCTACCTGGACGGCATCAGCTCCTGGTGGACCAATCTCTTCGGCCACGCCAACCCGCGCATCAACGCGGCGCTCCGGGAGCAACTGGAAACCCTGGAGCACGTCATGCTCGCCGGCTTCACCCACCAGCCGGTGGTGGAGCTGTCGGAACGCCTCGCCGCCCTCACCGGCGGCGCCCTGGGCCACGCCTTCTACGCCTCCGACGGCGCCTCGGCCACCGAAATCGCGCTGAAGATGAGCTTCCACGCCTGGCAAAACCTCGGGCGGCCGGAGAAGCGCGAATTCCTCTGCCTCGCCGGCAGCTACCATGGCGAAACCGTGGGCGCCCTGGCGGTCACCGACGTGGCGCTGTTCAAGGACGCCTACGCGCCCCTGGTGCGGGCGGCCACCGTCGTCCCCTCCCCCGATTTCCGCCAGGCCGGGCCCGGCGAATCCCCGGCTGCCGTGGCCCGTCGCGCCGCCGCCGCCCTGGAGGCCCACCTCGAGGCCCACGGCGAGCGCATCGCCGCCCTCATCGTCGAGCCCCTGGTCCAGGGCGCCGCCGGCATGGCCATGCACGACCCGGAATACCTGCGCCTCGCCCGTGCCCTCTGCGACCGCTTCGAGGTCCACCTCATCTGCGACGAGATCGCCGTCGGCTGCGGGCGCACCGGCACCTTCTTCGCCCACGAGCAGGCCGGCGTCCGGCCCGACCTCCTCTGCCTGTCCAAGGGCATCTCCGGCGGCTACCTGCCGCTTTCGGTGGTGCTCGCCAGCGACGCCATCTACGGCGCCTTCCTCGACGACAGCGTCGCCCGGGGTTTTCTCCATTCCCACTCCTACACCGGCAACCCCCTCGCCTGCCGGGCGGCGCTCGCCACCCTCGACCTCTTCGCCGAAGACGACGTGCTCGCCGCCAACCGCCGGCGCGCAGAGCAACTCGGCGCCGCCTTCGCCCCCCTGGCAGGGCACCCGAGCGTTCGCCACCTCCGCCAGCGCGGCATGATCCTCGCCTTCGACGTGGACACCCCCGACCCCTGGTTCTCCCGCCGCTTCTACCGTGCCGCCCTGGACCGCGAAGCCCTGGTGCGGCCCATCGGCAACACGGTGTACGTCATGCCGCCCTACATCGTGGGTAACGCCGAAATCGCCCATCTGGCCGCTGCGGCCACCGCTGCCCTGGAAGCAGCCCTGGCCGGCTGAAGGTAATCCGTTCCTTGCCAACCCCCGGATTTTGTATTACCGTTAATACAACATAGCGTTCGGAGTACCCCCATGACCACCACCGTCCGCCTCCCTCACCGTCTCGAACAGACGCTGGCGCGCTATTGCGTGGAGACCCGGCGCAGCAAGTCGGAGGTCATCATCGAACTGTTGGAACAACGCTTCGCCGCCGAGACCCCCGCCAAGACCCCCTACGAGCTGGCCTGCGAAGCCGGTTTCCTTGGCGCCGTCGATCTGGGCGAGAATGCGGCTGAAGACAGCCGCGACGCCGTGCGCGCCGCCATTGCCAGGAAGCACGGCCGCGCCGCCTGATGGAAACCCTGCTCGTGGACACCGGCCCCCTGGTGGCCCTGGCCAACCGGCGGGACAAGCACCACGCCGCCTGTGCCGAACACCTGAAGAACCACCGGGGCCGCCTGCTGACCACCTGGGCGGTACTCACCGAATTCGCCCACCTCTGCCCTTCGGTGGAGGCCACCCTGCCCTTCTACCGCTGGATCGAACGGGGTGGCCTGGAACTGCTGCCCCTGGGCCGCGACGAACTGATCGCCGCCATCGACTGGATCGAGCGCTACGCCGACCGCCCCATGGACCTGGCCGATGCCTCCCTGGTCGTCGCCGCCCTGAAGACCGGCTGTACCATGGTATGGACCCTGGATCGCGCCAATTTCGAAACCTACCGCCTGCCCGGGCGCAAGCATTTCAAGCTGGCATGAGCTCCCGCCTCGAACAAGCACTCCGCGCCGAGCTGGACGAAATCGCCGCCGCCGGCCTCACCCGCCGCCGGCGCCTGGTGACCTCCCCCTGCGGCCCGCGGGTCATGGTCGATGGCCGGGAGATGCTGGCCTTCGCCAGCAACGACTACCTCGGCCTGGCCAGCGATCCGGCGGTCACCGCCGCCCTGGCCGAAGGGGTGCGCCAATGGGGTGCCGGCAGCGGCGCTTCGCCGCTGGTCAGCGGCCATGCCGTCCCCCACGAGGCGCTGGAAGCCAGGCTGGCGGAATTCGTCGGCTTTCCCCGGGCGCTGAGTTTTTCCACCGGCTACCTCGCCAACCTGGCGGTGGTGCCGACCCTCGCCGGCCGCGGCACCGCCGTCTTTGCCGACAAGCTCAACCACGCCTCCCTCATCGACGCGGTGCAACTGGCCAAGGCCCAGGGCGCCGACAGCCACCGCTACCCCCACGCCGACATGGCTGCCCTCGAACGGCAACTGGCGGCCAGCGACGCTCCGGCCAAGATCATCGTCACCGACGCCGTCTTCAGCATGGACGGCGACCTCGCCCCCCTGCCGCTCCTCCTCGCCCTCGCCGAGCGCTTCGACGCCTGGCTGGTAGTGGACGACGCCCACGGCTTCGGCGTCCTCGGCCCCCGGGGCGAGGGCAGCCTCGGCCACTTCGGCCTGGCTTTCCATCCCCGGCTGATCCTCATGGGCACTCTGGGCAAGGCGGCCGGAGTGGCTGGCGCCTTCGTCGCCGGCTCGGAAACCGTCGTCGAATATCTGGCGCAGAAAGCCCGCAGCTACATCTTCACCACCGGCGCCCCGCCAGCCCTGGCCTTCGCCCTCTACCGGAGCGTCGATCTCATCGCCACCGATGGCGCCCGGCGCCAGCGCCTCCTGGACCGCATCGGCCGCCTGCGCGACGGCCTCGCCGGCCTGCCCTGGCCCCTGCTGCCATCCCTCACCGCCATCCAGCCCCTGCTGGTGGGGGAGAACCAGGCCGTACTCGACCTCTCCCAGGCCCTGTGGGAGCGCGGCCTGTGGGTGCCCGCCATCCGCCCGCCGACGGTGCCCAAGGGCATGGCGCGGTTGCGCATTTCCCTTTCCGCCGCCCACAGCGAGGCGGATGTGGATCGCCTGGTCGCCGCGTTGCAGGAACTGGCATGAGCGAGCTCGTCCTCCTCCCCGGCTGGTGCCTGGGCCGCGGCCCCTGGCGGGCCGCCGCCACCGCCCTGGGGGGCCGCATCCTCGACCTGCCGGGCTACGGCGACGAACCCCCGGTGACGGATTTCACCGCCGCCACCGATGCCCTCGCCGGCCGCCTGGCGCCGGGGACGGCCCTGTGCGGGTGGTCCCTCGGCGCCATGCTGGCCCTGGCTATCGCTGCCCGGTACCCGGAAAAGGTCGGCCGGCTGGCCCTGGTGGCCGGCACCGCCTCCTTCGTGCAGCGGGAAGGCTGGCCCCACGCCATGGCACCCGCCACCCTGGCGGAATTCACCGCCGCCGTCGCCGCCGACGTGGAGGCCATGCTCCCCCGCTTCATCGGCAACTTCAACCGGGGCGACGCCCGCGCCAAGGCGGTGACCCGCGCGTTGCTCGAACTGGCCGATCCCCGCCCGCCCGCCGCCACCCTGGCCACCGGCCTCGCCTGGCTGCAGGACGTTGACCTGCGCCTCCTGGCGCCCCGGGTCAAGGCCCCGACCCTCCTCCTGCACGGCGCCGCCGACCCCCTCATGCCCCTGCCGGCGGCGGAGGCCCTGGCGGCCCTGATCCCCGGCGCCCGCCTGGAAGCCTTCCCGGCCGCAGCCCACGCCCCCTTCATCGCCGACCCGGCGGCCTTTCACGCCCGCCTGGCCGACTTCCTGGGGGTCGCCGCGAATCCCTGCACAGGCCCCGCGGAACTGGCATAATCCGCCCCGCCATGTCCCGCCCCCCCAAGCAACGTGTCCGGCAGGCCTTCGAAAAGGCCGCCCACAGCTACGACAGCGCCGCCAAGGTGCAGCGCCGCGTGTGCGGGCGCCTGGCCCTGGGGCTGCCGCCGATGATGACCCCCGGCGTCATCCTCGACGCCGGCTGCGGCACCGGCTACGCCCTGCGCCTGCTGCGGGAGCGCTTTCCCCCCGCCAACCTGATCGGCCTCGACCTGTCGCCGGTCATGCTGGCCAAGATTCACACCCAGGCCTATCGCCTGACGGGCGACGCCGAACACCTGCCCCTGGCCGACGGCACCGTCGGCCTCTACTGGTCCAGCCTGACCCTGCAATGGTGCGACCTCCCGGCTGCCCTGGCCGAGGCCCGCCGCGTGCTGTGGGAGGGCGGCCGCCTGGCGGTGGCCACCCTGGGCCCGGACACTTTCCGGGAACTGCGCCAGGCCTTCGCCGCCGCCGACGCCTACCGCCATACCCTCGATTTCCTGACGCCCGACGAAGTCGCCGCGGCGGCCGTCGGCTTCTCCGACCTGCGCCTGGAACGCCGGCCCGAAATCGCCTTCTACCCGGACCTGAAAGCCCTGCTCCGCACCATCAAGGCCATCGGTGCCAACCAGGTGGGCGGCAGCCGGCGTACCGGTCTCATGAGCCGCGCCGCCTGGCAGCGGGTGGAAGCCGCCTACGAGGCGCAGCGCCGGCCCGGCGGGCTGCCCCTTACCTACGACGTGATCACCCTGCAAGGCCGGAAATGAAACAGGCCTGGTTCGTCACCGGCACCGACACCGAGGTGGGCAAGACCTTCGCCGCCTGTGCCCTGCTGCACGCCGCCCGCGGCGCCGGCCTCAGCGCCGTGGGCATGAAGCCCGTGGCCGCCGGCGTCGATGCCCAAGGGCACAACGAGGACGTGGAGCAATTGCGGGCCGCCGGTTCCCTGGCCCTGCCTGCCGAGGCGATCAATCCCTACTGCTTCGCCTCCCCCATCGCCCCCCATATCGCCGCAGCCGAGGAAACCCGGCCCATCGCCTTCGCCCCCATCCGCACCGCCCTCAGGCGCCTGGCGGCCGCCGCCGACGTGGTGGTGGTGGAGGGCGTGGGCGGATTCCGGGTGCCCCTGGGCGCCGATGGCGACAGCGCAGATCTGGCCGTCGCCCTGGGTCTGCCGGTGATCCTGGTGGTGGGCCTGCGCCTGGGCTGCCTCAACCACGCCCTGCTCACCGCCGAAGCCATCACCGCCCGCGGCCTGACGCTAGCCGGCTGGATCGCCAACCGTATCGACCCGGCCATGGCGCGCCCCGAGGAAAATCTGGCCACCCTGCGCCGCCTGTTGCCGGCGCCGCTGCTCGGCATCCTGCCCTACGCGCCGCCGGGGGGCGCCGCCGGGGCGGCCGCCGCGCTTACCCTGCCCGGACGGCCCTGACGCCGGCGGCAACGAGCCGCACGCGGTCCTGCAAGGCAGCCACCGCCGGCCCCAGGCCGGCAAGTTCCCCCTGTTTCGCCTGTTGCTCGACGGCCATGGCCATGGCCGCCCCCGCGTCGTCGGCGAAGGTGGCGAGGAGCCCCTTGACGGTATGGGCCTCCCGCTGGAGGACGTCGGCCTGGGCCGCGGCCAGGGCGGATTCAAGTTTCCCGCAGTAGTTGTCGACGTCGCTGACGAACATGTCCCCCAGAACGGCAAAGATTTCCTCGTCGGCGCCCAGACGCTCGAGAATCGCCGCCTTGTCCAGGACGAAGTCTTCCATGGTCTTTAAACCCCACTATTTCGGAAATGCCCGCAAGATTACCGCATCTGCCCCCTCAGAACGACGGCAATTCCTCGTCCTGGAAGCGGCCATGGACGTCCAGCACCTGCGCCCAGGCCGCCAGCAGGGCGTCGACACAGGCGGGATCGAAGTGGCCGCCGCGCCCTTCGCGCAGGAAGGCGCGGGCTTCTTCCAGGGGCCAGGCGCGCTTGTAGGGCCGCTCCGAGGTAAGGGCGTCGAAGACATCGGCCACCGCCACGATGCGGCCGTAGAGGGGAATGGCCTCGCCGCGCAGACCGTTGGGGTAGCCCGAGCCGTCGAACTTCTCGTGGTGGGCGTGGGCGATGGCGGCGCCGGCCCGCAGGACTTCCGATCCGCTTTCCGCCAGCAGCTCGTAGCCGAGGCGGGCGTGGCCCTTCATGATCTCGAACTCGTCGTGGGTCAGCTTGCCGGGCTTGAGGAGGATGTAGTCGGGAATGCCGATCTTGCCCACGTCGTGCATGGGGGCGGCCTCCAGGACCAGGGCGCATTCCCGCTCCGGCAGGCCGAGGCCGGCGGCGATGAGGGCGGAGTAATGGGCCATGCGCTGGATGTGGGCGCCCGTCTCTGGGTCGCGGAATTCCGCCGCCCGGGAGATGCGCAGGACCAGCTCCTTCTCGCGGCCCCGGATTTCCCGGGTCTGCTCGTCGACCAGGGCCGCCAGGTGCTGGGCCCGGTCGGCCAGGTGCTTCTGGCTGGTGCGCAGGGCCAGCATGTTGCGGGCCCGGGCAGAGAACTCGACGCGATCGATGGGCTTGTTGAGAAAATCGTTGGCACCGCCCGCCAACGCCTCGTAGCGCACGTCCTTCTGGTCGTTGGCGGTGATCATCAGCACCGGAATGTCGGCGCGGCCGGGCAGTTGCCGGAAACGCCGGATGAACTCCAGGCCGTCCATGTCCGGCATCATGTAATCGACGATGAGCAGGTCGGGGACGGCGTCGCGGCACCATTCCATGGCCCGCAGCGGGTGCTCGAAGAGGACCGGTTCGCAGTCGCCGAGCCGTTGCACCAGGGCCTTGATCAAGGTGAGGTTGATGTCGCTGTCGTCGACGATCAATACGGTGTGCATCGCAATCCCAGGCAGTCCCGACCGGCCCAGTATAGCAGCCCCCCGCGCCCACTGCGGCGGCGGGCAAATTGCCCGATCCGGGCCGTGATATCCGCCCGCCATGTCCTCCGGGTCTAGGCAGACGGCGGCGTCTGCCTAGAATTGCCGGCACCCCGACAACTTGGAAACCCGCCATGAACGCCCGCCCCCGCCTTGTCCTCTTCGCCCTGCCCCTGGCCGCCTGCCTGGCGGCCCTGCCCACCACCACGCTCGCCGCCACCCTCAAGGTCGAGGAAAGCGCCATCGTCGACGCGCCCCCCGCCGCGGTATGGAAGCTGGTCGGCGATTTTGCCGGCCTGCCCGCCTGGCACCCAGCCGTCGCCGCCACCACCATCACCCAGGGCAAGAACAACGTCCCCGGCGCCGTCCGCGACATCGCCACCAAGGACGGCGCGACAATCATCGAGAAACTGGTGGCCTACCAGCCGGCCCACCGCGCCATGACCTACCGCATCGTCGAATCGCCGCTGCCGGTAAGCGGTTACCGTTCGACCCTGGCGGTGCTCCCCGCCGGCCAGGGCAGCAAGATCGTCTGGAAGAGTAGCTTCCGGCGCAATCCGGCGGCCGCCGGCGTGGACGACGCCAAGGCCCGGGAGATCGTCACCGGCATCTACCGGGCAGGCTTCGAAGGCCTCCGGGCCGCCCTCAGCCAGCCCCGCTGACCACCCGCCGACGGGGGAACGGCGCCGGCGACGCCGGCGCCGTTTTGCGTGGACAAGGCCCGGGGAAATTCCGATAATCCGCCAACACCTTCCCCTGTGCCTCCATGAAGCTCCTCTTCGACCTTTTCCCGGTCATCCTCTTTTTCGCTTCCTTCAAGTACTCCGAAAAACACCCCGACGTCGCCGCCGACCTGCTCGGGCAGTTGCTCGGCAACGGCGCCCCGGTGGCCCAGGCGCCCATCCTGCTCGCCACCGTGGTGGTGATCGCCGCCACCTTTGCCCAGATCGCCTGGGTCTGGTTCCGCCACGGCAAGGTGGACAAGATGCTTTGGGTCAGCCTGGTGCTGGTCGTCGTCTTCGGTGGCATGACCCTGATCTTCCAGGACGAGACCTTCATCAAGTGGAAGCCCACCATCCTCTACTGGGTCTTCGCCGGCAGCATGGCCTTCACCGCCGTCGTCCTGAAAAGGAACGCCATCCGCGCCCTGCTGGGCGAGCAGATGGAACTGCCGGAACCGCTGTGGAATCGGGTAAACCTTTCGTGGATCGGTTTCTTCCTGTTCATGGGCGCCCTGAATCTCTTCGTCGCCTTCAACTTCCCCACCGACATTTGGGTCAATTTCAAGCTCTTCGGCGGCATGGGCCTCCTGCTTCTGTTCGTGCTCGCCCAGGGTTTCGTCCTATCCCGCTACATCGAGGAAAAATAATGTTCTACGCCATCATCGGCGAGGATCGCCCCGACTCCCTCGCCGACCGCCTCGCCGTCCGCCCCGCCCACCTGGCCCGGGTGGAAGCCCTGCAGGCCGAAGGCCGCCTCCTCCTGGCCGGCCCCTTCCCCGCCATCGACTCGCCGGACCCCGGCCCCGCCGGTTTCTCCGGCAGCCTGCTGGTGGCGGAATTCCCCTCCCTGGCCGCCGCCGAGGACTGGGCCAAGGCCGACCCCTACGTGGGCAACGGCGTCTGGCACAAGGTGATGGTACGGCCCTTCAAGAAGGTTGCCCCGGCTTGAACCGGAACGCCGCCGATCTCCTGCGCCAGCGCCTGGCCGCCCTGGCACCGCTGCGCCTGGATATCGTGGATGAATCCCACCTCCACGCCGGCCACCAGGGTGCGGGCGGCGGCGGCCACTACCGGGTGGCCATCGTCGCCGCCGCCTTCGCCGGCCAGTCCACCATGGCCCGCCACCGCCTGGTCTATGCCGCGGCCGGCGATCTCATGCGCGGCCCCATCCATGCCCTGAGCATCCACGCCCAGGCTCCCGACGAAGTATAATTTTCCCGCTTTTCCAACCCACCAAGGAAACCCCATGCAAAAAATGCCCCGTCTGGCCGCGCTCATCGTGGCCGGCGCCCTCGCTTCCGCCCCCGCCTTCGCGCAGAAGAGCAAGTCCTTCGCCACCGTCAATGGCCAGCCCATTCCCCAGAACATGTTCGACGCCTTCGCCGCCGAGCAGAAGGCCCAGGGCGCCACGGATTCGCCGGAGCTGAACACTGCCATCCGCGAGGAACTGATCCGCCGCGAACTCCTGGTCCAGGAAGCCAAGAAGGCCGGCCTCGACAAGAAGCCTGAAATCCAGGGCCAGATGGAATTGCAGCGCCAGGGCGTGCTCGTCGGCGCCTACCTCGCCCACTACGTGAAGACCCATCCGGTCAGTGAAGACCAGCTCAAGAAGGATTACGAGGCCATCAAGACCACCCTCGGCAGCACCGAGTACAAGGCCCGCCACATCCTGGTGGAAAAGGAAGAAGACGCCAAGGCCATCATCGCCAAGCTGGAAAAGGGCGAGAAATTCACCGAACTGGCCAAGCAGTCCAAGGACCCCGGTTCGAAGGACAATGGCGGCGAACTCGGCTGGAGTTCCCCCGGCACCTACGTCAAGCCCTTCGCCGACGCCCTGACCAAGCTCAAGAAGGGTGAGCTGACCAAGCAGCCGGTGAAGACCGATTTCGGCTACCACGTCATCCAGCTCGATGACACCCGCCCCCTCAACGCCCCTCCCTACGACCAGGTCAAGGGCCAGCTCCAGCAACGGGCCAGCAAGCAGCTGGTCGAGCAACTGATCAAGGATCTGCGCGAGAAAGCCAAGGTCAACTAAGCCTGGCGACATCCCGCCCATCGCCGGGCGGAGCGGTTACGATGCCTGCCGGGTAGCCCGGCAGGCATTTTTTCTGGAGGAACGATGGTGCTCGGATTCGGAAAGTTGTTCGGCAAGAAGGAGACGGCCCCCGCCGCGGACGCCGAGGCGCCGGCGGCGGCCGAAGCCGCCCGCACCCTCTCCGCCTTCCTGCGCCGGGATGCGGTCTTCGATCGGGGCCGCAAGCTGGCGGGCCATGTGATCCGGCTGCAGCATGTGGACGCCGGCCTGGGCGACGCCCCCACGGTTCGCCAGAAGGCCCTCGACGACGCCCTGCTGGCCAGCCTGGCGGGCTGCGCCGGCAGCGAGGGCTGGGGCAAGCTGCCGATCTTCGTTCCCGTCAGTTCCGTTTCCCTGGGCAATCCAGCCCTGGAACGGGTTCCCCCGGAAAACGTCACCCTCCTCGTTCACCTGGCGCCGGAATCGGAGGATGCCGTCGAGGTGGCTGACCGGATGGCCGAACTCACCCGCGGCGGCTTCCGCCTCGGCATCTTCCGCCAGCCCCGGCATCCGGCCTTCGCCGGGGCCCTCCTCTTCGCCGACGTGGCGGCCATCGACGTGGCCGGCAGCCAGGGCATCAACATCCGCGACTTTTCGGTGGCCCTGCGCAGCGAAGAGGTGCGCCATGCCATGGCCCTGCTCGCCCTGAACATCGAGAGCCACGACGATTTCCGCCTCTGCTACCAGTGCCATTTCGGGTTCTTCCACGGCCCCTTCGCCGCCACCGCGGAGAAGCCCGAGGAGGCCAAGGGCGATCCCCACAAGCTGCACCTTCTCCACCTCTTCAACCTGGTGCAGAGCGACGCCGATACCGCTGTCGTCGCCGACGCTTTGAAGAAGGATCCGCTGCTCACCTTCCGCATCCTGCGCTATCTCAATTCCGCGGCGGTGGGCCTTTCCCGGCCCATTTCCTCCATCGATCAGGCCCTGGTCATGCTCGGCCGCCAGCGGCTGGCCCGCTGGCTGTCGGTGCTGCTTTTCTCGGTCAAGGAACCGGATTTCACCGACTGGCTGCTGGTGGAAAGCGCCCTGGCCCGCGGCCGCATGCTGGAACTGCTCGGCGCCGACCGCTTCCCGGCGGCGGAGGCCGACCATCTCTTCATCACCGGCGTCTTCTCGCGCCTCGACCGGCTCCTGCGCATGCCCCTGCCCCAGGCCCTGGAGCAGGTGCCCCTGCCCGCCAACGTGCGCAACGCCCTCCTCGAGGGCAGCGGCCCCTATGCCCCGCTGCTCGCCGTCACCGCCGCCTGCGAGGAGGCCGACATCGCCGCCCTGGACGCCCTGACCGTGCCCGCCGGCCTCGACCCGGACCAGGTCAACCGGGCCCTCATCAAGGCCACCACTTGGGCCAACGACATCACCGACCACTGGGAATAGCGCTGCTTCCTTGATCCAGATTCATGCCGGCAGGCGCCTTTTGTGGCGAAATCCGGCAGCATGACGAGATTCCTGTCACTTTTCGCAGGCTGCCTCGCCGCCGCCGGCGCCTGGGCGGCCCAGCCTCTGCAGCCCTGGCTCGACGTGGCCCTGCCCGGCGCCGTGGTGCGCCTGCCGCCGGGCACCTATGCCGGCCCGGCGGTCATCGCCAAGGCCATCACCCTGGACGGTGGCGGCCAGGCGATCATTGACGGCGGCGGAAAGGGCACGGTGCTCACCGTCCGGGCCAGCGGCGTCACCCTGCGCGGCCTGACGCTGAAGAACAGCGGCCACTCCCACGACGCCCTCGACGGCGGCCTGATGGTGGAGGGCAACCACAACCTCATCGAGAACAACGTCGTCGAGGACGTGCTCTTCGGCATTTCCCTGCACCGCAGCAACGACAGCGTGGTGCGCGGCAACCGCATCCGCTCCCTGGCCGTCGACGCCGCCGAGCGGGGCGACGGCATCCGTCTCTGGTACAGCACCGGCAACCTGCTGGAAGGCAACGACGTCCGCCGGATCCGCGACATCACCGTCACCAATTCGCCCCGCAACCGCTTCGTCGGCAACACCGTGCGCGAGAGCCGGCGCGCCCTCAACTTCCTCTTCGCCCACCGCAGCCTGGTGGAAGGCAACCGCTTCGAGCACAATTCCACCGGCATCGTTGCCCTCAACTCCGAGGGCCTTGTCATCCGCAACAACCGCATCCTCCACGCCATGGACGCCTCGGGGGCCGGCATCGCCCTCAAGGAAACCTCGGCGGCCCTCGTCCAGGGCAACGAGATCGTCCACTGCGCCCACGGCATCATGGCCGATTCGCCGATGAATCCCATCAACCGCATCGTCTTCATCGGCAACCGCATCGCCCACAACGTCACCGGCGTCTATTTCTACGGCGCCAAGGGCGGCCACATCGCCATCGACAACCATTTCCGGAGCAACCTCTGGCCGGTGACCATCATCGGCGACGGCGACCCCATGAACGACACATGGTGGGGCAACATCTGGGACGATTACGAAGGCTTCGACCGCGACGGCGACGGCTTCGGCGACACCCCCCACGAGCTCTACGCCTGGGCCGACCGCCTGTGGATGGACATTCCCGCCGCCAAGTTCTTCCGCAACTCGCCGGTGCTGGAATTGCTGGATTTCCTCGAACGCCTGGCGCCCTTTTCCTCTCCCAGCCTCATCCTGCGCGACACGGCGCCGCGCATGGCGCCCCGGTAGCTCAGCCGACCAGCCGGCGCACCATCGCCTGCACCTTCTCCTGGTCGAAGGGCTTGAGGATGTAGCCCCCGGCCCCCAGGCCGATGGCCCGGGTGATGGTGTCCCGGTCGGTGAAGGAAGTGATCATGATGACCTTGGTCTGGGGCCGGGCCGCCTTGATCTCGGCCAGGACCTGCAGGCCGTCCTTGCCCGGCAGGTCGATGTCCAGGCAGACGAAGTCGGGCTGGTGGCTTTCCAGCAGCGGCAGGGCGGCGGCGCCGTCCCCCGCCTCATCCTTCACGACCACCCCCATGCCTTCGAGAATGGCCCGCAGCAGGCCGCGGATGGCCCGGTTGTCGTCGACGATCAGGCAGGATCCGGCCGGCGCGGCCGGCTGCCGCGGTGGCGGCCGCTTGCCCACGGCCAGGCCGATCTGCCGCAGGCTGTCGAGGATCTGCCCGGCGTTGAAGGGCTTGGTGACGTAGCCGACGGCCCCGATGTCGAAGGCGCGCTTGCGGCTGTGGGGATCGTCGGAGGCACTGACCATGAGGACCTGGGTATCCGGCTGGCTGCGCACGATCTCGGCGAGGACGCCGAAGCCGTCGGCGTTGGGCATTTCCACGTCGAGGGTGACCAGTTGCGGCTTGAGGCGTTCCACCGCCGCCACCGCCGCCGCCCCGTCGGCCGCCTCGCCGACCACCTCGTGGCCGTCGGTCCGCACGATGGAGCGCAGCAGCGAGCGCATGGACGCGCTGTCGTCGACGATCAGTATCTTCAGTCCTCCCCGGTGCATCACGGTCGCTCCCCCTTGCAATCAAGCGGCAGCATGCCACAGGGAACCCCCGCCAGTCCATGCCGGGCCGGCGGCTGCGACAGGATGGGAAGCGCCCGGCAAAGCCCGTATCATTGGCGTCTGCCCACGCTTCCCCCTTCCCCGTGAAACCCCTCGCCTTCGTCGACCTGGAAACCACCGGCGCCACCGCCACCGCCGACCGCATCACCGAAATCGGCATCGTCGAAGTCGACCCCGACGGCACGGTGCGCGAATGGCAGCAACTGGTGAATCCGGAAACCCGCATTCCCCCGTTCATCGAACAACTCACCGGCATCACCAACGCCATGGTGGCCGACGCCCCGCCCTTCGCCGCCGTAGCCGAGGAGGTAAAGCGCCGGCTGGAGGGGCGGCTCTTCATCGCCCACAACGCCCGATTCGACTACTCCTTCCTCAAGAACGAGTTCAAGCGGCTGGGGCACCCCTTCCGGGCACCGGTGCTCTGCACCGTCAAGCTCTCCCGCACCCTCTTCCCCGAACACAAGCGCCACAACCTCGACTCCCTGGTGGAGCGCCATGGCCTGGCCGCCGCCGCCCGCCACCGGGCCCTGGCCGACGCCCAGCTCATCCACCAGTTCTGGCAGAAGGTCCATGCCGCCCCCGGCCCGGAAGCGGTGGCCGACGCCCTCGCCAAGCTCAACGCCCACCCCAGCCTGCCCGCCCATCTCGACGCCGCGCTGGTGGACGACCTGCCGGACGGCTCCGGCGTCTACCTTTTCTACGGCGAGAACGATCTCCCCCTCTACGTCGGCAAGGCCAAGAACCTGCGCCAGCGGGTGTTCTCCCATTTCGCCGCCGACCATGCCAACGCGCGGGAAATGGCCCTGGCCCAGCAGGTGAGGCGCATCGACTGGATCGAGACCGCCGGCGAGGTCGGCGCCCTCCTCAAGGAAGCCGCCCTGGTCAAGGAACTGCAACCCACCCACAACCGCCTCCTGCGCCGCAACGAGGAAACCTGCACCTGGCAGCTCGGCGACGAGGGGCAGGGCTGGCTGCGCCCCCGGCTGGCCCTGGCCCAGGACGTGGATTTCGGCCTGAGCGGCTCGTGCTACGGCCTCTTCCGCAACCGCAAGGAAGCTACCGATGTGCTCCGCGCCCTGGCCGAGGAGCACAATCTCTGCGACCTACTGCTGGGCCTGGAGAAAGCGGCCCCCGGCAAGCCCTGCTTCGGCTTCCAGGTGCGCCGCTGCAAGGGTGCCTGCGTCGGCCGGGAGCCCATCGCCCGCCACACCCTGCGCCTGGTGGGGGCTCTCGCCGGCCTCAAGCTGGTATCCTGGCCCTTCTCCGGCCCCGCCTGCCTGCGGGAGGAGGATGAAGCCCATCTCGTCGACGGCTGGCGCTACCTGGGCACGGCCCGCAGCGACGAGGAAGCCGCCGCCCTGCTGGCGGCGCCCCGCCCCCCGTTCGACCGGGACATCTACAAGCTCCTCGCCAAGTACGTGGCCCGCCTGCAACCCCTTCGCTGGAGCCCGCCATGAAACGCCTCGTTCCTCTCCTCGCCGCCGCCCTCGCCCTCCCTGCCGCCGGCGAGGAAGTCGGCTGCGTCACCACCGCCTGGAAGCTCATCGGCGCCAACCATCGCGTCTGCATCTACGCCTTCGACGACCCCCGGGTGCCGGGCGTCACCTGCCACGTGAGCCAGGCCCGTACCGGCGGCGTGGCGGGCAGCTTCGGCCTGGCCGAAGACCCCTCCCAGTTCTCCCTGGCCTGCCGCCAGGTGGGCCCCATCGCCCTGCCGGCAAAACTGCCCAGGGACGAGGTGGTCTTCAGCGAGGACACCTCGGTCCTCTTCAAGGAAACCAAGGTCACCCGCTTCTTCGACCAGAAGCGCAACGTGCTGGTTTACCTGGCCATCAGCCGCAAGGTCATCGAAGGCGCCCCGGCCAACGCCATCTCGACGGTACCGATCCAGCCCTGGGGCGCCCGCTGACCCCGGCCGGGGCGGGAAATGATTGTTTTGGTGCAACGCACAAAAAGTTGTTGACAACGGCGAAAGCGGACATACAATAAAGCCATGTTGCAGTGCAACATGCGATTTGCAAGACCCAGAACCCAACTTTTCAGGAGCCCATCATGACCGTTTCCGCCCAAGACTTCGCCAAGGCCGGCGTCGATTCCGCCCTCTTCTTCGCCAACACCGCCTTCGACAGCATCGAGCGTCTGGCCACCCTCAACCTGAACGCCACCCGTTCCCTGGTCGAGACCTCCTTCGCCAACGCCTCCGCCCTCCTCGGCGCCAAGGACGTCCAGTCCTTCGTCGCCCTGCAGCAGAGCCTGGCCGCTCCCGCCATCGAGCAGGGCCTGGCCTACTCCCGCAACGTGTACGCCATCACCACCGAAACCAAGGACAAGCTGGCCAAGGCCGTCGAATCCCAGGTCGCCGAAGCCAACGCCAAGGTCTCCGGCCTGGTGGACAAGGCCCTGGCCAGCGCCCCCGCCGGTTCCGAGCCCGTCGTCGCCGTGGTGAAGTCCGCCATGGCCGCCGCCAACAACGCCATCGACGGCATCAGCAAGGCCTCCAAGCAGGTTGCCGAAGTGGCCGAAGCCAGCGTCGCCGCCGCCACCGAAGCCACCCTGAAGGCCACCAAGGCCGCTGCGCCCAAGGGCAAGAAGTAATCCGGCGTTCCGCCGCAAAAAAGCCAGGGCTTGCCCTGGCTTTTTTTGTCCACGCCCCGATCAGTTAGTTCAGGCGGTCGGGATGGCCGCAGCACTGCTTGAACTTCTTGCCGCTGCCGCAGGGGCAAGGATCGTTGCGCCCCACCTTGGGCGTATCGTGGCGGACGGTAACGGTTTCCTGCTTGCTGCGCCAGAAGTCGTACAAGGCCTGCACGATGTCCGGCAGCCCCTCCCGGGTTTCCCCCACCAGGCGGGCTTCCTCGGCGGGCGAGAACCAGCGCTCGCCGGCCGCTTCCACGTCCTCCCGCAGCATGCCGTTGAGCAGGAACATCGGTTCGAGCAGTTCGGACAGGTCCTCGGCATGCTTGCCCGCCGCTTCGTACCAGTCCCCCGACAGGCCGGCGCCGAAGACGTAGGCGTCGGCCCAGGTGGCGTAGTCGTATTCGTCCGAATTTTCCTCCACCGGGTAGAGCACCGGCGCCACCGTTTCCCCGGCAGCCAGGGCGGCGGCGATCTCGGCCGCCAGCCGCACCAGCAACGCCACCGCCTCGTCGCCCTCCGGCCCCTGCGGAATGTTGCTCCCCAGGGCCTCCGCCAGCCAATCGTCGGCAGCTACCTCCCGGGGGCCGCTGGCCACGGCGCAAAGCATGGCCTGGATTTCGTCCAGGCGCATGGCTTCGCCATCGAACAGCGGCCCCTCCAGCAGTTCTTCCAGGCGGTCCAGATCGGCGTCGGTGAGTTTTTCGTCATTCATGGCGTCTTCTTTCGTTCGGATGAATAGGTGATGCGGTAGATGGCCCCGGCGGCATCGTCGGAAACCAGCAGGGAGCCGTCGGGCAGGACCAGCACGTCGGCCGGGCGCCCCCAGGCGGATTCCCCCTGCAGCCAGCCGGTGGCGAAGGGCTCGTAGCCGACCGCCTGGCCGTCGGCGACGCGCACCAGGCTAATGCGGTAGCCCACCTTGCGGCTGCGGTTCCAGGAGCCGTGCTCGGCGATGAAGATCTGGCCACGGTAGGCCGGCGGAAACTGGTTGCCATTGTAAAAGCGCAGGCCGAGGGGCGCCACGTGGGCGCCCAGGTTCCGGGCCGGCGGGGTGAAGTCGCGGCAGGACCGCTGGCCGCCGAATTCGGGGTCGGCCAGGGTGCCGCCGTGGCAGTAGGGGTAGCCGAAGTGCTGCCCCTTCCGCTCCAGGCGGTTGAGCTCGTCCGGTGGAGCATCGTCCCCCAGCCAGTCGCGGCCGACGTCGGCAAACCACAGCTCGCCGCTGCCCGGTCGCCAGTCGAAGCCGACACTGTTGCGCACGCCCCGGGCAACGACCTCCAGGGCCGAGCCGTCCGGCTTCAGGCGGAAGATGGCGGCATAGCGGTCCGGGTCCGGGGCGCAGACGTTGCAGGGGGCCCCCACCGGCACGTAGAGCCAGCCGTCCGGTCCGAAGGCGATGAAACGCCAGCCGTGGGCGGTTTCCCTGGGCAGGCGGTCGGTCACCACCACCGGCGGCGGCGGGTCGTCGAGGCGGCGGTCGATGCCGTCGAAGCGCAGGATGCGCTCGACGGCGGAAACGTACAGGCTGCCGTCCCGCCAGGCCACGCCCACCGGCAGCCGGAGGCCGCTGGCGATGACGTGCTGGCGGCGAACCCGCCAGCCCTCGTCCAGTTCCAGGGCATAGACCTTGCCCTCGTCCATGGAGCCCACGTACAGGACGTTGCCAGCCCCCAGGGCCATGGCCCGGGCGTTGGGCAATCTCGCCAGCAATTCGATGGCGAAGCCCGGCGGCAGGACGATGCGCTCCAGGGGCAGCGCCCCGGCCCGGGCACACCCCGCCAGCAGGACGACTCCCCACAGGATGACGATGCGCAGCAGTGTCATAGGATCATTCAAGCACATCCGGCCGGAGATGGCGGAATTTTGTCAGCGGCCACGGACCGGCGGCGCCGCCGCCTCAGTTGGGCCGGCCCGCCTCGGGCGGGCGGGGTGCCGTCGCCGCCCCCACCGCCAGCCTGCCGGAGAGCCAGGCCAGCAGGGTGGCGAAAAAGGCCTCGGGTTCCAGGGGCTTGGCGATGAAATCGTTCATGCCGGCCGCCAGGCACTGCTGCCGATCCTCGGCGAAGGCATTGGCGGTCATGGCGACGATGGGAACGGCACCGCCGCCGGGCCGGGCACGGATGCGCCGGGTGGCCTCGAGGCCATCCAGGCGCGGCATCTGGACGTCCATCAGGATCAGGTCGTAGCTGCCGGCGGCCGCCATGTCCACCGCCTGCTGGCCGTTTTCGGCACAATCGGCCACCAGCCCGACGTCGGCCAGGATGTCCAGGGCCACCTCGCGGTTGATGATTTCGTCCTCCACCAGGAGGACGCGTTTTCCAGCGTAGCCCTGCTTCAGCGCCGCCTCGGCCGTGCCCGCGGCACGCGGGGGGGCCACAGCCGGCCGCTGCCCCCGTTTCAGGCTGGCGGTAAACCAGAAGCGGCTGCCCGCTCCCGGCGTACTCTCCACCCCGGCATCGCCCCCCATGAGGCGGGCGAGCTTGCGGGTGATGGCCAGGCCCAGGCCGGTGCCGCCATACCGGCGCGTGATCGAACTGTCCGCCTGCTCGAAGGCCAGGAACAGCCGGTCGATGCGATCCGGCGCAATGCCGATGCCGGTGTCCTCGACTTCGAAACGCACCCGGACGCTGTCGGCGTCTTCCGCCTCCACCCGGGCGCGCAGCACGACCCGACCCTTTTCGGTGAACTTCACGGCGTTGGTGGCGTAATTGAGTAGGGCCTGCTGCAGGCGGGTGGCGTCGCCCAGCAACCCGGCGGGGAGCAGGGGCACATCGATCTCGACCGCCAGCCCCTTGGCCTCGGCCCGCAGGCCCACCATGGAGGCGACGTTGGCGATGATGGCGTTGAGGGCCACCTCGCCTTCCGCCAGGCTGAACTTGCCCGCTTCGATCTTGGACAGGTCGAGGATGGCGTTGATGGTTTCCAGCAGGTGGCGGCCGGCGGCGTCGATGCGGTCGAGGCGCTCCTCCTGGGCGGGCGGCACGCCGGCGCGGCGGATGAGGTAGGCCATGCCGGTAATGGCGTTCAAGGGCGTGCGGATCTCGTGGGACATGTTGGCGAGGAAGGCGCTCTTGGCCACGTTGGCCGCCTCCGCCGCCTCCTTGGCGCCGGCCAGTTCGGCCGTGCGCCGGGCCACCAGATCCTCCAGATGGTGGCGGTGCACCTCCAGTTCCTGTTCCAGGGCCTTGGTGGCGGAAATGTCGGTGACGGAACCGTACCAGGTGACGAAGCCAGCCTCGTTCTTCTCCGGCACCGCGTCCACGTGCAGCCACTTCGTCTGTCCGTCGGGCAGGACGATGCGGTAATCCACCGCCCAGGGCTCCAGGGTCCTGGCCGACGCGTGCAGGGAATCGAAAAAGCGCCGATGGTCATCGGGATGCACCATGCGCCGGATGGTGCGGGCATTGTGTTCGAGTTCCTCGGCGGCGACGCCGTAGATGGCGCGCACCCCCTCGCTGGCGAAGGGGAAGGAACCGCTGCCGTCGGCGTGGAGGCGGTACTGGAAGACCATGCTGGGCACATGGGCCAGGATCTTGCGCACCCGGCGGTTGGCCTCGTTTTCCGCCGCCTCCGCCTCCTTTTCCACGATGGCCCGGAGGAGGCCGTTGAAAGCCCGGGCCAGTTCGCCGATCTCGTCATCCCGGCGCACCGGCAAGGGCTGTCGCGGCAACGCGCCGCTGCCCATGCGGCCCAGCAACCCGGCCGCTTCCTCCAGGGGCGCCAGCTGGCGGCGCAGCCACCACCAGGCCAGGCCGCCGGCCAGGAGCGTGAGGAAGAGCGAGGTCAGCAGCAGATGCTGCTGGACCCTGCGGATGGGGGCAAAGGCTTCTTCCGTCGGCAGGACCGCCTGCATCAGCCAGCCGGTGGCGGGAATGCGCCGGGACGACGACAATTCCTCCACACCCCGCGAACTGACGGCCACCCCGGACCCCTCGGCGCCGTCGAGATAGCGGTCGTACACCGGGTTCACCCCGCGGGGCGGGCCGGACTTCATCACCCGCCGCTTGTCGGAAGCGGCGATGAAGACCCGCGACTGCGGCGCCGTCAGCAGGAAGTCGCCGGTCTGCCCGTACTTGGCGGTGCTGATCTCGTCGAGGAAGTTGGGCTGCTCCAGGTTGGTGATGCCGAAAACCGCCCCCAGCACTTTGCCGCCGCCGTCCCGGATGGGTACCACCACAGTCACCACCGGTACCCCCGTGGCCCGCCCGACCAGGGGCTCGGTGACCAGGGGCTCGCCGCTGGCGAAAACCTGCCGCAGGAAGAACAGATCCCCGTATCGGGTGCCCACCCGCCCAAGTTCGCCGGGAATGCTGGCGACGGCCGTCCCTTCGGCGTCGACGATGATGGCGCCCCAGTTGAAGAGCGGGAGCAGCCCCCCCTGCTCCTCCAGATAGCGCTGGGCCTCCCGCGGCTGGCTAAAGCGCCGGTCGGCCAGAGGCCCGGCGATCTGGCGCAGGACGGCGATGCGCTCGCGCACCGCCCGGTCGATCTCCGCCGCCACCAGGGAAACTGCCGAATACTGCTGGGCCGAGATCACGGCCTCCATGTCCGCCCGCAAGTGGCGGCCGATGAAATAGGCGGCCAGCCACAGGACGAGGACGGTGGCGCAAAGCACGCCGACCACCAGCCGCGTGCGCAGCGAATGCCAGTGGAACTTCATGGCCTGACCTCCCGGGGAATTATTCGCGCGTCCATCCATGGCCGATGTTACGCCCTTGCCCGGCAGCCCGCCAGAAACGGTCCCCTAATGGCCGACCGGCATCCCCTCCCGCCGCGGATCGGCCACCCCCACCCAGCCCTCCGGCGTGCGCAGGATGACCGCCAGCCCGGACGGCACCGCCGTTTCCCCGACCTCGTGTCCCCGCCGCCGCAACTCCGCCGCCAGGGCAGACTCGGCGTAACCGGCCTCGATTTCCGTCGGTCCGTTGCGGCTGCCGAAATTGGGCAGGGCGACAGCCTCCGCCGGGTCCAGTCGCCAGTCCAGCATCGCCACCAGGGTCTTGGCCACGTGCTGGATGATCCAGGGGCCGCCGGCGGAGCCGAGCACCGCCTTGAGCCGGCCGTCGGGTCCGAAGACCATGGTCGGCGCCATCGATGAGCGCGGCCGCTTGCCCCCCTCCACCCGGTTGGGCACGGGGCCGCCCTCCCCCGTCGGGAGGAAGGAAAAATCGGTCAACTGGTTGTTGAGCAGGAAGCCGTGCACCATCAACCGCGCCCCGAAGCCCGCCTCGATGGTGGTGGTCATGGCCACCGCCTGGCCCTGGCGGTCGACGACGGAAAGATGGGAGGTGGCCGGCCGCTCCTCGGTGGCGTCCGCCGCGCCCCGGGGCGCCCCCGGCAGGCGGCCGGGACGGGCCTTGCCCAGGCTGGTCTCGCCGATCAGGCGGGAACGGGCATCCAGGTAGGAATCGTCGAGGAGCCCCGCCGGCGTCCTGAAATAGGCCGGGTCGGCGACGTAGGCTTCCCGGTCGGCGAAGGCCAGCCGGCCCGCCTCGGCAAAGAGGTGGACGGCGGCCGGGTCCGGCTCCCCGGCCACCGGCGGATGGGCGGCGATGCCACGGCGGCCGGCGATGCCGAGAATCTGGCCGACGGCGATGCCGCCGGAGGACGGCGGCGGGAAGCCGCACACCCGGTCCAGGTGGTGGCGCAGGCATACCGGCTCCCGCGTCACCGCCCAGTAACCGGAGAGATCGTCGGCGTCGAGCAGCCCCGGGTTGGCGGAGTGGCTGCGCACCTTGTCCACGATGTCCCGGGCCACGGCGCCGACGTAGAAGGCGTCCGGCCCCTCCGCCGCCACCCGCCGCAGCAGCGCCGCCAGGGCCGGGTTGCGCAGGACATGGCCAACCGGCCAGGGGCTGCCGTCGGGACGATAGAAATAGGCCCGCGCCGCCGGGTCGCGCACCAGGTCCTTTTCCTTTTCCAGCAGGGCGTGCAGGCGGGGGCCCACGGGAAAGCCTTCCTCCGCCAGGCGGATGGCCGGCTGGAAGAGGTCCGCCCAGGGCAGGCGCCCGAAGCGGCGATGGGCCATCTCCAGCAGGCGCAGCACCCCCGGGGTGCCTACCGACCGGCCGCCGACGACGGCTTCGGCGAAGGCCATGGGCGTGCCGTCGGGCTTGAGGAACAGTTCCGGCATCGCCGCCCGGGGCGCCGTCTCGCGGCCGTCGAAGGCGCGCAGGCTGCGCCCGTCGA
>DAINDE010000049.1:0-27673 GCA_036732025.1 Rhodocyclaceae bacterium
TCGCCAGGCTCCATACCAGAAACCCCCTCCAGATACACTCTGGCGGGGGTTTCGCCATTTGGAAGTACTGCTGCCAACTGTTTCCGAGGATCGTGTGCGTATAATCGGGCGCCTGGCGGAGCTTAGGAACGGACATGTTTGACTGGAGAGATTACGGCAACGGTATCGTCGCTTTTGACTCCGGCTATGTTCGGCCACTCCTCGCTGCCATCCATCTGGTCGTCAACGAAGGCCGCGTGGCGATTGTCGACACGGGTAGCCGGGACTCTTTACCCAATACGCTCGCTGCCCTGAAGCGGCTGGATCTCGGCCCCGGGGCGGTGGATTACGTCGTGCTGACTCATATCCACCTTGACCATGCGGGTGGAGCGGGCTATCTGATGAAGGCGTTCCCGACGGCTGAGCTGGTTGTTCATCCGCGGGGTGCCCGGCATATGGCCGAACCGACCAGACTGGTCGAAGGAGTTTCGGCCGTCTACGGTGCTGAATATGTCGCCAGGACTTACGGTGAAATCCTGCCGGTTCCGATGGAGCGCATCGTTAGCGCCGAGGAAGGCCAGGATCTTTCACTCGCCGGAAGGACCTTACGGTGTCTTGATACACCTGGGCACGCCAAACACCATATTTGCCTTCAGGACCTGGATACCGGAGGAATATTTACTGGCGACATGTTTGGGCTCTCCTATCGGGAGATGGATGTGGCCGGGCGGGCCTTTATCTTTCCCACAACGACCCCAACCCAATTTGATCCGGTGGCTATGGAAAGCTCGATCAAGAGGCTGTTGGACCTAAAGCCGGAAGCAATGTATCTCACCCACTATGGTCGTGTGGGCGATGTCCAGGCGCTGGGCGAGGACTTATTGCGCCGCCTGGCTGTCCACGTCGAAATCGCCCTGCGGCACGCTGCTGCCGATGGTGCCATGCGTCATGGTCTGTTGCGGCATGACCTCGAAAGATATCTCCTCGCCGAGGCGCGTTCCCACGGTGTTCAGTTGCCGGAAGAAACGCTGCGTATCATTTGGGAGACTGATCTTGAGTTGAACGCGCAGGGCCTGGGCATCTGGCTTGATGGCAGGGCCCGATGAACGTCGTGTCGATGGGGGGGCGACCAGGGAGCTGTGGCATCCCAGCTCGCTGTGACTGATTTCGGGGTCACGAAGCGACAAACCGCTCAATCAGGGCTGCGGCGGCAGCCAGCCCGAAGGATGCGGTGACGCATACCGAGGAGCCAAAACCCGCACAGTTGAGGCCGCTTGCCTGCCCATCGCTGGCGCAACCGGCGCTGGCCGGGTAGCGTAAGGGCTCGGTTGAATAAATGGCGGTTACCCCGAATTTGCGCTTTGGATCGCGGGGGAACTGGTGCCAGCGTCGCAGTGCCGAACGCACTTTGGCCAGCAAGGGATCTTGTACTGTCTGAGCAAGATCGCAGCGTGCAATACGGATCGGATCCACCTGGCCGCCAGCGGCGCCGGCAGTGACGATGGGCATGCCTCGGGCGTGGCAGTGAGCGATCATGGCCACCTTGGCACGGACCTGGTCGATGGCGTCGAGCACGCCGTCAAAGGGGCCGGCCAGCAGGGGGCTCACGTTTTCAGGGGTTACGAATTCCTCAATAACCGTGATGCGGCAGGCGGGGTTGATGGCTCGCACGCGTTCCGCCAGGACTTCAACCTTGGCGGCGCCGTAGAAATCGTCCAAGGCCTGGATCTGCCGATTGGTGTTGGATTCCGCCACCATGTCGAGATCGACGAGGGTGAGGGCGCCGACGCCGGTGCGGGCCAGCGCCTCTACCGCCCAGGAGCCAACGCCGCCGACGCCGACGACGCAAGCATGGCTGCGGGCGATCCGTTCCGCGCCCTCGGCGCCGAAAAGGCGCGAAACGCCGCTGAAGCGGCGTTGCAAGTCGGGGGCCGTCATGCTTCGATGGTTTTGCGGATCACCGTATTGAAGGGCCCGATCCACTCCGGTGCAAATTGATTATCGCAAGCATTGACTTCGGCGATGGCCCGCAATACCGATCGATTCTTTCCACGGTGAATATGTTTCAGCATGACTGCCTCGAAGGCGTCGACGATGGCCAGTATTTTCGCGCCCGGGCAAATCTGGTCGGATTTCAGCTGCCGCGGATAACCGCCACCATCTGGCATTTCGTGGTGCTGGGCAACCATCTCGGCGGCTGACTCCCAACCGGGCATCCGTTGCATGAGCCCGGCTCCATAGCCTGGGTGGTTACGCAGGGCCTGCTTGTCTTCCGGAGTCATACGTCCGACTTTCAACCAGATCGGTTCGGGGAGGAGCATCATTCCGACATCGTGCATATAAACGGCTGCTTCCAGTTGCGCCGCATCCACTGGCGAGCCCGCCGCTTTGTTGGTTTCCAGCGCAAGGCGCAGGATCCGCATGGTGCGTCCCTTGAAGAGCGGCGAGCGGCTTTCAAACTGTAGGGCGAGTGATCGGAAAAACTGCAGGTCGGCTGTGGCAGATGCCCCGACTGGCGCCTTGGAGGATAGGCTGGCGATAACCGGCGGAAAACCCGTGACCGCCTCTATCAATTCCCGGCAGACCTGGTCCACTTCCCGGGGTGGAGCAGCGGCAAGCTTCTCCAGGCCCTCGACCAACGGGACGAGGCGTAAGGCTTCAAGAGACTTCTGCTGGACCACGCTATGGGTTGCCAGTTCCAGGCGGTCGAGTGCCAGGAGGAGGGCTTCCGCGAGGAGGTCGGAAAAGGCGATGGCGCCTTCGCGGAAGCGGCTGAGTACCGACTCGAACGGATGGGCAATGGCGATCGCCAGCTCGAACTTGCAAAGCGCTGCGTCCCCTTTGATGTTGTGCACGGCACGAAAGAGATTCCCGATGGCCTCCCCGTCCGACGGCGCCTTGCGCAGGTGTGCGACGTCCCGCTCGATGGTTGGCGCTCGGTCGGCCAATACGTCTACGAACTCTTCCAGCGCGTCCCGGTCGTGGACTACCGGATTGATGATCGAGCGAATCTCCATACGCTTTTCCGTGACGATGCGAATCTGCGCAGTTTAGCCGAAAGGCGGGCACCAGCCTAAGAATTGACTGCGCCAGCCTTGACGCTGCCGGGGCACGGGGCCTAACATTCAACGCTTCGTCAATCCCTAGCCTGCCGTGACTCTGGAACAGTTGTACGCCCTGATCGGGCCCGATATGAAGGCCGTGGATGCGGTTATCCGCGAACGGCTCCATTCCGAAGTCGTTCTCGTCCGGCAAGTGGCGGAATACATCATCAATAGTGGCGGCAAACGCTTGCGGCCGGCACTCGTCCTCCTCGCCGCAGGTGCCCTGGGCTATTCCGGCCGACACCACCACGAACTGGCGGCCGTAGTGGAGTTCATCCATACCGCCACCCTGTTGCACGATGATGTCGTCGATGAATCCGAACTGCGGCGCGGGCGCGAGACGGCCAATGCCATGTTCGGCAATGCTGCCAGCGTGTTGGTCGGAGATTTTCTCTATTCCCGGGCCTTCCAGATGATGGTCGGCGTCAGCGACATGAGAATCATGCAAGTACTCTCCGACGCCACCAACATCATTGCCGAGGGGGAGGTGCTCCAACTCATGAATTGTCACGACGCGGATGTGGACGAAGCACGCTACCTTCAGGTAATTCGCTACAAGACCGCAAAGCTGTTCGAGGCGGCGGCACAGTTGGGGGCCATCGTCGGCGGAGGCGACTCCTCGGTGGAGTGGGCACTGGCTTCGTATGGCATGCACCTGGGCACGGCCTTTCAACTGGTGGATGACGTCCTTGACTACTCGGGACAGGAGGCCGAGACCGGCAAGCATCTCGGCGACGACCTGGCGGAGGGCAAGCCCACTCTGCCTCTTATCCATGTCATGCAAAAAGGTACCCCCGATCAGGCGGCCTGCGTGCGGCGGGCCATCGAAGAAGGGGGGCGGGATGATTTTCCGGCGGTCCTGCAGGCCATCCGCGACTCGGGGGCCCTGGAACACGCGCGGCAGCAGGCGGCACGGGAGGCGGAGGCCGCAAGACAAGCGCTGGCCTGCGTCAGGGATTCAAATTATCGCGAAGCTCTGCTACAATTAACCTTCTTTGCTGTCGAGAGAAATCACTAGCTCTCGCGGCCCTCGGAGTGTAGCTCAGCCTGGTAGAGCACTGCGTTCGGGACGCAGGGGTCGCATGTTCGAATCATGTCACTCCGACCATTGACATCAAGCCTGATTTTTCAGGCTTTTTGCTTTTTTGCGCCGGGTTCAAAATGTTCAGAGTCCTGATGGTGTGCATGGGGAACATTTGCCGCTCGCCCATGGCGGAAGGGGTGGCGCGAGCCCTGGCCAAGGAGCAGGGGCTCGCGGCCGCCGTGGAATTCGATTCGGCCGGAACGCACTCCTATCACGTTGGCGAACCACCCGACGAACGAGCCTGCCAAGCGGCAGAAAAGCGGGGCTATAGCCTGGTCGACCTGCGAGCACGCAAGGTGTCGCGGGAAGATTTTTCGCGCTTCGATCTGTTGCTCGCCGCTGACCGGCAGAATCTGGAAGCGCTACGCCGTTTCTGTCCGGACGAGGCGCTTCTGGGCAAGGTAAGGCTGATGCTTGATTTTGCCGAAGGGCTGGAGTCTGCCGAGATTCCCGATCCTTATTACGGCAATCGGGCTGGTTTCGAGCGGGTGCTGGAACTCTGCGAGCAGGCTGCCCTGGGTCTGCTGGAACACATCAGGCGCGTCGAAGGAATTCGCTGATATCGTCGGTAGCGGAGCCGGTTGGAATGGCTTGGCTACGAAACGCATCGATTTCGTCGGCGATCAACTCAAAAAAAGATCGTACGTACGAGTTCATGGCACCAATGGTGGCAGAGACATCCATCATCGAAGGGATGCGCATTCCCCGATGCTCGACGGGGCCTCCCACTGGAATCAGTTCACCGCCCAGGCGATTTACGCTGCTTGCCAACCTGGGTTCGGTCAGGACGAATAGTGTTTCGATACCCTGGCGGCGGGCCAGCGCGAGCAAAGCTAGATAGAGCGCCACCGGCAGATAGGGGAGTCGAAGCTGCTGCCCCTCCTGGGGATGGGTTTCCAGGGCAAAGGGGCGGTTGTTCTCGCCTTTCCGACGCCGGTAGCGGCCAAGGATTGCCAGACGGGAGATTTCGGCCATTTTCGAGCGATCAAGCCGCCGAGGGGCAAGGACCCGCTGGTCCAGCGACGAGCTGCAGGCGGCCTCGAAGGGGAGGGGTTTGTCCGGGGCAGTAGGATCGGCCATCACGATCCGGGCGCAACCGACGAACGCTCCCGAGCCCAAGGCCCGCACCAGGCAGTGAAGGGAGTGCCGATCGTAGTCATCGCTCTCCAGACCATCTTCCCTCGTTGCCTCGTAGCCGAGGTCACGGCAGTAAACTTCGTGGCGAAGACGATAGTTTTCCTGCCTGAGGGCTTCCGTGTCCGCAGGAATCACTTCGAAATACTGTCGGTAGCCTTCGCTGAAATTAAGTACTGACATGTTTGCGGGCGGTGAAGCGGATAACTGCGGCCGCGGGAATCTCCAGTGGGCAGTGGGCTGACGGGGCTGACGGACGGCATGCTGGCCGGACGCCAAGCGTCAGTCTAGCTTTTTCAGGTAGTCCTTGGTGAATATCTTGTCCGGCAAGTCCCGCAACTTCATGGCACTGTATTCCAGAACGGATTTCTCGTTGCCGCGCAGGGCGTCTTCCATGACCAGGCGGGTAGGACGGGACTTGCCGACCATGGGCTGGAAGTTTTCGTAGCTGCATCGCTTGAGGAGCCGGTTCGACAGCGAATAGAACTCCGCCTTCAGGGGCCAGTGATTTTTTCGATTGACCCAGTACACCACGCGCTGATAAGTGACGCCCCGGTCTACCGCTGTCAGCTCCAGGACGTAGTATTGTTCGTTGCCGATGGATTCCGTACGCAGAATCTTCGGGTTGTAATCCCCCGAGAAATTGGCGCGGGCAAGGTCGCCGTTGGCCACCTGGCCTGTTAGGCGCTGGGCAAGGGAGATGCGGACCGGTTGCGAGACATCCGGCATGAACACCCACAGGTCGCGGCCCTTCATGAGGAGGATCTGACCTCGTTCCGAGGCTGGTTCGGTGACCATGACAACGGTGTTTTCGTTGCCCTTGGACAGAACCCGGTACTTGCGCGTTTCCGTCGCGGTGTCGGATTGTGTGGTGACAATGCCAATATCCACCTGGAAACCTTCGGCAGGAAAGCGTACCTGGTCGGCCTTTTCCACTATACTTCGGGCATATGCGTCGTCCGTGGGGGGCGGGGCAGGCTCCTCGGCCAGGGAGTAAATACTGTTGGTGGCGAGACCCAAAGTGAAGAGTATCGAACGGACGATGGTAAGCAGTGATTGCATTGTCATTTTCGCTCCGGCTATCCTGAAGAACCTGCGGCAGCCCATTGGGCGCCTGTGATCTGCTATGAGCGTAGTGCGCATTGAACGGGTCTTTAAGGATTACCTGCTGGGCGAGCAGATTGTCCAGGCCGTCAATGATATTACACTGTCCATTGAACCTGGGGTCTTCCTGGCCATCGCCGGGCCTTCCGGAAGCGGGAAGACAACACTGCTCAACCTCATCGGCTGCATCGACAAGCCGACCAGTGGCAAGATATTCATCAACGATCAGGACGTTACCGAAAAGTCGCCGGACGAGCTGGCGGAGCTGAGGTCGCGGACGATTGGTTTTATATTTCAGACGTTCAATCTTCTACCGGTTCTGTCCGCAGCCGAGAACGTCGAGTATCCGCTCCTGCTGCGCAAAGACGTCGGCAAGGAGGAGCGCCAACGGCGCGTGGCCTATTTCCTGGCCATGGTCGGCCTGGAAAAATACGCCCATCACCGGCCAAACCAGCTGAGCGGCGGCCAACGGCAGCGGGTGGCCATCGCCCGTGCCCTGGCCATCCAGCCGGCACTGGTGCTGGCCGACGAGCCCACCGCCAACCTCGACAAGGCGACGGGGAGGGAAATCCTGCGGCTGATGAAAGCGATCAACCGGAAACTGGGTACCACGTTCATATTCTCAACCCACGACCAGAAGGTGATCGACACCGCCGATCGCCTGGTGCGCATGGAGGATGGGATCGTGAAGGCGCTCGGCGTGCGGAATGAAGACGGAGAATGGAGTACCGTCCGGGTCCGCAATCTTTCCGAACTGGCCGCCGGAGACGCTGAAGAATGAACGGCGGCGGGGGATGTACCTGCCGCGATCACGGGGGAAATACAGTGGAAAATAGAGGGATGCTGCGAATCGGAAGCCATTGGGCCGTGGCGCTGATATTGTCGTCGATGGTCGGTCTTGCCGGGGCAGCCGGGAGGGATGACCTGTTTGGCGACGACCTGCCGGACTCCGGGGCGAAAGCCAAGGAGGAGGCGGCTGGTAGCGGGGTGAAGGGCTATTTGCAGTTTGAATTGGCCCGCACCACGGCCGCGCCCGAACACTGGTCGAAAATGCGGACCCGGGCCGAACTGGCGTCCCAGGGATCCCTCGGCGATGGCATCAAGTGGAAGCTGAGCGCCCGCGCCGACTATGATTTCGTCTACGGCATCAACGACTACTACCCGCCGGACGTGGAGCGCAACCAGCGCTCCGATTTCTCACTGCGGGAAAACTACCTCGACATCAGCGCCGGAAACTGGGATTTCCGCCTTGGGCGCCAGCACGTGGTGTGGGGGGAAATGGTCGGCCTGTTTTTTGCCGATGTCGTGTCGGCACGGGACTTGCGCGAATTCGTCCTGCCGGAATTCGATGCCATGCGCATTCCCCAGTGGGCCGCCCGGGCCGAGTATTTCAAGGACGATTTCCATGCCGAATTCCTCTGGATCCCGGTGGCGAGCTACGACCGCATCGGCAAGCCGGGGGCCGAGTTCTTTCCCTGGCAACCGAATCCTCCGGGCGGATCCATCTATCGCGCTGAACAGAGGCCCAAGGCCAATGCCGACCACATGAACTACGGCCTGCGCCTGTCTACCCTCAAGGCGGGCTGGGACGTCTCGGCCTTCGCCTACAGCAGCATGGATGTCCAGGCGACCTTTTACCGCAGCATCGGTGCGGGACCGACTTTCCCTTACGTCTATCAGGCTCGCCACGATCGCATCAACCAGTATGGCGGTACCGTCGCCAAGGACTTTGGCAACATGGTATTCAAGGCCGAAGCCGTTTACACGGAAGGCCGGAAATATCCGGTTCTGCGCGTGACCGACGGTGACGGACTGGTGCGCCAGAACACCCTGGATTGGGCGGCTGGCCTGGACTTCACGTTGCCGGCGGAAACCCGGCTGAACGTACAGGTGTTTCAGCGGGTCTATTTCGACCATGACCAGGACACCATTCCCGATCACCGGGAAAATGGCTACAGCCTTTACCTGAACGGCAAACTGACGGAACGCCTGGAGGCCCAGGCGACCTTCATCGCCAGTTTCAACCGCCCGGACTGGCTGTTCCGGCCTCGGGTCGCCTGGAACTTCGAGCGGAACTGGCGCCTGCTGGTCGGGGCCGATATTTTCAAGGGGTCTCCTGCCGCCTTGTTCGGTCAATTCGACAGCAAGGACAGGGTGTATTCGGAAGTCCGCTACAGCTTCTAGGGGAGGTCCTCGCCCATCACCGGGAAGGATGGCGGGGCGACGGGACTGGTTGAGCGGGAGCCGGAACTGGGCGACAGTCTGGCGCCGTGTACCCGGTCTGCCGCGCCCCATGACTCAGCCCGGGACTTCGATTTCTGATGGCGGCCACATGTCAGAAAATTTTACATGGGCCATTTGTTCAATCGAGTCCGTCTGGGCAGGTTGATGATTTAAAAAGAAAAATTTTAATTGGCATAGTCGTTGCTCTTACCCTGTCGAGCCTGGGTTGGCCAGGGTTAGTTAAGCGGTAGAGGGCATCCACTGCCCGTTTTTAGGAGAAGATTATGTTCAAGACTAAGCTCAAGACCTTAGCGGCGGCGGTGGCTTTGACTGGGTCCATGGGAGCGATGGCTACCCCGTTGCCCGTTACCATCACCAACGCCGACGGTTCCTTCAGCCCCCTCAGCGGTTTCGACTGGGATGCGCTGGGCACGGCAGCGGTGTATGGCTTTACCGCGACGACCGGCAACAATTTCACGATCGATTTCTGGGCGACCGCCACTTCGCTGTCCCTCGAAGGCGGTGGCCTGATCCCCGAAGGCAATCTGGTTCGTCGTCTGGGCGATTCCGGCACCTATGAATACACCGTCTTCGGCCACCTGAACGAAACGGCGACCTGCCCGACGCCGGCTAGCTGCACCTTCAACATCACCGGCGGCAACTTTGCGGTGTATTACGACACCACCCCGGACGGCAATTACAAGACCGGCGCCGGCATTACCGACGGCGTGAAGATCTTCTCCGGCTTGGTCGGCCCGCAGGCTGGCGGCAGCTTCACCGCCATCAGCGCCACCAGCGGTTTCGGCTTCAGCACGATCCTGGCCTGGATCAACCAGACCGATCCTGCCTATGTCACTCCCGACCTGGGCGGTGCCAACAGCGTGACCACCCTGCAGCTCGGTATTTTCAATACCAACGGCTGGCTGGCCAGCGACATTTCGGGCAGCCCGGGCAACAACGGCGCTTCCAATCCGTTTGGCCCGACCAATGTTCCCTCCCTGGTTCTGCAGGTGGACATGAACACCTCCGTGACCTCAGTTCCGGAACCGGGTGCCCTGGCCCTGATCGGCCTTGGCCTGGCTGGCCTGGGTTACATGCGCCGTCGCAAGGCCGCCTGATCGGGCTGCTGAGTCAAGCGCAGAAGGCCTCCCTGGTGGAGGCCTTTTTCATTGGGGTTTGCGCAGGCAGCGGGCGGGGGTGCCACCCCAGACTTCCCCGGGGCCGATGACCGTACCCTTGGTGACGACCGACTGGATAGCGACGATGGCATCGTCGCCGATGCTGACATCGGCCATGATCACGGCGCGGGCGCCGATGGTGACGCGGCTTCCCAGGCGCACACGGTAGAAGCCCAGATCGCTTCCTTCGATGACATGGGGAATGATCATGGCGCTGTTGCCGATGATCGTGTCGTCACCGACGGAAACGAACTGGGGGTCCATCATGATTCCGGACGAGTACGAATTCCTCCCCATGCGTGCGCCCAGCGCGCCCAGCACCAGGCGCATCAGCGGAACCGGCATGGTCCGGCTGAAGATGAGGGGGTTGAAGAGCATCAGGTAGTGCAGGATGTACAGGAAGGCGCGGCCCTCGTCCCGGCTGCCGGCGGCGATGGGGCCGATCGGCACTGGTGCCGCGGCCTGGATGGCGCGGAAAGCGCCGATCGCCAGTAGATAGAATGCGGCAATGCCTCCGGCAACCGCGGCGATGCCCCGGAAATCCGTGCCGATGAGGGGTATGGTCCCGTAGTAGCCGATCACTGCAGCCACCGCGGCCTCCGCGCTGACGAGAGTGGAAAATTGGATGATCGGCAGCGGCGTGATTTTTCTCATTGCGGGGGTCCGTGGGCTGGGGCGAAGGTTGCGGAACTAGTGGAGGCGAGGCGTGACGAGTCGTTCCAGGTATGTGGCGAAGGCCGATTCCTGGCCCACCGTCCGTTGCAGCTTCTTCGCCTGGGCCCCATAGGACGGTTCGCTCAGCAGCGCCGCGATGCGCGAGCGCAGCGATGCGGGATCCAGCCGGTCGGAGCGGAGGCCCAGTCCTGCGCCAAAGGCTTCAACCGCATTCATGTTGAGGAACTGGTCCATGTTCCTGCAAATGCCGAGGACGGGAACGCCGGCCCGGAGGGCCTGATTGGTGGTGGGGCTGCCGCCGTTGCAGACGACGAGGCGGGCACGGCGGCACATCTGGTCGCCGGGAAGAAAATCGAACACGCGGACGTTGGCCGGATATTTCGCCATGGACGGGACAGTCTTGCCGGCACCTGCAACGGCAACGGGCAGCCCTGTCTCCGCCAGGGCGGGAAGGAGCTGCGCCAGCGCACCTGGGTCGCCGGAACTGCCCATGGTGACGTAGATAAGGGGTTCGCTGCCGAGGGTGGCTTCGAGACCGGGGTCGTCCGGCGGTGACCAGGCGAGGGGACCGAGGAAATCGGCCGCGGGCGTCGCGTCCGTTTCCGGGAAAAGCATGCGGAAATTGGCGAAGAGCCGAAGATCGGCGTCCGTGTAACACCGGCGCAGGTCTCCGCCCAGGGGCGGAAGCCCATAGCGGGCCCGCAGTTGTTCCATGGGCCTGGCATGGAGGCGAAAGGCGTATGGCGCAACCCATCGGAAGAGCAGCTTGGCCACGCCCAGAGGGGCGTAACGGGTATGCCAGAGAACCGGAAGCTGCGGACGCAAGGGGGTTTCCGGGCTCCAGTAGGCATCGCAGATGGTGGCGTAGGGGGTGCCGGCCAGGCGGGCGCTGACCGACAGGGAGAGGCGAAAATCACCCACGACCACATCGGGTTTTGCCGCAGCCAGAAGGGCGAGGTCTTCTTCGACGTAAGCGACCAGCGTCGCGAAGTCGTAGAGGGGGCGTCCCGCGTCGAGGCGCCGCGCGAAGATCGAGCTGTCCTGGGAGCGTAGCGGCAGAAGCGGGAACCGCTCTTCCCGGGTGAGCCAGGCGAAGGCTTCGGGGCGGGCAAAACTGATATCGAATGTTTCCGGATCGAGGCTGCGCGCGAGCTGCAGAGGCCTCCCCACGTGGGCGAGAGTGGCGCCCTCGGCGACGAACAAGACTCTCGTGCGGCCAGACTCCATGGCAGCCTAACCCTGCCAACCGGCAACTTCGCCATGGCCGCCGCAAGCGGCATGGGTCGATAACAGATCGGGTCCGGGAGGGCGCTTCATGAGATATCCAGGTTAGGCGATCAACTCATCCAGGTCTTTCCGGATTGAGCGAGACGTCGGTGGGGTGGAGCGCCCGATGCGGCAGAAAAAGGCGAAAGGCGTGGCGGGGTTGGCGCCGGCCAGGCCCTCGAATTCCCTGGCGAGCCTGGCGGCGCTGGCGTCGATCCCTTCCTGGGCGGAAATGCTGCGGGAGGCATTGGCGTACCAGCGGAAAATCACCGGGGTCATTTCCGGCTGCAGGTGCAGGCCGAGCCGGGTCACCGTCAGCCAGAGCCGCTGCATGGCGATGCCGGCATCGACGTAGTCGGCGACGGATGCGAGGGGATGGCGGGGAATCAGCAGCACATGTCCCGCACACATCAGCGCGGGCAGGAGGTCGAGCTGGATGCGAGGAGCGACCGTGCCAAAGAGATAGCGATTGAAGAAAGCGACTCGCCGCCAATCGCCCATTACCCAGCGCATCAATACTGCGGTCGCGGGGTCGACCCCCACCGCATGCTGCGGAATGCGGTCCTTGCTGAAGCGGGCGCCCCATTCGATGATTTCCTTGTGCACGGCGTAGGCTTCCGGGCAGGTCAGGCGAATATGGGCATTGCGCCAGAGCAGCCCCGCTACCTGGATCTTTTGCGACCACGTGCTGAAATACCGAAGCTCATAACGGGGGCCGACGGCGGTGGCGAGTGCCGCCAGTGCCTCCGGTCCCGCGGGGGCCGCCGACATCGGCCGTCGTTGCACGACACGCCGGGTGATATAGGGGAAAAGTTCGTGGGCGCTCGGGGCGGGGCATGGCGTCAGTCTGACATCGAAAACGGGTGTCGCATCCGGGCTCTCGGGGCGGCGCGTCCAGGTGGCTTCCTGGCCGAAGCCGGTGGCGGCAATGCGCAGGGTCTCCAGGAGCGCCCCATGGGCCATGTGGCTGGCGTGGCCGTCGAAATCGTAGACGCACCAGTCGCGGGTGTCGTGCCCGTGGACGACGATCTGGTCGGGGGCGACGATTTCGAATCGCCAGGGCTGGGTATTGTCGCCGCTGGGTGCCCACCGTGCGAGTTCGAGTATCTTCAGGATGGTGGCGTGGTCCATGGCAGTGCCCTAGGCGCGGGCGCCGGCCTTGAGTTGTTGCCGGACGAGGGTGCGCATGAGGATCTGCAGCGGGTTGCGGAATCCTCCCGGCCGCCAGGTCCGGACAAAACGCTGGCGATAGGCGTCGAACTGGTAGCCCCACGGGGCCAGACGCACCTCCTTGCGTCCGAGCAGGAGCTTGAGGGTTTCCACGCCAGCCACGCCGGCGCAGAGTTGGCACGAGGCGCCGCTGGAAGGGCCGCGCCGTTCGGCGAGGTTGACCCTCGAAATGTCCGCCAGGTAACCGCGCTGCAGCATGGCGGGGGAGAGACCGACGAGAAAGCGGATGGCCATTTCCAACTCGTCGCAACCGGCGAAGCCGAAATACTCCTCGAAGCCCATGCCGCCGGGACCGAAGACGAGCAAGGCCGTGCCCATTCCCAGGGGGGCGGCGGTGACCACCGGAATGCCCTTGCGCTCGCAGGCGGCAAAGGTCTCCCGCCGGGCCGCGAAAGCGAAAAAATCAAGTCCGTCCACGTAGACATCGGCATCGGCGAGAAAGTCGTCGAGCTGGTCGCTGCTCACGCCCTGGGGAAAGACCTGCAGGCGGATTTCGGGATTGATGTCCAGGGCCATGCGCGAGAGTACCTCGGATTTCGGCTCGCCCAGGGTGCTGACGGTAGCGCCGGCCTGCCGGTTGAAATTGGCGATGTCGAAAGTGTCGAAATCGGCAATGGTGAATCCGCCAATGCCCAGGCGGGCCAGCGTCAGCAAATGGATGCCGCCCACGCCGCCAAGGCCGGCGATGGCGACCCGCTTGTCCCGCAGTGTCCGCTGCTCGGCCTCGGTGACCCAGCCGATGTTGCGGGAGAACGCCTGGTCGTAGTCGAAGGTGGAAGGCGTGGGGGAAAGGGGGGGCAATTTGTTCCTCCTGCGGGCAGTCGTTCGGATAATATAACAGGCGTCCCATGACGGCGGGGCAGGCGTTTGCGCAATGCATAGGGGAGCCTGTCCGGCTCGGCATGCTTTCCTGTCCGGTAACGCAAAGGATCCCATGCACCTCGCTTGGCTGGAATTCCTGACGGCCTTCCGCAACGTGACGCGCCAGTATCGCCGCAGCCTCTTCGGAATCGCAGCGGTCGCCTTCGGGGTGATCGCGCTGCTCCTGGCGGCGGGATTCATCGAGTGGGTCTTCTGGGCGTCCCGGGAGGGAGCCATCCAGGCCGGACTGGGTCACGTCCACGTGATGCGCCAGGGATACCTGCAGGACGGCCAGGCCGATCCGTGGCGCTTCCTGATGCCGAAGCAGTCGCCGGAAATGGAAGCGGTGGAAGGAATGCCCCACGTGCGCACGGTGGCGCCCCGGCTGGCCTTGGCGGGTTTGATCAGCCATGGTGAAGCCACCGTCTCCTTTCTGGGCGAGGGGGTGGATCCGGCCGCCGAGCGGGATGTGAGCCGGGTTCTCATCATCAGCGGCGGCGAGAACCTGTCGCCGGACGATCCCAAGGGCATCCTGCTCGGGCGTGGCCTGGCCGAGAATCTGGGAGTCAAGGTGGGGGACACGGTCGTACTGCTGACCAATCTGCCTTCCGGCGGCATCAGCGCGGTGGAAGGTCACGTGCGCGGCCTGTTCAATACCGTCAGCAAGGCCTACGACGATTCCGCCCTGCGCCTGCCGCTGCCCCTCGCGCAAAAGCTTCTGCGCACTTCCGGCGTGCATCGCTGGATACTCGTGCTTGACGATACCGCGCGCACCGGCGAGGTGACGCAGGCCCTGCAGCGCACCCTGAAGGATCGGGGGCTGGAGTTCGTGCCCTGGTTCGACATGGCCGATTTCTACAACAAGATGGTGGCGTTGCTATCCAAGCAGGTGGGGGTGGTCGAGGCTATCATCGCCATCGTCATCGTCCTGAGCATTTCCAACACCATGATGATGAACGTCATGGAGCGGACGACGGAAATCGGCACGTGCCTCGCCATCGGCCGCAATCAGAGGCAGATCCTTCGCCAGTTCATCTACGAGGGCCTAACCATCGGGCTCATCGGCGCTGCGGCAGGGCTCCTCATCGGTGCCGCCCTGGCCCTTGCCATCTCCGCCGTCGGTATCCCCATGCCGCCACCGCCGGGCATGTCCCAGGGGTATCGCGGCGAGATACTGCTGACCGGCCCGTTGCTGCTCAATGCCTTTGTGCTGGCGACGGGAACCACCCTGCTGGCGAGCGCCTACCCCGCCTGGAAGGCGTCCCGGCTGCAGATCGTCGACGCCTTGCGTCACAATCGATGAGGGGCGAGGCATGTTGAAACTGGCCCTGCGAAACATCCTGCGCAATCGTGTCCGCACCGGCATGACCCTTTCCGCCATTGTGTTCGGCATCGTCGGGCTGATCCTCAGCGGCGGCTTTGTCCAGGACGTCTATTACCAGCTTGGAGAGGCGCTGATCCATTCGCAGTCCGGGCATCTGCAGGTGGCGCGGGAAGGCTTCCACGCCAAGGGTACGCGCAGTCCGGAGCGCTACCTGATCGATGATTCGGAGGGGCTGGCCAAGGCGCTCGGGGAGACGGCCGGCGTCGCCGATGTCATGGCGCGGGTAAGCTTTTCCGGGCTGGTCAACAATGGGCGCACCGATTGGCCCATCGTCGGTGAAGGCGTCGAGCCGGAAAAGGAAGCGGCCCTCGGGAGCCAGCTCAAGATTACGGCGGGCCGGCAAATGACGGCACGGGACGAAAATGGCATTCTGGTCGGACAGGGGGTGGCGCGGGCGCTCAAACTCGAACCGGGAGGGCAGGTGACCCTGGTGGTCAATACCGCCGAAGGCGCCCTGAACAGCCTTGAATTCGTGGTGATCGGCGTTTTCCAGAGCTTTTCCAGCGACTTCGATGCGCGGGCCGTTCGTATCCCTCTGGCGGCGGCGCAGCAGTTGCTGGGCAACAACGGTGTCAATACCCTCGTCGTTTCCCTGCAGCATACCGAAGCCACCGATGTTGTGGCGCAGGCCTTGCGCAAGCGCTTCGCCGGGGCCGCGCTGGAGGTTCTGACCTGGGTGGATCTCAACGACTTCTATGCCAGCACCGTGGCCCTTTACGAGCGGCAATTCGGCGTCCTGCAGTTGATCATGCTGGTGCTGGTCCTGTTGAGCGTCATCAACAGCGTCAATATGAGCGCCTTCGAGCGGGTGGGCGAGTTCGGAACCATGATGGCGCTGGGGACGCGCAATCTGGCCATCTTCCGGCAGGTGATCGTGGAGAACCTGCTCCTGGGCCTGGCCGGGGGCTTGGCCGGGGGCCTCGTCGGCGTGCTGTTGGCACTCCTGATCTCCGCCGTCGGCATTCCCATGCCTCCCCCGCCCAATGCCAACCTGGGTTACGTCGCGTATATCCGGATCGATGCCATGGTGGTCTTCTCCGCGGTGGTCATCGGGTTCGCGGCGACAGCGCTGGCATCGCTTCTGCCGGCCTGGCGGGTTTCGCGCATCCCGGTGGTAGACGCTCTCAGGCAGAATTACTGACGATCAGTCTGCGTTCCTGCTCCGGCGAGCGGGTGGCCGGGCCGGCGACGCCTGTGAAATATTTTATTTCTCTCCCGGGGATTAAAGATCACGATTCCACAACTTCCGTTATCATTATGCACGTTTGATTGCCGCCGGCCCGATGGCCGGGTCGCATAAGGGGGATGTAATGTCGAAAGTATCGTTTCGTTGCCTGTCCGGGCTGAAAGCATTCGTGGCAATGGCGGCAGTGGCCGTCGGCCTGGCCGGTTGCGCGTCCAGCTACCCGCCGGCACCCACCACGGCGGCCTCGCCGGACTATAGCTATGTCATCGGTCCCGGCGACCAGATCAATGTCCAGGTCTGGCGCAATCCGGAGTTGTCCATGGCGGTGCCCGTGCGGCCCGACGGCAAGCTCGCCGCACCCCTGGTCGAGGATCTCGTGGCGATGGGCAAGAGCCCGACGGGGCTGGCGCGGGATATCGAGAAGGAACTGTCCAAGTTCATCCGCGACCCGGTGGTCACGGTGATCGTGACCGGTTTCGTCGGTCCCTACAGCGAGCAGATCCGTGTCATCGGCCAGGCGGCAAAGCCCCAGATTCTCCCGTACAAGCAGAAGATGACCGTGCTTGATGTCATGATCGCGGTGGGCGGCCTTACCGATTTCGCTGATGGCAACAGCGCCAGCATCTACCGTACCTCCGAAGGCAACAAGCAGTATGGCGTCCGGCTCAAGGACCTCGTCAAGAAGGGCGACATGTCGGCGAACGTGGAGATGAAGCCGGGTGACGTGCTGATCATTCCGCAGAGCTGGTTCTGAGTTCCGGGTCTTGATTCTATTGGGCATTGTCGGCGCAGCGATGCGCTCGGGCAATGCCCTTCTTGTGATGGTGCCGACTGATGGATGAGGTAATTCGCCAGGCATTGGCCATCCTGCGCGCGATGTGGAAGCATCGCTGGGTCGGGTTGGCGGTGGCATGGGTTGTAGGGCTGATCGGGGCAGGGATCGTCTTGCGCGTCCCTGACAAGTACGAAGCGTCGGCCCGGATATACGTGGACACCCAGTCCATCCTGAAGCCGTTGATGTCGGGCCTGGCGATCCAGCCCAACGTCGAGCAGCAGGTCATGATGCTCAGCCGGACCCTGATCAGCCGGCCCAATGTCGAGAAACTGATCCGCATGGCGGATCTCGACCTCGGCAACCAGTCCAAGTCCGACCAGGATGCCCTGGTGGAGCGCTTGATGAAGACCCTGGAGATCAAGAGCGCCGGTCGGGATAACCTCTATACCCTGGCCTATCGCGATCCGGAGCCGGAAAAGGCCAAGCGGGTCGTGCAGTCGCTGGTTTCCATCTTTGTCGAATCCGGGCTGGGGGAGAAGCGCAAGGATTCGGATTCCGCCAAGAAATTCATCGATGACCAGATCCGGGCGTACGAAAAGAAGCTGGAGGAAGCCGAGAACCGCCTCAAGGAATTCAAGCTGCGCAACATCGATATCCAGACCGCGGACGGCAAGGTCGGCACCGAGCGTCTGGGCGACATCAGCGGCCAGTTGGCCAAGGCGAAACTCGATTTGCGGGAAGCGGAGAACTCCCGCGATGCCCTGAAGCGCCAGATCGTCGGTGAGGACCCCGTGTTGTTGCCCGACGGCGGCAGTAGCGGCGACGGGGTCTCCATTCCCGAGATCGATGGGCGGATCGAGGCCATGAAGCGGAACCTCGACACCTTGCTGCAGCGGTACACCGAGCAACACCCCGACGTGCTGGGCACCCGCCGGGTGATCAAGGATCTGGAAGAGCAGAAAAAGCAGGAGGTCGCCGCCCGCAAGAAGGCTGCGGCGACCAATCCGGCGGTGTCCGTCAATAACAACCCGGTCTATCAGCAACTCAAGGTTTCCCTGGCGGAATCTGAGGCCACCGTCGCCTCGCTGCGCATCCGGGTGGCCGAGTACGAATCGCGCTATCAGCGCCTGGTGGGCATGATGAAGAACATGCCGCAACTTGACGCCGAATTTGCCCAGTTGAACCGCGACTACGACGTTCACAAGAAGAATTACGATGCCCTGGTCGCGCGGCGCGAGTCGGCCAGCCTGACCGGCGATCTGGAATCGGCTGCGGGCATCGCCGATTTCCGCCTCATCGACCCGCCGCGGGTTTCCTCCAATCCGGTGGCGCCCAACCGCGTTCTCATCATGCCGATCGCCCTGGTGGCGGCGCTGTTGGCCGGCCTAGCGGCAGCCTTTGTCATGAGCCAGATCCGTCCGGTGTTCTTCGATGGCCGTTCCCTGCGCGAGTCGACGGGGCTGCCCCTGTTGGGGACCGTCTCGATGATTGCGAGCGACGCCGAGGCCGTCCGCCGGCGGAGGAGTCTGCGCCGATTCATCGCCGCCTTTGGCGGGTTGCTGGCTACCTATGCGTCCGGGATCCTCGTCCTCTTCTTCCTTGCCAATCGGGCGGCCTGAGAGAGTAATCGTCATGAGCCTAATCGAACAAGCCGCAAAGCGACTGGAGCAACTCCGCCAGGCGGGGGTCGAGATTCCGGAGGGCCTCGGCGAGAACGAGGTTCGAGATTCGGGAATGGGCCGGCGGCAGGAACCGTCGCTGCCGGAGATGCCGACGCCTGCGGAAAAGGCCGCTCCCGCCGCGGATGTCGCGCCTTCGCAATCCCGGCGCGTAGACCTCGACCTCGATGCCTTGGCGGCCGCCGGCATCATCGGTCCCCACACACCCCGCTCCCAGATCGCCGACGAATACCGGGTCATCAAACGGCCCCTGATCGCCAACGCAATGGGCAAGGGAGCGGCACCCGTCACCAACGGCAACCTCATCATGGTTACCAGCGCCTTGCCGGGAGAGGGCAAGAGCTTCACCGCGATCAACCTCGCCATGAGCATCGCCATGGAGCTGGACAACACGGTCATGCTCGTCGATGCCGACGTGGCGCGGCCGTCGGTCCTCAACATGCTCGGACTGCCCCCGGCGCCGGGATTGCTCGACGTTCTGGTGGAAGAGTCGGTGGACCTCTCCCAGGTGCTGCTGAAAACCAACGTCGAGAAATTGACCCTCCTGCCCGCCGGTACTCAACATCCCCGGGCGACCGAGCTGCTTGCCAGCGATGCCATGACCAGGTTGCTCAGTGACATGGCGAACCGCTATTCCGACCGGATCATCATCTTCGACTCCCCGCCCTTGCTGCTGACCACCGAGTCGCCGGTGCTGGCTTCCCACATGGGGCAGGTGGTTATGGTCGTCCAGGCGGAACGGACGCTGCGGGGCGAGGTCCAGCAGGCCCTGGCGACCATCGAGAGCTGCCCCGTCCGGCTGATGGTTCTGAACAAGTCCAGCCGGGCAGCGGCGGAGGGGTATGGCTACGGTTACGGATACGGCTATGGTACCTGAGTGGCGTAGTCGGAACGTTGGAGGGCCCCGCCTCAAACCTGCAGCCCATATCCTGGTGGTGGCGCTGTCCGCGGCCTTTGCCGCTCCGTCCGTGGCTGCCGATGGGGCAGGCGGAATCGCGACCGGCATGAGCGGGTTTGGTGTCGGCGGCAGCGGCGTCGCCGCCGGTGGATCGGACGACCGCGGTGGACAGCAGGGGGGGCGGCCCGCCTGGCTGATCGAACCCCGCATCTCCGTCACCGAGACCATTACCGACAACGCCGCGCTTTCCCAGGGGGGCGGCGGCAGCAAGGGTGACCAGATCACCCAGATCAGCCCGGGCATCCGCCTGCTGGGTCGAAGCGCGCGTCTCAAGGCCAACTTCGATTACAGCCTCAATCAGATCTACTACGCCCAGAACACCCACGGTAGCAGCACCCAGAATGCGTTGAACACCAACGGTACGCTGGAGGCGCTGGAAGACTGGATGTTCCTCGATTTCAACGGGACCATCAGCCAGCAGAGCATCTCGGCCTTCGGTACCCAGTCTTTCAACAACGCCAGCGTCAATTCCAACACCACGGAAACCTCCAACTACAGCCTGTCGCCCTACATCCGCGGGCGTCTGGCGGGCTCCGCCGAATACCTGGTGCGCTATCGCTGGACCACCACCGACACCAAGTCGAATCAGGTTTCCGGCAATTCCACCGAAACGTGGACGGCCAATATCCATGGCAGCACCGGTCTTGCCAGCCTCGGTTGGGCCCTTGACGCCATTTCTACCCGGGCGGACTACAACGGCGGGCGTGTTTCCGAGTCGGATCGAATGTTCGGCACCCTCATCTGGCGGATCGATCCCCAGTTCCGCCTGAATTTTTCCGCGGGCACGGAAGCCGACAACTACACCACACCGGACAAGGAAACCCGGTCGACCCACGGCTACGGCTTCGACTGGGCGCCGACTACCCGAACGTCGATTACCGCCTACCGTGAGCGGCGCGCCTTCGGCAATAGTCATCGTTTCAGCTTCAACCACCGGACGCCGTTGTCCGCTTGGCGCTTTACCGACAGCCGGGATGTGGAGGTATTGAACCAGACCGGCGTGGTCGGTTTGGGAACCATCTATGATCTGGTCTATGCGCTGACAGCCTCCAACCCGAATATCGATCCCAATGACGAGGTTACTCGGGCTCAGTTCACCAACTTCATTCTGGCCCAACTCGGCTTGCAGCCGAATGCGGTCGTCACCTCGGGATTTCTCGCTTCCCAGGCCTACCTCCAGCGTCGGCGCGAGCTTTCCTTCACCATCCTCGGCGCCCGCAACAACCTGACGTTTACGGCCAGCCAGAGTCGGCGCGAATCCCTGACCAATCAGACGGTCCTGGCGCTCGTTGATGATTTTCGTTTTTCCAACGTCATCAATCAGCGCAGCTACAGCGTTAACTTTTCCCACCGGCTGAACGAGGACTCGAGTATCAACGCCATGGCGATGAAGCTCGACTCATCCGGCGAATCGTCATCCGCCTCCAACCTGCATACATCCCAAAAGACCCTCTCCGTGAACTTCTCCACACGGTTCGGGCCCAAGACTACGGCATCATTGGGACTCAGGCGGACCGAGTTCGACAGCGAGTCCACTCCCTACACCGAAAACGCCGTAACGGGAACCTTCACGGCCCGTTTCTGACCTTATGTACGAGTCCTTCTACGGGCTGGCGAGCAAGCCTTTCCAGCTCAATCCCGATCCGTCCTTTTATTTCGGCAGCAAGCAGCACCGTCGTGCGACTGCTTACCTGGAATACGGGCTTCACCAGAACGAGGGATTCATCGTCATCACCGGTGAAGTCGGTGCCGGCAAGACCACCATCGTGCGCGGCTTGCTCGACAGTCTCGACCAGAGCAAGGTGGTGGCCGCCCACCTGGTGAGCACCCAACTCGACGCCGACGATACGTTGCGCCTGGTGGCGGCGGCCTTCGGCGTGCGCACCAAGGACGTCTCCAAGTCGGACATCCTCATGTCCCTGGAAGCCTTCCTGGTAACCATCACCGGCAAGGGCAAGCGTTGCCTGCTCATCGTGGACGAGGCTCAGAACCTGACGCCGCGGGCCGTCGAAGAGTTGCGCATGCTTTCCAATTTCCAGTTCGGCAACCACGCTCTCCTGCAGAGCTTTCTGGTCGGCCAACCGGAATTCCGCGAGATTCTCCAGAGCCCCCACATGCAGCAATTGCGGCAGCGCGTGATCGCTTCCTGCCACATCGGCCCGATGGACCCGGAAGAGACCCAGGGCTACATCGAGCACCGCCTGAAGTGCGCGGGCGCCAAGGGCAATCCCCGCTTCGAAGCGGGGGCGTTCGAGGCTGTCCATCGCGCCAGTGGCGGCGTGCCGCGCCGCATCAACTCTCTCTGTGACCGCCTCTTGCTGTTCGGTTTCCTGGGCGGGAAGAATACCTTTACGGCGGATGACGTGAACGAGGTGGCCAAGGAAATCTACGAAGAGACCAGCGCGCCGATGTCGGCGGCGGGATTTGTTCCGCAGCCGGTGGTCGCCGGGGGGCAGGTTGGCCACGTGGGGGCCATCGAGGCCGACATTTCCCGGCTCGAGTTGGATCTCGCCGCCGCCGAGGAAGCCTCCAGCCGCCTTGCCGGCCTGCGCCGCGGCCAAGTCAGCGAACGCATCGCCCGGCTCGAGCAGAGCCTGCTGCGGCTGGAACGGCTCAACGCCTCCACCTTGACGCTGCTGCAACAACTGGTCGGCAACATCCGGGTCAAGCCGCCGGCGGCCGGGGACGGAAAATGACCCTGCGGCCCTGGCCAGTGGATCTCGGCCCGGTCGTCTGCGTGGTCGGCGCCCGGCCCAATTTCATGAAGATGGCCCCCATCCTGCGGGCCTTCGCGGCCCATGCGCCGGCCATCCCGACACTGCTGGTCCATACCGGGCAACATTACGACCGGGACATGAGCGACAGGCTTTTCGAGGACCTTTGCCTGCCCCGGCCGGACATCAACCTCGATGTCGGCTCAGCCAGCCATGCCGTTCAGACCGCCGAGGTGATGCGCCGTTTCGAACCGGTGCTCGACGAACACCGCCCCGCCTGCGTCCTGGTGGTGGGGGATGTCAATTCCACCCTCGCCTGCACCCTGGTGGCGGTGAAAAAAGGCATTCCTGCCGTGCATGTGGAGGCGGGGCTGCGCAGCTACGACCGGGGCATGCCCGAGGAAATCAACCGGGTGCTCACCGACCAGGTGGCGGATCGCCTCTACACCACGGAGCGCAGCGCCGGGGGTAATCTGGCCCGGGAGGGCATCCCGGGCGAGCGGGTCGCCTTTGTCGGCAACGTGATGATCGATTCCCTGTTGTTCCACCGCGAACGGAGTCAGGCGCCGGCCGCCGTGCTGGAAGCTGCCGGCTTTCCGCCGGAGATCGTCGCTTCCCCCTCCGGTTACGGCGTGGTGACCCTGCATCGCCCCTCCAACGTGGATCAGCGCGAGACCCTGGAGCCTCTGCTGACCGTCCTGCGCCAGGTTTCTGAAAAACTGCCCCTGGTGTTCGCCCTGCATCCGCGTACCCGTGCCAACATCGAGCGCTTCGGGCTGGCCGACCTGGTGGCCACGCCGCGCATGGCCATGCTGCCGCCCCAGGGCTATCTGGAAATGCTGGGACTCATGGCCGGCGCCACCGTGATGCTCACCGATTCCGGGGGCTTGCAGGAGGAAACCACCGCCCTCGGCATTCCCTGCCTCACCGTACGGGAGAATACAGAGCGTCCGATCACCATCGAGCAGGGCACCAATACCCTGGTCGGCCGCGACGGCGCCGCCATCCTGCGGGGCGTCGATGAAATCCTCGCCGGCGGCGGCAAGCGCGGCCGGGTGCCGGAATACTGGGACGGGCGCGCCGCCGAGCGCATCGCCGCCGACCTGTGCGACTGGCTGCTCGCCCGCCGGGCCGGCGCCAATCCTTGACGGACGGGGTGGCGATGGGCGAGCAACCAATCACCAACGCCTTGACCATCGACGTCGAGGACTATTTCCAGGTTTCCGCCTTTGCCCCCCACATTCCGCGTACCGACTGGGGCAATCGGGAGTGCCGGGTCGAGGCCAACGTGGACCGCATTCTCGCCCTGCTCGACGATGCGGGGGCCCGGGCCACTTTCTTCACCCTGGGCTGGATTGCGGAACGCTATCCCCAGGTGGTGCGCCGCATCGTGGACAACGGCCACGAGCTGGCCAGCCACGGCTACGGCCACGAGCGGGCCCACGACCAGACGGAGGCGGCCTTCTTCGCCGACATCCGCCTGGCCAAGATTCTGCTGGAGGACCTCTCCGGCGAGGAGGTCAAGGGTTACCGGGCGCCCAGCTTCTCCATCGGCGAACGCAACCTGTGGGCTTTCGACTGCCTGGAAAGGGCTGGCTACCGCTACAGTTCCAGCATCTACCCCATTCGCCACGACCACTACGGCATGCCCGACGCGCCGCGCTTCGCCCATCGGATCGGCGCCTTGCTGGAAGTGCCGGCGACGACGCTGCGGGTTGGACGGCGCAACTGGCCCGCCAGCGGAGGCGGCTACTTCCGCCTCATGCCCTATGCCATGTCCCGCTGGATGTTGCGCCGGGTCAACGACCTCGACGGGCAGCCGGCAGTCTTCTACTTTCACCCCTGGGAACTCGACGTCGGCCAGCCGCGCATTCCCGGGATCAGTGCCCGCACCCGCTTCCGCCACTACGTGAATATCCCGCGCATGGAGGGGCGCCTGCGCCGCCTGTTGGCGGATTTCGCCTGGGGGCGCATGGATGCGGTGTTTTTTGACCAAACGGCGGCCGGCTGACCGGCTGGTGGCCGGAGGCGGCGCGACCGGAACCCCATAGATCGAATTGCCTGAGACCATGCAGTCCATCAAACGCCTGGAGATCACCGACAGCAAGACCGCGTGCAGGTGGGACGCCTTCGTCCATGCCTGCCCGGAGGCCACCTTCTTCCACCGTTCCGGCTGGCAACGCATCATGGCGGGGGTTTTCCGCCATCCCGTCCATTACCTCTACGCCGAGCGGGATGGCGAAATTGTCGGCGTCCTGCCCCTGGCCCATGTGCGCAGCGTGCTCTTCGGCAAGGCCCTGGTTTCCCTTCCCTTCGCCGTCTATGCTGGCGTCGCAGCCGTCGACCTGGAAGCCGCCGGCGCCCTGGAGGATGCCGCCCAGAAACTGGCCGGCGAACTGGCCGTCGAGCACCTGGAATTCCGCAACCTCGCCCCGCGCCACGCCGACTGGCCTACCCAGGATCTCTACGTCACCTTCCGCAAGGAAATCCACCCGGACGAGGAAACCAACATGCTGGCCATTCCCCGCAAGCAGCGGGCCATGGTGCGCAAGGGCATCAAGAACGGCCTGGTCAGCGAGATAGACCGCGAAGCGGACCGTTTTTTCGCCCTCTACGCCGACAATGTCCACCGCCACGGCACTCCGGCCCTGCCCAAGCGCTATTTCCGGGCGCTGCAGGAAGAGTTCGGCGACGACTGCGAGATTCTCACCGTGGTCGGTCCGGATGGCCAGTTGCTGAGCAGCGTCCTCAGCTTCTTCTTCCGTGACGAGATCCTGCCCTATTACGCCGGCGACGCGGTGGCTGCCCGGGATCTGGCGGCCAATGACTTCAAGTACTGGGAGCTGATGCGCCGGGCCTGCCTGCGGGGCATCAAGGTGTTCGACTACGGCCGCAGCAAGCTGGGCACCGGGCCCTATGCCTTCAAGAAGAACTGGGGCTTCGAGCCGCAGCCGCTCTATTACGAATATTGCCTCTACAAGCGGGACGCCATCCCCCAGAACAATCCCAACAACGCCAAGTACCGGCTGCTCATCGAAGCCTGGCGGCGCATGCCCATCGGCCTGGCCAACTGGCTGGGGCCCCACGTCGTGCGCAACCTGGGGTAAGGCCATGCGCAACCTGCTCTATCTGGTCCACCGCCTGCCCTATCCCCCCAACAAGGGGGACAAGGTCCGCTCCTACCACCTGTTGAAACACCTGGCCGGCAAGCATCGCGTATTTCTGGGCACCTTCGTTGACGATCCCGCCGACGAAGCCTACATCGACACCGTCCGCAGCCTCTGTGCCGATGTCCATGTGGCCCGCCTGTCGCCCCGCTGGGCGCGGCTGCGCAGCCTGCGCGGCCTCCTGGCCGACGAGGCCCTGACCCTGCCCTATTATCGCGATGCCGGCCTGCAGCGCTGGGTGACGGAAACCTGCCGCAGCCAGGGCATCGACAGTGCCGTGGTGTTCTCCTCGGCCATGGCCCAGTACGTCCGCGGCATGTACCGGGTGATGAATCTGGTGGATTTCGTCGATGTCGATTCGGCCAAATGGACCCAATACGCCGAGCGCCACCGCTGGCCGATGTCCTGGATCTACCGGCGGGAAGGCGAGCGCCTGCTGGCCTTCGAGCGTGCCGTCGCCGCCCGTTCCGCCCGTTCCTTCTTCGTCACCGACAACGAGGCCGATCTTTTCCGCCGCCTGGCCCCGGAATGCGCCGTGCGGGTGGAAGCCATGGAGAACGGCGTCGACGCCGATTTCTTCTCTCCCCACGAGGAGCGGCCGAGCCCCTTCGCGGCCGGGGAACTGCCCCTGGTCTTCACCGGGGCCATGGACTACTGGCCGAACGTCGATGCCGCCGTCTGGTTCGTCGGGGAAATCCTCCCCCGCCTGAAGGAGCGCTGGCCCCGGGCGCGCTTCTACGTCGTCGGCCGCAGTCCGGCGCCCGCCGTGCAGGCCCTGGCTTCCCCCGATGTGGTGGTGACGGGCACGGTGCCCGACGTGCGTCCCTACCTGCAGCACGCCGCCGTCGCCGTAGCGCCCCTGCGCATCGCCCGGGGGGTCCAGAACAAGGTGCTGGAAGCCATGGCCATGGCGCGGCCAGTGGTCGCCTCCGCCGCCTGTGCCGGCGGCGTTGACGCCCGGCCCGGCGAGGCCTTCCTGACGGCCGAATCCGTCGACGACTTCTGCCGTGCCATCGGCGACCTTCTCGCCAACCCGGGCCGGGGTGACACCATCGGCGCCGCCGGCCGGGCCCGGGTGATCGAGCGCTACAGCTGGGAGGCCAACATGGCTCTCATCGACACCTACCTCGATCCAGCGGCCGATCTGCGGGTGAACGCGCCATGAGCGGCACCACGCCGACGGAACTCCAGGCCCTGCGCCAGCACGCAGCGGGCCTCTGGCGTCCCGTGGTGCCGCTGCTGGCGGGCGTACTCCTGTGGACGCTGTTGTGTTTCCGGGACACCTTCCTGGCCATGGCGGAAATCTGGGCCCGTTCGGAAACCTTCACCCACGGTTTCGTAGTGCCGCCCCTGGCGGGCTGGCTGATCTGGCGTCAGCGCGAGCGCCTGGCCCGGCTGGCACCCTCGCCCGAGCCCTGGATACTGCTGCCCCTGGCCGTGGTCGGTTTCGGCTGGCTCCTCGGCCACCTGGCGTCGGTCAATGCCGTCACCCAACTGGCGGCCACCGCCATGCTGGTACTGGCGGCGGTCGCCGTGGTCGGCCTGCGCGTCGCCCGGGCCATCGCCTTTCCCCTGGCCTTCCTGTTCTTCGCCGTGCCCATCGGCGAATTCGTCATGCCACGGCTGATGGAATGGACCGCCGACTTCACCGTCGTCGCCCTGCGACTCACCGGCATCCCGGTCTATCGGGAAGGACTGAGCTTCGTCATCCCCTCCGGCAACTGGTCGGTGGTGGAGGCCTGCAGCGGCGTCCGCTACCTCATCGCTTCCCTCATGGTGGGCACCCTCTTCGCTTACCTCAACTACCGCTCCCTGCGGCGGCGCCTCGTCTTCGTCGGCGTTTCCATCGTCGTCCCGATCTTCGCCAACTGGCTGCGCGCCTACATGATCGTCATGCTCGGCCACGTTTCCGGCATCACCCTGGCGGTCGGCGTGGACCTCCTGATCTACGGCTGGCTGTTCTTTGGCCTCG
>DAINDE010000050.1:0-27549 GCA_036732025.1 Rhodocyclaceae bacterium
TCGACCGGCGTCAGGGCCGCCCAGGCCGGCGCCGCCGCCGCGGCTGCGGCCACGGCCTCGGCCGCCTCGGCCGCGCCGCAGAGGGGAACGCGGCGGATGGCTTCGCCCCTGGCCGGATCAACGACGTCGAAGAAACGGTCGGCGGCGGTCAGGAAGGCGTGGCCGTTGATCCAGAGGGGAATGGCCATGGGTCCTTCGGGGGTGAATTGCATGCTTTGCTCGCTTTCTGTCTGCCCAAGGTTCGTCGATTCCCCCGGCCGCAGCGGGCCGATAACGAAGAAGCCGGCGGCCATGCTAATATTGCGGCGCACAAAGGCCGGAGAAATCACAGAAAAGGGCCTAATGCTAACGAAACCACACCGATAAAGGAACAGAATTGGCCGAAGCAGGCAAGAACCCGGGCTCCATCCAGGTCATCGAGCGCATGATGTCGCTCCTCGACGCCCTGGCGGCGACCCCCGACGCCGCCAGCCTGAAACACCTGGCGGCGGCCACCGCACTGCATCCTTCCACGGCCCACCGCATCCTCGCCGCCATGGCCGCCGCCCGCTTCGTCGAACGCCAGGAGGCAGGCACCTACCGCCTGGGCATCCGCCTCCTCGAACTGGGCAACCTGGTCAAGTCCCGCATCGACCTGCGGGAGGTCGCCCTGCCTTACATGCAGCGCCTGCACGAAGCCATCGGCGAAGCCATCAACCTCGGCATCCGCCACGACGACGAACTGATCTACCTGGAACGCACCTCCTCCGGCCGTTCCCTGGTGCGGGTGGTCTATCTGGTCGGCGGCCGGGCGCCCCTGCACCTCACCTCCATCGGCAAGCTCTTCCTGGCGGCGGAACCGGCCCAGGCCATCCGCGATTACGCCAAGCGCACGGGCCTGCCCGGCAAGACGCCCCATTCCCTCAGCACCTTGCCGGCCCTGGAAAAGGAACTGGACAAGATCCGCCGCCACGGCGTCGCCTTCGACAACGAGGAGGCGGAAATCGGCCTCAAATGCGTGGCGGCCCCCATCCGGGACGACGAATCGCGCATTGTCGCCGGCCTGTCTGTATCGGCACCGGTGGATCGCCACGACCCGGACTGGGTGGATCAGGTTCGTGCCACCGCCGATGAAATCTCCCACGCCCTGGGGTATACCGGGCAGAAGTAGGCCCGGCGCGGCACACCAATGCGAAAGGCCGCTTGACGCGGCCTTTCGTTTGCCCGGGAAGGTTTACGCCGACTTGCGGTCGTGCCGGACCAGACCGGCGCTTTCCATCCAGCGCTTGATGCGGTTGGCGTCCCCCACCCGCGTCATCTTGCCGTTGGAGTCGAGCAGGACGATGACCACCGGCCGGTCGGCGACCCGGGCCTGCATCACCAGGCAACGGCCGGCTTCGGAAATGTAGCCGGTCTTGGAGACGCCGATTTCCCAGTTGTCGCTGCGCACCAGGGGATTGGTGGTGCCGAAGTCGCGGATGCGGCCGTTGATTTCCAGGCGCGCCTCGGGCGTGGTGGAGAAGGTGCGGATTTCGGGGTAGCGGGCCGCCGCCGTCACCATCTTGGCCAGGTCGTGGGCAGTGGAAACGTTGTTGCTGGAAAGCCCGGTGGGCTCCTCGAAGTGGGTGCTGGTCATGCCCAGGGAGAGGGCCTTCTGGTTCATGGCCGCGACGAAGGCCGGCAGGCCGCCCGGGTAATGGCGCCCGAGGGCGTTGGCGGCCCGGTTTTCGGAGGACATGAGGGCCAGCAGCATGGCCGTCTCGCGGGTCATGGTGGTGCCCACCGGCAGGCGGGAACGGGTGCCCTTGAGGTTGTCGACATCTTCCTCGGTGATGGCGATGACTTCCTGCAGGTCGAGCTTGGCGTCGAGCACCACCATGGCCGTCATCAGCTTGGAGATGGAGGCGATGGGCGTCACGGCGTCGGCGTGCTTGTCGACGATGGCCTGGCCGGTGCTCTGGTCGATGACCAGGGCGGAGGCGGAATAAAGGGCCAGACGGCCCGGTTCGATGTCTTGGAGGGCAACCTTGCGCAAGGCCTTGCGCGGCACTTCGGCCTTCACCGCCTTCTTGGCGGCAGCCTTCCTGGAAGGGGATTCCAGGGATTTCCTGGCGGCCTCGGCGGGGGAGGACAGGCCCACTCCCAACATCACGCCGAGCCAAAGGATTTGTTGCAGTTGCTTCTTCATTCACCTTCTCCTGCCGAAACCGCTTGAATTCTATCGCAGTTTAGCAGGAGAGGAAGAATAATCAACCAAAACAAGCAGATAACGAAATTATCTAAAGTAATCAATGATTAGGCGGCATCGACCACGGTGAGCGCCGTCATATTGACGATACGCCGCACGGTGGCGGTGGGCGTCAGGATGTTCACCGGCTTGGCGGCACCGAGCAGGATGGGGCCGATGGTGAGGTTGTCGCCGGCCGCCACCTTGAGGAGGTTGAAGGAGATGTTGGCGGCATCCAGGGTCGGCATGACCAGGAGATTGGCCTGCCCCTTGAGGCGGGAATTGGGGAAGGCCGAGAGGCGGATCTTCTCGTCCAGGGCCGCGTCGCCGTGCATCTCGCCCTCCACCTCGAGCTTGGGCGCCCGCTGGTTGAGGAGGGTGAGCACCTGGCGCATCTTGACGGAGGTCGGCGTGTCCTCGGTGCCGAAGGTGGAATGGGACAGCAACGCCACCTTGGGGGTGATGCCGAAGGCGCGGATCTCCTCGGCGGCGAGCAGGGTCATGTCGGCCAGTTGCTCGGCGCTGGGGTCGTAATTGACGTAGGTGTCGGCGATGAACACCGTGCGCCCCGGCAGCATGAGGAGATTCATGGCGTAGTAGCGGTCCAGCCCGGCCTGGGTGCCGATGACGCTCTGCACGTAGTGCCGGTGGTTCTCGTGGCGGCCGAAGGTGCCGCAGACGAGGCCGTCGGCGTAGCCCAGATGGACCATCAGGGCTCCGTAGAGGGTGGCCCGGCGGCGCACCTCGCGGCGGGCGTAGTCGGGGGAAACACCCTTCCTTTCGGTGAGCCGGTGGTAGGTCTGCCAGAACTCGTCGAAATGCTGGTCGAAGAATTCGCAGTCGGCGTAGATGATCTCGAAATCGTGGCCTTCGCGGATGCGCAGGCCGGAAGCCTCGATGCGGCTCAGTATCTCGGCCCGGCGGCCGATGAGGATGGGCTTGGCGATGCCTTCGTCGCGGATCACCTGCACCGCCCGCAGCACGCGCTCATCCTCGCCCTCGGCGAAGACGATGCGCTTGGGCGCCTTCTTGGCCTGGGAGAAGACCGGCTTCATGATGAAGCCCGAGTGATAGACGAATTCGTTGAGGCCCTGCAGGTAGGCCGGCCAGTCGCGGATGGGGCGGGTGGCGACGCCGGAATCCATGCCGGCCTTGGCCACCGCCGGAGCAATCTTGACGATGAGGCGGGGGTCGAAGGGCTTGGGGATCAGGTATTCGGGGCCGAAGCCGGAAACCTTCTCGCCGTAGGCCGAGGCCACCACTTCCGATTGCTCGGCCCGGGCCAGTTCGGCAATGGCCTTCACCGCCGCCATCTTCATTTCCTCGGTGATGGTGGTGGCGCCGACGTCCAGCGCGCCGCGGAAGATGAAGGGGAAGCAGAGGACGTTATTGACTTGGTTGGGGTAGTCGGAGCGGCCAGTACAGATGATGGCGTCGTCGCGCACGCTCTTCACCAGGTCGGGCATGATCTCCGGGGTCGGATTGGCCAGCGCCAGGATGAGGGGCCTGGCCGCCATCTTGGCGACCATTTCCGGCTTCAGCACGCCGCCGGCGGAGAGGCCGAGGAAGACGTCGGCCCCCTCGATCACCTCGCCCAGGGTGCGGGCCGAAGTGTCCTTGGCATAGCGTGCCTTGATCTCGTCCATTTCCTCGACGCGACCTTCATAGACCACGCCCTTGATGTCGGTGACCCAGATGTTGTCCACCGGCGCGCCGAGCATGACCAGGAGGTCAAGGCAGGCCAGGGCGGCGGCGCCGGCGCCGGAGGTGACGATCTTGACCGTCTTCAGATCCTTGCCGATGAGGTGCAGGCCGTTGAGGATGGCGGCGCCGACGACGATGGCCGTGCCGTGCTGGTCGTCGTGGAAGACGGGGATTTTCATCCGTTCGCGCAGCTTCTTCTCGATGTAGAAGCACTCCGGCGCCTTGATGTCCTCCAGGTTGATGCCGCCGAAGGTGGGCTCCAGGGAGGCGATGGTCTCGATCAGCTTGTCCGGGTCGCGTTCGTTGATTTCCAGGTCGAAGACGTCGATGTTGGCGAATTTCTTGAAGAGCACGCCCTTGCCCTCCATCACCGGCTTGGCGGCCAGGGGCCCGATGGGGCCGAGACCGAGGACGGCGGTGCCGTTGGTGATGACCCCCACCAGGTTGCCGCGGGCGGTCAGCGTGCTGGCCTCGCCGGGGTCGGCGACGATTTCCTCGCAGGCGAAGGCGACGCCGGGGGAGTAGGCCAGCGACAGGTCGTACTGGTTGGTGAGCTGCTTGATGGGGGTGACCGCGATCTTGCCGGGCTTGGGCTGGCGGTGATAGTAGAGGGCGGCCTCGCGAAGCTGATTGGAATCCATGTCTTCCTCCTGTTTTCACATAATGAAATGTGTTTTCAAATTATGGAAGATACTAGCACGGCGATTGTGAAATTTCACCCCTCGGATATCACTTAGGCCGCTCCGTCAAGTGGATGTTTACCCTGAGCCGTGGCATAATTACGGGCTTCCCAGCCGACGGCCGCAGAGCCGCTCGCAGTCTTGGTGGCAGCAACCGGCGACTGGCGTGAACCCTTGCTTTGTCAGTAACTTAGAGAGAGAGACACCGCCATGACCGCACCGCTGAACGCTCCCGACTACGTCAAACACGAAGGCCTGAAGAAATGGGTCGCCGAAATCGCCGCGCTGACCCAGCCGGACCGCATCCATTGGGCCGATGGTTCGCAGGAAGAGTATGACCGCTTGTGCGCCGAAATGGTAGAAGCCGGCACCCTCATCAAGCTCAACGAACAGAAGCGCCCCAATTCCTACCTGGCCTTCTCCGACCCCTCCGACGTCGCCCGCGTCGAAGACCGCACCTACATCTGCTCCGAGAAGAAGGAAGACGCCGGCCCCACCAACAACTGGGAAGATCCGGCCAAGATGCGCGAAACCCTCAACGGCCTGTTCAAGGGCTGCATGAAGGGTCGCACCATGTACGTCATCCCCTTCTCCATGGGCCCCCTGGGTTCCCCCATCGCCCACATCGGCGTCGAGATTTCCGACTCCGCCTACGTGGTCGTCAACATGCGCACCATGACCCGCATGGGCAAGGCAGTCCATGACGTGCTGGGCACCGAAGGCGAGTTCGTCCCCTGCGTCCATACGGTCGGCGCCCCCCTGGAGCCGGGCCAGCAGGACGCCAAGTGGCCCTGCAACCCGACCGTCAAGTACATCGTGCACTACCCCGAGACCCGTGAGATCTGGTCCTACGGTTCCGGCTACGGCGGCAACGCCCTCCTCGGCAAAAAGTGCTTCGCCCTGCGCATCGCCTCCACCATGGCCCGCGACCAGGGCTGGCTGGCCGAGCACATGCTCATCCTCGGCGTCGAATCCCCCGAGGGCGAGAAGACCTACGTCGCCGCCGCCTTCCCCTCCGCCTGCGGCAAGACCAACTTCGCCATGCTGATCCCGCCCAAGACCTTCAACGGCTGGAAGATCACCACCATCGGCGACGACATCGCCTGGATCAAGCCCCGCGTGGACAAGGACGGCGTCACCCGCTTCTACGCCATCAACCCGGAAGCCGGCTTCTTCGGCGTCGCCCCGGGCACCTCCGAGAAGACCAACTACAACGCCCTGGCCACCCTCAAGGAAAACATCATTTTCACCAACGTGGCGCTCACCGATGACGGCGACGTGTGGTGGGAAGGCCTGACCAAGGAAGCCCCGGCGCACCTCATCGACTGGCAGGGCAACGACTGGACCCCGGAAGACGGCAAGGCCGGCAAGAAGGCCGCCCACGCCAACTCCCGCTTCACCGCCCCGGCCAGCCAGTGCCCCTCCGTCGATCCCGCCTGGGAAGACCCCGCCGGCGTGCCCATCTCCGCCTTCATCTTCGGCGGCCGCCGCGCCACCACCGTGCCCCTGGTGTACCAGGCCTTCAACTGGAACTACGGCGTCTACATGGCCGCCACCCTGGGCTCCGAAACCACCGCCGCCGCCTTCGGCCAGCAGGGCGTCGTCCGCCGCGACCCCTTCGCCATGCTGCCCTTCTGCGGTTACCACATGGGCGATTACTTCAACCATTGGCTGAAGATGGGGCACACCGTCGAAGCCACCCCCAAGATCTTCTGCGTGAACTGGTTCCGCATGAACGAGAAGGGCGAATTCATGTGGCCGGGCTTCGGCGACAACATGCGCGTGTTGAAGTGGATCGTCGATCGCTGCAAGGGCAAGGTCGCCGCCAAGGAAACCACCCTGGGCTGGATGCCCAAGTTCGAGGACATCGACTGGACCGGCCTCGACATCAAGAAGGAAGAGTTCGAAGCCCTCACCACCATCGACGCCGAAGCCTGGAAGGCCGAACTGGCCGGCCACAAGGAATGGTTCGACAAGATGGGCGAGAAGATGCCGCGGGAGCTCACCCTCAAGCGCGAACTGTTCGAGATGGGCATTTTCAAGGACGCCGCCTGAGAAAGAGGCCGCTGGCCTACTGCGCGACCCAATCCCGTTCCTGTGATGCTCGCCGTACGCTAGTACGGCTGCGCTTCTCGAAACGGCCTTGGGCCGCTCGCCACGGCCCTCGGCCCCTTTCCTGACCGCTTAAAAGATAATGGCTACCTGGCTCCCAGGTGGCCATTGTTTTTTGGAGAACGCCATGTACCGCCCCGCTTCCCGCACCCGCGACATCGCACCCTTCCACGTCATGGAACTGCTGGCCCGGGCCAAGGCCCTGGAGGCGGCGGGGCGCGACATCGTGCACATGGAGGTGGGCGAACCCGACTTCCCGACGCCGGACCCCATCCTGCTCGCCGCCGAGGCCGCCATCGCCGAGCGCAAGGTGTTCTATACGGCGGCCCTGGGGCTGCCCGAACTGCGCCAGGCGATCGCCGACTTCTACGCCAGCCGCTACGGGCTGGCCGTGCCGGCGGCCCGCATCGTCGTCACCGCCGGCGCCTCGGGCGCCCTCAACCTGGCCCTGGCCTGCCTGTGCGAGCCGGAGCGGCGCTGGCTGGTGACCGATCCCGGCTATCCCTGCAACCGGCATTTCGTGCGCAGCTTCGAGGGAGTGCCGGTATCGGTGCCGGTGGGCCCGGCCACCAACTTCCAGCCCACCCCGGAACTCCTCGCCGGCCAGTGGACCGCGGACACCGACGGCCTTATCGTCGCCTCGCCGGCCAATCCGACCGGAACCACCCTGAGCGCCGCCGAACTCGCCGCCCTCCACGGATTCGTCCAGGAGCGAGCCAGCCATCTGATCGTGGACGAGATCTACCACGGCCTCTCCTACGAGGCCGACTGCCCCACCGCCCTGGCCGCCGGTGACGACCTCTGGGTGGTGCAGAGCTTTTCCAAGTATTTCCAGATGACCGGCTGGCGGCTGGGCTGGCTGGTGGTCCCCGAACCCTACCTGCGCGACGTCGAGAAGCTGGCCCAGAATTTCTTCATCGCCCCGTCGACGCCGGCCCAGCATGCCGCCCTCGCCGCCTTCCGGCCGGAGACCTTGGCCATCCTGGAATCCCGCCGGGCCGAATTCCGCCGCCGCCGGGACTTCCTGGCTCCGGCCCTGGAGGGTCTGGGCTTCCGCGTCACCGCCCGGCCCGAGGGCGCCTTCTACCTCTACTGCGATTGCTCGGCCCTGGCCGACGACAGCTTCGCCCTGGCCGGCCGCATGCTGGAGGAGGCCGGCGTCGCCGCCACGCCGGGGGTGGATTTCGGCGCCAACGCCCCCGAGCGGCACATCCGCTTCGCCTACACCACCGGCATCGATCGCCTGCAGGAGGCCGTTTCAAGACTGGGACGCTTGTTCGCCCGCTGACACCAGGGTGGGATAGCGGGCGGCCACGGCCGCCCAGTCGAAATGCGGCCCCGGATCGGTCTTGCGCCCCGGCGCCACGTGGCAATGGCCGACCACCGCGGCGATGGGATAGCGCCGGCGCAGGGCATCCACCAGCGTTGCCAGGGCCTCGTACTGGCTGGCGGCGAAGGGCTGCTCGTCGCAACCTTCCAGCTCGATCCCCACGGAATAGTCGTTGCAGTTCTCCCGTCCCTGCCAGGCCGATTTCCCCGCATGCCAGGCCCGCCGGTCGCAGCCGACGAACTGGATGACACGTCCGCTGCGCCGCACATAGAAATGGGCCGAGACCTGCAGCCCGTGGATTTCTGCGAAATACGGGTGGGCGGCCGGGTCGAGCCGGTTCATGAAAAAACGCTCGACGGCGTCGCCCCCGAACTGCCCCGGCGGCAGGCTGATGGCGTGGATGACGACCAGGGAGACCTGGCACCCCGGCGGGCGCTCCCCCTGGTTGGGCGAAACCAGGCGCCGCGCCCCCGTCAGCCAGCCCCCGGGCCGCCAGCGCATCACTCGATCCCCAACCGCTCCAGGCGGTAGCGCAGGGAGCGGAAAGTGACCCCAAGCAGCCGGGCCGCCGCCGTGCGGTTCTGGCCGGTCTTCTGCAGCGCCTCCAGGATGGCCTGGCGTTCCAGGCGGTTGAGGTAGTCGTCCAGCGTCTCGCTGCCGCGCCCCACGGTTTCCCCCGGGACCTCTTCCGGGGCCAGCCCCAGGTCGTCGGCTGTGATCTCATCGCCCGAGGCCAGGGCCGTGGCCCGCTCCAGGATGTTCTCCAGTTCCCGCACGTTCCCCGGGAATGGGTAATGCTCCAGGGCCTTCATGGCCTCCCGTGACAGCCTGGGCGGGGATTCGCCGAAAAGGCGGCCGAGGATGGCCTCCACCAGGGGCACGATATCCTCGAGGCGCTCGCGCAGGGGCGGCAGCTTCAACTCGATGACGTTGAGGCGGTAATAGAGATCCTGGCGGAAGCTGCCCTTGTCCACGCATTCCCGCAAGTTCTTGTGGGTGGCGCAGATGACCCGCACGTCCACCGGCTCCTCGACGGCGCTGCCCACCTTGCGCACCCGCTTTTCCTGGATGGCGCGCAAGAGCTTGACCTGCATGGCCAGGGGCAGGTCCGCCACCTCGTCGAGGAAGAGCGTGCCGCCGCTGGCGGCCTGGAAGAAGCCGTCCCGGTCGCTGTCGGCGCCGGTGAAGGCGCCCTTGCGGTAGCCGAAGAACTCGCTCTCCATGAGGTTTTCGGGGATGGCCCCGCAATTGACCGGCACGAAGGGCGCCGCGCTGCGGGCGCTCTGGGCATGGATGAGGCGGGCCGCCAGCTCCTTGCCGCTGCCGGACTCGCCGGAAATGTAGATGGGCGCCTGGCTGCGCGCCAGCTTGTCGATGGTGGCCCGCACCTGCTGCATGGCCGCCGAGTCGCCGATCAGCGACTGCATGGGGGAACCGCGCTCAGCCTTGTCCGGCAGGCTGAGGGCGGACTTGACCAGGGCCCGCAACTGTTCCAGGCCGACGGGCTTGGCCAGGTAATCGAAGGCGCCGGCCTTGAGCGCCGCCACCGCGTTCTCGGCGCTGCCGAAGGCGGTGATGACCGCCACCGGCGTCTGGCTGTGGCATTCGCTGACGTGGCGCACCAGTTCCAGGCCGTCGCCGTCGGGCAGGCGCATGTCGGTGAGGCAGAGCTGGTAGCTGCCCTCGGCCAGGAACGCCTTGGCCTCGCCGACACTGGCGGCGCAATCCGCCGCCAGGCCCATGCGCGACAGGGTCAGGTCGATGAGTTCGCGGATATCCGGCTCGTCGTCCACCACCAGCACCCGGGACAACTCGCCGCGGACGCGGCGTTCGGAGCGGTTCACTGACACGTATCGTTTCTCCCGACGATGATGAAATGCCCACCGCCAATCTCCGGCGCCAGCTCCAGGCTGGCACCGTTGGCCTCGCACAGCTCCCGGGCGATGTAGAGCCCCAGGCCGGTACCCTTGACGTGGGTGGTGAAGAAGGGCTCGAAAACCTGCCCCCGATGCTCCTCCGGCACCCCCGGGCCGTCATCGATGACGTGCAATTCTACCCGCCCCGCCTCGCCACCTCCACCGACCGTCAGGCAGACGCTCCCCGGCCGGCGGGAAGCGTGACGGCAGGCGTTGCCCATGAGGTTCCACAATACCTGGTGCAGATGGGCGCGATCGAAACAGAGGGCGATGCCCTCCTCCACCTGCAGGCTGACGACGGCCTCCCCCACCTGCTCCCCATGCAGGAAATCGGCCATGAAGCCGCGCAGGAAATCGGCCAGGACCAGCCGTTCCGGCTGGGCGCGGTCACGCCGGCCCAGTTCGAGGATGTCGCTGACGATGCGGTCCAGGCGGCCGACGTTGTCGTGGAGAATCTTGAGGAGCCGCTCCTGCATCTCGCCCCGCCGCTCCTCCCGCAAGAGGTCGCCGGCATGGCTGATGGCGGCCAGGGGATTGCGGATCTCGTGGGCGATGCTCGCCGTCAGCCGGCCCAGGGCAGCCAGCTTGAGCTGCTGGGCCTGCTCCTGGATGCGGCTGATGTCCTCGATGAAGACCAGGGACTCGCCGTCGCTGCTGTCGGTGGGGGCGAAGCGGGCCCACAGGCGGTCGCCGGTAGCCGCCTGGAAGACCAGGGTTTCGGGGCCGGCGTCGGTCATCCAGGCGAAGAACGCTTCTTCGAGTTCGGGCGAATAGTCGGCCAACTGCCCCGCCGCCCGCCCCCCTTGCCCCAGCATGGCCGTGGCCACCGGATTGCAGCGGACGATGCGCCCGTCCCAGGTCACCACCAGCACGCCGTCCTGCATGCGCTCGATGACCCGCTGGCTGATGCGGCTCTGGTTCTCCAGCGCCACGGCCTGGCGGCGGGCCAGTTCCTCGTTGGCCATGAGGCGTTGCCCGAGCAGCCGGGCGAGGATGGCGGTGGTGAAGAAGCCGGCCGAGAGGAAACCGGCCTGAACGATGGAAGAAGGCTCGACCCCCCGCTGCAGGATGCCGTAGATCTGCTGCAGGAGCACCACCAGGGTCGCCGCGGCGGCGTAGAACAGCACCAGCTTGCCGCGCCCCACCAGGCTGGCGGCGGCCAGGGAGACCAGCAGCAGGATGCCGATGCCGCTGGAGACGCCGTCCGCCACGTACATGGCCAGCCCGACGGCCATCACGTCGGCCATCACCTGGCCGGTCAGTTGCACCTCGAAACGCTCCTGCCAGCGGGTCGAGAGGACGACGCCGATGACAATGTGCAGGAGATAGAGGGCGCCGAACCAGCCGAGAAGGCCAAGTTCGGGGATGTGGAAAAAATTGCGCCAGACGGCGGAAAACACCACCCCGCCCACGAGGATGGTGGCCACCACCAGACGATACAGGTTGTAGTACTGCAGGGAGCGCCAGCTCGGCCCCCAGGCCGAGGACAGCCACCCCCTCATGGCCGCCCGCCCGCCGGCCCCGCTTCCCGGTGCGCCCGGCAGCAATAGCGCAGGTTCCCCTCGGGCACGCTTTCACTCTCGGGCAAATGGACGCCGCAGTGGGCGCAGGACACCATGGCCTCGGCGGGTCGTTCGGCGGGCGGCGCCGCGGGCCGGGGCGCGCGGCTTTTCTTCCATGCCAGCCAGATGATCGCCGCCAGGAGCAGGAGTACCAGGAATTTCATAGTCGGCCCCACCGTTTCGGCAAGAGAGTGAAGGATTCAACGGATTGCAACATGGCCGAAATTATAATGCCCCCATGATCTCCGGTCCCCCGCCCGCGGCCACCCCATCGCCAGGGACGTCGGCATTGCCCACCATATTCCCCTAGAATAGCGTTTCACCCTGACCGCCACTCCTGCAGCCGAGTCCTCCATGTCCCTTCTACCGGTTATCCTGTCCGGCGGGTCCGGCACCCGCCTCTGGCCCCTCTCCCGGGAAAAATACCCCAAGCAGCTCCTGCCCCTGGTGGGCGAGGAATCCATGCTCCAGGGCACGGCCCGCCGCCTCGACGGCGTCGCCGGTCTCCTCGATCCGCTGCTGGTCTGCAACGAGGAACACCGCTTCGTGGTGGCCGAGCAAGTGAGGCTTCTCGGCAAGCGCGGCACGGTCATCCTCGAGCCCGCCGGGCGCAACACCGCCCCCGCCCTCACCCTGGCCGCCCAATGGGCCGTGCGCAATGGCGACGATCCGGTCCTGGTGGTCATGCCCGCCGACCACGTCATCCTCGAACCGGCCGTCTTCCGCGCCGCCGTCGCCCAGGCGGCGAGGCTCGCCGAAGCCGGCCTGGCGGTCACCTTCGGCATCACCCCCGACTGCCCTGAAACCGGTTACGGCTATATCCAGCGCGGCGCCGTCCTGGACGGCCACACCGGCTCCTTCCACCTGGCCCGCTTCGTCGAGAAACCCGACCGGGAAACGGCCCAGGCCTACCTGGATTCCGGCGATTACCTGTGGAACAGCGGCATCTTCGTCCTGCGCGCCTCGGTGTGGCTGGACGCACTGGCCATCTGCCGACCCGACATCCTCGCCGCCTGCCGGGCGGCCATGGACGGCGTCCAGGAGGATGGGGACTTCGTGCGGGTGGCAGCCGAGCGCTTTGCCGCCTGCCCCGCCGACTCCATCGACTACGCGGTGATGGAACGCCTCGCCGGCGGCGGTGCGGACCTGCCCCAGGGTGCCGTCATCCCCCTTTCCGCCGGCTGGTCCGACGTCGGCGCCTGGGACTCCCTGTGGAAGGTGCTGGCCAAGGACGCGGCCGGCAACGCCGGCCGCGGCGACGTCCTGCTGGAGGGCTGCCGCAACACCCTGGCCATCTCGGAAGGCCGCCTGGTGGCCTGCGTCGGCGTCGGCGACCTGGTGGTGGTGGAAACCGACGACGCCGTCCTGGTGGCCCACCACGACGCCACCCAGGACGTGAAGAAGGTGGTGGACCGGCTCAAGGCCGCCGGCCGCAACGTCGCCCAATGGCACCGCAAGGTGCATCGCCCCTGGGGCTGGTACGACGGCGTGGACGCCGGCGACCGCTTCCAGGTCAAGCGCATCGCCGTCAAACCCGGCGCCGCGCTTTCCCTGCAGATGCATCACCACCGGGCCGAACACTGGATCGTGGTGCGCGGCACCGCCCGCGTCACCCGCGGCGAGGAAACCTTCCTGGTCACCGAGAACCAATCCACCTACATCCCCCTGGGCACCCGGCACCGCCTGGAAAACCCGGGCAAGGTGGACCTGGAAATGATCGAGGTCCAGTCCGGCAGCTACCTCGGGGAGGACGACATCGTCCGCTTCGAGGACACCTACGGCCGCCGCTGACCGGACCGACGACGCTATGATCCTGGTCACCGGCGGCACCGGCTACATCGGCTCCCACACCGTCGTGGAACTGCTCCAGGCCGGCCACGACCTGCTCATCCTCGACAACCTCTGCAACAGTTCCGCCAAGGTACTGGAGCGCATCGAGGCCATCACCGGCCGGCGCCCCCGCTTCGTCCATGGCGACATCCGCGACGCCGCCGTCCTGGCCAACCTCTTCGCCGCCCACCCGATCACCGGCGTCATCCACTTCGCCGGCCTCAAGGCCGTCGGCGAGTCGGTGGAGAAACCCCTCGCCTACTACGACAACAACGTCACCGGCACCCTGCGCCTGCTCGAAGCCATGCAGGCCGCCGGCGTGCGCACCCTGGTCTTCAGTTCGTCGGCCACCGTCTATGGCGACCCCCACGCCCTGCCCATCGGCGAGGACTTCCCGCTCCAGGCCACCAACCCCTATGGCCGGACCAAGCTGTTCATCGAGGAAATGCTGCGGGACCTGGCCGCTGCCGACGCCTCCTGGCGCATCGCCCTGCTGCGCTACTTCAACCCGGTGGGCGCCCACCCCAGCGGGCTCATCGGCGAAGACCCCCGGGGCACGCCCAACAACCTGATGCCCTACGTCGCCCAGGTCGCCGTCGGCCGCCGCTCCGCCCTCAACGTCTTCGGCAACGACTACCCGACCCCCGACGGCACCGGCGTACGCGACTATATCCACGTGGTCGACCTCGCCCGGGGCCACCTGGCCGCCCTCTCCGCCCTCGACGGGCGGACTGGCGCCCTGGCCGTGAATCTCGGCACCGGCCGCGGCTACAGCGTCCTGGAAATCGTCCGCGCCTTCGAGCGGGCCAGCGGCCGGTCCGTTCCCTACGTCATCGCTGCCCGCCGCCCCGGCGACATCGCCGCCTGCTACGCCGACCCCGGCCTGGCCCGCCGCCTGCTCGACTGGCAGGCCGACCACGACCTCGACGCCATGTGCCGGGACGCCTGGCGCTGGCAAGAGAAGTCGCCGCGGGGATACGAGGGCTGACGACGTGGATTATTGCCGCGACCGCCGGCGGCGAAATCCTCTATGCTTGTGGCGAAGGGCTGAAGGGAATCTGTCGGGAAACTTTACACTCAGCCATTGCGGATGCCGGCCCGGCGCATCGCCGATCCCAGAACCCCTTGCCCACCGGACCATTGGGGGCATTCCGGGATTGCTGGCGTGAATATTGCTGGATAACGGCATCGAACCAACAGGAAGCTCCCGGGTCCGATATCAGCATGCCCGGACGTTTCTCAGCGGAGTAGGAAAAAAATGCGCCAAGACGAGACCAAGAATACCGATCAGGAAGTAACCGCGAATCCGGAATCCGGCCTGCCGCAAGGCTCGGCACCGAGTGATTCGCGGCGCCGCTTCGTGGCCCGCGCTGCGGCCGCGCCGGTGCTCCTGTCCGTCGCCGGGCGTTCGGCCCTGGCCACCACCAACTGCCAGGACATCCCCAAGGGCCTGTCCCCCCTGGCCTGGCTCTCGGTCCATCCGAAGAAGGGTGGCACCGCCTGCCTTTCCCACTCCGTCGGCGGCAATCCCCTGGGCAAATCCCCGGGCTACTGGACCCCGAACAAGAACGGCAAGTGCTTCCAGGGCGCGTGGCCCAACGGCGTGAAGCCCTTTACCACCTGCTGGCGGATCAAGACGACCAACCCCAAGACCTATCAGCAGGTCACCTGGGTGGCCGGGAACTGGAGCACCTACACCAACATGCTCTACTATTATCCGGAAGGCACCCTCACCGATGCCGGCTGGAACACTGGAGACAAGCTCTCCTGGCTGAACGACTCCCGCTCCATCAGCAAGATCCTCATCGACGAAACCGCCGCCCAGGGGCTGAAGTGGCACTTCTGCTGCGCCTACCTCAACGCCCTGACCTTCCCGAACTACGCGATCACCGTGGATGAGCTGAAATATCTCTACGAGAACCGCAAGCTGGCGCCCTCCGGCTACATTCTCACCGATTCCGAAATCAAGGCCTTCCTGAGCCAGACGTGGGCCTGACCCCCGATCCCGGGGTGTTCCCGGCCATCGCCGGTAACGATTGCTGCATCGGCGCCCGTTTCCCCGGCGAGGAGGAAGCCGTCGTCTTCCTCACCCATAGCGGCGACGTGCTCCTGAGCCAGGGAGATTGCTGGGAAGAGGTCTGCCGCTCAGGGATTCTCGGCTCCCTCCCCATCGACCGCGCCTATCCCTTTTCCGACGACGCCGTCGGCCTGCTCGCCTCCCTGGAGCACCTGGGAGTGGAACTCGCCTAGCCCTTTTGCGCCGGCCGCAGCTTGCGGTCACAATGTCGCCTTATGCATCCCGCCCCGCTAGGCACTTATCCCCTGGACGACATTTCCCGTGCCCTGGCCGGGAAAGGACTGAGCCTGGACGTCACCGGCTTTCGCTGCCGCGTCCGCTCCGACCAGGGCGGCACCCTGGCGGCACCGATCCGGCAACTCTATGCCGATTATCCGGCCGCACTGGAACCGCAGGGCTTCCATGACCTGGACATCGACCTCCACCGACGCCGGAGCGGGCTTTTCTCCCGGGAGGTCGCCTTCGGCTGGGATGGGCAGAGCCCGTTTCCCTCCCTGCCGGAAAGCCAGGCCCATCCCCTGTTCGAGTGGGGCCTCAACTGGTGCATCGCTACCCTGTCCGGCGAACGGGTGGTGATCCATGCCGCAGTCCTGGAAAAGGATGGCGGCGCCCTGGTGCTCCCCGGCGACCCGGGTTCGGGCAAGAGCACCCTTTGCGCCGAGCTCTGTCTCTCCGGCTGGCGCCTGCTGTCCGACGAACTGACCATCATCTCCCGGGAAAACGGCCTGGTGCAGCCCATCCCCCGCCCCATCAGCCTCAAGGACACGTCCATCCGCCTCATCCAGGGGCGTCATCCCGGCGTGGAAATGACGACGCCGATCACCGACACCCGCAAGGGCGCCATCGCCTACGTCCGCCCCCCGGCGGATGCCGTGCGCCGGTGGACCGAGGCCGTCCCCATCCGCCACGTGCTCTTTCCCCGCTACGTGGCAGCATCCCCCCTCGCCGCGACACCCCGCAGCCGGGCGAGAGTCCTTACCCTGCTGCTGGAAAACACCTTCAACGTCGGCCTGCTCGGCACCTCCGGCTTCACCGCCCTGGCCCAGGCCATCGCCGGCGCCGGCGGTCACGAAATCGAATACGGCAGCCTGGACGATGTCGTCGCCTGGCTGGGGTCGGTGTGGTGAGGAGCCTGCTTACCCGCCTCCTCGCCGTTCCCGAAGACGCCCGCCGGCTGGCCGGCGAGGAATGGAACATCGCCATCCGCCAGGCGCGCCAGACCCAGCTGCTCGGCCAGTTCGCCGCCGCCCTGCGGCGGGCCGGCGTTTTCGACGAACTGCCCGAGCCGGTGCTCCGCCATCTGCGCCTCGCCCTGCTCACTTCGCGCTCCCGCTGCCTGGCGGCGACGTGGGAAATCGGCACCCTGCGGCGTGCGGTGCCGCCCCACATTCCCCTGGTGCTGCTCAAGGGCGCCGCCTACGACGCCGCCACCGACGCCAATGCCGAAGGCCGCCTGTTCTCGGACATCGACCTGCTGGTGCCCCGCGCCAGCCTGGATCGCACGGAAGCGTCGCTGCTGGCGGAAGGATGGATGCCCAAGCGGGTCAACGCCTACGACCAGCGCTACTACCGGCAGTGGTCCCACGAAATCCCGCCCCTGGAGCATGTCCGCCGCCACACCGTGGTGGACCTGCATCACGCCATCGTGCCGCCGATTTCCCGCTACAGTTTCGCGCCCGAAAAGCTCTTCGCCGCCCTGGACGAGGTGCTGCCAGGCATCCACGTCCTCAAGCCCCGGGACCGGGTCATCCACTGCGCCGTCCATCTCATTCAGGAGGGCGAGGCGAGCAAGGTGTTCCGCGACCTCTACGATCTGCACCTGCTCCTGGGGCAGCATTGCGCCTCGGCACAGGACTGGGAAGGCCTGCTCGAACGCGCCGGCGAACTGGGGGTGGGGCGCCTGGTGGCCGCGGCGGCTACCGCGGCGGAACAGGTGTTCGGCACGACGCCACCATCGGGCATCCGCGGCGGCTGGCTGAAGGCGGCCCTGGTACAAGCCGCCCTTGCCCACGACCCTGCCGCCGTCGGCTCCCTGGCCCGCGAGGCCGCCCGGTTCACTCTCCTCGCCCATTCCCACTGGATGAAAATGCCGGCCCACATTCTGCTGCCCCACCTCTGCCGCAAGGCCGTGGTCGGTCTGTTCGCCAAAGAGGAACAGGCCGGGGCGTGATCCCCGGCAGCCGTCCGGCTAATCCCGCCAGCGCCAGGCGATGCCGCGCTTCTCCACCTCAATGCGGATCTCCTCCATGGCCTGATCCACCAGGGCCGGATCACCCTCGACCCCCAGTTCCAGGTGGCGGCGCTCGTTGCCCTGGATGGATGGCAGGGAGAAGAGCCGCAGTGAGGGGTATGCCGCGACGATGCGCTCCATGAGGTCGAGGAGCGCGCTCTCGTAGGCCATGGGGCCGGTGAGGAGGAAGGCCCGGTCCACCTTGGCGGCCACCGGCCGGAACAGCTCCTTGTAGAAGCTGTCCAGCACCCACTCGATCATGGGGTGGGCCATCTGCGGGAAACCCGGCACAAAATAGTGCTCCCGGGCCATGAAGCCGGGGATGCGGTTGAAGGGGTTGGGGATGATCCGGGCGCCGGCCGGGAAGGTGACCAGTTGCAGGCGCTGGGGGGTCATGTCGTCGCCGAAGCGGACCTTGGCCTCCTCCACCCCTTCCGGATGCACTTCCAGCCCGACGCCGAGGGCGGCGGCGGCCGCCTGGCGGGTGTGGTCGTCCGGGGTGTTGCCGATGCCGCCGCAGGAGAAGACCACGTCGCCGGCAGCCATAGTGCGCTTGAAGGTTTCCGTCAGGCGCTGGCGGTCGTCCCCCAGGTACTCCACCCAGGAGAGGCGCAGCCCGCGGGCGCCGAGGAGGGCGGCGATCTTCTCGAAATGCTTGTCCTGGCGCTTTCCCGAGAGAATTTCGTCGCCGATGATGACGGCGCCAAAGACGCGTTGCTGGCTCATAGCCGCTCCCCCTCAATGGTGACGACGGCGCCGCCCCGGGAGCGGCGCAGGGCTTCCAGCCCGAAATGCACGAATGATAGCGCCGCCAGGGCTGGCACCAGGAGCCCGATCGCCGGTACGTGGGCGAGCAGGGCCAGGGTCAGGCCGAGGAAGAAAAGCGGCCGCTTGTGCTCCCGCCGCAAGCCCTGCCATTCCTCGGCCGTGGCGTGCATCGATAGGGCGTCGTAGGCGAAGGTGCGGCGGTTGAACCAGGCCATGAGCAGCATGGGCAGGATGATGGAGAGGCCGGGGATGAGCCACAGGGGCAGGGTCAGCAGCCAGCCGAGGATGAAGAGCGCGGAAGCCACCAGGCTGTTCACCGTCGCCGCCACGAAACTGTCCTTCCCCATGGCCGCCACGTCCCGGTATTCCCCATTGGCCAGGTGCTTGAGCAGCAGGGGCAGGATGACCACGGCGGCGAGCAGGGAGGCCGTCAGGTAGGCGCAGGCGAAGATGGCCATCCAGCCGCCCAGGTAGGCCAACAGATGGGCCAGCCAGGCGACGCCCCAGGCGGTGAGCAAGGTCATGGGCGGATGGCCGAGGAGCCAGTCCACGATCATCCCCAGGCCCCAGAAGGCGAGGCCGATCCAGAGCAGCAGCGAAAACACCGCCGGCCCCAGCACGTAGCCCCAGACCTTGCCATCCCTGAGGCTGGCCAGGGTGCGCAGCAGGGCCAAAACAAGGTTATCCATACTAAATTCCTTCCCATTGCTTCTGCAATCGTTTGACGGAGACCGGCACCGGCGTGCGCAGCTCCTGGGCATAGAGGCTGACCCGCAGTTCCTCCAGCAGCCAGCGGAACTGCTCGATCTGAGGATCGGCGGCGCCCTGCTTGGCGAGCTGGAGGGCCCGCCGCTCCCAGCTGCTCCACAGGGGGGCGTATTCGGCCATCAACTGGGCGTCCCGGGCGGGGTTGGCCTTGAGTTTGTCGAGGCGGACCTGGATGGCCTTCAGGTAGCGGGGGTAGTGCTGCAGGCGCTCGAAGGGGGTGTCGGCGACGAAGTTCTTGCCCAGCAGGCGCTTCACCTGGGCCTCGATGTCAGCCAGCGCCGCCCCGTGGGCCTTGAAGGCCGGCAGCTTCTTGGTCACCGCCTGCCATTCGGCGAGGACGGTGCCCACCAGGCGGGCGATCTCCTGCATGATGAGGCCCAGGCGGGACTTGGCTTCCGCGCAACGGGCCTTGAAGGCGGCGGCGTCGACGGGTAGCGGCTCTGTGAGGCAGGCCCGCTCGAAGGTGAGGTCAACGATCTGGCGCTTCAAGTCGTCGGCGCTGCCCAGGGCCATGTACTGCATGGCCATCTGGGTGAGGCCGGGGACGTTCTTGTCGAAGTACTTGGCCTGCTCCTTGAACTGCAGCATGAAGAGGCGGCGCAGGCCGGCGCGATGGACTTTTTCCGCCTCTTCCTGGCTGTCGAAGACCTTGAGGCTCACCGTCTCGCCCTCGTCGGTCAGTGCCGGGTAGCCCAGCACCTTCTGCCCCGCCACCGGCACCTCCATCAGTTCAGGCAGCTCGCCGAAGGTCCAGTCGGTGAGCTTGGCGTATTGCGACGGTGTCTCATGCAGTTCGGCAAATTCCTGCTTGGCCTCCCGCCCCCAGTCGGCGCGCAACTGCACCAGGCTGCGCCCCATGGCGAGCTGGCGGCCGTGCTCGTCGATGAGCTTGTAGTTCATGGAAAAGTGGTCGGGCAGGGCGTCGGGGCGGAAGGCGTCGGGGGTCACCGCCCAGCCCCGGGCGTTCAGGCCGCGGGCTTCGAGGATGTAGTCGATCAGCGGCCCGATCAGGCCCTGGCCCATCTTCTTTTCGTCGCCACCGACGGCGGCGATGAACTCCTCGACGAATTCCGGCACCGGCACCAGCTTGGCGCGGATCTTCTGGGGCAGGGTCTTGATGAGCTGCACCAACTTTTCCTTCAACAGCCCCGGCACCAGCCACTCCATGCGGGCCGCCGGAATCTGGTTGAGCTGCGCCAGCGGCAGGGTCAGGGTCACGCCGTCCCGGGGCGAGCCCGGCTCGAAGTGGTAGGTGAGCGCATACTCCGCCCCGCCCACCCGCAGGTGGTGGGGAAAGGCCTCCGTCGTCACCCCGGCGGCGGAATGGCGCATGAGGTCGTCCCTGGCCAGGAAGAGGAGCTTGGGATGGTCCCGCTCGGCCTCCTTCCACCAGTGGTCGAAGGTGGCGCCGTTGTGGATGCCCTCGGGAATCAGGTGGTCGTAGAAGGCAAAGATGAGTTCGTCGTCCACCAGCACGTCCTGGCGGCGCTGCTTGTGCTCCAGGTGCTCGATCTCGCGGATGAGCTTCTGGTTGTGCTGGAAGAAGGGCCAGCGCTTGGCAAAAGCATCGTCGATCTCCTCCCCCACCAGGCCCTGGCGGATGAAGATTTCCCGCGCCTCGGCCGGGGCCATGGGGCCGTAGTGGATGCGCCGCTTGGGGTTGATGACCACGCCATAAAGGGTGGTGCGCTCCCAGCCCGCCACCTGCATGGACTTCTTTTCCCAGTGGGGATCGAAATAGCTGCGCTTGATCAGGTGAGCGCCCACTTTCTCCAGCCAGTCCGGTTCGATGCGGGCGACACAGCGGCCGAAGAGCTTGGTGGTCTCGGTGATCTCGGCGGCCATGATCCACTTGCCGGCCTTTTTCTGCAGGGGCGACGAGGGGTGGATGAGGTAGCGGATGCCCCTCGCCCCCAGGTAGTAGCCCGATTCGTCGGACTTGCAGCCGATGTTGCCGAGGAGCCCGCTGAGCAGGGCCTGGTGGATGCCTTCGAAAGTGCCCGGCAGCTGGTTCTCCTTCCACCCCAGCTCGGTGACCATGGCGTGAAGCTGGGTGTGCACCTCCCGCCATTCCCGCAGGCGCAGGTAGGAGAGGAAATGGGCATGGCAGTTGTCGACGAGCTGCTTGTTCGACTTCTTGTGCTCGACGGCCTGCTGGAACCATTGCCAGAGCTTCCACCAGGCGAGGAATTCCGATTTCTCGTCGGCGAACTGCTTGTGCTTCTCGTCGGCGGCCTGCTGGCGCTCCTGGGGCCGCTCCCGGGGGTCCTGCACGGAAAGGCCGGCGGCGATGACCAGCACTTCCTTGAGGCAGCCGAGGTCGCGGGCGGCCACCAGCATGCGGCCGATGCGGGGGTCCAGGGGCAGCTTGGCCAGGGCCTGGCCGACCGGGGTGAGCATGTTGGCGTCGTCCAGGGCTCCCAGCTCCTGCAGCAGGGCGTAGCCGTCGGCGATGGCCTTGGGCGGCGGCGGCTCGATGAAGGGGAAGCTCTCGACATCGGTGAGCCGCAGCGACTTCATGCGCAGGATGACCCCGGCCAGGCTGGAGCGCAGGATTTCCGGATCGGTGAAGGGCTGCCGGGCGTTGAAATCGGCCTCGTCGTAGAGGCGGATGCACACCCCCGCCGCCACCCGGCCGCAACGCCCGGCCCGCTGCCGGGCCGCCGCCTGGGAGACCTTCTCCACCTGCAGTTGCTCGACCTTGTTGCGGTAGGAGTAACGCTTGACCCGGGCCAGCCCGGTATCGACCACGTAGCGGATGCCAGGCACCGTCAGCGAGGTCTCGGCGACGTTGGTGGCCAGCACGATGCGCCGGCCGCCGCCGGGCTTGAAGATGCGGTCCTGCTCCTGGGCCGAGAGGCGGGAGAACAGCGGCAGGATTTCGGCGTGCGCCGGATGGCGTTTCCTCAGCGCCTCGGCCGCCTCGCGGATTTCCCGCTCGCCTGGGAGGAAGACCAGGGTGTCGCCGGGGCCCAGGCGGGCGAGTTCGTCCACCGCATCGACGATGGCGTCGTAGAGGTCGCGCTCGTCGTCCTGCTTCTCCAGGTCCTCCACCGGCCGGTAGCGCACCTCAACCGGGTAGAGGCGGCCGGACACCTCGATCACCGGGGCGCCGCCGAAATGCTGCGAGAAGCGCTCGGCGTCGATGGTGGCCGAGGTGATGATCAGCTTCAGATCCGGCCGCCGGGGCAGGAGTTGCTTGAGGTAGCCAAGGAGGAAATCGATGTTGAGGCTGCGCTCGTGGGCCTCGTCGATGATCAGGGTGTCGTAGGCGCTGAGCCAGGGATCGCCCTGAGATTCGGCCAGCAGGATGCCGTCGGTCATCAGCTTGACCCAGGAATCCGGCGCCGTTCGATCGTGGAAGCGGATCTTCACCCCCACCCCGGCGCCGACCTGGGTCTGCAGTTCCTGGGCCAGCCGCGTCGCCACCGAGCGGGCCGCCAGGCGCCGCGGCTGGGTGTGGCCGACCAGGCCGCGGGCGCCACGGCCCAGTTCCAGGCAGATCTTGGGCAACTGGGTGGTCTTGCCGGAGCCGGTCTCGCCGCAGACGATGACCACCTGGTGCTTGGCAATCAGGGCAGCGATTTCGTCCCGCCGCTCATTGACCGGCAGGTCGGCCTTGAACTGGGGCTTGGGCAGCCGCGCCCGGCGGGCGGCGACGGCGGCCTTCGACTTTTCCAGCAGCTCGGCGAATTCGGCCTGGACCTTTTCCCGCCGGGGCCCCGCCTGCCCCATGTCGCGGGCCAGGGCGCGCAGGCGGCGGACATCGGCGGCCAGGCAATCGGCAATGAAATCGCTGCCGGTACGGGAAGGACTGCGGGTCATGGAAAGGCCGAAAAGGGAAGGCCCGCATTATAAGCCGCCCGCCGAGAGGCGCCCCCGGTTTCACCGTTGTCATGGAAGCGATACTATGGGCGGTGAGAATACCCTCTTCAGCCTAATTTCACCTTCGCGCCATGGACCTCTTCGACGAATTCCTCATCGGTGTGCAGATATTGGTGGCGGTCACTTCGATCCCACTCTTCGTCGTTTCGCGCCGCACCTCCAGGGCCAACCATGCGCGCCACGAGTCACTGCTGGCGGTGAGCATCTTCCTCATCGCCCTGGCTTCCCTGGCCGCCCTGGCAGCCATCTACGGCCTTGGCACCACCAACCGCAACGGCTTCCTGCTGGCCCTGCTGGTGCCCATCCTGCCGGCCATCCTCTGCCTGATCGTCATGGTGCGAGCCTCCCAGGCCAGCGCCATCAGCCGGCGCCGGTCCGGTCGCTGAACGCCCGGGTCGATCAGCAGGAGGGGCGCCGGCGCGGGTTCCAGGCGATGAGGCCGCGCAGGGCGCGGTTGGCCCGCACCCACAGGGCGGGGCCGCGGGAGGCCTGGGGATTCCAGGAGAAGAGGGGTCGCAGCGTTTCGCCGACCGTTTCCAGCAAGCTCAGGACGCTGTTGCCCATCAGCAGGGCATAGAGCCGCAGGCGTTCGGCAAACAGGCCTTGCAGGCGCTGCATTTCTTCGGCGCGCAACCGGCGGGCCCGGCGTTCGATGGCGGCGATGTCGATGGCTTGCATGATCGATTCCTTTTGGTGTTGCGATGCAACATTGCACGACCTGAACTTTAATTACCAAACCATCTGATAACAATATTGCTTACCGGAAAAACATTTGTGAAATTTGTTCCATAATAAGGCCATGGATCGTGCCGCCGAAATGACCGCTTTCGTCCGCGCCGTGGAAACGGGAGGTTTCTCTGCTGCAGCGCGGGAACTGGGCCTCACCCCCTCCGCCCTGTCCAAGCTGGTCACCCGCCTGGAAGACCGCCTGGGGGCGCGCCTGCTGCACCGGACCACTCGCCGCCTGCAATTGACGCCGGAGGGGGAGGCCTTTTTCAACCGGGCCCGTCCCATCCTCACCGCCCTGGACGAGGCGGAGGAAGAAGTGGCCGCCGCCGGCGCCGCCCCCCGGGGCCAGCTGCGGGTCCATTGCGGCTCGGCTTTCGGCATGCACCAGCTCACCCCCGCCATGCCCCGCTTCCTGGAGCGCTACCCGGCCATCGAACTGGACCTCACCATCAACGACCAGCCGCCGGCCCAGACCGAAGAAACCTACGATCTGGCCATCCGCATCGGCGCCCTCGACGAGTCGTCCACCGTCGCCCGCCGCATCTGCAACCTGGAGCGCGTCATCTGCGCCGCCCCCGCCTACCTAGAGCGCCACGGCACGCCGCGCACGCCGGACGACCTGCAGCACCACAACTGCCTGTGGATCACCAGCCTGCCGGCCCTGCGCCGCTGGCCCTTCGACACCGACGACGGCATCCGCGTCGTCCACATCGGCGGCAACGTCGTCGCCAATAATGCCGAGACCGTGCTGCAACTGGCGGTGGCCGGCGTCGGCATCACCCGCCTCACCGACGTCATCGTCGGCGACGCCATCCGCCGCGGCGCCCTGATGCCCATCCTCGCCGACTGGCACCATGTGGAGCCGGTGCCCCTCTACGCCACCTACCCGAGCGGCCGCCACCTTTCGCCCAAGGTCCGTGCCCTGGTGGATTTCCTGGTCGAGCAGTTCGGCCGGGCGCCCTGGCGGGCCCGCTGACGGGAGCGCCTACAACCGTTCCCGCAGGAGCGGCAGAACCTGCGCCAGCCAGGCGTCGATGCGCTCGTCGGTGTGCATGCCCTGGGTGCGCTGATCGATGACCAGGCCGACGAAGCGGCCGTCCACCACCGCCGCCGACTGCGCGAAGCTGTAGCCGGCGGTGCCCCATTCCCCGACGATGTCGGCGCCCCAGCCCTTGAACATCCCGTAAAGGGCGAAGAGGGAACTGGCGAAGCGGTCGGCATAGCGTTCCTGGGCGCCGAGGCCGAAGAAAGCGACGCGCTTGCCCGAAAAATCGGCGTCGGCCGGCATCTGGGCGAGGAATTCCTCCCAGTTGGGCTCGAAGCAGCCGGCCGACTTGCCGGGAATCTCGCCGACGCCATAGCTGGGGGTGCCGAGGATGAGGGCGTCGTAGCGCAGCATTTCCGCCGGCGCGATGCGGTTCACATTCACCGGCTTGTCGCACAACTCGTCGCCGATCCGCTTCTGCATCTTCTTGGCGACGAGCCGGGTGGTGCCAGTTTCCGTGCCGAAGAACATTCCGATCCTGCCTGTCATTTCAGTTCACCTTTCGTTTGGGATGGCACGCCTGTTGCACGCCATGGAAAAAACACCCCGCCGCCGTCGCCTTTGCGACAGGTTGATCCGCAACCCGCCCCCGGAGCCCGCCATGACCACCACCCGCGACCGCCGCGGCCAGCCCGTCGCCGCCGGCGACACTGTCCGCATTCTCGACATCACGCCCGATCCCGACATGGACGAGGATGACCGCGACCTCTTCATCGACATGATCGGCTCCACCTGCGTCGTGGAACGGGTGGACGACGAAGGCGACGCCTGGGTGGCGGTGTGGTGGAACGGCTTCGAAGGGCCGCTCCTCACCACCGTCGGCCTGGCACCCCACCAGATGGAGCGGGTGGCCACCTGAAGCGGCCGGCAGCCGGACCTCATTCCTCAGCCATCGCCTCTTCGACCTGCGCCGTGTAATTGCGCAAGCGCCGTTCGGCGGCGACGCCGAGGATCTTCAGCAGCCAGGGCGGCGGCGACTCGACCATGGCCTTCTGGAAATGGGCCAGCACCTCCACCGCCGGCCCGCCCTCGGGTACCTTGATGGGGTAGATGTCGGCCCGGATGACCTTGGCCGCCGCCGGGCCGCCGATGGAAACGACGTAGCACACGTGGCAGTCGCCGATGAGCTGGGCCCGCCAGAGGTTGCGGTCCTCGGCGAACTCGGCGTCCATGGTGTCGCGGATATCCACCAGGCGCACCTCGGTGGGCGACACCTGGTAGACCAGGAAGCGCAGACAGGAACCGAAGTGGCCGGAGAGCAGGTCGCCCTTGTCGGAAGCCACCGCCACCCGCACCGAGCCGGGCATGTCGCCGTCGGCGTAGGGCGCGATACGCGGCAGGGCGTCGTCCCCCTGGGTTTCGCCCCAGAGGACGCGCACCGCCAGCTTCATGGCCTCCAGGCCGATGCCGATGTCCTCGCCGTCCTCCTCGCCGTCGGCGCTGGCGAAGCCGGTCTTCAACATGGTGACGGTGACCTGGCGCAGCTTTTCCTCGTCGATGTCGTCGCCCAGGCGGCGCTGCAACAGTTCGATGAGGCGGGGCAGGGTGACGTTGGGCATGGCCCGGGCGGCCAGCGCGATGCGCAGGGCCGCCTCCCGGGTCACCGGCGGTTTCTTGGCGACTTGTTCCATGGTTTTCTCCGCTGTAGGGTTGGGGTTGAGGTTGCATCGATGTGTTTTTCCCACCCCGTTGCAGGGATAGTGCCAGCCCGCCGGATCGCCCGAAAACGCCGGCCTTGGCGCGGGCACGGGCCTTGCTGCTCAACCAGGAATCGCCGGAAAGCCCTCCATCGTGTCGGATATCCCACAAAACGCCCCCCTGCCCGCCGACGTGGTACGCGCCTACCACGCCCGCACCAAGCACCGCTTCGAGGCCTACGCCCAGGGCCCCGGCCAGCTCGACTGGGACGCCCAGCCGGCCCCCTTCCGCCACTACCCGGGGGCGCCGCTGCTGGAACTGCCCCTGGCGGCGGACGTCTTCGAGCGGCCCTTTGCCGAACTGGCCAATCCGCCAGCGACGCCCGCCACCCCCGGTCCGGCCGCCGTCGGCGCCCTCCTCGAGCTGGCCTTCGGCATTTCCGCCTGGAAAAGCTGGGGCCCCAGCCGCTGGGCCCTGCGCTGCAATCCCTCCTCCGGCAACCTGCATCCGGTGGAGGCCTGGGTCCTGGCGCGGGGCGTCGCCGGCCTGGCCGACGGCCTGCACCACTACGACCCCGAGGAGCACGCCCTGGAGGGCCGCGCCCTGGTCGCGCCCGGCCCCGGCGCCCCCTGGCTGGCCGTCGCCCTGTCGAGCGCCATGTGGCGGGAAGCCTGGAAGTACGGCGAGCGGGCCTTCCGCTACTGTCAGCTCGACGTCGGCCACGCCCTCGGCAGCCTCGCCTACGCCGCCGCCCTCCTCGGCTGGCAAGTCGTGCCCCTGGCCATCGCCGACGCCACCCTGGCCCACTGCCTGGGCCTCGACCGCCAGGAGGATTTCCCGCCCTCCCGCTTCGGCTTCACCGAGGCCGAGGAACCGGAAATCCTCGTCGCTCTCGCCGCCCCCGGCCTCGCCCCGCCGCCTGCCGCGGAAACGACGTCCGCCTGGCTCGACGCCGCCGACTGGCACGGCCGCCCCAGCACCATCGACCCCGCCCCCGGCTACCGCTGGCCCGCCATCGACCAGACGGCCGCCGCCAGCCGGCAGTTGCCCGACACACCCGCGCCCATGC
>DAINDE010000051.1:0-18055 GCA_036732025.1 Rhodocyclaceae bacterium
CCGTCGAGGGTGTTGGTGGCGGCGTTGCCGGTGAGGACGTTGTCGAGGTCGTTGCCAACGACGTTGAAAAGGCCGCTGCCGTTGACGATGACCTTCTCGATCTCGGTGAGATTGACGGTCGAGGCGAGGTCGACGGTTTTGGCACCGGCGAGGGTGTTGGAATAGCCTACGGCGATGGTGTCCGTACCCTCGCCGAGGGCTTCGGTGATGGTGACCAGTTCGCTGTCACGGTCGATGACGTAGGTATCGTCGCCGGCGCCTCCGGCGAAGGTGTCGTTGCCCAGGCCGCCGGTCAGGGTGTTGCCGGCGGCGTTGCCGACGAGGGTGTCGTTGCCGGAACCGCCGGAGGCATTCTCAATGGTGGCGCCGTAGGCGATCCAGACGTTGTTGACGGCGTACAGGGTGTTCCAGGTTTGCGCGACCGTATCGTATTTGTCGATGTGGACTTCCTGGCCCAGACGGCTCCCGTAGTCGGTACCCTCGCGCAGATCGATGAGGCAACCCGTGCTGCCGCTGTAGGCGATGGTGTCGATGCCGCCGGCGTCCCAGATGGCCTGGTGATACCAGCCGGTGGCGGTGTAGGTGTAGGTGGTGTTGCCAGCGTTGTAGGTGGTGTTGGCGCCGTAGAGGGCCTGGATGGCGGCGATGTCCAGGACCATGGGGGTGGTGGGTTCGTAGTTGAAGTAGGTATCCTGGTCGCCGGGTGCGGCGGAATAGCTCATCACCGTGAATGAGCGACAATCCAGGTCGGTGGGTAGTGGCGTGTTGTAGGCCCCGTCGGTATCGAAGGGATGCTTGAGTCCGAGAGCGTGGCCAATCTCGTGGACGACGGTGAGATATTCGTAGTAGCCAGCGTCCCAAGTGTATAGGTAGGAACTGCTGTCCGTATTGAACCAGACGTCGCCGGCCACCGCAGTGTCGGAGGGATAATAGGCCCAGGCCTGGGCATCGGCGGTGTCAGTCAGGTAGGTGAAGGCGAAGCGCAGATCCCCCACCGTCGAAGCATTGTCGGAAACCGCCACGAACCTGAGCTGGCTGACGTTGGACCAGGCGGTCAGGGCGGTACGCACCGCCGCCATGTCGGAGGAGGCAAGTCCCTGGTAGGAGTACGACCAGGGTTCGCCGTCGAGCCCGTAGTTGCCGTAGCCGGTGGTAGGGTCGGTCGACCAGGTGGAGGAGTAGTTGGGGAAGCTGTAGGTGAGTGTCGTGCTGGCCCACTGGCTGCCGCCGATGAGGCCGTCGATGAATACCGTGCCGGTCAGTTGGGAGGCGACGGTGGCGGACCAGGAGTATGGGGTTGGCATGATATTGACGGTTTGGCGGACGGCGACGAAACCGTAATTCTAATGGCTTTGTCATGGCCTGTCGGTGGCTGCTCAGTGAATTTTTTCACGATGTCGGGGGCGATTGTCCGGAGCCTTCAGTGTGCCGACGGTCGGCGGCGGCACGGACAGGGAGGCACGCCTAGTCGACCGCAGGGGTGGCTTGCCGGGGGCTAGGCCGTAGCAGCCGCCTCCAGCCAGTGCACGCTGAACAATTGTTCCGGGTCGCACCAGGTGCCCCGGGGCCGGAAGCCGCAGGCGGTGGCCAGGGCGTGGAAGCCGTCCACCGTGTATTTCTGGGAATTCTCGGTGTGTATCGTTTCGCCGCGGGCGAAGGCGAAGCGGTAGCCGGCGAGCCGGAGTACCTGGGGTTCGGCACAGACCAGGTGCATCTCGACGCGCTGGGCGGCGGGCTCGTAGAAGGCGTAGTGGGCGAAGGATTCCACCCGGAAGTCGCATCCCAGTTCCCGGTTGGCCCGGACCAGCAGGTTGCGGTTGAAGGCGGCGGTGACGCCGGCGTCGTCGTTGTAGGCGGCGTGCAGGCGGGCCGGGTCCTTGACCAGGTCGATGCCGATGAGCAGGCCCCCGCCCCGCAGCAGGCGGGCTGCGGCGGCGAGGAAGCGGGTGGCCTCGGCGGGGGCGAAGTTGCCCAGGGTCGAGCCGGGGAAGAAGCCGATGGGGCGGCCCCGGCCCGGCGGCTCCAGGGGTAGGGTCTCGGGATGGGTGAAGTCGGCGACGAGGGGGGTGACCTCCAGTCGCGGATAGGCTGCCCGGAGTTGGCCGACGGCGGACTGCAGGTGATCTCCCGAGATGTCCACGGCGACGAAGCGGCGGGGGGCGGCCAGGGCGTCGAGGAGCAGGCGGGCCTTGGTCAGGGAGCCGGCGCCGAATTCGACGATTTCTGCCTCGGGGCCGATGCAGGCCGCCATTTCGGGGAGGTGGCGGCGGTAGATGGCCACTTCGGTGCGGGTCAGGTAGTACTCGGGCAGGGTGCAGATGCGGTCGAAGAGCCGGGAGCCGGCGGTATCGTAGAAATACTTGGGGGCGATGCGGTGGGGGCGTTCGCTCAGGCAGGCCAGGAGGTCGCGGCCAAATTCGCTGCCGGCGGCCGTCGGGGGGAGGAGGTGCAGGTCGGGGGCGGACATCAGGCGTCCCGGGCCAGGCGGAGGCCGGAAAATTGCCAGCGGGCGGCCGGCGGAAAGAAATTGCGGTAGCTGGCGCGAAGGTGGCCGGGGGGGCTGGCGCAACTGCCGCCCCGCAGGACAAGCTGGCCGACCATGAATTTGCCGTTGTATTCGCCGACGGCGCCGGGCAGGGGGCGAAAGCCGGGGTAGGGGTCATAGGCCGAGCGGGTCCATGTCCAGACGTCGCCGAAGGCCTGGCGCAGGCCCGGCCCTGGTGTCGCCGCCCGGGGGTGCAGCCCGGCGGGATCGAGGAAATTGCCGGCCACCGGCAGCGGTGCCACGGCGGCCTCCCATTCCCCCTCGGTAGGCAGGCGGGCGCCAGCCCAGGCGGCGTAGGCGGCGGCTTCGTAGAAACTGACATGGCATACGGGTTCCGCCGGGTCCACCGGCCGCCTTCCGTGCAGGGTGAAGACGCTCCACTCGCCGCCCCCTTCCGGGCGCCAGTAGAGGGGGGCCTGCCAGTCGTCCGCGGCCACGGCGTTCCAGCCGTCGGCGAGCCAGAATTCCGGGCGCTGGTAGCCGCCGTCGGCGATGAAGGCCAGGTAGTCGCCGCAGGTGACCGGGCGATCCGCCAGCTGGTAGGGCGCCAGGAGGATGTCGTGGCGCGGCCTTTCGTTGTCGTAGGCGAAGCCTGTTGCGGGGGCGCCGATGGTCACCCGGCCGCCGGGGAAATCCAGCCAGCCGGCGGGCCCCGGGCCGGCGCCGGGGGCGAAGGGGCGGGCCTCGTAGACCGGATCGAAGGGCTGGCGGGAAAGCCCGAACTTGATGTCGGTGAGGATCAGTTCCTGGTGCTGCTGCTCGTGGTGCAGGCCGAGTTCGAGGAGGGGCCGGGCGGCGCCCCAGGCGGTTTCGTCGCAGTCGGCGATCCAGGCGGCCACGGTGGCGTCCACCCGCTGCCGGTAGGCGTGGATGGCGTCGATGCCGGGGCGGCTGAGGAGGCCCCGTTCCGGCCGAGGCTGGCGGGGGCCGAGGCTCTCGTAATAGGAGTTGAAGAGGTAGGCGTAGCGAGCGTCGACGGGGCGGTAGCCGGGGCACCACGGCGCCAGCACGACGGTCTCGAAGAACCAGGTGGTATGGGCCAGATGCCACTTGGTCGGGCTGGCGTCCGGCATGCCTTGCAGTCCCTGGTCCTCGGGCGACAGGGGCGCCGCCAGCCGCAGGGAGAGGGCGCGCACCGCCCGGTAGTATTCCGCCCAGGCGCGCCGGTCGCTCGGGTCGGGCCGCAGGGATGCAGGATCGGGCGCCGGGCTGCTCGACATGCCGCTCCTCTCGAAGGGGGACGGGGAGCGGGTGGCAGGGCTGCCGCCCGCGGTCGTTGTTGCGGTGCGTTCTGTCGGTGCTGCTTTCGTTTCGGCGCGTGCCGCCGCGGAAAGTTCCCGCGGCCGGCCGCTACTTTGCCGGGGCCTCTTCCTTGAAGAGCGATTTCAGGATTGCCCGCAGCTCGGGCGTGTCGCTGTGGCCATGGACGGCCACGGCGTGCTGCACCGCCGCCTCCAGCAGCTCCTTTTCCGAATCGGCCGAGAGGGCGACGGTGCAGTGGGCGTCGCTGGGGTGTTCGCGGCAGTCGATGAAGTGGCGTGCCATGGCCATCTCCTTCCATGGGATCGCGGGCTTCTTGTCCCGGGCCCGTTGTCTGCTCCCCTGGCTTTCAGTATAGGCGCGCGCTCCGGAATGTCAGGTCAATCCGCCTGGGCCGCCAGGTAATCCACCAGGGCCTGGGCGGCCGGGGTCGGCGGCCGGTGGGTGGCGACGCACAGGCGCAGGTCGCGGCGGGCCCAGGGTTCGTCGATTTCCACCACGGCCGCCCGGCTGGCCGCCTCGCGGGCGGCGGAGGCGGGCACCATGCCGATGCCGACGCCGGCCCCCACCATGCGGCAGACGGCGTTGAAGCTGCGGACCTGGATGCGCACGTCGAGGCGGGCGCCGAGATCGGCGGCGGCGTTCATCATGAAGGTGTGGATGGCGCTGCCGGCGTGGAGGCAGACGAAGGGCTGCGCCAGGACGGCACTGAAACGCAGGCTGCCGGCGCCGGCCAGGGGGTGGTCCGGCGGCGTGATGAGGACCAGGCGGTCGCGGCGGTAGGGCAGGGTGCGCACCCCGGGCGGGGTGTCGCCGCCGGCGAAGACGCCGACATCCACCTGCCCTGCCGCCACCGCCTGGAGGATGGCCGGGCTCGGCTGTTCCTCCAGGCTCACCCGCAACTGGGGGTGCTCCCGCAGGAAATCCCCTAGGTCTTCCGGCAGGAAGCAGTTGATGGCGTTGGTGTTGGCGAAGACGGTGACATGGCTGGTGAGCCCGCTGGCGAAGGGGGCCAGGTCGGCGTGCATCTGCTCCAGTTGGGCGAAGACCTGGCGGGCGTGGCGCAGCAGGGCCTCGCCGGCGGGGCTGGGGGTGAGGCCGCGGGCGTGGCGGAGGAAGAGCGGCGTGCCGAGGGCGGCTTCCAGTTGGGTCAGCCGGTGGCTGGCGGAGGAAGGCGCCAGGTGCACCCGCGCCGCGCCCCGGGTGAGGCTGCCGGTGTCGGCGATGGCGGCGACCAGGCGCAGGTCGGGGAGGTCGTAGGCCAAGTGTTCGTCTCTATCGAATACGTCCTTGCAATAATACCAGTTGTGCCTAGCGTATATTCCCTATTCAATGGCGTCTTCGCGACTTGACGGGCGCTCCATGAATACCATGGTTTTCGGAAAATCGAACGATGACGCCGGCTGGCGCCCCTGGGCCGGCTGGGGGGGCGCTTTCGCCCTGGTGGCCGCCCTGGGGTTTTCGCTCAAAGCCATCTTCGTCAAGCTGGCCTACCCCTACGGCGTCGATGCCATCACCTTGCTCGCCCTGCGCATGGGCTTCTCCCTGCCCGTCTTCCTCTGGGTGGGCCTGGCGGGGCGGCGCTCCGGCGGCAGCCTCGCGGGCCGCGACTGGGGCCGCCTGGCGGTGCTCGGCTGCCTCGGCTACTACGGCGCCAGCATCCTGGACTTCCTGGGCCTGCAATACATCTCGGCCGGCCTGGAACGACTCATCCTGTTCACCTACCCCACCCTCACCATACTCATCGGCGTCTTCTTCCAGGGCAGGGCCTTCGCCTGGCGGCGGGAAGGGGTGGCCATCGTCCTCTGCTACCTGGGCATCGGCTTCGCCTTCGTCCATGACCTGGATTTCGGCGATGCCCGCAGCGTCCTCGTCGGCGGCGCCCTGGTCTTCGGCTCCAGCGTTTCCTACGCCCTCTACCTGGCCGGCAGCGGGCCCATGATCGCCCGCCTCGGGGCCATGCGCTACACGGCCCTGGCCATGCTGCTCTCTTCCGCCATCACCCTGGTCCATTTCCTGGCCACCCACCCCGTTGCCGCTTTCGTCCAGCCCCTTCCGGTCTATGGCTGGGGGCTGGCCATGGCGCTCTTCGCCACGGTGGTGCCGGTGTTCGCCCAGTCGGCGGCGATCAAGCGCCTGGGCGCAGGCCAGGCGGGGCTCTACGGCATGGTCGGGCCGTTGCTGACCATCGCCTTCGGCTGGTGGCTGCTGGGAGAGGGGGTGTCCCTGGCCCAGGGCATGGGGGCCGCCCTGGTGGTGGCGGGCATCGTCATCGTCAGCCGCCGCTGAGGCGCCGGGCGGCGGCCCCGCCGGCATCCGCGATACGGGGGAAGTATCCGGGTTAGAATCCGGCCCATGATCGGAATTCTGCTCATCACCCACGGCAGCTACGGCGAGGCGCTGGTCCAGAACGCCTGCCATGTGCTCAACAAGCGGCCGCCGCTGCTCAATCAGCTCGGGGTCTCGGCCCAGGACGACCCGCTCGACCTGGTGCCGCTCGCCCGCGACATGATCCGGCTGGTGGACGGTGGCAACGGTGTCCTGCTGCTGACCGACATTTTCGGTGCGACGCCTTCCAACCTGACCATGAAGCTCCTGGAACCGGGCCGGGTGGAGGGCCTGGCCGGGGTCAACCTGCCCATGTTGCTGCGGGCGCTGACCTACCGCGAGAAGGGCATGGAGATCATGATGTCCCGGGCCGTCGGCGGAGCGCGGGACGGGGTGCTCAATCTCTTGAAGGACGTCTGATGCTTTCCCAGGAAACCGAGATCATCAACAAGCTCGGCCTGCACGCCCGGGCTTCCGCCAAGCTGACGCAACTGGCCGGCAAGTTCCAGTGCGAGGTGTGGATGGCCAAGGGGCCGCGCCGCATCAACGCCAAGAGCATCATGGGCGTCATGATGCTGGCGGCGGGCAAGGGTTCCAAGGTGGTGGTCGAGACCGACGGGCCGGACGAGCAGGAGGCCATGGCGGCCCTGCTGGCCCTGATCGCCGACTACTTCGGCGAGGGCGAATAGATGGATCGGCCTTCCCGATGGACTTGCCTGTCGCCTTCCCGGGGGCAGCGACCCTTCCGCGGCATGGCCAGGGATCGGGTGGGCCCATGAGCTTCACCCTGCACGGCCTCGGCGTTTCCGGCGGCATCGCCATCGGGCGGGCCATGCTCATGTCCCACGCCACCCTGGAGGTGGCCCACCTGACCATCGCGCCGCGCATGGTGGACAAGGAAGTGGAACGCTTCGAGGCGGCGGTGAAGCGGGTGCAGGATGAACTGGCGCTGATGAAGGAGGCCACCGAGCACGCCCCGGCGGAACTGGCGGCCTTCATCGACCTGCACGCCATGTTCCTCATCGACCCGGAACTGGTGGAGGTGCCCAAGCAGCTCATCCGCGAACGGCGCTGCAATGCCGAATGGGCCCTGGTCCAGCAGATGGAGCAACTGGTCGAGCAGTTCGAGCAGTTCGACGATCCTTACCTGCGGGAGCGCAAGTTCGACGTGCGCCAGGTGGTGGAGCGGGTCATCAAGGAACTCCTCGGCCATCCCGGCCGGGCGGTGCTGAAGACCGCCAAGGGCGTCAAGGAAGAAAACCTGGTGGTGGTGGCCCACGACCTTTCTCCGGCCGACGTCATCGCCTTCAAGGAGCACCGCTTCGCCTCCTTCATCACCGACGTCGGCGGCGCCACCTCCCATACCGCCATCCTCGCCCGCAGCCTGGCCATCCCCGCCATCGTCGGCCTGGAGAACGCCCGCGCCCTCATCCGCGACGGCGAGCAGCTCATCATCGACGGCACCCGCGGCGTCGTCATCGTCAATCCCGACGTGCGGGTCCTGGAAGAGTACCTGCTGCGCAAGAACCAGATCGAACTGGAACGCAGCAAGCTCAAGCGCCTCAAGTCGGCCCGGACGGAAACCCTCGACGGCGTTCCCGTCGAACTGCAAGCCAACATCGAACTGCCGGGGGACGTGGAAGACGCCCTCGAATCCGGGGCCGAGGGCATCGGCCTGTTCCGCACCGAGTTCCTTTTCCTCGACCGCGGCGACATGCCCGACGAAGAGGAACAGTTCGAGGCCTACCGGAAGGTAGTGAAGGGCATGGGCGGCCGGCCCGTCACCATCCGCACCTTCGACCTGGGCGGCGACAAGGCCGTCGATGTGAGCCGCACCCAGACCAACCCGGCCCTCGGCCGGCGGGCCATCCGCCTCTCGCTGGCCGAGCCGCGCATGTTCCAGACCCAGTTGCGGGCCATCCTGCGCGCCTCGAAATACGGCAAGGTCAAGCTGCTCATCCCCATGCTCGCCCACGCCCACGAGATCGACCAGACCCTGGCCGCCCTGGAACAGGCCAAGTCCAGCCTGCGCGGCGAAAAGATCGTCTTCGACGAGAACATCGAAGTCGGCGGCATGATCGAGATCCCCGCCGCCGCCCTGGCCATCGGCATCTTCCTGCGCCGCCTGGATTTCCTCTCCATCGGCACCAACGACCTCATCCAGTACACCCTGGCCATCGACCGTACCGACGAGCAGGTGGCGGCCCTCTACGATCCCCTGCACCCGGCGGTGCTCATGCTGCTGGCCCACACCCTGGCCAGCGCCGAAAAGGTCGAGATCCCCGTGTCGGTGTGCGGCGAACTGGCGGGCGATCCCAATCTGACCCGCTTGCTGTTGGGTATGGGCCTGCGCACCTTCTCCATGCATCCCTCGCAAATCCTGGAAGTGAAGAGCCGGGTGCTCAAGGCCGATGTCAGCGAACTGGCGCCGGCGGTGCGCAAGATGCTGCGCCTGGACGAGCCCCACAAGCTGCGGGAAGCCCTGGAAAAGCTCAACGCCTGAAAAAAGCGGCCCCGCCCATCAGGGCGGAGCCGGGAACAGGAGGCCGGGAAGCAACCCGGGAAGGGCCGGATCCCGACGGAAACGCGGGATGCATACTAAACGCCGCGCTCCCGTTTTTGAATGCGACCGATGGTCGCGCGGCGATTTGCCACATTCCGGCCGCACCGCCTGCGCTCTACCATGCGCCCCTCGATGACAAGGCAGCCCGTCGGCTGCCCATGATTCCAGGGAGCCAACCATGCACCACGAAACCTTCCGGCGGGCCGCCCTGGCCCTCGCCGTTGCCGGCGCCCATGCCGGAACCGTCGCCGCCCAGCAGGGCGGCGAGTCCCGGAACCTCGACGGCGTCACCGTGCGCGACACCCGCCTGGCCCCGGCGCCGGCCAGAGAAACCGTGGTGGCCGACAGCATCGTCCGCCTGCGCCCCGCCACCTCGGACAGCGCCAGCCTGCTGCGGGAAGTTCCCGGCGTCGCCCTTTCCGGCGCCGGCGGCGTTTCCAGCCTGCCGGTGATCCACGGCCTGGCCGATGACCGCAATCGCATCCGGGTGGATGGCATGGACCTGGTCTCCGCCTGCGCCAACCACATGAACCCGCCGCTGTCCTACATCGACCCGACGGCGGTCGCCAGCGTCCGGGTCTTCGCCGGCGTGGTGCCGGTGAGCGTCGGCGGCGACAGCATCGGCGGCGCCGTAGTCGTCGAAGCCGCTCCGCCCCGCTTCGCCGGGGCCGGCGAGGGCCTGCTCGCCACCGGCGAAGTGGGGGCCTTCTACCGCTCCAACGGCGATGCCCACGGCGTCAATGCCGCCGCCACCCTGGCTGGCGAGACCCTCGGCTTCAGCTATGCCGGTGCCACCGCCGAGTCCAGGAACTATCGTGCCGCCAGGGACTTTAAGGCGGCCACCTTCGCCACCTATACCGCCCGCGGTGACCACCGGATCGAGGGCGACGAGGTCGGCTCCTCCGCCTACCGTACCGAGAACCATCGCCTCGGCATCGCCTTCAAGCATGACGGCCACCTGCTGGACTTCAAGTTCGGCTGGCAGCACATCCCCGACCAGGGTTTCCCCAACCAGCACATGGACATGACCGACAACAAGAGCAGGCAGGTGAATCTCGGATACACCGGCGGCTTCGGCTGGGGCAACCTGCAGGCCAGGGTGTACGACGAGCACACCAGGCACCGCATGGATTTCGCCGACGACAAGCTCTACTGGTACGGCATGGCCCACAACGTGGCCGGCATGCCCATGCGCACCGACGGCAGGAACACCGGCGCCCTGGTCAAGGCCGACATCGGCTTGAACGAGCGGGACCTGCTGCGGCTGGGCGCCGAGCTCCAGCGCTACCGCCTGGACGACTGGTGGGACCCCGTGGCCCATTCCATGATGATGTCGCCCAACACCTTCTGGAACATCAACGATGGCAAGCGCGACCGCAGCGACGTCTTCGCCGAGTGGGAGGCGCGCTGGACGCCCCGCTGGCTGACCCTGGCCGGCCTGCGTAGCAGCACCGTCAGGATGGACGCCGGCGACGTCCAGGGTTACAACACCGGCGCCGGCTACGCGGTGGATGCCGCCGCCTTCAACGCCCGGGACCGCAAGCGGACCGACCACAACGTCGACCTTTCCCTGCTCGCCCGCTTCACGCCGGACGCCGGCCAGGCCTACGAGGGCGGCTACTCGCGCAAGACCCGCTCGCCCAGCCTCTACGAGCGCTACACCTGGTCCACCAACGGCATGGCCATGACCATGAACAACTGGTTGAACGAGGGCAACGGCTACGTCGGCGACATCGACCTCAAGCCGGAGGTGGCCCATACCTTGAGCTTCGCCGCCGGCTGGCATGATGCCGCCCGGGATTCCTGGGAGGTGAAAGTGACGCCCTGGTACAGCCGGGTGGACAACTACATCGACGCCAAATGCCGCACCACCTGCACCGCCAATCGCTTCAATTACCTGCAGTTGGTCAACCAGGATGCCCGCCTCTACGGCGTCGACCTCTCCGGCGCCTTCCCCATCGCCTCCACGGCGGGCTGGGGCAGCTTCACCGGCCGCGGCACCGTTGCCTACGTCAACGGCCGCAACCGGGAAACCGGCGACGAGCTCTACAACATCATGCCCCTCAACGCCCGCCTGGCCGTGGAACACCGCCTGGGCGGCTGGACCGGCGCCGTGGAGACAATCCTGGTCGCCGCCAAGGACAAGGGCTCCGACGTGCGCAACGAGATCCGGACCGGCGGCTACGGGCTGCTCAACCTGCGCGGCAGCTACGACAGCAAGCACTACCGCATCGACGTCGGCCTGGAGAACGCCCTCGACAAGCAGTATGCCCATCCCCTGGGCGGCGCCTACATAGGCCAGGGGAGGACCATGTCCCTCAACGGCGCCGGCGCCCCTTGGGGCATCGCCGTGCCGGGCATGGGGCGCTCCGCCTACGTGGGCGCCACCCTGCGCTTCTGAACGGGGTCAGCGGGCCGGCGCCAGGCCCAGCGCCGCCCGCACCCGCGCCTCGTCCAGCACCCCGGAGGCGGCCGTCCGGCCACCCTTGCCGTCGAAGAGGAGGGTGCGGGGCAATTCCCCCGCCCAGGCCGGGTCGAGGGCGTAAGCGAGGGCTTCCGGGTTGTCGCCGCCATAGGCGAAGCGCTCGCCGGGGACGCCCGTCCTTTCCAGCAGGGGTGTCAGGGCGGGGGATTCCGGCTCCGTCGCCACGGTGACCACCCGCAGCCGGCGGTCGGCCTTGGCCAGGGTGGCGAAGAGGCCCAGGTTCTTCTTGCAGTGCACGCAATCCGACGACCACAGGGCGACGACGGTGGGCTGCCGGTGGCGGCCGGGGTCGGTCAGCTCCCGGGCGGCGGCACGGTCCAGGGGCGAGAAGCCGCCGGCCCCGGCGGGCAGGGCGAGGAACAGGGCGGCGAGGGGGGCGGCAAGGCGGATCATGGCAGGGGGATCACCCGGAAGCTTTCATTTTCGGTGCGCCAGAAGGCGAAGATGGCGTTGCCCCTGACCAGCAGGCGTGGCTGGTCGGAGGCGCCGTCGGTGGCGGCCAGGGCGTGGCTGGCGAAGGTGTTGCCGCCGTCGCCGGAGACCAGGGCGTGGAGGCGGGTGCGTTCGCCGTCGAATTCCTTCCAGGCGATGGCCAGGCGGCCCCCGGCCACCACCAGGTCGGCGTGGGCGGCCCGGGGGCCGCCCACGGGGCGCTGGCCGTCGACACGGGTGCCCGTGGCCGTCGGCACCAGGCGGCCGTAGAAGACGCGGCCTTCGCCGTTCTTCTGGTTGAACCACACGGCGTGGCGGATGCCGGCCGGGTCCACGGCCAGGGCGGGGCCGTGATGGGGGCAGGCATCCACCTGCCAGCGGTCGAAGGTGGCGCGGTCCACCCGCTCCGCCTTGCCGTCGGCGCCCAGGCGGGCGATGGCGTGGTCCCGCTCGTTGGGGGCGAAGACGTGGCGCCAGAGGAGCAGCGTTGCACCGTCGCGGTCTGTGGCCACGGCGATGCGGCAGCATTCGCAGGAGTGATCGGCGACTTTTTGCTCCGGGGCGAAGGTCTGGCCGCCGTCGGTGGAGACGGCGGCGTAGATGGCGGCGCCCCGGTAGGCTTCCGGGCCCCCCTTGGCGGCTTCGAGGTCCCGCTTGTCGATCCAGGCCACCAGGAGACGGCCGTCGGCGCCGACGGCGAGCGATTCGAAGCGATGGGTGATCTCGCTCCGGTCCCGGTGCACGGTGATGGGGGGCGAGAAGCGCTGGCCGTCGGCGGACCGGGCGAGGCGGATCTCGCCGGTGTAGGGGGTGGCCAGGGGCCGGGTCCACGAGACCAGCACCTCGCCGCCGGCCGTGAAGGCGATTTTCGGGCGGTTTTCTCCGTCGGCGGCGACGGCTTCCGGCACCTCGTTGACACGCCGGGGATCGGACCACTGGCGGCCTTCATCGTCGCTGTGCTGGACGATGACGAAGCGGTCGTCCTTGCGGGCGAGCCACAGGCGGCCGTCGGGGGCGAAGGCGGCGGAGGTGCCGAGTTCCCTGGCCGGGGCCCGGGGCTTGGGCGAGGGCTGGCCGTGGCCCTCGTGCTGGGCGATGGCGGCGCTCGCCAGGAAGAGCGCCAGGAGGCCGGCGGCGGCAAGGTGGCGGGCGGGCATCATGGGGGTCAGTAGTCGTACTTGAGGCCGGCGAAGACCGTGCGCCGGGGCCAGGGGTGGGCGACGTAGGCCTTGTAGTTGTTGAGGTTGTCGATGCCGACCGAGGCGCTCCATTGCTTGGCGACCCGGTAGACCACCCTGGCGTCCACGATGAAGTACTTGCTGGCGCCGCCGTAAGTGGCAGGGTTGCTGTCCAGGTTGTCGAGGGCGATGTGCTGGTTGCCGCTGTAGCGGGCCGCCAGGGTGTAGGCGAGGGCGTCGCCCTGGTGGAAGGTGGCCACCAGCTTGGCCCGCCAGTCGGGGATGCGCGGCTGCTTCTTGCCTTCCGTGGCGGGGTTGCGGCTGTTTTCCAGGATGACGGAATCGGCGTAGGTGACGCTGCCGCCGAGGTCCAGGCCGGGCAGGCCAACGTCGAACAGTTGCCAGGCCGCCTCCACGCCCCGGGTGCGGATCTTGTCCACGTTCTGGATGCTGGTGACGTTGGGGCTGACCGTGGTGTCGGTCTGGGAATAGAGGGCGTCCCGCTTGTTTTCCTGGAAGAGGGAGAGGCGCAGCAGGCCGGCGCCGACGCCGCGCTCGGCGCTGAGTTCGCCGGACCACACCGATTCCGGCTTGAGGTTGGGATCGTTGACCAGCTTGTTGGCGCCGCTGGTGATGGTCTGGAACAACTCGGACACCGTCGGGAAGCGGGTAGCCTTGCCCAGGGAGGCCCGCAGCAGCCAGTCCGGCGTCGCCTGCAGGGAAAGGGCGACCTTGGGGGAAATGGCGGTCTCGTGGCGGCTGGCGTAGTCGACACTGGTGGGCGTGCTGGTGGCATTGGCGTTCGTGCCGTCGAAGGCCCGCCAGGATTCGGCGCGGACGCCGAACACCGCCTTCCAGTCGGGAGCGAAGCGCCAGGCGTCCTGCAGGTACACGGCCTGGGTTTCGGTCTTGCCCTCGGAAGCCGAGCTCTGGGCACCGGCACCGCCGCTCAGCCAGTCGCCGGTGTTGTAGGTGTGGGAATCGAGGACATAACGGTCATAGTGGTAGCCGAAGCTGACCCGGTGCGCCGCCCGGTCGAGGCCGCCGGGGCGCCACTCGCCCCGCAGGTCCAGGGTCTGCCAGCCGGTGCCGTCCAGGCGGGTGAGGCTGCCGGCGGGGCGAACCGCGCCGCGGCCGGAATCGGTGCCGGTGTTGGCGGCGGTGCGGGAAATGTCCCGCTGGTAGTCGTAAAGGCTGGCGGTGGCTTCCCAGCCCCACTCGCCGCGGCCGCCGGACTTCACCGACAGGCCGTGCATCCAGTGCTCGCTCTCGGCGTGGCCGGGGTTGAGGCCGGAAACCGTGTAGCGCTGGCCGTCGATCCGCACGAACTGGCCGCCGGCGGTGTTGTAGTAGGGCAGGCCGGCGGCGGTGCGCAGGTAGCTGTCCACCGCCGTGTCGGAGTCGTTCTGCCAGATGCCCAGGGTGTAGGTGGCGCGGACGGTGGGGGAGAAGTCGTAGGCGACCTTCAGGGTGCCGTTGTTCTGCACCGTGTGGTCGATGCTGTAGGCGCCGGTGATGATGCGGCTGGCGCCGGTCTGGTCCCGGTCGGTGAAGGCGCCGGTGACGGCCGTGCCGCCGGCCCCCGCCCGCAGCCTGGCGACGCCGAAGCTCATGGGCTGGCCACGGGCGTCCAGGCGGTCGCCGCTGATCCAGAAGGACCAGTCGCCGACGCGGTCGCCGATGGCGGCGCTGGCGTGGGTATTGTTATAGGTGTCGCTGGTGCCGTAGAGCTTGAAGCGCTGCTGGCTGCCCTGGAGGGAGGCGTGGGCCTCGAACTTCTCGGGCATGCGGGTGCTCAGCACCACCACGCCCCCCATCGAATTGCCGGGGTAAAGGGCGGAGAAGGGGCCGTAAATGACGTCGACGCGGTCGATTTCATTGGGCGTCACCATCCCCCAGCGGGGCGGGTAGTCGTAGCGGTTGCCGAGGAAGTTCGACAGCAGCAGCCCGTCCCCATAGACCACCGACTGGGCGCTGGAGATGGTGCCCGTGGTGCGGGTGGAGACGATGCCGTTGCGGTCGCCGATGTAGCGTTCCCGCACGACGATGCTGGGCAGGTACTTGAGGGTGGCGGCAGTGGTCTGGGCATTGACCGTCTCGCCGATCTGGGCCGCGGTGACGCCCTCGGTGGTGCCCGGCAGGTCGGCCGGGATGGGGGCCTTGGCGCTCTTGACGGTCATTTCGCCGAGCTGTTTTTCGCCGTCCTCGGCCCAGGCGCCGCCTCCGGCCAGGAGGAGAGCGATGGCAAGGGCGAGGGGGCGGGGGCGGCTGGGGTGCATCGGTGAGTCTCCGGGAAAAGGGCCTCAGCGGGCCGGTTCAGTGACGAAGGCGATCTTGGCGATGCCGCCCCGCTGGGCGGCGGCCATGGCGTCGGCGACCTTCTCGTAGGCCACCTGGCGGTCGGCCCGCAGGTGCAGTTCGGGTTGCCGGGGGCTGGCTGCCGCGAAACGGCTTTCCAGCACGTCCCGGTGGATGGCCTCGCCGTTCCAGAAGACCTGGCCCTGGACGTCGATGGCGAGCTGGATCACTTCCGGCTTGTCGTCGAGCCTGGTGGCGCTGACCTGGGGCAGGTCGATGGGCACCGCCTGGTGGAAGAGGGGGGCAGTGATGATGAAGATGACCAGCAGCACCAGCATCACGTCCACCAGGGGGGTGGTGTTGATCTCGGCCATGGGCTGGCCGGCGCCGCCTTCCTCGAAGCTGCCGAAAGCCATGTCAGGAACTCCGCTGGGCGCGGGCGGCGCCGAGGTCCACGAGATTGGCGTTGCCGCCGATGCGCACGCCGGTGGTCAGGTAGGCGTGCAGGTCGTGGGCGAAGCCGTCGAGCTGGGCCAGCACCAGCCGGTTGGCGCGGGTGAAGGCGTTGTAGGCGAGCACGGCGGGGATGGCCACGAAGAGGCCGGCGGCGGTCATGATGAGGGCCTCGCCGACGGGGCCGGCCACCTTGTCCAGCACCACCTGGGTGGCGCCGGAGAGGCCCACCAGGGCGTGGTAGATGCCCCAGACGGTGCCGAAGAGGCCGATGAAGGGCGCCGTGGACCCCACCGAGGCGAGGAAGGTCAGGCCCCGTTCGATGCGTGCCTGGGCGCAGACGATGTGGGAGCGCAGGGCCCGGGTGACGAATTCGCTGGCGTTGACCCCGGCGCCGATGCCCCGGGCGGCATTCTGCTGGTGGGCCTGGGCAGCGTGGGCGCCGGCCAGGGCGAGGCCGGCGAAGACGGCGGAGGGATCTTCCCGGCGCAGGGTCTCCAGCGCTTCCGGCAGGGAATTGGCGGCCCAGAAGGAGGACAGCGCCCGTTCCTGGGCGCGGCTCGCCCGCCAGGTGGAAAAAAGCTTGCCGACGATGACCGACCAGGAGGCCAGCGACAGCAGGGCGAGAAGCAGGGCGGTGCTGTGGGTGACCAGGTCGCCCTGGGACCAGAAGTGGGCGAGGCCCATTTGCGTATGCATGGCAGACTCCTATTCGAGGGAGAAGGTGATGGGCACCACCACCGAGGATTCGATGGCTTCATCCCCGCGGCGGGCGGGGACGAAGCGCCAGCGCGCCACCGCCTCCCGGGCGGCGGCGTCGAGGCGGGGGAAACCGCTGGACTGCTTGAGGTCGACCTCCAGGGCGCTGCCTTCGGCGCTCACCCGTACCTTGAGCAGCACCTTGCCCTCCTCGCCGTTGCGGCGGGACATGGCGGGATAGACCGGCTTCGGGTTGTGCAGGTAGTCGGCGTCGAAGCGGGCCGCCACGACGGCTGCGGGCGGAGCCGGCGGCGCGGCGACGGGGGCCGCCGGCAGGGCGGGCGGCTGGGGGGCGACGGCGAAGGCGGCGGGCGCCTCGCTCGCCCGGGGGGCCGCCAGGACGGGTTGCGGCTGGATCGGCAGCGCCTTGCGCACTGGCTGCTGGGGCTTGGGCGGAGGCGGCGGCTCGGGTTTCCTGTCTTCCGCCAGGGGCAGGAGCCGCACGGCGATGCTGGGCGGCAGGGGCAGGAGTTCGCTGCGCACGGAGACCACCAAGGCGCCATAGGCCAGGGCCAGCTGCAAAGACACGACCATGGCCCAGCGGATCGCCCGTTATACCGTTGTGGGGCGGGGCTCTTCTTGCACCTGGGTTGGCAGGGTGAGGGGAATCATGGGGGCGTCCGGGGGCCGGTGTGGTCGAGAATCAGCGATCCATGATCTTGATATCAATCAAAATCATTTAAAAAACAATGCATTGCGGAGTGCATTGTAGGTGGCTGGGGAGATTTTTCAGATGCGACATGTTGTCGCAGGGGGCGCGCGGGGGCGCTGCAGCGGCGGGGGGAGGGAGAACCCCTGGGCGGCCGGGGGATCGGGCCGCAGAATTGACGACGGGGACCGAAGTCCCCGCCGGCTGTCTTGGGTAATAAGGCTTCAGCGGCCCCAGCTATGCTTACGCAGCGATAGCGAATTGCTCATCATTGGCAATTATTGAATTGCGCGGATTACGTCCGTCGCCTCTCGGGCTGCCTGCTCATCCTCAATCACCCCGTCGAAACCAGTACACCCCCCCTGTGGTGGAGGTGGCGGGAATCGAACCCGCGTCCGAAATGCTTCCGACTCGCCGGAATTACAGCCATAGAACCATTATGGGGGCGTGCCACCCGATTTTCAACTGCCCGCTACCCGCGGCGGACCGTTGTCCGGCAGTGGCGGGCTGTTGGTGATGCCCACGGCGACGGTGCAGGCGGTGGCCACCAGGCACAAGGCGGCCACCAGGCAGCCCCGGAGGAGCGCCTTACTGGATGATGAAGTTGGGGAACAGGACTTCGTGCACGCCACTTTTCGGCGTCTCGTCGATGATCTTGTTGACCGCGTCGCCGATTTTCTCCGCCAAGGCATGCTTGCCCTTGAGGGTGAGGAGATTCTCCCGGGTTTCGCCCGAGAGGAGCAGGATCAACTGGTGCAGCACCTTCGGCCGGTGCGCGGCGATGGCCTGGAGCGCCTCGGCGCCGGCCTCGAAGGCGATCTCGATTTGCAGGTAGCGCAGGTCGTCGCCCTTGCCGAGATTGACGGTGAGCTTGAGCGGTTCCGGGGCCGCTGCGCCACCGTGATCGCTGGCCTGGGCCGGCAGGGCGAGGATGGCGGCGCCGAGCAGGGCAGCGGAGAGGGTTTTCTTTAGGCAGGTGGGCATGGGGGAAGGGCGGGGTGGGCGGGCGGCGCGGGTGAGACGCCGGCATTATGACCGAATACGCATTTAAAAAGCGGACAGCGGTTAACGGGCAACCAAGGAAGTACCGGCAGGACCTACGGGA
>DAINDE010000051.1:18065-27229 GCA_036732025.1 Rhodocyclaceae bacterium
GGGTTTTTTGGGGGGGGTTTTTTTGTGGTTGGTTTTGTGTTTTTTTTTTTGGGGGGGTTTTGGGGTTTTGGGGGGGGGGGGGGGGGCGGCGCGGGTGCGCCGCCGGCATTATGCCCGATTCCGCTTTTCCACGGCGGACAGCGGTTGCCGGGCACCCTTGGACGTCCGGGCGGGACGTCCGGGAATGCCCGGACCCGGAAGCATTACTTCAGCCCGCTGACCAGAACTTCCACCCGCCGGTCAGGCTGCAGGCAGGCGATGAGCTTGGGACCACCCTTGCCCGGGCACTGGTCGGGTTTGGTGACGGGCTGGCTGCTGCCCTTGCCCTCGACGCGGATCAGGCGGCCGTCGATCTTCTTGCTGACCAGGTAGGCCTTGACGGCTTCTGCGCGCTTCACCGAGAGCCGCTCGTTGGCTCTGGGGCTGCCAAGCCGGTCCGTGTGCCCGATGACCGTGATCTGATCGAAGGGGTGGCCCTGGATCTTTTGCACCACTTCCTGATCCAGTTTCGCCTTGCCTTTGGGGAGCAAGGCGGCCTTGCCGAAGGCGAACAGGCCGTCGGAAGCGATGCTGAGGCTGCGGGCGGTCGGCTGGGCGGGTGCCGGCGCGGGAGTTTGCGTGCGGGCCGGCGCCGGTTCGGCCTGTTTGGGCTTGGGGGCCAGTTCCGGATCGCATTCGGCGGTGGCCATGCCCGGCGTCCAGTATCCCGTGCGCCAGCAGAGGCCATTGCCGCTCTTGACCACGGTGCCGCGGGAATCCGTGACGTATCCACGTTCGGCCCTGGCGGTGGCGACGGTCAATAGGGAAGCGAGGAGTGCTGATGCAACGAGGACGGTAGTTTTCATGACTTCTTTCTGGATGGTTGGGTTTGGGTGGAACGGCGCCGACGGCGCTTGCCGCCGGCGCCGGATGGACTTACTTCTGTGACAGCACCCATTCGACGAGGCGCTTGGCTTCGTCATCGGTGACATTGTTCGGCGGCATCGGCACCTCGCCCCAGACGCCCTTGCCACCGGCCTTGATCTTGGCGGCGAGCTTGGCGGGGGCGCCCTTGTCGCCCTTGTACTTGGCGGCGACATCCTTGTAGGCGGGGCCGACGATTTTTTTGTCGACGGCGTGGCAGGAAAGGCAGTTCTTGGCTTTGGCCAGGGACTCGCCGTCGGCGGCGGCGAAAGCGGGGCTGGCGATGGCGATGATGGCCGTCAGGGCGGTGACGTGGGCGATTCTCATGAGAGACTCCTGGGGTGGGGTTGAAAAATCGGGCAGAAGGGTCAGGGGTAGGTGATTTCCACGTAGCGGGCGCTTTCCTTGCAGGCCGGCGTACTGCAGGCGTCAGTGCTGATCGCCAGGCGGGGTGTATGGCGGCGAATTTGTGCCTTGCGCACGCCCAGGGTGCGCAGGACTCCGGCGACGGCGCTGAATTCCTCCTCGGCCAGGGCCAGGTTGTAGCTGGAGCTCCCCAGGTTTTCCGTGTGGGCCGCCAGGGTCACCGTCTGCCGCGGGTTGTCCTTCAATCGGGCCGCATGGTGCAGGAGTCGTTTCATGCCGGTGTCGCTGATCTCCATCGTGCTGGCGGAAAAATGAATGCGATCACCGAATTCCGCCGCCATCTTCAGGCGGTCGGGTGAGGGGGCACGTTGGTCGGCGCGTCCCGTCGCGGCCATGGCGCCATCGTCGTGCGGCGTGGCGTTGCTCGCTCCCGGGGCGGTGGTGGAGATCGATGGTGCCGGCCGGGAAATTACGCCCGCGGGATCTTTGGGAGCGGCGCAGGCTGCCATGGCGATCGCCGCGCCGATAATCGCCAAGCGACCTGACGGCGGCGCAAGCGGGGCGTGCCGGCGCTCGGTTCGGGGACCTGCCGGAGGAGCGAGTACCAAACCTCACTCTCCCGGATAGACGATGTCGGCGCGGCGGTTTTCCGCCCAGGCAGCCTCATTGTGTCCCCCGGCCTTCGGTTTCTCGCTGCCAAAGCTGACGGTGTCGATCTGTTCGCCGCGGACACCCTGGGATTCGAGGGCCCGGCGAACCGCATCCGCCCGGCGCTGGCCCAGGGCGAGGTTGTATTCAGGGCTGCCGCGCTCGTCGGCATTGCCTTGAACCGTTATCTGCACTCCGGGCCTGGACGACAGGAACTTCCCGTGGGTGGAGACGACGGTGAGGCCGGCATCGTTGATGGCATTGCTATCCAGCTCGAAGTAGATGCTCCGCCGTGCCAGGGGATTGGCGGGGTCGCGCAGGGCAGCCAGGTCCTGGGGGCTCAGTCCCCCACGGGCGACGGTGAGCGGTACGGTGTCGGGCGCCGGCTGCTTCGCCGGGGCCGAGTCGCCGGTGGGGGTCGTGGAACAGGCTGCCGTCAGGCTGAGGCAGGCGATAGCAATCGATCTTTGTAATAGGGCCGGCATGGGTGGATCGATGGTGGGCAAGAGGTGCGCCGGAAGCAGGATCTTCGCGGCGGGCATGGAGCGTTCGTTGCTTAGCAGCCTCCGTGCCAGAAATTGTTTGCTGTAACCAATTGTTTTTATGGCGAAAATATTCGCTCACGGGGCGCGGGCCGGAAGGCGTGTTGCGAAATGCAACGTGTGCATGCGGGGTTCCCTCGGGGGGATAAAATAACTTGTTGATCCACTGGAATATTGCAGAGATAGATATGTTGCCGATTGAAATAGATCTGCTGCGGATTGCATCGCGATGAAACTGCTGCATTCGCTCCACGCCAAGATCGTATTAGGCTACTGCGTGGTAGGCGCCTCGCTCATGGCGCTGCTTGTCAATGCCCTGTTCCAGTTCCGTTCCCTGGAGGGAGAACTGGCGAAGCAGCAGGACGTGGTGGCCTTCTACGACACCGTTCGCCATGCGCGCCGCCTGGAAAAGAATTTCCTGCTCTACCGCAAGGTTGCGGATATTGGTGAAGCCGTCGAACAGGCGAATCTGGCACAAGATGTCTTTCGCCGCATCCCTCTAAACGGCATGCCCGAGGGGGAGCGGGAAAGCAGCCTCGAGAAAGTGGCGCGCTATGCCCAGCTTCTTGGCCGGCTCATGGAAACGGCGGAGGGCACGCCACCCTCACCGGTATTGCTGCAGGAGGTCTATGAGGTTGGCAGCGCCCTGCTGCGGCTGGGCGAAAGGCTGGATGCGCTTGCCCAGAAACGGGTCGATCGGGCAGTCCAGCGACATGATGCGGATTTGCTCGCGGCAATCTGGATGGCCTTGGGGCTGGCAGTGGTCGCGGGGATCGTGGTGACGCGCAGCGTCATCCGGCCGCTTCGGGATATCGAATCCGACCTCAAGCGGGTCGCCAAGGGCGAGGTGGCGCGCGTTGCCGGGCGCGAGGCCGAGGCCGAGGTGGCGTCGCTGACGCGATCCATCAACGATACCCTGCAAGAGGTCACTGACCGGCAGACGGTCCAGGCCAGGGCTTCCCGGCTCATGGCCTTGGGCACCATGCTCTCCGGTGTGGCGCATGAAATGAACAATCCGCTTTCCAATATTTCATCTTCATGCCAGATCCTGGAGGAGGAATGGCACGAACTGCCGGCCGGGGAGGTACGGCGACTGTTGGCGCAGATCGACAGCCAGGTGCTGCGCGCCCAGCATATCGTTGCCACCCTCCTCGATTTTTCGGGCAACCGTGCCCTGCGGCGCCGGCGCGAGAAGGTGCGGGAGATTATCGACGAATCGCTGGCGCTGATCGCCAGCCAAATGCCGTCCCATGTCCGGACCATTGTGGATGTCGACGCGGGGCTGACGATCGACGTCGACCGGCGGCAGTTCCTGCAGGTCCTGGTGAACGTGATCAAAAACGCCGTGGAAGCGAGCCCCGTCGATGGCGTCATCCGCATTTCCGCCTGGCGGGAAGAATTGCCGGAAGGGCGCGGTACGGCCGTCGAGATCGAGGACGAGGGCGAGGGCATCGCCTGCGAGCACTTGCGCCAGGTATTCGATCCCTTCTACACCACCAAGGCCGTCGGCAAGGGAACCGGCCTCGGCCTGTTCGTCGCTCACGAGATCATTGCCCAGCACGGGGGCAACGTCGCCGTGGATTCGTCACCGGACGGCGGCGCCCGCTTCTGGATTCACATTCCCGACACCCCGGATGATGACGCCTGCCATGCATAGCCCTGCCGTCCTTGTGGTTGACGACGAAGAGATCGCCAGCCGGAATCTCGCCCATGTCCTCGCCCGCGAGGGGCTGGCGGTGGACTGCACCACCGATCCTGCCCAAGCGGTGGAGTGGATCAACAACAAGTCCTACCAACTGCTCCTCACCGACCTGCGCATGCCGGGGATGGATGGCCTGGTTCTCCTCCGGCTGGTCAAGGAGCGCTTTCCCGAGACCGAGGTGATCATCATCACGGCCCACGCCAGTACCGAGTCAGCGGTCGAGGCCATGCGGGCCGGTGCCTTCTATTACGTCGAGAAGCCCTTTCGCCTGGACGACGTGCGCAAGGTCGTCAAGGAGGCGCTGGAAAAAGCTGCCCTCCGGCGCGAGAACGCCCGCTTGAAGACGGCGCTGTCGCTGGTTACGGGGAAATGCCGGATCATCACCAGTTCCCCGCTCATGGAGGACCTGGCGGCCACCGCCACCCGCGTCGCCCCGACCCACTGTACCGTACTGATCCATGGCGAGACCGGTACCGGCAAGGAGGTGATGGCTAGGCACATACACGATCACAGCGAACGTGCCGGCGGTCCCTTCGTGGCCATCAACTGCGGGGCGTTGAATGAGGAACTGTTGGCGAACGAGCTCTTCGGCCATGAGCGGGGCGCGTTCACCGGCGCGTCGGGGATGAAGGCCGGCCTGATCGAAACGGCCAACGGTGGCACCCTGTTTCTCGACGAAGTGACGGAAATGAGCCCTGCCGTCCAGGTCAAGCTGCTGCGCGTCTTGCAGGACCGGGAGTTCTTCCGCCTGGGGGGAACGTCCACGGTCAAGGCCGATATCCGTGTTATTGCCGCCACCAATCGCAATCCCGAGGACTGTGTCGCCGCCGGCACGTTACGGCAGGACCTGTACTTCCGTCTCAACGTGGTGAATCTGCATATTCCCCCCCTGCGGGAGCGGCGGGGCGACATCCCGGTGCTGGCGATGCATTTCCTTTCGCGGGCGGCCCACCAGATGCGCAAGCACGTCTCGGAGATTGCCCCCGAGGCCTTCGAGCGTTTGCTGGCCCATGATTACCCGGGCAACGTGCGGGAACTGGAAAACCTCATGGAGCGGGGAGTTGCCCTCGCCACTGGCCCGGCGCTTACCGTCGACCTCTTGCCGGCTTCCCTGCGGGGGGGAGGTTCGCAAACGCCAGCAGGTGCGCCCCCGGGGGCCATCGTTCCCCTGGCCGAGTTGGAACGCCAGCACATTCTGCTGGCCCTGGCCTACACCGGGGGAAACCGTTCGACGGCGGCGAAGCTGCTGGGGATCGACCGCGTGTCCCTCTGGCGCAAGTTGCGCCAGTCGTGACGGGCCCGCTCGGCGGCCGCCTCCGTGTATAGTGAAACGGAACTCAGGAAAGGAGGGAGCATGGAAGATCGGCAAGCGTTGCGCGGCAAGGCGACCCTCAGCCTTCACGAGGCGGCCAGGTTGATGGCCGGGGATGGTGCGGCGGTGCGGGAAGTGGAAGGCGCCCTCGCCCACGCCATCGAGAGCGGCGCCCTGGCAGCCGATGTGGTCCGCTGGGCCACCGAACAGTGGGACGGCGAACGGCTGGAGGGGAATATCGACCGGATGCGGACCCACGTCGAGCGCCGCGATCTCGAAACCTGGCTCGCCGGCCAGGGGCGTCACCTCTAGGGCGTGTTCACGGTAACCGGCGTCGCCCGTCGCCTACTGTGACACGCCCTGGGGAACGGCGGCCGGGCGTCCTCTCCTAGCTGCCGCCGCCGCGGACGAGGTAGAGGGACGGCGACGCTGCGTCCTGGGCCTCCTGCGGCGGACTGCCGTTGGCGGCGAAGCGGATCTTGTTGTGGCCGGCGTTCTTGGCCCGGTACATGGCGGCGTCGGCGCTGCGCAGGACGTCGTCCACGGTCTCCCCGTCCCGGGGGTAGATGGCGATGCCGATGCTTACGGCGATGGTCAGCCGGTGGCCCTGGATGACGTAGGGCTGGGCGATGGCGCTGCGCAGCTTCTCGCCGAGTTCGAGGAGTTTCACCGGTTCGTGCAGCTCGGGGACGAGGATGACGAACTCGTCGCCCCCCTGGCGGGAGACGGTGTCGGAATCGCGGGTGATGGCCTTGAGGCGGCGGGCGACCTCGATGAGCAGGGCGTCGCCGACATTGTGGCCGTACTCGTCGTTGACCTGCTTGAAGAGGTCGAGGTCGGCGAAGAGCACGGCAAAGTGCTTGCCGTAGCGCCGCGCCGTGGACAGCAAGAGGGACATGCGCTCGATGAGGAGCGCCCGGTTGGGGAGGTCGGTGAGGTAATCGTAGTGGGCAAGGTGGTGCATGCGCGCCTCGGTCTTCTTGCGTTCCGAGATGTCGCTGAAGATGGCCACGTAGTTGGCGATGCGCCCGTCCGGCCGGGTCACCCGGGTAATGGCCATCCATGCCGGGTAGATGGGGCCGTCCCGGTGCTTGTTCCAGATTTCGCCTTCCCAGTGGTCGGTGCTTTCCAGGCAGTGCTCGATGCCTGCGAAGAAGGTCTCGGCGTGGCGTTTGGAGGCAAGCCAGCCGAGGGTCTTGCCGATGGCCTCCTCGGCGGGGTAGCCGGTGATGGCGGTGAAGGCCTCGTTCACGGAAATGATGCGCTTGTTGGCGTCGGTGATGAAGATGCCCTCGTGGCAGGCCTCGAATACCCGGGCCGCCAGGGCCATGTTGGCTTCCGCCTCCTTGCGGGCGGTGATGTCGGTGACGACGCCCACCAGGCCGCAGTTCTCGCCCTTGCTGTTGACCAGCGGCCGGCCGGTGAGCAAGCCCCAGAAAAGGCTGCCGTCGGGGCGCCAGTAGAGGCGCTCCACATTGACCATGGGCATGCCCCGGGTGAGGATGGCCTGCATTTTCTTGCGGGCGTTGTCCCGCTCGGGCGGGGCGATGAGGCTGACGTATTCGTTGCCGATGATGTTGCGCAGGGGCTGGCAGAAGATTTCCGCCATGCGGTTGTTGGCATGGACGATGCGCCCCTCGGGGTTCATCAGGAAGATGGCGGCGCTGGAAGCGTCGTAGATGGAGCGGAGCAGGGCTTCCCGCTCGAACACTGCGGCCTCGGCCTGCTTGCGGTCGTTGATGTCCACCGTCGAGCCCATGTAGCCGCCCACCTCTCCCTTGTCGTTGAAGCGGGGGGTGCCGGAGTCCATGACCCAGTGGTAAGTGCCGTCGATATGGGCGAGGCGGTATTCGAGATTGAAGGCCTCGCCATCGGTACAGGCCTCGGCGATGATCTGCAGGCAGCGGGTCTTGTCGTCGGGGTGGATGAAGTCCGACCACTTGTAGGGCGCCCCCCGGTTGGGATCGCAGCCGGTGAAATCGAGCCACTGGCGGCTGAACCAGGTACGGCGGCCGTCGGCCTCGGAGACCCAGATGAGCACCGGTACCGCGTTGGCGAGGACGCGGAAGCGGCGCTTGCTCTCGGCCAGGCTTTCGTTGGCCTTGGCGCTTTTCTCCAGGGCCTCGGCCACCTTGCGGTGGTTGCTGACCAGGATGTGGGCGAGGACGGCGAGGATCAGGCTGAGCAGCGCCCCGCCGGCGAGGATGCGCAGGCCGGCGGCGGAGACCATGGCCGGCACGTAGCCCGGCCGGGCGGCCACCAGCAGGCTCAGGGACTGGCCGCCGAAGTCCAGGTGCCACAGGGCCGTGCGCCCGGCTTCCGTCTCGGCGGGGGCGGAATCGTAGAGGAGCCCCTCGGCGCCGGGTTTCTTGCCCTGGTAAAGACGGATGAAGAGCCGTTCCTGCCACTTGGGATCGTTGGCGGCAAAGGTGCTGTCGAGGAAGGGGGCGAGCAGCAGGGGAGCGTAGGCCCAGCCGGCCAGGTCGCCGTTGCCGTTGCGCAAGGCGGGGGCGAACATGATGAGGCCGCGCCCCAGGCCGGGGAATTCCGGCGCCAGGTCGATCAATCCGGTCAGGGTGGCGGTACCGCCTTCCCGGGCGCGTTCCATGGCGCTGCGCCGGGGGAGGTCGGAAAAGAGGTCGAAGCCCAGGGCCCGGCTTTCCGGCATCAGGTGGGACAGGGGGGCGTAGGTCGGGCCGCCTCCGGTCGGATAGACGGAGTAGGCCGGGAACCCCTCGCTGCGGATGCCCAGGGTATGCTGTTCCAGGCTGCCCGCCGGCACCAGGGCAGAGAAGGCGAGACCGGCGACGCCGGGGTGGCGGGCGGCCAGTTGCTGGGATTCCACGTAGGCCTGGAAGGCAGGGCGGTCGATGGCGGAGGTTGCGGTAAACAGGCCGCCGACGCCCCGCAGCAGTTGCTCCGTCGCCTGCAGACGGCCGTCGAGGGTGCGTACCAGGGCGGCGGCCTCGGCCTCGAACTGCTGCTGGGCCGCGGCCCGGTGGTCGCTGCGGGAATTCCACCAGACCAGGGCCGTGGCGAGCAGGCCGGCGGACAGGAGCAGCCAGGGCAGCCATCGCATCAGGCCGGCGCGCTCGGGTACCTCGGTCTCGAAAGTGCTGGCGTCGAAGGGGGCGATGGAGTTGTTATTCACGGAACTCCCCGGCGGGAATGGTCAGGCTACATATACTACCTGAGCCGATGGCATATTTCCGTAGTCAATCCGGATTGGTTCATGCAGTAAAAATGCAGGCCGGGCGCGCCGCCTGCGAGTAAGCGCTCACATAGCTCCGTAACCACGTCCAGGCCAAAGGCGCGGATCGATTCCACGTCGTCGCCGAAGCTCTCGAATTTCCTGCGCATCCAGCGCGGGATCTCGGCGCCGCAGGCATCGGAGAAGCGCGCCAGCTTGGAGAAGCTGCCGATGGGCATGATGCCGGGGACGATAGGGATGTCCACGCCCAGGGCGCGGGCTTCGTCCACGAAGTGGAAATAGGCGTCGGCGTTGTAGAAATACTGGGTGATGGCAGAATTGGCGCCGGCCTTCACCTTGCGCGCGAAGTTTTGCAGGTCGTCGCGGGGGCTCCTGGCCTGGGGGTGCCATTCCGGGTAGGCGGCCACCTCCAGGCTGAAGTGGTCGCCGGTTTCGGTGCGGATGAATTCCACCAGTTCGTTGGCGTAGCGGAATTCGCCG
>DAINDE010000052.1:0-25839 GCA_036732025.1 Rhodocyclaceae bacterium
GCCGGTTTCGGTGCGGATGAATTCCACCAGTTCGTTGGCGTAGCGGAATTCGCCGGTCTCGGCCATGCCCGAAGGGAGATCGCCGCGCAGGGCGACGATGCGGCGGATGCCGGCGGCCCGGTAGTCGGCGAGGATTTCCCGGATGTTTTCCCGGGTGGAGCCGATGCAGGAAAGGTGGGGTGCCGCGTCGATACCTTCGGCGGCGATCTCCTTGACCACGGCGAAGGTGCGTTCCCGGGTCGAGCCGCCGGCGCCGAAGGTGACGGAGAAGAACTGGGGCCGCAATTCGGCGAGCTTGGCGCGGACGGCGCGCAACTTGGCGACGCCCTCTTCGGTCTGCGGGGGGAAGAATTCGATGGAGATTTCGGGGGTCATGGGTTCAGCCAGAGGAAGAATTCGCGGTTGCCGTCGCCGCCGGCGATGGGGCTGTCCAGCCAGGCGCGGACGGTGAGGTGGAGTTCGGCGGCGCAGCGGCGCAGCTTGGCCTCGACTTCGGCGTAACGGGCCGGGTCGCGGACGACGCCGCCCTTGCCCAGGCCGCCGGGGCCGACCTCGAACTGGGGCTTGACCAGCAGCAGGAGGTCGCCGCCGGGGGCCAGCAGGCCGGGCAGTCGCGGCAGGACGAGGGTGAGGGAAATGAAGGAAAGGTCGCCGACGACGAGGTCGAAGCCGCCCGCCGGCAGGGCCGGTCCCAGGTCGGCGGCGGACAGCGCCCGGCCATTGACGCCCTCGATGGCGGTGACGCGGGGGTCGCCGGCCAGGCGGGGGTGCAATTGCCCATGGCCCACATCCACGCCCACCACCCGGGCGGCGCCGGCCTGCAGCAGGCAGTCGGTGAAGCCGCCAGTGGATTGGCCGACGTCCAGGCAGGCCTTGCCGGCCACGGCGATGCCGGTGGCGGCCAGGGCGCCGGCCAGCTTGAGCCCGCCCCGGGAGACGTAGCGGTCGGCGGCATCGGGGATGACCTCCAGGCCGTCGTCCGAGGGCAGCTCCTGGGCCGCCTTGGCCACCGGGTCGCCGCTCCAGCGCACGCGGCCGGCGGCGATGAGCCGCTGGGCCGCGGTACGGGAGGCGGCGAGGCCGCTGGCGACGAGGAGCTGGTCGGCCCGGGGCATTGTCAGCAGTCCTTGCCGGCAAGCAGCAGGGTGGACAGCGCCCAGGAGATGACGCTGTAGACGATGGAGCCGAAGAAGGCCGACCAGAAACCGCCGACGTGGAAGCCCTCCACCAGCGCGCCGGCAAGCTGAAAGAGCAGGGCGTTGATGACGAAGATGAAGAGCCCGAGGGTGAGCAGCGTCACCGGCAGGGTCAGCAGGATGAGGAGCGGCCGCAGCAGGGTATTGACGAGGCCCAGCACCAGGGCCACCCACAAGGCAGTGGCGAAGCTCGCCACCGAGATGGAGGGCACCACGTAGGGCAGGGCGATGAGAGCGATGGCGTTGATGCCCCAGACAGCGATCAGTTTCAGCATGCGGCCCTCCCGGGAAAAGGCGCCTGCCCCGGCGGGGGCAGGCGGGGTGCATCAGTAACGATAATGGTCGGCCTTGTAGGGGCCGTCCACGGCGACGCCGATGTAGGCGGCCTGCTGCTCGGTCAGCCGGGTGAGCTGGGCGTTGAGCTTCTTCAGTTGCAGGCGGGCCACCTTCTCGTCCAGATGCTTGGGCAGCGTGTAGACCCCCACCGGATAGTCGGCGGTGCGGGTGAACAATTCGATCTGGGCGATGGTCTGGTTGGCGAAGGAACTGGACATCACGTAGCTGGGGTGGCCAGTGGCGCAGCCCAGGTTCACGAGGCGTCCCTTGGCCAGCAGGATGATGCGCTTGCCATCGGGGAAGATGACGTGATCCACCTGGGGCTTGATCTCCTCCCACCGGTACTTCTCGATGGAGGCGACGTCGATCTCGTTGTCGAAGTGGCCGATGTTGCAGACGATGGCCTGGTCCTTCATCTTCGCCATGTGGTCGTGGGTGATGACGTGGTAGTTGCCGGTGGCGGTGACGAAGATGTCGGCCTTGTCGGCGGCGTAGTCCATGGTGACGACGCGGTAGCCTTCCATGGCGGCCTGCAGGGCACAGATGGGGTCGATCTCGGTGACCCACACCTGGGCCGAGAGGGCGCGCAGGGCCTGGGCGGAGCCCTTGCCCACGTCGCCGTAGCCGGCCACCACGGCGATCTTGCCGGCGACCATGACGTCGGTGGCGCGCTTGATGCCATCGACGAGGGATTCGCGGCAGCCGTAGAGATTGTCGAACTTGGACTTGGTCACCGAGTCATTGACGTTGATGGCCGGGAACTTCAAGTCGCCCCGCTCGTGCATCTGGTAGAGGCGGTGCACGCCGGTGGTGGTTTCCTCGGTGACGCCCTTGATCTGGGCGAGGCGGGTCGAGTACCAGGTCGGGTCCACGGCCAGCTTGGCCTCGATGGCGGCGAAGAGGATGGTTTCCTCCTCGGAACCGGGCTTGGCCAGCACCGAAACGTCCTTTTCGGCCTTGGCGCCCAGGTGCAGCAGCAAGGTGGCGTCGCCGCCGTCGTCGAGGATCATGTTGGAGCAGCCGCCGTCCGGCCACTCGAAGATGCGGTGGGTGTAGTCCCAATACTCGGTCAGCGACTCACCCTTGACGGCGAAGACCGGGATGCCGTCCTTGGCGATGGCGGCGGCGGCGTGGTCCTGGGTCGAGAAGATGTTGCACGATGCCCAGCGCACCTGGGCGCCCAGGGCCGTCAGGGTCTCGATGAGGACGGCGGTCTGGATGGTCATGTGCAGGGAGCCGGTGATGCGGGCGCCCTTGAGCGGCTGGCTCTTGGCGTATTCCTCGCGGATGGCCATGAGACCGGGCATTTCGGTCTCGGCGATGCGGATTTCCTTGCGCCCCCAGTCGGCGAGTTTGAGGTCGGCGATGACGTAGTCGTTGAATTCAGCCACAGCGATGCTCCTGCATGAACGGCGGCCGGCGGGGGAAGGGGTGGCGGGGCGGCGCCCCGGGCGTTCTCACCCGCTTTCCCGTGCCCGGCACGGATTGGTCGGATGAGCGCCGTTTAGAACCGAGCCTGAGGGTAAGCGATCACTATGCCCCTGCAGCGCTCCTCGGTAGGTGGCTGATTATACGCGAATTCAGGCCGGGTGTGCCTGGGCCAGCAGGCGTTCCATGTCCGCCGCCGGCATGGCACGGGCGAAGTGGAAGCCCTGCATGAACTCGCAGCCGTAGCCGCGCAGGGCCGCCAGTTCCTCCGCCGTCTCGATACCCTCGGCCACCACCTCGAGATGCAGGTCATGGCCGAGATTGACGATGGCCTGGGCGATGACCACGTCCCCTTCCTCCTTGCCCAGGTCGCGCACGAAGGACTGGTCCACCTTCAGCTTCTGGATGGGGAAACGCTTCAGGTAGGCCAGCGACGAATAGCCGGTGCCGAAATCGTCGATGGCCAGGCGCACCCCCATGGCGCGCAGTTCGGCAAGGATGCGCAGGGTACGCTCGGTGTTTTCCATGAGGGCGCCCTCGGTCAGCTCCAGCACCAGCCTTTCCGGCGGCAGGCCGCTTTCCTCCAGGGCCCGGGCGACGGTGGTCGCCAGGGTTTCCTTGCGGAACTGGCGGGGGGCCAGATTGACGGCGATCTCCACCGGCCTCAGCCCCTGGCGCAGCCAGGCCCCGCCCTGGCGGCAGGCCTCCCCCAGCACCCATTCGCCGAGGGGGATGATCTGCCCGGTCTGCTCGGCCAGGGGGATGAACTGGGCGGGCGGCAGCAGGCCCCGCTCCGGGTGGCGCCAGCGCACCAGGGCTTCGACGCCGACGATGGCACCGCTGCTGGCAGCCAGCAGCGGCTGGTAGTGAAGGACGAACTCCTGGCGTTCCAAGGCCAGGCGCAGGCTGTTTTCCAGCTTGAGGCGGGCGAGGCCGGCATCGCTCAGGGATTCGCCGTAGAAACACAGGGGCTCGCCGCCCGCCGCCCTGGCCCGGTACATGGCCGCCTCGGCGTGTTGCATGAGGGTGGGCAGATCGCCGGCGTCGCCGCCGAAGACGCTGATGCCCACCGAAATGCCCACGCTCACCTCGTGCTCGCCGATGCGCAGCGGCGCCGCTGCCGCCCCCACCAGGCGCCGGGCGATGTGGGCGGCGTTGTCGGGGGCGCAACCGTCGAGGAGGAGGCCGAACTCGTTGCCGCTGATGCGGGCGGCGAGGTCGCGGGCCTGCACGGCGTCCCCGATGCGGCCGGCCATCTCCCGCAGCACGGCATCCCCCGCCTCCAGGCCGAGGGAATAATTGATCTTCTTCAGGTCGTTGATGCCGACGCTGAGCATGACCATCGGCCGCTCCGCCGCCTCGGCGTCACGCAGGGCCAGTTCGGCCCGGTCGAGGAACTGGGCCCGGTTGGGCAGGCCGCTGACAGTATCGAAATAGGAAAGCCGGTGCAGGCATGCCTCCATGGCGTCCTTGACGCTGCCCAGACGGCGCTCCGCCTCCCAGCGGGCGGTGACGTCGCGCAGGACGCCGTGGGCCACCCGCCCGCCGCCGATGGGGATGAGATGCAGGCGGACGTCGGCGTGCAGCAGCGAACCGTCGGCCCGCCGCAACTGGCATTCAAACCGGGCATGGCCGATGTCCAGGGCCGCCGCCACCTGGGCGTCGAGGAAAGGCGCCGACGCCGCGCCGTTCGGCTGGCTAGCCGGGGCGAAGGCGCCCAGGGGGCGGCCGAGGGCCGCCTCCCGGCCGGGCAACCCAAGCAGGCGCAACGCCGCCTCGTTGCAGTCGAGCACCCCGTCCCGGTCGAGAAAAAGCATCGCGTCGGCGGCGCAATCCCAGACGGCCTTGTACTTTCGTTCGGCGAAAGAAACACGTTCCTGTTCCACCTGGCATCCCCGCGTGCGATTGGCATAGGCGATTTCAGTGTAGCAGATGGCGGCGGATTGATCTGACCACCTCGCACCCTGCCATCCCGCCCGCCCCGGACATCGCGCCGCGGCTCAGGGCGGTCCGCGGCCACCCATGGGGAAACGCCCGGCTTTCCTCGCTTGGCAACGAAGCAGACCTGACGATTATTGCTCCGCTGGATGACATGCAGGGGAACATGGGGGAGGGTGATGCGGGGGCGGCGGGGCATGGGCGGACTCCGGCGGGAAGCGTGTTGGAGTGTAGCTTAAAACCGTGGTCTGTCCCCAATGCTGTTACCCAATGCTGTTAGGCCACACGGTTATGCCTGAGCTGGGCCGGAGAAGTTGAACGAGAGCTTCGTTTCACCGCCAGGAGTGACAGTGGCCACCGCAAGCGCATCGCGTCCAGCAATGATTGACTTACCCCAGGCTACTGTTACACCACCGATCTTCCCATGGCGCATACCGAAGCGAGCGATCTCAACTTTGCACGGTCCAACCACGCGAAGGCATTCGACAGGCCGAAATGCCTCTGGGTCGATCTTCTTCATGTACAGAGGATGGCCTTCGTGGTCCGCTGGCGGCTCCCAGACAAACTCGAACCACACATGTTCTTCCTTGGCCTCGACCAGTAGGTAGTCCCTCGCGCGCGGGCTGTTGAGTAAGTGGTCGACCAATTCCCTGAGTTGACAGAGTTCTGTCTCGTCTTGGAGGTAGAGGAGGTTGTCAGGGCTGGTTGCGACGGTTTCGACCGCCAAATTTCGCACCTGAGCAACACGGGCTGTCACCTTCTCCGCCGTAACGGACACGGACTTTAGCCAAAGCGAACCGCCGGGTCCGAGCATGGCGGGAATGTCTGCGGTCTCAATGTCCTCCAGAGAAAACAGCTCGATTCCGTATTTGTCAGCGACGTCCTTCGCCTCAGGCGTGAAGCCCATTCGTGATGCCAAAAGAAGTGCATGCGTATTCAGTCTGTCGTGCTTGGTCTTCATCATGTCGATCCAAGTCACGTCAGCCACGCGCTTGTGGTCGCGGCACTCAATGGCTACGACGACCGGCTGACGACCGACCATTCCTTCTATAACAACATCAACTTCACGAAAGCGTTTCGTCAGACGGTCGCGCATCATCTTGGATTCAGTAACTTTCGCCCCATCCGCCAGGTTTACTCGGACGAGGTATATAAGTCGCTGGAAGTCATTTGAGCGTTTTGGCATCGGGGCGGAAATGCGGCCTAACGAATAGCGTTTATCCGCCGACGCGGAAGCGATTGAGAAGGGCGAGGCGGCATATCGGCGGATAAACCTCGTTGGACTGGACCGCCGGGTCGGCGGTGGCTATGGGGATTGGAACAGCATTGGGGACAGACCACGGTTTCGTGGAAGCGGAGGCCTATCACCTATTATCCTTGCTCCAGCGCAAAGACAAATCCTACTTCCGCGCCTTCAGCGCAGCAATCTCCTTCTGCACGGCCTTCAGCCCGGCGGCGGTTTTTTCCAGTCCGGCGACGTTTTTCTCCAGGGTGGCGATGCGCTTGTCCCGGGCTGCCAGTTCGGCCCGCAGGAGCAGCACTTCCCGTTGCAGGCCGGTTTCTTCGGCGCTGCTGCGGAAGGGGGCGAGGGCGGCGGTTTCGCGGGTGTAGAAGACGACCTGGCCGTCGCGGGTGTAGAGGTTGATCTTGTCGCCGGCCTTCACCTCCAGGGGCACGTTGCTCACTTCCTTGAGGGCGTTGTTGGCGAGGGCGGCGTCGTAGTCGAGCACTTGCACGGTGGCGCCGGCGTCTTCCAGGGGGCGGGCGGCGGCGGCGGGGGGCTTGGCGACGACGTCGTTGACCAGTACGCGCTGGCTGTCGGCGGCGGTGGCGGGGAGGAAGTCCCGCAGGCCGGCGGCGCCCAGGTGGCGGGCGAAGAGGGCGGTGCGGGCCAGGGTGTCCTGGCCGGAGGCCTTGAGGCTCTTCATGTCCAGGCTGGCGAAGGTGGCGATCTGGGCGGCGGAGGCGAAATTGCCGGTCTTGCCGCTGGCGTCGTCGGCCAGGGCCGGCAGGCGCGCACAGCAGAAGCGTTCCACCGCCCAGGCGATGAGGGGGATGACGGGGACGGCCGAGAGCCAGTAGAAGAGCTTGGGGAAGGTGATGACGTCGCGGCGCTCCAGGGCGCAGATGGCCAGCACCTTGTTGGCCTTGACCTCGATGGCGGCCAGCACCAGTTTGTCGTCGGGGCCGCAGGTGGGGCAGTCCACCAGCAGGTGGTCGCAGATGCAGTCCTTGACCATCTGGCCGAGGCGGGCGAAGAGGGCGAGGAAGGCGTCGGCCATGGCCTGCCGGTACTTGGCCAGTTCTTCGTTGTCGATGCCCGGGTTGGCGGCCAGGATCTTGGCGGGGATGGCGGAAAGGGTCATGGAGCCGGCGTTGGCCACCAGCACCGCTTCGCCTTCGGCGGCCGGGGCCAGGGGGCCGGGCAGGATCTGGGCGGGGAAGAGCAGCTTGTCGTCGAACTGGTTGCTCTGGGGGTCGATGCGGGCGATCTGGAAGCGGTTGGCCATGGTGGCCAGCATCATGTCCTGGCCGGGGGCGGCCAGGAGGGCGATGTCGCCGTCGGTGGGCAGGGTGAGGAGCCCGGTCAGGGTGCCCTTGGTGGGTTCGATGACCAGGACGCGCTTCTGGGTGGTGTTGGCGGCGGGGCCGATGCCGACGTAGATGCGGGCTGTGGCGGGGGTGGCGCGCACGGCGCTGAAGCCGGCCCGGGCCTGGCCCCGGCGGCTGGGGGGCAGGAGGATGGCGAGTCCGCCGTTGCCGGAGAGGGCGTTGCCGGCGGCGTCGCGTAGCGGCAGGGACTTGCCCCGGCCGGCGGCGAGGTCGATCACTTCGACGCCGGTATAGGTGGCGGTGTCGCCCGCCGCCTTGTCGGCGCTGGTGGCGACGGCATTGCCGGCGGCGGCACCGATGCCCATGGCCAGCTCGCCGGTGGCGTTGAAGGCGTGGAGCGGCTCACCCAGATCCCCCGCTTCCAGGTTGCGGGCGCTGAGGCGGAAGAGGCCCTGGCCCTTGACCAGGGCGTAGACGCTTTCCTGGTCGCTGGGCGAATTGCCCAGGCGGACGATGTTCGCTTCCGGGAAGGCCACCGGCTTCATCAGCGCCTTGCCCTTGGCCGGGTCGAAGAGGCAGAGGGCGGCGCCGTCGGGGCCGCTGGCGGCGAGCACCAGGTTCTTGCCGAGGAAGGCCGCGTCCTGGACGGTGAGGGTCATGCCGGCGACGGCGGGGAACTCGGCCTCGACGGTGGCGGCGTCTTCCTTGAGCGGGAAGCCGTGGGCGCTCAGGGTGGTGGTATCGGCGGCCCAGGCCACGTCGCCCTCGGGGGCCACCGCCAGGCGCCGGTAGCGGGCCTTGCCGTAGAGGGTGCGCACCCCGGCGGCGGCAAAGGGGTAGGCGGGCAGGGTGGGCAGGCCGTCGAACATGCCGCAGAAGGCCTTGACGGCGATGAAGCCCTTGAGGGCGGCGAAGAACTTGGCCAGGCGGTTGTGCTCGTCTTCGGAGAGGAAGACGTTGGACCCCTCCTGCTTGTTGGCGAGCTGGATCAGCAGGTTGACGGCGGCGATGCGGTTCTTGGTCGTCTCCGGCACCAGGGCGGTGTCGTTGGCCGCCGGTTCCAGCAGTTCTTTCCGCAGGAAGTCGATGACCGGCTTCAGGCAGTCGTCGATGACGTCCTGGAGCAAGGTGCCTTCGAGGATCTGCTGCAGGACGGTCTTGTTGCCCGGCCCCTGGTGGGCGCGCAGGGAGAAGGCCGGGGTGGGCGAACCCTTGTCGAAGAGCAGTTCCACCTGGCCGTTGCCCTGGGCGTCCAGCAGCTTGCCGGCCGTGGCCTGGGTCACCACGTCGACGCGGGCGGCGGCCTTGAGCAGCAGGTCGTCGCCGCTGCAGGCGATGGCGTGGCCCGGCTCCACCTGGACGAACCTGCGGTCCGGGTCGCAATGGACCTGCAGGCCGCAGACCACGCCCCAGCCGTGGACATTGCGGTTGTGGCGGCGATGCCACTCGGTGTCGTCGTCGAGTTCGGTGAGGGGATTGAAGACCTTGCGGCAGTCTCCCGTGACGGCGAAGGCGGTGCCGTCGAAAGTGAGGGTCGCCAGGCGGGCATAGCGGTGGGCCACGCCGTGGGGGAGCTGGTCGAAATCGGCGGCGCTGGCCTTGGGCCATTCCACGTCGGCGATGGCGGTGCGGGCCGGAATCAGCCAGTAGTCGCCGCTCCTCAGGGTACCGGCGGTGAGCTTCACCTGCACGCCGTCCTCCAGCGGAATCCAGCCGCCGGCACCGGCCAGTTGGTCGGCCTTGCGCAGCGTGGTGTCGCTCATGTCCCAGCGGCGCACCTTGGGGTTGCGCGGGAAATCGGCGAGATTGAGCGACCCGGTGGCGGTAGCCGGGTCCACGGTGAGGGCGTTGCCCGCCACCTGCTTGAGGCGCACCAGGGTGCCCGGCTTGCCGGCCAGCTCGCAGCCGTCGTCTACGAGTTCCACCCAGTTGCCGGCGGCGAAGCCAAGGACGGCGTCCTTGCCGGTGGAGGCCACCAGCAGGTCGTTGCCGTTCTTGCCGGTGCATTTGACGACGACGGAGCCGTTCTCCCGGGACCACTTGAGGGTGATCTGGTTCAGCGTCTTGCCGCCGTCGTGGATTTCCACCCGGTAGAGCTGGTTCTCCAGGCGCCGGTAGCCGGCGCCGGGGGCGACGATGCAGGGGTTGGTGGAGGTGCCGTCCGGCTCCGCCCGGGCGGCCAGCTTGCCGGTGGAGGGGGCGGTGAGGGCGTCCCAGTCGGCCACCGGGGTGTCGCAGGCGGTGCCGGTGGCCACCTGCAGGAGCTTCACCTGGGCCACGGTCTGCTTGCGGGTGGCGGTGTCCGGGCCCCCCAGGGCGACCTCGCGCAGGCTCGTGTCTTCCAGGGCGGTGACGTGGCGCGGCCAGACATCCACGTAGGCCAGGTAGCTGCCCGCCGGCGGCGGGAAGGCGCCATCGCTGCCGTTGGAGAGGCGCACCCGGGGCAGGCCCGGGGGCAGATCCGGCTGGTCGGAGAGGAGGCAGACGTGCTCGTTCTCGGCCAGTTCGCCGCCCACGTAGAGACGGCCGCCGCTGACCAGCAGGTCGGGGCCGCTCATGGCGGGCGGGTTGGTGTTCTCCGGCCGCGCCTTGTCCTCGGCGGAAAGGTCGGCCAGCGCGGCGACCACGGCGAAGCCGGCGGCGTGGACCGGGGCGCCGCTGGCGCCGATGGTGTCCAGGGCCGTCGTGCCCTGCCGGTTGGCGGTAATGTCGTTCTGCTCGTTCCAGTCGGCATCCAGCTCGACCCGACCCTGTTGCATCAGCACGCCCGCGTAATGCTTGCGCCGCGCGTAGGTGTTCTTGGTGAAGTCGCCCTTCATGGCTGTCTCCCGATTAATTGAGCGTGATGAGCCCGGCTTCCAGGCCGAAGCGGAGGTATTCGTCGAGGCTGAGGCCGAGGGCCTCCAGCCGGGCGGCGTCCTGCAGGAAATGCCAGCTGCCCATGGCGTTTCCGTCCTCGGCGCCGCGGGCGATTTCCGCCGGGCAGCCGGGGCCTGGTTGCAACCAGGCGGGGTCGGCCGGGTCCACGGCGGTGAATTGGGGCGTCACCCGCAGTAGCGTGCTGGCCTTGGGCACCGCGGGGTTCTCCTTGAGCGCCAGGTCCGGCTGGCAGCGGTAGCGGCGCGGCGTGGCGGAACCGTCGGGGACGAAGGAGAAGCGGACGCAGCCCGTCTGGCGCCGCCCCACATCCACCTCATCCACGAAAATCGTGGCGTCTGCGCTGAGGGTGCGGGCGGCGGTGGTGCCGGTGACGGTGACGCCCGTGAGATTGGCGTCGCCCCGGGTGACCGCCAGATTGCCGGCGACGATGCTGTCGCTGGCGGTTGCCTGCGCGCCATCGACCTTGATGGTGACGTCGCCCAAGGCGCAGCGCTCAAGCGTCACCGCCAGCCCGGCATTGCCGGCGGTGGCGGAAAGCCCGCCGCTGCCGGGTAGGAGCGTGGCGTGGGCGAGGCGCAGTTCGCCGAGAAAGCCGGTGAGCACCTTGATGCCGCCTTCCAGCAGCAGGCCGTCCACGGCCAGGATGCCGCCGGTGCCGCCGGCCGGGGGCTTGGCGCCCTTGACCTCCCAGTCGCCGACCAGGTGGGGGCGGCGGCCGCTGGCGGCGTAGGTGCCCAGGGGGCGGGCGGCGTCCGGCCCGCTGCCGATCACCGGCCAGTCGGCGGCGACCACGGCCAGCAGGGCGCCGGCGGGTACGCTGACGGCGTCGGCGCCGGTGAGGTCTTCGGCGTAGGAGAGGTTATCCATGACGGTGATGAGGGCCGTCGCCTTCTTGGCGGCGGGGAGCGCCTTCCAGGCGGCCAGGGCGTCCTTGAGGCTGCGGAAGATGGGTTCGCCGGCTACCGGGGCGATTTCCGGCGAGCGGGCGACGCCGGCCTGCCAGGTCACCGGGCGCTCTTTGAGGAGGGCGTCGATGGCGGTGCGGCGATCGTAGGGACCGGCGCCGCAGTCGCCGGGAAAGCCCCAGGCGTAGCTGACTCGGACCTCCGCCGGGTCGTCGGCGGCGCGGAAGGCCAGCCGGCCGAGGACCGGGTCCACCGCCACGGCAATGGGCAGGGCCACGGTGGTGCCGTCCGGTTTCGGGTAGGACTGGAGGGCCGGCGGCCGCCGCCAGATGTCGGGGATGGCCACCGCCGGCTCGGAGAGGTCGGCGATGACGATGCGGGCCGGGTCGATTTCGGCCAGGGGGTCCGTCGCCAGGGGCCGCACGAAGACCCGCAGGGGCCGCCCGGCGGCGCCGAACCAGCGCGGCGTGTAGGTGGTGCCGGCGGCCTGGGCGGCCCGCATCGCCTCAAGGTCGTCGTGGAGGGCGCGGCGGCGCAGCGGCAGCGGCAGATTGACCTCCTCCGCCAGGTGGGCGAGGTCGGTTTCGCTCTTGGGCGGGTTGAACAGGGGCAGGTCGCGGCCGGCGGGATCGAAGCGGTAGCGACCGTCCTTGGTCGCTCCCGCCGGGCGCGGGGTGGCCTGCTCCAGGGGGTAGGCCGCCAGCCGGCAGAGGAAGAGGCCGACGTTGGGAATGTTGGGCCGCGGCCGGCCGCCGGCGATGGAGCGAACGTCGGCACTGTGGTTGGCGAGGTCGAAGGGGCCGCCGGCCAGGTCGCCCAGGTTGGGGTGGCGGATATCGGGCGTGCGGTGGTGGCCGCTGCGCACATGGTTGAGGTGCTGGCTGGTGGCCAGCCGGGAGAAGAATTCCACGGCGGCGGCGGGCCAGCCGGTGGTGTCCCGGGCCAGTTGCTCCAGCATGGCCACCGTGCCCTTGCGCCGCCGGTAGCCCAGGGTGTTGGCCACCCGCGGGCGCAGGCTGAGGCCCTCGATGGCGGGCAGGGGGCGCACCCCCAAGAGGTCGGCCAGATAGGGCACGGCCCAGGACTCGCAGGTCTCGATGAAGCTGTTGTCGTAGAGGCGGGAGATTTCGTCGTCCACCACCTGGGCTTCCCGGGCGAAGACGGCGAGCAGGGCCTGCAGGGCGCCACCGGCCTCGGCATCGCGGAGGCGCAGGATGCGGGGGAGGAGGGCGGCGAGCTGGGCGGGGGAGTAGCGGGGTTCCATGGCGGCCTCAGGTGGCGAATTGGGCGGTCAGCGAGATATCCGCGTCGGCCAGGGTGAGCAGCTCGGCCCCCAGGATGTCGCCGCCCGACCAGGTGGCGGCCTGGGCCGGCAGGCGGGGCTTGAGCGCCGAGCCGGGGGCGCGATCGAGGCGGTCGAGGTCCACCCAGACGACGCCGGGAACGCCCTGCAGCAGGGCGATGGCCTCGCTGGAGGTGATGCCCTGGGCGAGATCCCGGGCGGCGAAGGCGAAGCGCTCCAGCAGGGCGGCCCGGGCGGCGGCCTGGACGGCATCCAGCAACTGGTCGGCGGCGACGTAGAGCTTGGCGGCGACGGTGCAGGCCACCGGCCGGTAGTTGCCCACCCGCACCGGCTGGTTGGGATCCCGGGCCTGGTCCATGGCCGTCAGCAGATTCTGGTAAGGCTTCGAAGCGGCATCGAGCAGGGTGCCGTTCTCCCCGGCGATGGTGAGGTGCACCAGGCGGCGCTCGCCGTCCCACAGCCAGGTGGCGGCGGCCTTGGCGATACCGGCGAAACTGCGGGCGAAATCGGCGAAATCGGAGAGGGAGACGATGCGCTCCAGGGTGAGCACGGTGACCGGCGCGTTGCCCCGGGCCTGGTCCAGGGTTTCCGGGTCTTCGGCGCCCACCGGGGCCAGTGGGTTCAGCACCGATTTCAGCCCCAGCACCCGGTCCATGAGCAGGCTGATCTGGCCGGCGTCCACCAGGCCGGCGGCGCCGGTGCCGATGCGGTAGGTGGCTTCCACGTTCTCGCTGCCGCTGGGCAGGCGCTCGCCCTGGGTGCCGTCGCCGAAGCGCACGGTGGCCTTGCCGTCGTCGGCCAGGCGCACGGTGTAGCGGCGGTCGCCGGCATCGGCGTCGTAGAAGCTGCGCCCCTCCTGCCAGAGCAGGCCATTGACGCGGATTTGCAGGCTGGAGAGGGAGCCGCTGGGGGTGGCGGCGGAGGTGTAGGTCAGGGGCACCCCCTTGAGGACGAAAGCCTGGCTGGCCTGGGCCGCGTTGCCGCTGCCCAGGATTTCGCGCTTGGTCTCGCCGTGGCTGGCGGGCACCACGTTGGCGTTGAGGGTGACGGTGCCCCGCTGGTAGCTGCGCTGCAGGGGGGCCGCCAGGTCGAGGCGGGTGAGGCTGCCGTCAGGGACGGCAGCCAGCAGGTCGGCGGCCTCGCTGGCCGGCACGCTGGTGCCTTCGGGAATGCCGGTGAGAAGCAGGCGGCGGCCAGGCTGCAGGCCGGCGACGCTGCGGTCGAGGAGGATGGCGTCGCCGCCCACGGCGCTGGCGATGGGCGCCTCGGCCACCGCCAGCTCCTCGCTGGCGCAGAGCACGGTGGCGCTGCGTGGGGTGAATTCGTCGGCGTTTTCGCCCTCCACCTGCAGGCGGGTGGCCTTGCCGGTGATGTGGTAGCGGGCGAGGCTGGTCTCGGAAACGCCCTTGACCCGGTAGACCTCGGCGTAATCCGGGCTGGCGAGGACGATCCAGCTTTCGGCGGTGACCTGGGGGTAGGTGGTGTCGAGGAAGAAGAGCGCGGCGTTGGCGGCGAAGGGAGTGTCCGGCGTCGCCGGCAGCGAGCTGGCGCCCTGGCCGCCGCTCACGGCGCTGGCGATGGAGGCGTCCAGGGCGTCCGCCGCCTTGCCCAGGGCCTGGATGGTGTTGTGCACCAGGCTGAGGTCGTTCTTGGCGCCGGCCAGTTGCAGGTCGACGTAGGCGGTGGACACGTCGACGCCAAACTTGGCGAGGGCGGGGAGCAGGGTGGGGCCGGCGGTGCCGAGCAACCCCTTGAGGGTGCCCAGGTCGTCGCCCATGGTGGCCAGGAGGCCGGAGAACCCACCCTTGAGGGCGTTGTAGCGCTCATCGATGGTGGCGTTGCTGGCCGGGTCCACGGCGCTGTCGAGGGCGTTGCGGCCGCCGTCGGCCGACAGGCCCATGTTGGCCAGCACCTCCAGGGCGGCGCTGGCATCGCCGGAAGCGCTGGACACCGGACCGTGGAGCGCGTTGATGGCGGTCTTGACCTTGCCCAGGGCCTGGTCGAAATCCTGGGCCACCTGGGCCACGTAGGGTGCCCCCACGTCGTTCTTCAACTGCTTGGCCGCCTTGGTGACGAAATCGACCAGGGTCGGCTTGGCCTGCTGGCCGCGCACCGAATCGGCATCGATGATGTCCGCCGGGTCCGGCGCGTTGTGGCCGAAGAGGGCGGCCCGGGCGCGCAGGGCGTAGACCTTGGGGTTCTTCGACGTGGGCAGGATCTTGCGGCCGTCGTCGGTGATGATGCCCAGCCCCGGCGTCCAGGTGACCAGGGTGCGGTTGGCCTTGGGGTCGGGGACGACGGTGGACAGGCGCCGGCAGTCCCAGCGCTCGCTGCCGGGGTCCCCCAGGCGCTCGTCGCCGATGAGGAGGATGGCGTCGCCGGGCTTCAGGTTGGTGGCGGTGCCCTGCAGGTAGAGGTGGGTGTCGCCGAATCTGGGGAAGAAGGGCTCGGTCTGGCGCGGGCGCAGTTCGTTCCATTCCGGCCGCAGCTCGGTGGCGGACAGGGTCTCGAAGGTCTGGGGCAGCTCGTCCTGGCCGGGGATGCTCTGGGCGCGGATGCCCACCGGCACCTGTACGCTGGCCGGGGCGCCAGGGACGCCGGTGATGCCGGGGGCGCTCTCCACGGTGAAGGCGAGATCGACGCTGGCGGCGACGCCGGGGGACAGCTCGTAGCCGATGGCCCGGGCCAGTTCCAGCACCGAACGGCGCTCCGTAGCGGTGCGCAGGTAGGCTTCGTTGGCGTAGCGCTCGTCGTAGAAGGTGAGCACGTCGAGGGCGGTGGCCCAGGCATCCATGAGGCCGACGGCGGGGTCGTCGTCGGCGCGGGTTTTCAGCCCGGCCAGCGCCGGCTGGTCGGCGGTGGAAGCCAGCATGGAAGCCTTGATGCTGCCATGGGTGCCGGCCCGCCAGGCGAGGCGGCTCCGGCCGGGGGCGTTGGCGGGGGCTTCCGGGGTGGCGTGGGTGACGCCGGCGCAGCAGCCGCAGGTATCGGTGGGGGCGGTCATGGGGTGATCCTCCCGGTGCAGAAGCCTGTCGGCTCCCAACCGTTCGGGCTGAGCCCTTCGACGATGCTCAGGACAGGCCTGTCGAGGCCCGTGGCAAACCGTCCTTCGACAGGCTCAGGACGAACGGTGGTAGGGGGCTCCGGGCGAACGGTGGTGGGGGGCTCCGGGCGAACGGAGGTGGGGGGCTCCAGGCGAACGGAGGTGGGGGGCTCCAGGCGAACGGAGGTGGTAGGGGCGAGGGTTTTCATAGGCCGCCCTCCAGGACGAATTCGATCTTGCCCCGCTCGGGGAAGTTGGGGTCGTTGTCGAGGCGCAGGATTTCCATGGCCCCGGCGGCGATGACGCCGGCTGCCAGTTCGCCCGCCGCCTTGCGGTTCTGGCGCTGGAAGCGCTTGAGTTCGACCGAGGCGACGCCCTCGACGGCCATGGCGGCGGCGACGACCCGGCTGAGGAAGAGGGAATCGCCAAAGCTGAAGCGGTCCGGGTGGAAGAAGGCGGGCTCGCCGCCGGCCAGCACCCGGCTGCTGAAGAGGGCGTTGAGGGCCTGGCGCACGTCGCTCTTGAAGCTGGCCGGCTTGACGCAGACGAAGAGCTTCAGGTCGAGGGGGGCGAAGACCGGGTCGAGCAGTTCCAGGTCGTAGCCGGCCATGCGGTAGCGGTCCAGATGGCGCAGCAGGTCGGCGGCGAAGGCCGGGTCGCCCTTCACCGCCTTGCCGCTGAGGCGGTCCACGGTGAGGAAGACGGTGAGCCAGCTGCCGGTCCAGCGGAACTGGGCCTTGGCCCGCTGCACCTCGGGGTGGAGCTCGGTCACCCGTTGATAATCCTCGGCGGTGACGGCCCGTTCCTGGGTGCGGAAGGCCTGGGGGGCGTCGGCCTTGGCGTGGTCGGGGGATTCGGCGTCGACGCCGCCGGTCGCCGGGAGCGGGTTCCACACCCGGCTGATGCCGCCGAGAAGGGAGACGATGCGGCCGATGGCCTCCCGCCCCACGTTGCCGGCGCTGCCGTTGCCTACCCGGTAGGTGGCGGCGAAATCGGCGCCCAGGGCCGGGGCGGCGCCCAGTTCGCCGTCGCCGAAGCGCAGGAAGGCGCGGCCCCGGTTGTCGGTCTCGATAACGAATTCCCGGGCGAAGCGGTCGCTGGCCAGCAGGTCGAGGCGCGGGCTCCACAGGGCTTGGCCGTCGTCGAGCTGCACGGCGGGCAGGGCCTGGCGCGGGTCGTTGGCCAGCGACCGGGTAGCCGAGGCGTTGGCATCCGCGGCCCAGGGCGCAGCCCAGGCGAGGCCGGGACGGGCGAGATGGAGATTCTGGCGGCTGGTGCCGACATCGACCAGGGCTTCGCCGGCGATGGTCTGGCCGTGGTCGGCCAGCACCACGTTGGCGCGGGCGACGCTGATGGCGGCCATGGTGGCGTTGCCGCCGGCATCCACCACCTCGGCGGAGAGGCAGAGGGGGAAGGGCAGGGCGTCGTCCTCGCCCCAGGCGATTTCGAGCACCGCCTGGCCGGTGAGGGGGTCGCTGCCGGGGACGACGGCGGTGAGGCGCACCACATGGCGCTTCTGGGGGTCGGCGGCGCCCGTGGTGCCGGCGGTGGGGCTGAGGATTTCCTCGAAGGCGACGAACTGGTTCACGGCCAGGCTGGTGCCGCCGGGGTCGGCCAGGGTGGCCCGGGTGGCCCCCTTGGGCAGGCAGCAGGCGGCGTCGCTCCAGGTGTAGAAATCGAGGCGGCTGTGGGCGGCGTGGAGGGTCAGGGGATGCAGGGCTTCGAAGACGGTGAGGGTCCCGGGTTCCAGGCCGGCCAGATCGGCCGGCGCCAGGGAGGAGGGCGGCGCCGGCAGCGTGGCGAAGGCCTGGCCCCGGGGAAGGGTGGCGCCGTCGGCGGCGGAGGCGGCTTCCACCGCCAGGCAGACGAAGGCGCGGGCATTGCAGCCCTCATGCAGGCGGTAATCCAGGAGCCGGGCGTGGCGGCGCACGGAGATGCGCTGGCGGGCGGTGCCGAGATAGGCTTCGGTGGCCACGGCGTCCTGGTAATAGGAAAGTTCGTCGGCAACAAAGGCCAGGGCTTCGACCACGGCCACGCCGAGGTCGGCCGGGTTGCGGTCGGTCCACGCCGGGGTGGTGACGGCGAGGCGGTCGAGCATGAGCTTCCTGAAGCTGGCGTAATCCTTGGCCAGGTAGTCGATGGCCGGCTGGGGGTGGGTTTCCGGCGGGCAGGCGGGGGCGTCGCGGCAGTCGAAATCGCTGGGGCAGGCGGCCTTGAAGGAGAAATCGACGGCCGCCAGCATGGGGTCGAAACCCTGGGGCACAACCCGGCGGGCGGTGTCGGCCACGGAATCCACCAGGCGCAGGGTGTAGGTGGAAAAATCGCCGGGCTGGTCCACGCTGACGTCGAGGCGGCTCTTGTCGGCATTCACCGCCACGGCCTTGACGCCGACGATGCGCTCGCCGCCCTCGATCAGGATGTTGTCGGCGGTCAGCGCCGGGGCGGGGGCGGGTGGCAGGGCATCGGTCTGGCCAGGCAGGGGGAAGAGGAAGAAGACCGAAAGCACCGTCTGGGCGGCGTTGGCCACTTCCAGGTAATCGATGCCATTGACCACCGGCGGCTGGGCAACCGCCACGGCCAGGCGCCGGCCGGGCTTGCCGCAGGCGTAGCGGATGCGTTCCAGGTCGGCCATCACAGGCTCCTCGCGAAGAGCGCCTGGGCGGGGGTGCCGCTCTTGCGCACGACGTAATCGACGGCCACCCGCAGGGTGCCCTCGCTGCTCTCCACCGCCACGTTCTGTACGGCGATGAGATTCCCCAGCCACTGCTGCAGGGCGCCGTGCACCGTGAGCTGCAGGGCCGCGGCAAGGGCCGCGTCGTTGGGCGCGAAGACGAGCTGCATGAGCCCGCTGCCGAAATCCGGGCGATTGACCCGCTCGCCGGGGGCGGTGAACAGGACCATCTCGATCAGGTCGCGGATGCGGGCGTCGTCGCCGGTGGTGGCGCTGCGGCCGCGCTCGTCGAAGGTCCAGGGGAAGTCGATGTGCATTGTGGTCCTCACGTGGCGATGACCCGGGGTTGCACGACCACCGCCTGCATGGGGGTGCCGGTGGGGACGCAGACGGAACTGCCGGCCTGGGTGGCCACCGGTACGCCGCCGGCGAAGACCCGGGTGGCGCCGGTGATCCACTGGCCGGTGACGCAGGGGCCGTTGCCCGAGGGCGGCGGCGGCATGGCGCAGGCGGCGACGGTGTAGGGACTGGCCAGGGTGACCACCGGCTGACCGCCCACCAGCACCCGGGGGAAGGGGGAAGTGGGCAGGGCCTGGCCGCCGTGCAGGCAGAGGACGGTGGCGCCGAGGTGGAGGATGGGGCCGGCCATGGCTTGTCTCAGGTGATGGTCAGGGCACCGGCATTCACGGTGACGGTGGGGCCGTTCATCATGATGGTGGCGCCCTGGCCGTTGGAAATGGTGATGCCGGTCTCGTTGATGGCGAGCAGGGCGCCGGTGGCCGTCTTCAGGAGGATGCCGCCGGTGGGGCCGGGGACGTCGGAGAGCATCAGGGTGGTCTGGCCCATGGTCTGCAGGACGATGGGCGGCAGGGCCGGTGGGGCAGCCATGGCCAGGGCCGGCACCTCCGCTGCGCTGCCCCAGAAGCCGCCCACCCAGATGGGGTAGTCCGGGTTGCCCTGCTCGAATTCCACCCACACCCCGCTGCCGATCTGGGGCAGGAAGAAGGTGCCCGTCTGCTGTCCTGCCAGGGGCACGCAGGGCATGGCCCAGGAGGAGATCGAGACCGAGAGGACATCCGGCACCTGCACTTGCAGGCGGCCCATCTGCATGGGGTCCACGTTGTTGAGTACGAGGCCGCGATACTTGCCGAAGTATTTTTCGCTCATGTCGGCACCGCCGGTGTGATGGAAACGAGGCCGTTGCGGGTCAGCGAGAAGTTCTGCTTGAACTCGCCCCGCTTCAGGGTGGAGGTGACCTTCTTGACGTAATAGAGCCCGTCGAAGGAGGGACCGACGCCGCGCACGCCCACCAGGCCGCGCGCCTTGAGCAGACGGCCGTAGCGGGTGACGTCGAGGGAACCGGAGCCGGTCACCGCGTCGGCGGAGCCGGCGGCGGCGGCGATGCCCTTGCCCAGGGCGGCCATGGGGGAGAGCTTGGCGGTCTCCTTCATGAACTTGAATTTCGAAGGCAGGGGCGGCACCAGGCCGAGGGGTGGATTGAGGGGCCCGATGTCGGGAATGGGGATGGGGATCGGCGCCTTGGTCTGGGGGTTCTGGATGAAGATCACCGGCATCTCCCGCTGGGTGTTGTTGAACTCGAAGCTGAGGGATTCGGTGTTGCGGGCGAAATCCATGTCGCCGTTCAGGGCCGGCTGGGGGATGCCGACCTTGATCTGGGGCCCCCAGTAGGCGGTGTTCATGCCCGGCAGGGGCCCCGGCTCCACGTAGAAGACGTGCCCCACCTCGTCGGCGAGCTGGGTGAGGTAGCCGAGGTCGGTGCCCTGGTGGCTGGGGTAGCGCTCCACCGGCACCGCCACGTCCTTGAAGATGGCGGGGATGACCAGGGGGATCATGCCGAACATGGCGTACTTGGCGACGATCAGCGCCACCCGGGCCTCGTGGGGCAAGGCTGGATAGGGCAGGCCGTTGAATTCCTGCTGGTCCATGGCTACCGACAGATCCTCGCCGGTGATGGCGAAGGTGGATTCGCCCGGCTGGCTGCCGGGGGAGAGGCGCTGCTGGGTGACCAGGCCGTCCATCAGCACGTGGGGCGTGCCGGCGACGGTGACGATGATCATCACCCGCAGCCAGGGCACCTGGGCCGGCACCAGGGACAGCAGAGTGTGCAGCACGCTCTTCTGGCTGATCTTGAAGCTGAGCTCGAAGCCGCTGCGCTCTCCCGCCGCCGTATGCACCTCGACGCTGTCCAGGGCCTCCAGCACCGGCTTGGGCACCGGGACGGGGACCGTGGGGCCGACCAGGAGGGTGAGGTGGTAGCCGGTGTTCATGGCTTCACCGGCTCCCCAATTCCGTTCGGGCTGAGCCCTTCGACGTCGCTCAGGACAGGCCTGTCGAAGCCCGGGATGAACCGCCCTTCGACAAGCTTAGGACAGGCTCCTTCGACAGGCTCAGGACAGGCTCCTTCGACAAGCTCAGGGCGAACGGTTGTAGGGGGCTCAGCCCGAACGGAGGTGGGGAACCCATCCCGAGCGGAGGGGAATTCGATCGGCAGCGGGAGATTGGTATTCATTCGCTCGGCAACCCGGGAATGCCCTCGGGCAGGGTGATGTTGAGCGTGCGCCCCGGCTCCACCAGCTCCCGGGGGTGCATCGCGCCGTTGGCGTCGGCCAGGCGCCAGGACTGCTCCGGGTCGCCCAGGTGGGCAGCGGCGACGTGGTCGAGGCGCTCGTCCTGGCGCAGCAGGTGGGCGGCGATGACCGAGAAGCGCTCCGGCGCCGGCAGGAAGCGGCGGCGCAGGAAGACCACGGGGCGGCCGTCGGGGAGGGTGGCTTCGCCGGTGGCGAGGCCGTAGTAGCGGCTGGTGACGGGGAATTTGTTGACGCTCATGTCGGCATGCTCCGGGCCGCCCCAAGCTTGCCGACGCCCCCCTCGGGGGGTAGCGGCCGCAGGACACGTGGGGGTAGTTTCATGGCAGGCCTCCGATGCCGAAGGTGGCGAAGGTGGCCGCCGCCGCCTTGCGGGCCAGGGCTTCCTTCTGCTGCTGATAGACCAGGTAGATGCCGCCGCCCCGGTGGGCGAAGCCCAGGTCGTCCACGCTGAGCACGCGCATGCCCAGGGAGACCTTCGCGCGGATGGGGTTGAGGTTGGCGTCGAAGGCTTCTTCGGTGACGCTGAATTCGGTGAGGCGCACCGGCACCACGCGATGGGCGCTCCAGACGAAGAGGGTGAGCGGCGCCTCGGTGGGGATGATCTCCAGGGTGCCGGCGGCGGCCAGGGCCTCATTGGCCTGCAACGCCGCCGAGGCCGGATAGAGGATGGTCTCCAGGGCCGCCAGGGCCGGGTGGATGCCCACCGCCGCCGCCCCGGCATCGCCCGCGCCGAGCTGGTCGGTGGCGTCGATCTCGGCTTCCAGCTTGTAGGTCTCCACCGGCGGCCCCTTCAGGCGCAGGGCCTCGCTGCGCTCCCCGCCCTCGCCCTGGGCGCGGCCCTGCAGGCTGCGGGTGAGGGTGTCGGGATTGTATTGCAGCGCGATCATGGTCCGTACGGCGCCGCTCACCGGGTCCATCAGGATGAGGCCGCCCTTGAGCAGGCGGGGGGCGAGGGGGGTGGTCATGGATTTCCTCGGCGTCAGAGCAGCGCGTAATAGGCGCGCAATACGTTGTAGCGGGAGAGGTTGCCGCGGTGGTCGGACCAGGCGGACCAGATGCCGGAATCGGCGGTTTCGATGAAGGTGCCGAGCAGGTCCACCCGTGTCGTGTCGGCGTTGAGCCAGGTGGTGAGCAGGGACCACATGTCGCCCGCCAGCGTGGCGTTCTCGCTTTCCAGCGCTGCCTTGTCGGCGGCCGGAAGCGCCGAATCGCCCAACTTTTTGGCGTTTTTGTCGGACAGGGTCATCTTCGTTCGCAGGGCCGTGACGTTCAGGCCGGCCTTGATGGCGGTGCGGAGGGTCTTGTAGCGGGCATCGGTCGATGCCGCCGCAGCCAGGGCGGCGCTGACCATGATCTGCTGCATCTGCTCCGTGCCGGCGTGGTAGTGCAGATAGGCCATGCCCGGGGTCATGTCCTTGGGGGCCGCCGCCGCCGGGGTCACGCCGGGGAGGCTGGCCACCTTGCCAAGCCTGCGCTGGAGCATGACGGCCTCTTCGAGGATGCCGGCCACCAGGACCTCGGGGTCCTTCGGGCTGACCTGGACGGCCGGCGATCCACCGGTCGCGGAGGGCTTGGTGGCGACCTCCATGGTGTCGATCAGGGCTTTCCAGCGGTCGGCGGCCTTGAGACGCGCCAGCGCGACGGCGCCGGCGTCGGGCACCGTGTCGGTGGCGCGCAGCCAGTTGTCCGCCGACCAGTTGGCGAAGGCGGCCGCTACGGGGGCGGGCAGGCCGCCAACCACGTCCAGCCCGCCGATTTGCACGAACCAGAAGCGCAACGCCAACTCCTTCACCAAGGCGTCTGGCTTGCCGGCGACCCACGGGTGGGCGGCGTCGGCCAGCCAGACGAGGTGCGAAAGATCGGGGCGCGGATTCAGGCTTGTTCTGGCATCGTGCTTTCCGGAGGGAATGCCGGCCGTCAGGCTGGCGGTCGAGGGCGGTGCGTTGAGATCCCCTTCGGTGCGATACATGGCGAGTACGTCGGTGAGCGGCGTAAACGTGGCGCCGGCGGCGGTACTGGCGCTGAGGATGCGGGTCAGCGTGTCGTCCAGCCGGCGCAGGTTCATCACGGCGCGGGCAGCCGTCGCACCGGTGAGGGCCACCGAATCCACCGTGATCTCGTCCTTGACCAGCTTGCGGCCAAGGTCGTTCTCGGCTTCGCCCTTGGCGTCGATCATCAGGTTTTCACGGAAGGCGCTGGGCGCATTCTTCGGCAGGCCCGCCACCGGCTTGACGGCCGACTTGGCCATCGCGGCGTCGGCGCTGCGGGTCTTGTCCAGCTTGGCCGTCAGCCCGGCGGCCTCGGCGCGTGCCCAGCGCGGTTTGACTCCGGCCAGAGCGTCCGCGACGAAGGTCTTGCGTCCCGCCAGATCCTTGGCGTTGAGGGTCGCCAGCAGTTCAGCCTCGTCCGGCAGGTAGGCTTCGGCGCTTTCCGGCGGGGCCAGCGGCTGGAATTCGGCGGTGGGCCGGGTGCCGACGGCGGGCAGGGGAGCGGAGGCGGGATCGCCAAGGGCGCGGCCGGCCAGGTCGCGGGCTTCGGCTTCGTCGCTGCGCAGCCGGGGTGGCTTGCTGCCCGCCGAGGGCTGCGGCTCGCCGAAACGATCCCGTTGCATGACGTGGACAAGTTCGTGGGCGAGGACCGCGCGACCGCCGGTACTGGACAGGTCGTTGACCTCGCTGCCCAGTGCGATGGCGGCCCCATGGGTCATTGCCTGGGCGCCGGCCACGTCGGTCGCGGTCCGGGCGGCACGGTGGTCGTGGATGCGGACGTGTCCGAAATCGTGGCCGAAACGGGTCTCCATATCCTCCCGCACAGGGGCCGGAATAGGGCGTCCGGAGGCGCCGAGCAAGGTGGCGTCGTTGTGCCTCGACGGGGGCGCCATGGCCTTCGGCGGGTCCCGTTCAGGGAGCGGCTTGCATTGCCGATTCACGGCTTGCCCCCCTTCTCATCCCCGGGCGCGAAGGTGGAGGTGGCGGTGAAGCGGGGGTCGCTCTCGGGCCGGTCGAAGGGCTGCTTGGGCGAGGCCCGCAGGCTGCGGTGGTGGAGGTAGGTGATGACGCGCTCGCCAATGGCGGTCTTCTTGGTCATGCCGTTCTTGGTGTGCACCGTCTCGATGCGCCAGTCGTAGCGGTCGGCGTTGCCCAGCCTGGCCTTGCTGGAGGTGATCAGCGCCTTTTCGTCGGGGGGCGCTGGCCACTTGATGGTGAAGCTGGTGGTCTGCGGCTGCTTCTCGCCGGGCACGCGCTGGGTGCCCTCGACGGTTCCCGTGATCATCTTGCCGTCGGAAGTCTGCCCGGTGAGCTTGGTGGCGTTGAAGGCCCCCTTGGCGAAGTCCTTGGCCCAGACGATCTTGATTTCGCCGATGTTCTGGGGGTCGACGAAGGTGATGTTGTCCATGCGCTTGCGGTCCAGGCGCTGCCCCTGCTGGCCGAAGGTTCCCTGGCTCTGCTGGAGGTTGGCCGGGCGCCGGTCGGGGGCGACCAGGTCCTTGACCAGGGCGGCCTGCTGCTTGGCGTCGAGGTGGGGATAGAGGGCTTTCACTTCGCCGGTCAGCTCGTCCTTGGTGTAGAGCTTGGTGCCGGGGCGCTGGAACATGGGGCCGGAGAACTCCTTGAACACCGCGGCCTCGTCCATGGCCTGCTTTTCCTCGTCGGCCCGGGACTTGATCTCGGCCTGGATGTCCTTGGTGCGCTGGGCCTTGGCCTTGGCCAGGTCCTGTTTGGCCTTGGCCGGATTCTTCTTGGCCAGGTCCTTGTCGAGTTCGGGTTCCGGGTGGGCCTTGGCGATTTCGGCCCGGAAGGCCTTGCTGGCCGCCTTGGCCTTGTCGGCGTCGTAGTCGAAACGCTGCTCGTGGGTGGGGGCGGTCACCGTCCCCTCGCCGCCGAAGGCCTCGTCGACCAGTTCCACCATGCGTTGGGTGCGGCCGATGTCGCAGCCCTTGATGCGGACCTTGCTGAAGGCGTCGATTTTGTTTCCCACCTTGGTCAGCTTGGAGCCGCCCTTGGCCGGGTGCAGCATGGCGTCCAGTTCCGCCGCCGAGGTCCGGTTGTCCTGGTCGGCGGAATTGATGGGGAAGGACAGGGTGCCGTCCTCGTTGGCGTGGGAGACGAGGTACAGGCTGCCCACCGGCTCCTTGATGGTGTTCGCCACATAGTCGAGGACCGCCTCGAGGTTGCGGCGATCCTTGATCATCTTGGCCTGGGGGAGCGTGGTCTTGTAGTAGGTTTCGGCGGCGAGATAGAACTGGTTGGGCTGGTTCGGCCGATCCTCGCCCATGATGAAGACGTAGTCGAGGCGGGGCTTGGCGCCCTGCTGGTCGAGGGCGGCCCGGATCAGGGCCGCCTTGGCGGCCAGGTTGGCGGCGGTGATGCCGGCGACGAAATCGGGACCGACGGCGAGGGAGAAATCGTTGCCTTTCCCCTTGGTGGCCTTGATGCCCTTGACCGCCGAATCCATGCCGATGCCGCTGATCACGGATTCGTAATTTTCCAGGTACTTGCTGATCAGGCGGTAGGCCACCTCGATGCCGGCGATGGCGCCGGCGCCCGGCGTCGCCGGCTTGGCCGCCCGCCCCGCGGCGCGCAGGATGGCGGCGATGTCCGGATCGTCGTCGCTGGCGTCCCGTTGCAGGCGGCAGGCTCCCGTCCGCTGCTGCACCACGTGGGCCAGTTCGTGGGCGAGGAGGTGCCGGCCGCTGGCCGTTTGCGGCGCGAAGCGGCCGGCGGCGAAGGCGATGTGGTGGCCGACGGTGAAGGCGTTGGCGCCCACCTGGCGGCTGGCCTCGTCCGCCGGCCGGCCGGTGTGGATGCGCACGTCGCCGAAGCGGTGGCCGAAGCACTCCTGCATGTCGGCAAGCCAGGGCTCGGCCAGGGGCTGGCCGGGGGCGGCGAGGAGTTCCCGCACCGCCGTCGGCGCTTCGGCCTCCGCCAGCGGTGCCGGCCGGCGGCTACTACCTGCCGCCGACCATCTTCACCCATG
>DAINDE010000053.1:0-23789 GCA_036732025.1 Rhodocyclaceae bacterium
CCGCGCACGCCGGTCAGCATCTCCGACACCCGCATGTCGATGGGCTGGGTGAAGGAATGGCCGATGCCGGGAAAATCCTCCATCACTGCCCGCAACTGGTCGGTGAGCCAGCCCGGATCGGGGGTGCGCCATTCCTCCCGGGGCTTGAGCACCATGAAGGTGTCGGTCTGGTTGAGGCCCATCGGGTCCAGCCCCAGTTCGTCGGAGCCGGTGCGGGCGACGATGGCCTGCACTTCCGGCACCCGCTCCAGGATGGCCTGCTGGATGCGCCCGTCGACGGCGATGCTCTGGTCGATGCCGATGGAGGGCAGCTTCTCCAGTTGCATGATGAGATCGCCCTCGTCCATGGTCGGCATGAAGGTCTTGCCCAGCAGGGCGTAGGCGCCTGCCGCCGCCACCAGGGCTGCCACGGCGCCGACGGCGAGGCGCCGGCCGTGGGCCAGGGAGGCCGCCAGGACGCGGGCGTAGAGGGCGTTCATCCGGCGTACCAGCCACGGCTCGGGGTGCGCCCCCCGGCGCATGAGGAAGGACGCCAGCACCGGCACCACGGTCAGCGACAGGAGCAGGGAGGCACCCAGGGCGAAGACGATGGTCAGCGCCACCGGGGCGAACATCTTGCCCTCCAGCCCCTGCAGGGTGAGCAGCGGCAGGAAGACGATGATGATGATGACGATGCCCGAGGTCACCGGTGCCGCCACCTCCCTCGCCGCCCGGTAGATCAGGTGCAGCAGGGGCAGGCGGTCGGCGGCGGGGCTGCCGTGGCCGGCCAGTTGCGTCTCGACGTTCTCGACCACCACCACGGCGGCGTCCACCAGCATGCCGATGGCGATGGCCAGGCCCCCCAGGCTCATGAGATTGGCGGAAAGCCCGAAGGCGCGCATGAGGATGAAGGTGGCCAGGGCCGACAGCGGCAGCATCAGCGCCACCACCAGGGCCGCCCGCAGGTTGCCGAGGAAGGCGAGGAGGAGGAGGAGCACCAGCACGACGGCCTCGGCCAGGGCCTTGGCCACCGTCTTGACCGCCCGGTCCACCAGGTTGCTGCGGTCGTAGAAGGGCTCGACGGTGACCCCGGCGGGGAGCGTCGGGGCGATCTCCGCCAGGCGCGCCTTGACGCCGGCCACCACCGCCTGGGCGTTGGCGCCGCGCAGGCCCAGCACCAGGCCCTCCACCGCCTCGCCGGTGCCGCTCTTGCTCACCGCCCCGTAGCGGGTGAGGTTGCCCAGGCGCACCTCGGCCACCTCGCCGACCCGCACGACGCGACCATCGCGGCTCTTCAGGACGACGGCGCGCACGTCGTCGAGGGTCTGCAGGGCGCCCTCGGCCCGCACCAGCAGGGCTTCCTCGCCGGCGGCCAGGCGGCCGGCGCCGTCGTTGCGGTTGTTGGCCTCCAGCGCCGCCTGCAGGTCGCGCAGGGACAGCCCCCGCGCCGCCAGGGCGGTGGGGTCGGGCACCACCTCGAAGGCGCGGACCTGGCCGCCCAGGCTATTCACGTCGGCGACGCCGGGAATGGTGCGCAACTGCGGGCGGATGACCCAGTCCAGGAGGCTGCGCTTCTCGGCCAGGGAAAGCTCCCCCTCGATGGTGAACATGAACATTTCGCCCAAGGGGGTGGTGATGGGCGCCAGGCCGCCGCTCACCCCCGGCGGCAGGTTGCCCATGGCCGCCGCCAGGCGCTCGCCCACCTGCTGGCGGGCCCAGTAGATGTCGGTGCCGTCGTCGAAGTCGAGGGTGATGTCAGTGAGCGCATACTTCGACGTTGAGCGCAGCAGGCGCTGGTGCGGGATGCCCAGCATCTCCTGCTCGACGGGAACGGCGAGGCGGGTCTCCACCTCCTCCGGGGTCATGCCCGGCGCCTTGAGGATGATTTTCACCTGGGTGGTGGAGACATCCGGGAAGGCGTCGATGGGCAGGCCGGCGAAGGCATGGATGCCGGCGCCGACAAGCATGGCGGTGAGCACCAGGAGCAGCAGGCGCTGGGTGAGGGAAAAGCGGATCAGGCGGTCGAGCATCGGGCGGGCCCTATTCCTTGCCGACGCCGGTCCACATGGCCTTCAAGCCGGAGACGCCCTTCACCGCCACCCGTTCGCCATCCTGCACCCCCTCCACGGCGACGGTGCCGCCGTTCTCCGCCCCGGTCTTCACCGGCCGCGGCAGGAAAGTCAGGCCCCTGGCGTCCGCCGCCGTCTGCACGAAAACCACGGCGGCGCCACCCTGGCGGGCCACGGCGGTGGCAGGCAGGCGCAAGCCGCCCGCCGCCGGCAGATCGAGGGATACGGCCACGGTCTGGCCCGGGCGCAACGACGGGGCGCCCCGTTCCACCAGCGCCCGCAGCAGCACGCTCTGGCTGCCCTCCTCCACCGCCCGGCCGACGGCGATGAGGCGGCCGCCGGCCTCGCCCCCCGCCACCTGCACCGGCGCCCCTTCCTTCAAGCCGCCGGCCAGGGCCGCCGGCGCCTGGATCTCCAGCCACAGGGGCGCCAGGCGGGCGATGCGGTAGATGAGGGCGGAAGACTCCAGCCGCTGGCCGACGCTGGCCCCCTGCTCGAGGACCACGCCGTCGATGGGCGCCACCAGGGCCAGGGAGCCGCCCACCTGGCCCGGCGCGATGCCGGCCAGGGCCAGCCCCTGGCGCCGCTCGCTGGCCTGGGCGGCAGCCTGGGCGGCAGCGGCGCGACTGGCCTGGAGGCGGGATTCGGCGATCAGCCCCTCGGCGTAGAGCTGCTCGTCCCGCTGCCGGTTCTGCTCGGCCAGGCGGGCCTGACTGCCGGCCTGGAGGGCGTCCCGCTGCAATTCGAGGGCCTGGGGGCTGGCCAGACGGGCCACCACCTGGCCGCGCCTGACCGCCTCGCCGGGCGCCACCGCCAGCATTTCCACCAGGCCGGCCACCGGCGCCGCCACCACGCGCATCTGGCCGTTGGGCACCACCACCCGTGCCGGCAGGCCGCCCTGGGCCGCCCCGCCCCCCTCCCCGGCCACGGCCACCTCGACGCCGAGGGCCTTGGCCTGGGCCGGCGAAAGCACGAAAGCATCGGCCGCAATGGCCCGGCATCCCCAGGCGACGAGAAAAGCGAAGAAACAGGCGCGCAAAGCAGGCATGGGCATCCCCGGATGACATATATTGGGGAATGTAGCCGCCGCACGTTAACCCCACCTTAAGGAGCCCGCCATGCGCCTCTTCCGCCTCGCCACCGCCTTCTTCCTCGCCGCCGGGATCGGCGCCGCCCACGCCGGCGGCATCAACGACCTGACCGGCAGCGAAGCCACCTCCGGCCTCAAGGAAGCCCTGGTCAAGGGCGCCGATTACGCCGTCTCCAGCCTGGGCAAGGAAAACGGCTTCCTCGGCAACAAGAAGGTGAAGATTCCCCTGCCCGACTCCCTGAAGACCGTGGAAAAGGGCATGAAGGCCATCGGCATGGGCAAGCAGGCCGACGAACTGGTGGCCACCATGAACCACGCGGCGGAAAAGGCGGTGGTCCAGGCCAAGCCCATCCTCCTCGACGCCGTCAAGCAGATGAGCGTGGATGACGCCAAGGGCATCCTCACCGGCGGCGAGGACTCGGTCACCAAGTTCTTCAAGAAATCCACCAGCGACCAGTTGGTGGAAAAGTTCATGCCCATCGTCAAGGAGGCCACCAGGAAGGTGAAACTGGCCGACAAGTACAACAAGTTCGCCGGCCAGGGCGCCAAGCTGGGCCTCGTGGACAAGGAAGACGCCGACCTCGACACCTACGTCACCCACAAGGCCATGGACGGCCTCTTCCTGATGATCGCCGAGAAGGAGAAGGAAATCCGCAAGAACCCCGTCGGCGCCGGCAGCGACCTCTTGAAGAAGGTGTTCGGCTCCCTGGGCTAAAGCGACCGGCCCCGACGGCCGTTAACGAGGTCATGAAACTGCAGCGCCTGACCTCGACCACCGGCAGCATCACCCGCGAAGCGGCGGAACAGGCGCGCGCCGTCGCCCGGGAAGAAGCGCGGCGGGTGAATCCCGCGGAAGGCACGTCGGCGGACCGGGAGCGCTCCCTGCAGCAGGAACTGGAAGCCGCTGCCGACAAGGTGCCGGCGGCCGAAAACGGCGAACGCTCCCTGCAGGAAGCCCGGCAGGTGGCCGGCGAACTGGTGAACCTCGGCAAGGAGGCCACGCGCCTCCTCAAGGCCCCCGGGGAAACGCCGGGGTTGCCTTCGGTCGACACCGAGGCCTGAGGTAAAATCCGGCCATCCCACACCAGCGCCCCGGCCCGCCGGGGCGCGCTGCTTTCTGTCCCCCATGTCCGGCCTCAATCCCCAACAACGCGAAGCCATCCGCTATCTCGACGGCCCTCTCCTGGTGCTGGCGGGCGCCGGCTCGGGCAAGACCCGGGTGATCACCCAGAAGATCGCCTATCTGGTGCAGGATTGCGGCTTCCAGCCGCGCAACGTGGCCGCCATCACTTTCACCAACAAGGCCGCCAAGGAAATGCAGGAGCGCATCGGCAAGCTCCTCGACGGCGGCGCCGCCGGCGAACTGCAGATTTCCACTTTCCACTCCCTGGGGGTGCGCATCCTGCGGGAGGAGGCCAAGGCCCTGGGCTACAAGCCGCGCTTCTCCATCTTCGACGCCGCCGATTGCGCCGGCATCATCGCTGAGACCGCCAAGACCGTGGACAAGGGCACCCTGCGCCGGCTCCAGTCCATCATCTCCAACTGGAAAAACGCCCTGGTGTCGCCGGAAGCCGCCCGCCACCTGGCCCAGAACGAGCACGAAGCCCTGGCCGCCGCCGCCTACCTGTCCTACGAGGCGACGCTGAAAGCCTACCAGGCGGTGGATTTCGACGACCTCATCAAGCTGCCGGTGGAGTTGTTCGCGGGGCACCCGGATATCCGCGAAAAATGGCAGAACCGCCTGCGCTACCTGCTGGTGGATGAATACCAGGATACCAACGCCTGCCAGTACCAGCTCCTCAAGCTGCTGACCGGCGTACGCGCCCAATTCACCGCCGTGGGCGACGACGACCAGGCCATCTACGCCTGGCGCGGCGCCGACATTGCCAACCTGAAGAAGCTGCCGGAGGAATTCCCCGCCCTCAAGATCGTCAAGCTGGAGCAGAACTATCGGTCGACGGTGCGCATTCTGAAGGCGGCCAACAACGTCATCTCCCACAACGAGAAGCTGTTCGAGAAAACCCTGTGGTCGGAACTGGGCATTGGGGAACCGATCACGGTCAGCGCCTGCCGCGACAACGAGGGCGAGGCCGAGAGCATCGTCATGAAGCTGCAGGCCCACCGTTTCGAGAACCGGGCGAAGTACCGCGACTACGCCATTCTCTACCGCTCCAACCACCAGGCGCGGCTGTTCGAGCAGTACCTGCGCAACGCCAAGATCCCCTACCTGCTCTCCGGCGGCCAGTCCTTCTTCGACAAGGCGGAGATCAAGGACATCACGTCCTACCTGCGCCTGTTCACCAACGAGGATGACGACCCGGCCTTCATCCGCGCCGCCACCACCCCCAAGCGCGGCATCGGTGCCGCCACCCTGCAGGCCCTGGGCACCTACGCCGGCGAGCGCCACGTTTCCCTCTTCGCCGCCGCCTTCGAGGAGGGCTTCGCCCACCGGGTGGCGCCGCGCCAGTTGGAGCCGCTGCTCGAGTTCTGCCATTTCATCAACCGCCTGCAGGCCCGGGCGGCCAAGGAGCCGGCCCACCAGGTATTGCCCGATCTCCTCAAAGCCATCGACTACGAGGCCCACCTCTACGACCACGAGGAGGAGCGCACCGCCCAGACCCGCTGGGGCAACGTCATGGAATTCGCCGAGTGGCTGAACAAGAAGGGCGAGGAAGATGGGAAGACCCTCGTCGACCTCACCCAGAGCATCGCCCTCATCAACATGCTGGACAAGAACGAGGCCGACATCGACGCCGTCCAGCTCTCCACCCTGCACGCCGCCAAGGGGCTGGAATACCCCCACGTTTTCCTGGCCGGGGTCGAGGAAGGCATCCTGCCCCACCGGGAATCGGTGGAGACGGGCAAGGTGGAGGAGGAGCGCCGCCTCATGTACGTGGGCATCACCCGCGCCCAGCGCTCGCTCCACATCACCTACTGCGAACGGCGCAAGCAGGCCCGGGAGTTCGTTCCCTGCGAGCCCTCCCGCTTCATCGCCGAGATGGGCAAGGAGGATATCCGCTTCTCCGGCGGCAAGGAGGCGACCGCCCCCGACAAGGCCACCGGCAGCGCCCGCCTGGCTTCCCTGAAGGCCATGCTCGCCGGCAAAACCCCGTAACCGGGCGGTTACCGGGCGTTACACAGCCTTACCTTTCTCCTGACTACCGGGCCGCAACCGGCGGCGTTATTCGGCACAAGGCAGCGCAATCAAGCAAAGCCGGATCGGAAACCGAACGAACAACCTCTCTAGGAGAAATAACATGACCAAGCAACTGATCGCCCTCGCCATCGCCGCCGCCTTCGGTGTCGCCCACGCCGCCGACGTCAAGCCGGCTGCCGAAACCAAGCCCGCCGCCGCTCCGGCCACTGCCGCCGCACCCGCCACCCCGGCGACGCCCGCCGCCGCCCCGGCCAAGGCCGAAGCGCCCAAGGCCGTGGAAATGAAGAAGGAAGCCGGCGCCCCGGAAGTCAAGCCGGCCGCCATGCACGAGCACAAGGCTGAACACAAGGCCGAACACAAGACCAAGAAGGTGAAGAAGACCGAAACCAAGGCCGCCGAGCCGATGAAGGCCGAGCCGGCCAAGCCCGCCGAGCCCGCCAAGCCCGCCGAACCGGCCAAGAAGTAAGTCCGCACGCGAGTACGGGCCAGCCCCTGCCCTCCAAAAGCAGGCCTGGTCAGGGCGCCCACGAGGCGCCCTTTTTCGTGGACAAAAAAAGGGAGGCCCGCGCCTCCCTCTCCCATTGCAGTGCCGCGCTTACTTGACGAGGCCCAGCAGGTGATCAACGGCGGCCTTGATCTCGCCGTCGGAAAGGTCGCCGGCGCCACCCTTGGCGGGCATGTTGCCCTTGCCGGCGAGGGCGCTCTTGTAGAGGGCTTCCTTGCCCTGGGCGATGCGGGGGCCCCAGGCCGCCTTGTCGCCCGCCTTGGGCGCACCGGCTGCGCCGGTGTTGTGGCAGGCACCGCAGACGGTATTGAAGACGGTGGCGCCGTCCTTGGGCGCGCCGCCGGTGGCCGGGGCCGCCTTCTGCAGCTCGAACTTGGCCACGGGCTGGATGCGCACGTCGGCACCGTCGGCGTCGCCGGAAGAAGCGGCCGACTTGTCCCCCTTGATGGAGAAGGGAACGACGACAGCCATCAGGACGACGGCGGCCACGATGGTGCCGACCATGATGGACTTGGATGAATGTTTTTCGGCCATGCTATTCCTCGACGCGTAATAGGGTAAGTGGGGTAAAGGCCGTAATTATAACGGCTTACGCCTACCGACGCACAGCCGCCATGGACGCGGAAGGGGAAACCCGGTATCCTTGCCGCCTCTCCACGCGCTCGTGGTGAAACGGATATCATTCAGCCCTCCGAAGGCTGCGTTACAGGTTCGATTCCTGTCGAGCGCGCCAGCATCCCCGCCCCGGATCCTGCCGGGGTTTTCTTTTGGGCCGGCCCGGCGCCAGGTGGAAGGCCCGCCGCAACAGGCGCCTACTGCGCGACGCCGGCCAGCACCCGGCCGTAGTCCGTCTGCCGGCGCAAGAGCGCCGTCACCTCCTCCGGCGGCAGCGGGCGGTGGTAATGGTAGCCCTGGGCGATGATGGGCCCCAGGGCGGCGAGGTAGGCAACCTGCTCGCCCGTTTCCACGCCTTCGCAAATGACCCGCATGCCCAGCCCCCGGGCCATGGCCACGATGGCCTTGACGATGGCCTCGCTGTTCTCGTCTCCCGGCAGGCGGGCGACGAAGCTGCGGTCGATCTTGATGTTCTTGATGGGGAATTTGGCCAGGTAGGTGAGGGACGAATAGCCGGTGCCGAAGTCGTCCAGGGACCATTCGATGCCGGCGGCGGCCAGGCGGTGAAGCATGGCCTTGGACACCCGGGTGTCGGAGAGCAGCAGGCTCTCGGTGATTTCCAGTTCGAGATGGGGCCGCGGGTGGCCGCAGTGGGCGAGGGCGGCGATGAGGTCGTCGGCGAAGTTCTCCTCGCCGAGTTGCCGACCGGAAACGTTGACCGCCAGGCGGGGCGGCTCCAGCCCCTGTTCCAGCCAGGCCTGCCACTGCCGGCAGGCCTTGGCGAGGACCATGCGCCCCATGGGTACGATCAGCCCCGATTTTTCGGCGATGTCGATGAAATAGCCAGGCGTCACCACGCCCCGGGCCGGATGCTGCCAGCGGAGCAGGGCCTCGATGCCCAGGACGTCTCCGCTGGCGATGTCCACCTGGGGCTGGTAGACCAGGAAGAATTCGTCGTTGTCGATGCCCTGGCGCAATTCGGCCTCGATGGAAAGGCGGTCGTTGGCGCGGGCGATGAGCTCGGAGGTATAGACGCAATAGTCGTTCTTGCCGGCGCCCTTGGCCTGGTACATGGCGATGTCGGCGAAGCGCAGGAGATCGCCGAGATCGTCGGTCTGGGCCGGATAGAGGGCGATGCCGGCGCTGACGCCGACGTGGAGGGCATGGCCGTCCACCTCGTAGGCCCGGGACAGGGCTTCGATCAGCTTGGCCACCACGTCCACCGCCGTACGCAGGGAAGTGACGTTTTCCAGGATGACGGTGAATTCGTCGCCGCCCAGACGGCAGACCAGGTCGCCCTTGCGCAGGCTGCCGGCGAGGCGCTCGCCCACCGACCGCAGCAGGTGGTCGCCCACGTCGTGGCCGAGGGTGTCGTTCACGATCTTGAAATCGTCGAGATCGAGAAACACCAGGGCCAGGTTGTTGCCCGCCCGGCGCGCCCGTTCGGCGGCCCGGGGCAGTTCCTTGTGGAACTGCACGCGGTTGGCGAGGCCGGTGATCTGGTCGTAATGGGCGAGGCGGTCGAGCCGGGCCTCGGCCCGGGCCCGTTCCTGGAGTTCCTGGTCGAGCCCGGCGGCCTTGGACTGCAGGGCGTCGAGCATGCGGTTCAGCGCCCGCGCCAGGCGCGCCACTTCCGGCGGCCCGGTCTCGGCGGCCCGCCGCGAATAATCCTCACCCTGGGCGACGGCGTCGGCAACGGCTGCCAGTTCCGCCAAGGGGCGGGCCTGCTCGATGGCCATCCGCCGCCGGCTGGCCCCGCCGACCGCCAGCGCAGCCGACGACGCCAGCAGCAGGGCGCCGCCCGCCAGCAAGGCCGGACGATAGGCCGCGGCGATGTCGAAGGCGCCCAGGGCCAGGAACAAGATGCCGGCCACCGCCGCCGCGGCGACGGCAACCTGGGTCCTGGAGGGGGGTGACGGGGGCTTCCTGGTCATGAGTGACGGTATCTGGGCCTCGGCACACGGCACGCCGTTGGATAAACTTGTCAATGCTCGCCGAATCGATGCCCCATCGGTGAGCATTTGCTGACAGAATATTAGCCGAAGCCCGTGCCCTTGGCATATGTTATCCGCCGCCACGGCAGACTCGCCTAAACTTGCCCCCGAACCATGGCCGACCTTGCCCCCACTCTCCTGATCATCGACGACCAGCCGGACTCCGTCGCCCTGCTGCTGGCTTACCTGGGCGGGCAGCACCTGGAAATCCTGGTGGCCCTGGACGGCGACGACGGCCTGGCCAAGGCGGTGCAGGGGCGCCCGGACCTCGTGCTGCTCGACGTCTCCATGCCCGGCCGGGACGGCTTCGACGTCTGCCGCTCCCTCAAGGCCGATCCCCGCACCGCCGACATCCCGGTCATCTTCCTCTCGGCCAGTACCGCCATCGACGACAAGCTCCTGGGCTTCGAGGTGGGCGGGGTCGATTACGTGACCAAGCCGTTTTCCGAAGAGGAGGTCCTGGCCCGGGTGTCGGTACACCTCCACGCCCGCAAGCGGCTGCACCGGCTGGAAACCATGGCCACCACCCGCGCCCTGGACAGCGTCTGCGACCTGACCAGCCGGGGCGAGCAGCTCTTCGCCAAGGCCGTCGCCATCCTCGAAAAGCGCCTGGCCGATCCGCCGACCCTGACGGAATTGACGCACACCCTGGGGAGCAACGAGCGCAAGCTGACGGAACTCTTCCGCCAGCGGGTGGGGATGACGGTCTTCGACTACTTCGGGGAACTGCGCCTGGAAACGGCCCGCCGGCTCCTCGAGGGCAGCGACCTGCGTATCCAGCTCATCGCCGACCGGGTGGGCTACCGCAATGCCGGCGATTTCACCCGGGCCTTCCGCCGGCGCTACGCCGTCAGCCCCCGCGAATACCGGCAGGTACGCCGGGGCGACGGGGACGATGGCGAGTGATCGCCCGTCTCGGCCGCGCCCTGGCGGCAGTGGCCCTGGCCGTGTGGGCGCTGGCAGCCGGGGCGGCGCCGGCGCCCGTCGCCGTCGGCGCTGACCCCGCCCTCCCCCTCGGCGCGGGCATCGCCCTGCTGCATGACGAGAGCGGCATCCTCGACCTGGCAGCCATCCGCCATCTGGACGAACGCGGCGACTTTTTCCCGCCCCCCTCGCTGCGCCCCGCCCTGGGCTACCGGGAAGGGGCCACCTGGGTCCGCTTCCGGCTGGAGAACGAGGGGGACCGGGCGACGGAGCGCTGGCTCGAGCTGGGCGCCCCCTTCACCCAGTCGGCGACCTTGTTCCTGGTGAGTTCCCAAGGCGCCATCCGCCGCCTGGAAAACGGCAGCCGCATCCCGCTGCCCCAGCGCCCGCTGGCCAACCACCGCCTGCTGTTCCCGGTGGCGTTGCCGGCCGGAGACGGCGTCACCGGCTACCTGCGCATCGGCACGCGCTCCAGCACCATCGTCGACCTCACCCTGTGGGATCCCGCCTCGTTCGCCGACCGCGCCGCCTTGCGCAATGCCGCCAGCTTCTTCGTCGCCGGCCTCAGCCTGACGGTGGTGGCCTTCAGCTTCCTCGCCTGGCAGGCCCGCCGCCAGGCCGGCCTGCTGGGGCTGGGCGCCGCTCAATTGTGCATGATGGTGGTGGTTCCTGCCCTCGACGGCATGCTGGCAGGCCTCTTTCCCGGTGGTGACGGCCTCGGCCAGGCCCGCCTGGCCTGGGGCCTGCTCTATCTCTTCTTCGCCTGCCACGCGGTTTTTGCCACCGCCTTCCTGCGGCTGCCCGAGCGACATCCCCGGCTGGCCCGATTGCTGACCGCCATCGCCTGGGTTTCCCTGGCGCTCGCTTGCTTCGCACCGATCGATACCTTTCCCGGATTCCGGGCCGCCGCCGCGGCGGCCCTCGCCACCCTGCTCATTGCCACGGTGGCGGCCGGTTGCCGCGGCTTCGGCACCGCCGGCCGGCTGTTCTTCGGGGCCTGGGTCCTGGTATGGACCACCATCGCCCTGCGCCTGCTCCAGCACCTGGGCCTCGCCGCCTGGCTCCCCTTCATCGACGAGACGCCGCTGCTCGCCTTCGGCATCGCCGACGTGGCGCTGGCCTACGCCCTCTATCTCGACATCCGCAAAGTCCGTGCCGAAAGTGACCGGGCCCAGCGCCAGCTCCTCCAGTTGCAGCATTCGGAACAGGAGCGCCTCGTCGCGGCGGTCGGCGCCCGCACCGCGGAACTGCAGGAAGCCATCCAGCGGGCGGAGACCGCCAACCAGGCCAAGACCGCCTTCCTCTCCGCCGTCAGCCACGAACTACGCACCCCCCTGCACACCATTCTCGGCTACACCCAGCTCCTCCAGCGCCAGGTGGCGGGCGAAGCGCGGGACAAGCTCGACACCGTCGCCAACAGCAGCGGCCAGTTGCTGCGGCTGATCGACGACATCCTGGATTTCAGCCGCGGCGAGGCCGTCTCGGTGGATCTCGAACTGGCGCCGGTCAACCTGGCGACCCTCATCCGCCGCCTCGAGGACGACGCCCATCTCCTGGCCGCCCGGCGGGGCAACGTTTTCACCGTCTCCCGGCCGGCGGGCCTGCCGCCGGCGGTGGAAACCGACGAGCAGCGCCTTGCCCAGATTCTCCAGAACCTCATCGGCAACGCCTGCAAATACACGGAAAACGGCCGGGTCCAACTGGAGATCCGCCCCGACGCCGAACCCACCGCCCTTGCCGACGGGAGCATCTGGCACCGCCTGCGCTTCACTGTCGCCGACAACGGCCCCGGCATCCCCGTCGCCGACCAGGCCCGCATCTTCGATCCCTTCTCCCGGGCCGGGGAACGCCAGCGCCAGCCCGGCGTCGGCCTCGGGCTTGCCATCGCCCGCCAGCTGACCCATGCGCTGGGCGGACAGATCGCGGTGGACAGCGCACCGGGCCAGGGCAGCCGGTTCCACGTCACCCTCCCCCTGCGGGCCGTAGCGGAGGAACTCCCGGCGTCCCCGCCGGCAGGGACGCCCGGCCCCCTTCCCCCGGCCCGCCCGCGCACCGTCCTGGTGGCCGACGACATCGCCGACAACCGGGCCATCCTTAGGGAAATGCTTGGCCGCCAGGGTTTTTCCGTCCTCACCGCCGAGAACGGGGAGGAGGCGCTAGCCCGCTGCCTGGCGGCGGATCCGCCGGTGGCGGCGGCCCTGGTGGACCAGTTCATGCCGCAGCGGGACGGCTGGGGATTCCTGCTGGCCATCCGCAGCGCCCCCGATCTGCGGCAGATGCCGGTCATCCTCATCTCCGCCGCGCCCCCCAAGCGCCCCGCCGATTTTCCGGAGGGCATGGATTTCGATCACAAGCTGATGAAGCCCCTGCGCCTGGATCAACTGGCCGAGCTGCTGGAAGCCATTCCAGGCCTGGAAGGCGGTTCGCCGCGGGCGGAACCGCTGCCGCCGGCGCCCGCCCCCTGGCGCTTCCCGCCGCCGGAGCGGCTGCCGGAATTCCGCGAACTTCTGGCCCTGGGCAAGGTGGTCGCCCTCCAGGGCTGGGCCCGCCAGGTCGCCGCCGAGCACCCCGAATCGGTCCCCTGCTGCGAACGCGTCGGCCAACTCGCCCGGGCCGTGGACCTGCCCGGTCTCAAGCGGCTGCGGGAGGAGTGGGAGGCGGCGGCCGGCTAAGGCCGGCCGTGGCGATCAACGGCCGAGGTCCTCGATGGCGTCCACCACCATGCTGGTGCCCACGGCGATCATCAGGATGTCGCCGGCGACCCGCACGTAGCGGTGGTTCGGGGGCGGCGCCGGCAGGCGGACGAGGAGATCCCGGGGCAGGTCGTAGTAGCGCACGTCCGGCGGCAAGGCCCGGCCACGGGCCCATTTCTTGGCCTGGCCGGGAGGCATGCAGCCGTTGTGCTTCTTGGCCAGGCCCGGGGGGCAATGGCCGCCGCCGAACTGGGCGCCGTAATACTCGCTGACGGCGCGCCGGTTGCCGTCGGAAAAGTGAAACTCCACGCTGAGCCGGTCATCGCCCCGGCGGTCGTCCCGCCGTCCTTCGCGGCGATCATCGTGGCGGTCGTCGTAGCGTTCCTCGTGCTTGTTGCCGTGCTTGCCGCCGCCGGCCCAGGAGGGCTTGTCGGCCAGCGCCGGCATGCTGGCCGCCAGAATGCCGGCCACGGCGCAAAGGGAAAGGGAAGTGCGTAAGGACATGTTCGCTCCGTCGTTATCGGTAATGGCTCGATTATGCGGCGAGGCCGCCCCGATGTAACGCGGCAGCCGGCGAAAAGGCCTACCGCAGCGGGAAACTCAGTCGAAATAGGTGCGCGCCGCTTCGAAGCGCTGGGCGTAGTAGCGGTCGTCCAGACGGTCGATGCGCACCCGGCCGTGAGTGGCCGGCGCGTGGACGAAGCGCTCGTCGCCGATGTAGATGCCGACGTGGGAGTAAGGGGCATTGCGGGTGTTGAAGAAGACCAGATCGCCCGGACGCAGGCCCCCCCGATCCACCGCGCGGCCGCCCCGGGCGATGTCGGCGGCGCTGCCGGCAACCTTGACGCCGGCCGCCTGGTCGTAGACGTAGGCCACCATGCCGCTGCAGTCCAGCCCGGCCTGGGGATTCTTGCCGCCGAAGCGATAGCCGGTGTCGATGAGGCCCAGGGCGTAGAGCACCACGTCGTTGGCCCGCTCGCTCACGGTGCCGGCCCGTTGCGTTATAGTCGGCGGCGACTCCCGGGGCACCGGGCTGCCGCAGGCCGCCACAATCAGCGCAAGGCCGGCGGCGAGAAGGATGCGCATACTCACCAGAATTCTCGGAAAACGGTTTCAACTTAGCGTTTTTATAGGATTTTTCAAGACCATGCAACTTGCCAACCCGAAGCTCCTGGCGACCGGCAACCTCATCGGCGGCGCCTGGTGCGGCGCCGACAGCGGCGCCACCTTCCCCGTCCGCGACCCGGCCAGCGGCGGGATATTGGCCGAGGTGCCAGCCGGCGGCGCCGCCGAAACCAACCGCGCCATCGCCGCCGCCGAAGCCGCCTGGCCGGCCTGGCGGGCCCTCACCGCCAAGGCCAGGGCCCAGGTGCTGCAGCGCTGGTTTGGGCTCATCGCCGCCAATGCCGAGGATCTGGCCGCGCTCATCACCGCCGAGTGCGGCAAGCCCCTGACGGAAGCCCGGGGCGAGGTGGCCTACGGCGCCGCCTTCGTCGAATGGTTCGCCGAGGAAGGCAAGCGGGCCTACGGCGACACCATTCCCGCCACCGCCGCCGACAAGCGCCTGCTGGTCATCAAGCAACCGGTCGGCGTCTGCGCCGCCATCACGCCCTGGAACTTTCCCCTGGCCATGATCACCCGCAAGGTGGCGCCGGCCCTGGCGGCTGGCTGCCCGGTGGTGGTCAAGCCCGCCGAGCAGACGCCCCTGACCGCCCTGGCCCTGGCCGTCCTGGCCGAGGAGGCGGGCTTCCCGGCGGGGGTCGTCAACGTCGTCACCGGCGACCCGGTGGCCATCGGCGGCGCCCTCACCGCCAGCGATACCGTGAGGAAGCTCTCCTTCACCGGCTCCACCGAGGTGGGGCGCCTGCTCATGGCCCAGTGCGCGCCGACCATCAAGAAGCTCTCCCTGGAACTGGGGGGCAACGCGCCTTTCATCGTCTTCGACGATGCCGACGTGGATGCCGCCGTCGAGGGTGCCCTCGTCGCCAAGTACCGCAACACCGGCCAGACCTGCGTCTGCGCCAACCGCCTTCTGGTTCAGGCGGGCATCTACGACGAATTCGCCGCCAAGTTCGCCGAGCGCGTCGGCCAGTTGAAGGTCGGCCCCGGCAGCGAGCCCGGCGTCGCCCAGGGGCCCCTCATCGACGCCGCCGGACTGGCCAAGGTCGAGGCCCATGTCGCCGACGCCGTCGCCAAGGGCGCCCGCGTCCTCACCGGCGGCAAACGCCACGCCCTGGGCGGCAACTTCTTCGAGCCGACGGTGCTGGCCCACGTCACCACCACCATGCGGGTCACCCGGGAGGAAACCTTCGGCCCCGTCGCCCCCCTCTTCCGCTTCCAGGACGAGGCCGAGGCCATCGCCCTGGCCAACGCCACCGAATTCGGGCTGGCCGCCTACTTCTATTCCCGCGACGTGGGCCGCTGCTTCCGCGTCGGCGAAGCGCTGGAATACGGCATGGTGGGCATCAACACCGGCCTCATTTCCAACGAGGCGGCACCCTTCGGCGGGGTCAAGCAGTCGGGCCTCGGCCGCGAGGGCTCGAAATACGGCATCGAGGACTACCTGGAGGTGAAATACCTCTGCTTCGACGTGGGCGCCTGACCCCGAAACTCCGTGAGCCGGCATCGGCGATACTCATGAAATTTCCGGGCTAAGCGACGGGCAAGGCGCCCCGGTCCACCACGCGCCGCAGGACGAAGCTGGAATGCACCCCCGTCACCCCCTTGATGCGGGTGATGCGGTTGAGCAGCAGCTCCTGGTAGGCATCCATGTCCTTGACCACCACCTTGAGCTGGTAGTCCGCCGCCTGGCCGGTGATGAGGAGGCATTCGAGCACTTCCGGGATTTCCCGCACGGCGGCCTCGAAGTCGTTGAAGCGCTCCGGCGTGTGCTGGTCCATGGAGATGTGGATGAGGGCCATGAGGGACAGCCCCAGGGCCTTGGCGTCGAGTACCGCCCGGTAGCCGGCGATGAGGCCGGCTTCTTCCAGTGCCCGCACCCGGCGCAGGCAGGGGGACGGGGAAAGGCCGATCTTGTCGGCCAGGTCCTGGTTGCTGATGCGGCCGTCCCGTTGCAGGAGGGCGAGGATCTGGCGATCGTAGCGGTCGAGTTCCATGGTATGGCGCGTTGGCTATGGATATTTTATTAACTATCCATTGTTTTGGTAAATTGCGCAATATTCTGCCAAATATCGTGGCAATCTCGCCAAAGAACGCAAGCACCTGCCGCGGCCTTTTGCGTACCATGGTCTCCATCGAAAACAACTGCCCCAGCCCCCGGAGCCGACCATGTTGCCCGACCCCTCCCGCAAGTATTCCCCCTTTCCGCCGGTCGCCCTCGCCGACCGCCAGTGGCCGAACCGCGTCATCGCCCAGCCGCCGGTGTGGATGAGCACCGACCTGCGCGACGGCAACCAGTCTCTCTTCGAGCCCATGAACGGCGAAAGGAAGATGCGCCTGTTCAAGACCCTCTGCGCCGTCGGCTTCAAGGAGATCGAGGTGGCCTTTCCCTCGGCGTCCCAGACCGACTTCGACTTCGTGCGGAGCCTCATCGAGGGCGGACATATCCCCCGGGACGTGACCATCGAGGTCCTCACCCAGGCCCGGGAACCCCTCATCCGCCGCACCATGGAATCCTTGAAGGGCGCCCGGCGGGCCATCGTCCATGTCTATAACGCCACCTCCAAGCCGTTCCGCGACATCGTCTTCGCCATGAGCAAGGCGGAGGTGGTGGCCATGGCCGTCGAGGCCGTGACCCTCATCAAGCAGTTGGCGGCGGAGCAGCCGGAGACCGAGTTCATCCTCGAATACAGCCCGGAAACCTTCACTGCCACCGAGCTCGACTTCGCCCTGGAAGTCTGCGACGCCGTCACCGCCGCCTGGGGCGCCACGCCGAAGCGCAAGGTGATCCTCAACCTGCCAACCACGGTGGAAATGGCCACCCCCAATGTCTACGCCGACCAGATCGAGTGGATGCACCGCCGCCTCGCCCGCCGCGACAGCGTCATCCTCAGCCTCCATCCCCACAACGACCGGGGCACGGCAGTGGCCGCCGCCGAGCTCGGCCTCATGGCCGGCGCCGACCGCGTCGAGGGCTGCCTTTTCGGCAACGGGGAGCGCACCGGCAACGTGGATATCGTCACCCTCGCCTTGAACATGTACACCCAGGGCGTGCACCCCGGTCTCGACTTTTCCGACATCAACGCCGTCGCCCGTACCGTCGAGCACTGCAACCAGTTGCCCATCCATCCGCGCCACCCCTACGCGGGGGATCTCGTCTTCACGGCCTTCTCCGGCTCCCACCAGGACGCCATCAAGAAAGGATTCGCCGCCCAAAAGGCTGGCGAGCCGTGGAACGTGCCCTACCTCCCCGTCGATCCCGCCGACCTGGGGCGCAGCTACGACTCGGTGATCCGGGTCAACAGCCAGTCGGGCAAGGGCGGCATCGCCTACCTCATGGAGAGCGAGTACGGCGTGGTCATGCCCCGCCGCCTGCAGGTGGAGTTCTCCGGCGTCGTCCAGGCCCACGCCGACGCCCACGGCGGCGAGGTGAGCGCCGGCGACCTCTGGCGCCTCTTCGCCGACACCTACATGGGGGACGATGCCGCGGTGCGCTACGTCGAACACCATCTCTTCGAGCACGGCAGCGCCCAGGGCATCCGCCTGACGGTGGAAGTGAACGGCGTCGCCCACCGCCTCGCCGGCGAAGGCAACGGCCCCATCGACGCCGCAGCGCACGCCTTGCGCGGAATCGGCATCGCCCTTCAGGTGCGCAGCTACGAGGAGCGCTCCATGGGGGCCAGCGCCGACGCCGGCAACGCCCGGGCCTGCGCCTTCCTCGAAGTCGCCCGCCCCAGCAGTGGCGGTGACTGCTACGGTGTCGGCATCGACGGCAACATCGTGACGGCTTCGATCAAGGCCTTGGTCAGTGCAGCCAATCGGGCAGGAGCGGAGGTGTTTGCCGCAACGGGCAGTCAGGCGGCGTGACAGAGGTTGCTTAACTAAGCGGTCAATCGATCAGGTCCGCCACCCAAAGTTTGTGAAATGGGGCGACAGTGTCGGCATTGCTCATGGCAAAGAGTACCGCAAAGCGGTGGTGCCCTTCGAGCAGATGATATGGTGAATCGCACTTCATGCCCCAAGGGGAAACGATGCTCCCTTCGGGATTGCCAAGAACTATCGGCGCACACGGCCAAGTACCGTGTTCCCGCATGTACTTAAAAATGCGCTCCATTCGGCGGCTTGTGTTTGCTGTCTCGAAGTGTGCTCGGTACTGCGAAACTATGGGGTTCGCTGAAAAAGTAGGCTGCAATACTCGGTCGAGAGAAACCTCCTCAAGGTGGAAACTTAAATATGGCAATGGGAGCCAGGAGTTTAGATAAATGGCTTGGCGATGCTCATAGAACCATTGAGCAATGACTTCGTGAGGGAAATTCGGGAGTGTCTGCTGAACACGCGCAGAGTAGTCAGTCGCAGATTCCAACGGATTTTCGAGATCATCCACGCGGACGGCCAAGGCCTCGATTTGTTCGTAAGCAAGCGCACTAGATTGCATATATATGTTGCCGCTTCTCAGCGCTCGAACCAGCTGGGATCGACGATATCCAGCAATTCCCCATTGAGCACCTTCTGCAGGGCATAGACGCTCTGGGGACGGGTGTCTACGTGGAGGCGCAGGGACCAGTCGATGAGCTCCAGAAGCTGGGCGGAGTAATGGCCCTCCCACAGGGTCTGGGCGGGCGGCAGGTCGTCCTCGGCCATGCGCAGCGGCGCCGGCATGGGTGTGCGGCCACCGTCGAGGCAGGCATAGAGCGTGGCGCCGACGGCGTAGATGTCGGTCCACGGGCCCCAGGGTTCGCCGGAGCCGTGCTGCTCGGGGGCCGCGTAGCCCGGCGTGCAGACTTTGCTGAGGGCGGCATCGCCTTCCAGCCCCCAGCGGGCGGCACCGAAATCCAGTAGCACCGGGTTGCCGTCCGCCCGCAGGTAGATGTTGGCGGGTTTGATGTCCAGGTGCAGGAGCTTCTGCTTATGCACCTCCCGCAGGCCGGACAGCAGGCGCACGAACATGCCGCGCAGGAAATCCTCGCTCACCCCTTCGCCCCGCTGGCGCAGGGCGGCCAGATGTTGGGCCAGGCTTTGCCCCGCCTCGTAGCGCATCACCAGGTAGGCGGTGCCGTTGGCCTTGAGGAAATTGAGCACCCGCACCACGTTGGCGTGGCGGATGCCGGCCAGGAGCTTGGCTTCGTCGAGAAAGCCCATCATGCCGGTGTTGAACTTGCCCTGCCATTCCGGCAACACCGTCGGCGCCACCTGGCCGGCGGGGCGTCGAGCCATGGCGGCGGGCAGGTATTCCTTGACCACCACGGGCTTGCCGCCGGCTTCCCGGGCCAGGTAGACGAAGGAGAAGCCCCCTTGGGAGAGACGGCGCTCGATGACGTACTCCGCCAGGGGAAAGCCGGGCGGCAGAGGTTGGCATTCCGGAGTATTCATCGGGAGATGCAGGTGGTGAAAACACCATTCTAAAGGCGGTTATCGGCAAGGCCGGCGAGATTTCCTTTGCCAACCGGCGCAAACCGGTGCATAGTTCGTCCCGCGATTTCAAGTAGTGTTGATGTTTTCTGGTTCAGTACCCGCAGTTTCGCGGCACACCCCATGTTCACCGCGCCGTCTTGATAGTCGCCCCCAGCCAAGGGGCCTTCCCTTTTTTTATTTTTTGGAGATTCAAGACATGGCAAACGGTACCGTCAAGTGGTTCAACGATTCCAAGGGCTTCGGCTTCATCACCCCGGACGCCGGCGGTGACGACCTCTTCGCCCACTTTTCCGCCATCCAGTCCCAGGGTTTCAAGACCCTCGCGGAAGGCCAGCGCGTGACCTTCGACGTCACCACCGGCCCCAAGGGCCAGCAGGCCACCAACATCCGCCCGGCCTGATCGGCGCCCTCCCGGCGCGGGTTTCCGCCCGCGCCACAGTCCCCTGGACGAGACCCGGCTTTCGCCGGGTTTTTTATTTTCTGCCGGACCTCGGAGGTGCCTTCATGGCCAAGGAAGAACTCATCGAAATGCAGGGCGTCGTCAGCGAAGTGATGCCGGATTCCCGGTTTCTCGTCACCCTGGACAACGGCCACACCCTGGTCGCCTACACCGCGGGCAAGATGCGCAAGCACCATATCCGCATCCTCGCCGGCGACAAGGTGTCGCTGGAACTTTCCCCCTACGATCTCTCCAAGGGCCGCATCACCTTCCGCCATCTGGAAGGGCGCCCGGCGCCGATGGCCCGGACGGCGCGCCGCCGCTAACGCAGTTCCTCCGGCGTGTTCAGGTTGCGGAACACGCCGGGTTGGGGGAACGCCACCAGTACCTGGCGGCGGCTGGTCTGCCAGTCGATGACCCGGCGCCCGCCGCCGGCCAGGTAATCCGCCAGGGGTGCCGCCAAATCCCGGCGGCAGAGGCAGAAGGCCGCATGGGTGCGGCCCTCGGCGGTGGCGACGGCCAGCTCGGCGTCGTTCGCGACGAGCGCGGCATGCAGTCGCGCCACCAGATCTTCCGGGAAGAAGGGCGAATCGCAGGGCGCGGTGACCACCCAGGGCGTCGCCGCAGCCGCCAGCGCCGCGTGCAGGCCGGCCAGGGGGCCGGCGAAATCTGGGACGGCATCGCTGATCACCGGGTAGCCGAAGGCAGTGTAGGCATCCCGGTTGCGGTTGGCATTGATGAAGAGCGTTTCCACCTGGGGCGCCAGGCGTTCCGCCACCTGTTGGGCCAGGGGACGGCCGTCGTAGGCCAGCAGGCCCTTGTCGGCGCCCCCCATGCGCCGGCCCAGTCCGCCCGCCAGCACTACGCCGGTCACGCCCGCCACGCGCATCAGAACACCAGGGTCCGCCAGGCGGGGTCGAGGTTGCGGGCGACGAAGGCGGTGGCACCGACGAAGCCGCTGCATTGGGCAACCAGGGGCTCGTCCGACCCGATCCAGGAGGCGTTGGCCATGCTGCAGGCGAGCAGCTTGACGCCGTCCGCCGCCAGCTCGTCGAGGAAGCGCTGGATCGACTTCTCCTGCTGCGGCGTGGGGAAGGCCGCAGCGGCCACCCCCTCCACCAGCCAGCGCACCGCCGGCCCGGCAAAGTGGATCTCGACCTCGCAATCCAGCGCCCGCGCCGCCAGGGCATGCACCAGGGGCGTCACGCAGAGGTCCGGCCTGTCCGGCGTGGCGGACCAGATGAGGAAGGCGAGCTTCGTAGGGGATTCAATCGGCAAAGGTGGCCTCCGGGTCGACGGACAGGACATGGCGGCGGTAGGCGGCGGCATCGACCAGATTCGGCCGCTCCGCCTCCCAGGCCGCGGGGCGGGCGCGCACCATCCAGCCGGCGCCGTAGGGGTCGCGGTTCACCAGGGCCGGCTTCTCCTCGGCCGCCTCGTTGCCCTCCAGTTGCACGAAGGAAATGGGCGCATGGACGGCGATCACCGTCTTGCGGCTCTCCACCGTGCCCATGCCCCGCCCGACGGCCACCTCCGCCCCCTTCGGCTTGGCCGTGAAGGCGACGATCTCCCCGGCCAGGAAGACGCCGAAGGCCGTGGCGCCGATACGCACCTCACCGTCGCCGACTTCCTGCACCCACATGTCGGTGCGGGGGCAGTAGAGGCGGTCGGCGGGGATGGCGCCGTGGAAGGGGGTTGGTGGCATCGAGCGAGGGCCGGAATAGGGTTGTCCGCATGAGGAAAGGTTTGGCGGAAGGAAGCAGGAGTCGAACCTACCAAGGCTTGTCTGACAAGCCCTGCCGGTTTTGAAGACCGGCCGCCCCACCGGGGAACGATTCCTTCCGTCTGCGGGGCTCTTCCCCGCTGGCGGAAGTGTAGCCGAAGCGCGGCGCCGTCAGAAGGCGGCAAGGCCGGTCTGGGCGCGGCCGAGGATGAGGGCGTGGATGTCGTGGGTGCCTTCGTAGGTATTGACCACTTCCAGGTTCACCAGGTGGCGGGCCACCGGGTATTCGTCGGAAATGCCGTTGCCGCCGAGCATGTCGCGGGCCTGGCGGGCGATGTCCAGAGCCTTCCCGGCGTTGTTGCGCTTGATGAGCGACACCATTTCCGGCGCTGCCCGGCCGGCTTCCTTGAGGCGTCCGACGCGCAGGGCGGCCTGCAGGCCGAGGGCGATCTCGGTCTGCATGTCGGCCAGCTTCTTCTGCACCAGCTGGTTGGCGGCCAGGGGCCGGCCGAACTGGCGGCGGGCCAGGGTGTAGTCCCGGGCCGTGTGCCAGCAGGTCTCGGCCGCCCCCAGGGCGCCCCAGGCGATGCCGTAGCGGGCATCGTCGAGGCAGGCGAAGGGGGCCTTGAAACCGGCGGCGCCGGGCAGCCGGTGGTCTTCGGGGACAAAGACGTCGGCCATGGCGATTTCCCCGGTCACCGAGGCCCGCAGGCCGATCTTGCCGTGGATGGCGGGGGTGGCCAGCCCGGCCCAGCCCCGTTCCAGGAGGAAGCCGCCGAGGGCGCCGGCGTCGTCCTTGGCCCAGACCACAAAGAGGTCGGCGATGGGGGCGCTGCTGATCCAGGTCTTGCCGCCCGATAGCCGCCAGCCGCCGGGCACCGCCCGGGCGCGGCTGAGCAGGCTGCCGGGGTCGGAACCGGCGTCCGGCTCGGTGAGGCCGAAGCAGCCGATGCGCTCGCCCCGGGCCAGGGCGGGCAGGAGGGCGTCCTGCTGGGCCGGGCTGCCGAAGCGGGCGATGGCGCCCATGACCAGGGAGGATTGCACCGAGAACAGCGACCGGTAGCCCGAATCGACGGCCTCGATCTCCCGGGCCATGAGACCGTAGGCGACGTGGCCGACACCGGCGCAGCCGTGGCTCGCCAAAGTGGCGCCGAGGATGCCCAGCTCCCCCATTTCCCGGAAGATGGCGGGGTCGGTCCGCTCCTCCCGGAAGGCGTCGCGCACCCGCGGCAACAGGCGCTCCCGGGCGTAGGCCCGGGCCGTGTCGCGGACCTGGCGTTCCTCGGCGGTGAGCTGGCCGGCGAGGTCGAGGGGGTCGTCCCAGGCGAAGGATGGCATGGTCGTCTCCGTCACAGGAACTGCACGCCCTGGGCCAGGGGCAGGTCGCGGGAGTAGTTGATGGTGTTGGTGGCGCGGCGCATGTAGGCCTTCCAGGCGTCGGAGCCGGCCTCGCGCCCGCCGCCGCTGTCCTTCTCGCCGCCGAAGGCGCCGCCGATCTCGGCGCCGGAGGGGCCGACATTGACATTGGCGATGCCGCAGTCGCTGCCGGCGGCGGAGAGGAAACGTTCCGCTTCCCGCAGGTCATTGGTGAAGATGGCCGAGGCCAGCCCCTGGGGCACGGCGTTGTGCAGGGCGATGGCGGCGTCGAGATCGGCGTAGGTCATGAGGTAGAGGATGGGCGAGAAGGTCTCCCGCTGTACCACCGCGGTCTGGGCCGGCATGGCGACGAGGGCCGGGCGCACGTAGCAGCCCCCTTCCAGCCCGGACACCGCCACCGCCTCGCCGCCGGTGATTTCCCCGCCGTCGGCGGCGGCCTCGGCCAGGGCGGCCCGGTGGGCGTCGCCGGCAGCCTCGTCGATGAGGGGGCCGACCAGGGTGGCCGGCAGGCGCGGGTCGCCCACCGGCAGGCTGGCGTAGGCGGCGGCCAGACGGGCGCGCAGGGCGTCCGCCACCGCTTCGTGCACGAACAGGCGGCGCAGGGTGGTGCAGCGCTGGCCGGCGGTGCCGGCGGCGGCGAAGACGATGGCGCGCAGGGCCAGGGCGAGGTCGGCGCCGGGGGTGACGATCATG
>DAINDE010000054.1:0-4366 GCA_036732025.1 Rhodocyclaceae bacterium
GGGGTGGGGCGGGACGTTGTCATCTTGCGCTGCCGGAAAAGTCCCGATATTTTGCCACCGGTGCCCGGATGGCCGGGCGCGCAATTGCTCACAGTCTGTAGCGGCCGGGGGAGGGCCGGGGGACAGTGCTCCAGGATGCGCCGATTTCCGTTCGCTGGTTCCACGGCTTCGCCGAGCTGCCGGCGGCCTACGCCGACCTCGTGGCGGCTTCCCGCCAGGGCGGGTTTTTCGCCGATCCGGCCTGGTTCGGCTATCTCATGGACCATTATTACCCCTGGGTCCATGAGTTCCGCCTCTACGGCGTGGAGGGTGCCACCGGCCGCCCCCTGCTGCTGGTGCCGCTCCGCTATTGCACCGCCGATTACGCCATTCCCGGCGGGCGGACCATCGGTGCCATCAGCCATCCGGAAAACTACGCCAGCTTGGCGCTCTTCTTCGCGCCGGCCGTGGCCGACCGGGCGGCCGTGCTGGCGGCGCTGTTCCGGGAATTCCGCCGGGGCGGGGCCGAGGCGCCCTTCGATGCCGTGCGCCTGTGGCCCCTGGCCAAGGACTCCGGGGAGGCCCTGCTGGTGGCGGGGGCGCTGCGGGCGGCGGGATTCCGGGTGCAGACCTACGCCAATTCCTATAACCGCTACGAGGATACCGCCGGGCTTTCCTACGCGGACTACTTCGCCGCCCGCAGCGCCAACCTGCGCTACAGCGTGCGGCGCCGGCAGCGGGCCCTGCACAAGGCGGGGGAGGTGGAGATTTCGCTCTGTTCGGGCGAAGCGGGGATGGCCGAAGCCCTGCGCGGCTACGTGGAAGTGGCCCGGGCGAGCTGGAAGGAAGCGGGGACCATGATTTCCGACGAGACCCTGCAGCTCATCGCCCTGGTGGCCCGCCACGGCGCCCTGCGCCTGGGGGTGCTGCGCCTGGACGGGGTGGCGGTGGCCGCCCAGTTCTGGATCGTCGCCGGCGGCGTCGCCCATTGCGCGCGGCTCGCCTACCACGAAGGCTACCGCCACCTGGCGGTGGGGGTGGTGCTGACCAACCACATGATCGCCCATGTGCTGGACCAGGACCGTGCCGCCGCCATCGATTTCGGCTTCGGCCCGGAGGACTACAAGGGCGGCTGGATGAAAAGCGCCCGGGATTACGTCGGCTTCATGGCCTTCAACCCGGGCACGGTCCGGGGGGTTGTGCACGGTCTGAAGAACATCCTCGGGCAGCCGGTGAAGCGGGCGGTCAAGCCGCTCCTGCTGCGCCTCGGCCTGCTCAAGGAAGACGACGACGTCGCGGCGCGCGGCAGGCGGGCGGCGCTGGAAGAGGATCAGCGGTAGAGCGGCAGGGCGGCGATGCGCCGCTCGATCTCGTCGGCCATCTGGCGGTAGGCGGGGCTGCCGGGGCCGCCGAAGCGGCGGCGGAATTCCCGCTCCCGCAGGTATTCCGGCAGGCCCTGCAGCGTCGGCGCCAGATCGGCGTCGCCGGTGTCGCCGGCCAGCAGGCGGTCGACGCGGGCGTCCTCGCCGGCGACGAGTTCGCCGAAGCGGGTGCCGGCCCGGTCGGCGGCCAGGTCGGCGAAGGAGAAGCCGCTGCCGCGGCGGGCGTCGTCCAGTTCCTTGTAGAGGCCGATGGCGTTGGCCAGGGGTTCCCCCGCCCAGGCGGCCAGGGCGGCGGAAATGACGAAGTGCTGGGCGCTGTCGTAGCGGCCGTGGAGGGTCAGGGCCACCGGCCGCGGGTGGGGCCAGCGGCGGGCCTCGGGGACGAGGGTGGAAAGGTTCTTTTCCGCCAGGTAGGTGGCCAGCACCGCCAGCACCGCCCGCCGCCGGGCGCGGCTGCCATCTTCGGCCAGCAGCGGCTTGAGGACGGCGGGCAGGGGCACGGGAGTGCCGGCGGCGCGGTGGTCGAGGAGGGCGGCCAGGGCCGTCTGGGCGGCCCGCAGGTGCTCGATGTCGGCGGGGGCGAGGGCGATGGCCCGGGCCCGGTCTAGGATTTCCGGCTCCCAGATGTAGCGCACCACCACGAGCCGGCGGGCGGGGTCGAATTCCAGGCTGTGGATGGCGCGGCGGGCGAGGTCCCACTCCCGCTCGTAGCCGAAGAGCCGGAAGCCGGCGGCGATGGCGCCTTCGGCCAGCCGCGGGGGCAACGGGATGGCACCCAGGCGGGCGGCGGCGAAATGGGGTTCGCCGATGCCGGCGGGCACGGTGGCGGCCAGGTTCAGGTAGCGGGGCCAGGGGCCGCCCAGGGGCAGGGTGAAGCGCAACTCGGCGCCGCCCTCCGAGAGGGCCAGGGCGCCGCGCCCGTCGAAGCCGCGGGTGGCGGCGTAGTTGATGCCCTCGTCGAGGAGGTTGGCGGGAATGCCCACCTCCCGGCTGTCGCCCTTGCGCAGCCGGCGGGGGTCATAGAGGGCAAAGAGGCGGCGGGCCTGGGCGATGGCGACGGGGGAGATGGTGGCGTCCCGTTCCACCAGGGGGGCCGGGTCGGTGGCGGCGAGGAAGAGGCCGCCCGCCGCCAGGATGGCCAGGGCGGCCAAACCGGCGAGAAAGGCGGCCAGCCGGCTCATTGCTCCCGGCCACCGGGGTGGGCCGCGTCAGACACCCTGTTTCAGGCTGGCCTCGATGAAGCCGTCGAGGTCGCCGTCGAGCACCGCCTGGGTGTTGCCGACTTCGTAGTTGGTGCGCAGATCCTTGATGCGGGACTGGTCCAGCACGTAGGAGCGGATCTGGTGGCCCCAGCCGATGTCGGACTTGGCGTCTTCCAGCTTCTGCTGTTCCGCCTGCTGCTTGCGCAGCTCGTGCTCGTAGAGGCGGGCCCGCAGCATCTTCCAGGCTTCGTCGCGGTTCCTGTGCTGGGAACGGTCGTTCTGGCACTGGACGACGATGCCGGTGGGGACGTGGGTCAGGCGCACCGCCGAGTCGGTCTTGTTGATGTGCTGACCGCCGGCGCCGGAGGCGCGGAAGGTGTCGGTGCGCACGTCGGCGGGGTTGATCTCGATTTCGATGGAGTCATCGACTTCCGGGTACACGAACACCGAGGTGAAGCTGGTGTGGCGGCGGGCGTTGGAGTCGAAGGGCGATTTGCGCACCAGGCGGTGGATGCCGGTTTCGGTGCGGAGCGTGCCGTAGGCGTAGTCGCCGGTGAATTTGACCGTGGCGCTCTTGATGCCGGCCACGTCGCCTTCGGATTCCTCCATCACCTCGACGCCGAAACCCTTCTTCTCGCCGTACTTGACGTACATGCGCAGGAGCATGGAAGCCCAGTCCTGGGCCTCGGTGCCGCCGGCGCCGGCCTGGATTTCCAGGAAGCAGGGGCTGGGGTCCTGGGGATTGTTGAACATGCGGCGGAATTCCAGGGCGGCGACCTTCTCTTCCAGGCCGGCGTTGTCGGCTTCGACGGAAAGCAGCGTGTCGTCGTCGCCGTCCTCCTTGCCCAGGAGGAAGAGTTCGCGGCCGTCGTCGATGCCCTGCTGGACTTCTTCCAGCACCAGCACGATGTTCTCGAGGGATTTCTTTTCCCGCCCCAGTTCCTGGGCGCGCTTGGCGTCGTCCCAGATCTTCGGGTCTTCCAGCTCCTGGTTGAGCAGCGTCAGGCGCTCACGCTTGTGATCGTAGTCAAAGATACCTCCGCAGCTCGGCGGCGCGCTGCGCCAGGTCGTCGAGCTTGTTGGAGATGCTGTTCTGGCGTTCTGCTTCCATGGGGTCGTGTCCGGTATGTTGCAAAGCGTCAATTATAGCTGCACCCGGCCTGTGCCCGGGGGCCCTTGGATGCACCAGGGCCGCGCCCGGAGCCGGGGCGCGAGGTGGAACGCGGCCCTCGATGAGTGCCGGAATTTCCTTGCGAATCATTGGGCTGCGGCAATGCCCGGGCAGGTGGCATCGCTTTTGCATATTGCATTGCAGCATACGCGAGGAGGATTACGACCCATGACACGATATCCAGCACTTCCCATGGCGCGATCGCCCGCTGCCGCCCTGGCGCTGCCGCTCCTTGCCGCCTGGCTGCTCGCCTGCGGGGCCGGCGTGCTGTTCGGCGGCGAGGCCGGGCCGGCCACGGGCGTCGCCGTTCTGGCGCTGGCGACGGGACTGGCGCTGCTCATCGCCCACGTCCGGCGGTTGAACCAGATGCTGGCGGCCCTCGACGGCTTTGCCGGGGCCCTGGCCGAGGGCCTGCTCACCGCCCGGGTGGATGTCCGCCGCTTCGGCGGCCAGGAGGCCCTGGGGGAGCGGCTCAACGACATGGCCCGCCGGCTTTCCGGCCTGTTCCTGGCCTTGGCGCGCATGTCCCAGGAATTGTCCAGCGTGGCCGGGGAGGGCCGCGTCAATGCCAGCCAGGGCGACGCCGGGGTGCGCCGCCAGCGGGACGTCACCCTGTCCTCGGCGGCGACCCT
>DAINDE010000054.1:4376-22559 GCA_036732025.1 Rhodocyclaceae bacterium
CCTGCAGGAATTGACGGGCAGCCTCGGCGTGACCAGCGACAACGCCGGCAGCGCCGCCGCCGTGGCGGCGGATTCCCGTGCCATGGCCGGTTCCGGCGCCGAGCGGGTGGAGCGTCTGAGCGCTGCCGTGGCGGAGCTGGCCGGCGAGGTGCAGGAAGCCGCGGACAGCGCCTTCCGCCTGGGGGAACGCTCCCGGGAGATCGATTCCATCGCCGGGCTGATCGCCGGCATTGCCGAGCAGACCAACCTCCTGGCCCTCAACGCCGCCATCGAGGCAGCCCGGGCCGGGGACCAGGGGCGCGGCTTCGCCGTCGTCGCCGACGAGGTGCGCAAGCTGGCCGAACGCACGCGGCTGGCCACCGGCGACATCACCGAGCGCATCGAAGGGGTGCGGGCGGAGGTGGCGGCCATGATCGCCGTCCTGGCGAAGACGCGGGACCAGGCCCGGGCCAGCGTGGACGACGCCGGGGTGGCGGTGGATGAGCTGCGGCGCACCGCCGACAACGTGCGCGAGACCATGGTGCTGATCAGCGACATTGCCGCCGCCAGCCGCGAGCAGAGCGCTGCGGGCCAGGACATCGCCCGCGACGTGGAGCAGGTCGCCCAACTGGCCGACGCCAACGAATCCCTGGTGCGGGAGAACAGCGAGCTGGCGGGATACCTGAACCAGCTCGCCGAACAACTGACCGGGACCTTGAAAGATTACCAGTACGAGTGAGGTTGCCATGGAAGCAATGACCGTCGCTGCCGCCCTGGCGCTGGGTGCGGCATCCCTGATCGCCGCCGCTCCCCGACGGGCAGGCAAGGCCCCCGGCCGGGAAGAGGCCCTGGCGGCCTGCCGGCTGCTGCTGGAGCAGATCGCCAATTTCCAGCAGCACCGCGGCATGAGTTCCGCCTGGCTGTCGGGCGATGCCGCCTTCCGCGAGCGGCTGGAGGCCAAGGGCCGGCAGATTGAGGCCCTGTTCCCGGCGCTGCTCGCCATGGCCCGGCGGGAAGCGGAACGCCCCCATCCCTGCCTGACCGGGAACGACGTGGAACTGTTCCGCCACCGCTGGCGGGACCTGCGGGAAAAGCTGCCCGGGCTCGCCGTGGAGCAGAGCATCGCCGCCCACAGCCAACTCGTCGAGTGCCTCCTGCGCTGGCTGGGCGCCTTCGGCGAAGCACGGCTGGAGCCCCGGGTGGCAGTCCCGGGCGGGCGCGAACTGGTGCGCAACCTCGCCCAGCGCCTGCCGGCGCTGACCGAGTGCCTGGGGCAGGCGCGGGCCATCGGCACGAGCGTGGCGACCCGCGGCGGGTGCCCGGCAGTGGCCCGGGTCCGCCTGCTCTTCCTCGTTTCCCGGGGGGAGGCGCTGCTCGATCAGGCCCTGGGTGGCGGCCACGGCGGCCTCCGCCAGGAGGAGGCACGCCGGGCCATCCGGGAGATGGCCGAGGTGGTGCGCAGCCGCATGCTGCTTCCCGCCGGGGTGGAGGTGGGGGCCCAGGCCTATTTCGCGCTGGCCACCCGCGCCATCGACGCGGTTTTCGCCTGGATCGAGGATTGCGGCGCCGTCGCCGGATCGGTTCCCGCTGGGAGGCTGCAGATCCGGCCGGCGTGAAACCGGCGTTTATGGTGCGGCGCACCATGGCTTGCACAAGCCTGGTGCGCCGCCAGCCGCCGCGAGTGTCCGGGCCGGCCGGGAAGCCCGCGGGGAGCGGGATACGACGCCGGCGATATTCGGCACGGGTATTGCTTGAGCGGGGTGTCCGGCCCGACTTTGCAACAATAGTGAACGACATCCTGCCCCCCAACGGCTTCCTTCCCGTGCTGCGCAAGCAACGCATCTCGTCGTGGCGCGGCATCGACAGCGAGCGCGTCCTGCAGGTTCTGATACACAACCTGGACGGGATGGTCTTCCGCTGCGCCATCGACGACCACTGGACCATGCATCTTGTCAGCGACGGCAGCCGGGAGCTGACCGGCTATTGCCCCGACGAGCTGGAATTCAACAAGGTGGTTTCCCTGGAGGAACTCACCCATCCCGCGGACCGCCAGCGGGTGCGGGACGAGGTGCTGCAGGCGGTGGCGGGGAAGGGGCGCTACCACGTACAGTACCGCATCCGGCACAAGTCCGGCGGCGAGAAATGGGTGCGGGAGCGGGGGTCGGTGGTTCCGGACGAGCACGGGACGCGGGTGCTGGAGGGCTTCATCGAGGACGTCACCGAACAGCTGCTCAGCCAGCGCCAGCTGGCGGATGCGGAAATGCGCTACCGCAGCATCTTCGAGGATTCGGTGATCGGCATGTTCCAGACCTCGGTGGACGGCCACTACCTGGCCGCCAACCGCGCCCTCGCCGCCCTCTACGGCTACGACAGTCCGGCGGCGCTGATCGCCGGCCTCTCAGACATCGCCACCCGCCTCTACGTCGATCCCTCACGGCGGGAGGAATTCAAGCAACTGATCCGCGAGCACAACCGGGTCGTCGATTTCGAATCGGAGGTCTTTCGCCGCGACGGCAGCCGCATCTGGATTTCCGAAAATGCCCATGCCGTCCTCGGACCGGACGGGGAGCCGCTCTACTACGAGGGGACGGTGGAGGACATCACCACCCAGCACGACTACCGGCGGCAACTCGAATACCAGGCCAGCCACGATCCGCTCACCGGCCTGCCCAACCGCAACCTGCTCCAGGACCGCCTGCAGCAGGGCCTGCGCCAGGCCAAGCGGCGGGGCAGCCAAGGGGCGCTGGCCTTCGTGGACCTGGACAACTTCAAGCTGGTCAACGACAGCCTCGGCCACGGCGCCGGCGACCGCCTGCTCATCGAGGTGGCCAGGCGGCTCAAGGCCTGCCTGCGCGATGCCGACACGGTGGCCCGCTACGGTGGCGACGAGTTCGTGCTCATCCTCAACGACTATGGCGGCCTCAACGACACGCTGCAGATCCTGCACCGGGTGCAGGAGGTGGTGGGGGAAACCATTCGCCTGGAGGGGCACGACCTCCACGTCAACTGCAGCATCGGCGTGAGCGTGTTCCCGGACGACGGCGACGACCTGGAAGCCCTCATGCGCCACGCCGACGCCGCCATGCACCACGCCAAGAAGCTGGGCAAGGGGCAGTTCCAGTTCTACACCGAATCCCTCAATGTCGCCGCCCGCGACCGCCTGGCTCTTGATTCCGCCCTGCGCCGGGCCATCGAGGACGAGGAACTGCACGTGGTCTACCAGCCCAAGGTGGACGTGGCGGGCCGGCCCTGCGGCTTCGAGGCCCTGGTGCGCTGGGAGAGCGCCGAGTTCGGGGCGGTGTCGCCGGTGCGCTTCATTCCCCTGGCCGAGGAAAACGGCCTCATCGGCCAGTTGACCCGCTTCGTCCTGCGGCAGGCCTGTTTCCAGGCGGCGGCCTGGCGGGAGATGGGGTTTGCCGACCTGCGCATCGCCGTCAATATTTCGCCCGGGCTGTTCCGCCGGCGGGATCTGTCCGCCCTGGTCCGCGCCGTACTCAATGAATCCGGCCTGCCGCCGGACAACCTGGAGCTGGAGATCACCGAGGGCATGCTGATGGGCGACGTCCAGCGCACCCTGGCCATCCTCGACGAACTGAAGGCGATGGGCGTCCACATCGCCATCGACGATTTCGGCACCGGCTACTCGTCGCTGGCCTACCTCAAGCGCTTCCCCATCGACATCCTCAAGGTGGACCGCTCCTTCGTCGTCGAGTGCGATGCCGGCAACGAAGCCACGGCCATCGCCCGCGCCATCGTCTCCCTGGCCCACAGCCTCAACCTGCGGGTGGTGGCGGAAGGCGTGGAAAAACGCACGCAACTGGAGTTCCTCGACGGCCTGGGCTGCGAGGAATTCCAGGGCTATCTGTTTGCCCGTCCCCTGTCGGCGGCAGCGGCCATGGACTTCCTGGATGCCGCCGGGGCAGGAGGGCCCGGCCTCAGCCGGCCCGGTGCAGGTGCAGTTCGCCGGCTTGGCTGCGGGTCGCGTTGATGAGCACGGCGCTCATCAGCACCACGGGCTGGACATTGGTGTAGTTGGGAATGTCCGCCATGATGACGTCGGCGTGGGGGCCGAAGGCGGCCTGGAAGGCTTCGGCCGAGTCGAAGAAAAGGTGCCCGACGGCGGCGTAGGGCGCGTCGTCGCCAATGCCCTGGTCCACGCCGAGGCCCTTGCAGGCGGCCCCCAGCTTGTCCTTTACCATGGGCATGTGCTTGTTGCAGTAATAGTCGATGTCGAAGTGGCTGCCGGCGGTCTTGGGGTAGAGGACACTGACTTTGATCATGGCGACGTCTCCTTCGCTGGTTTGGGGTTGGGAAATCTAATGCTAGCAGCGGTGGTGGGCGTTGGCGAACGGGATGGTGCTATTCCAGGTATTCCACCAGCAACTGGGGGGTCTGCACCCCCATGTATTCGTTGATGCCCAGACGGAAGGCGATGCGCGCCCGGGGCCCGGGGGCGGCGGCGAAGTTGAACTGGATGGCATCCAGACGGGCGTTGCCTTTTCGCAGCCGCAGCTTGAGGTGCTTTTCCTTGAGCACCTTCTGCTGCTCGACCTCGAATTCGTCCAGGAACAGGGGCGCGGGAAAGCCCTGGCCCCACACTTCGCCTTCCAGCAGGCGGGCGGTTTCGAGGGAGAGATAGCCGGCTTCCAGGGTGCCGTCGGTTTCCAGGGTGCGGGTGAGGTCGGCGGGGTCGAGGAGTTCGCCGGCGACGGCGGCGAAGAGCTCCCGGAAGCGGGGGAAATCCGTTTCTCGCAGGGTGGCGCCGGCCGCCATGGCGTGGCCGCCGAAGCGCAGCAGCAGGCCCGGCGCGCGCTTGGCGACGAGATCCAGGGCGTCGCGCAGGTGCAGGCCGGGGATGGAGCGGCCGGAACCCTTGACGATACCGCCCTCGCTCCGGGCGAAGGCGAAGACCGGCCGGTGCAGCTTGTCCTTGATGCGGGAGGCGAGGATGCCGACCACGCCTTCGTGCCACTCGGCGTCGAAGAGGGCGACGCCGGGGGCCTCCTCGGCGGCATCGAAGCCCTCCAGCAGGCGCAGGGCCTGCTCCTGCATGCCGGCCTCGATCTCCCGGCGCTCCCGGTTGAGGGCGTCGAGTTGCTGCGCGATGGCGAGCGCCCGGGCGGGGTCGTCGGTGGTGAGGCATTCGATGCCCAGGCGCATGTCGGCGAGGCGCCCGGCGGCGTTGAGGCGGGGGCCGAGGAGGAAGCCCAGGTCGAAGGCCGAGGCGCGGGCGGCCTCCCGGCCGGCGGCCTTGAACAGGGCGGCGATGCCCGGCTGCAGGCGTCCTTCGCGCATGCGCTTGAGGCCCTGGCTGACGAGAATGCGGTTGTTGCGGTCGAGCTTGACCACGTCGGCGACGGTGCCCAGGGCGACGAGATCGAGGAGGTTGGCCAGGTTGGGCTCGGCACGCTCGGCGAACCAGCCCCGTTCCCGCAGTTCGGCCCGGAGCGCCAGCATCACGTAGAACATGACTCCGCAGCCAGCCATGGCCTTGGAGGGGAAGTCGCAGCCCGGCTGGTTGGGATTGACGATGCACTCGGCGTCGGGCAGCCGCTCGCCGGGCAGGTGGTGGTCGGTGACGAGGACGGCGATGCCGTGCTCGTGCGCTCGGGCGACGCCTTCGATGCTGGCGATGCCGTTGTCCACGGTGATGATGAGGTCCGGCTCCTGGCGGGCGGCGAGGTCGACCACTTCCGGCGAGAGGCCGTAGCCCAGCTTGAAGCGGTCGGGCACGATGAAATCGACGGTGGCGCCGAAAGCCTTGAGGGCCCTCAGGCCGACGGCGCAGGCGGTGGCGCCGTCGCAGTCGTAGTCGGCGACGATGAGGAGCTTGGCTTCCGCCTCGATGGCGTCGGCCAGGAGGTCGGCTGCATCGGCGGCGTGGGTGAGGCTGGCCGGGGGCAGCAGGGATTTCAGCGCGTAGTCGAGTTCGCTCCGGTCGACCACGCCGCGGGCGGCGTAGAGGCGGGCCAGCAGGGGGTGCAGCCCCTGTTGCTCCAGTTGCCAGGCGAGACGGGGTGGGGAGTTGCGGGTGACGAGGCGGGTCATGCGGCGAGTTCGGTGGCCAGCTCGGCCAGGGGACGCGGGCGGCGCCAGACCTTCCAGCGGTCGGCAGCGCGGATCTCCCAGGCGAGGAGGCCGTAGATGGTGGGGGCGACCAGGGTCAGGGTGTCCACGCCGCGGCCGAGGCCGGCGCGGGCGGGGGCGAACCAGTCGTGGTCGAGGGCGGCGAGGGTGGTGCGCCAGGCCTCGCCGTCTTCGTAGAGCACAGGAGCCTGCAGGCCGTCGAGGACCACCAGGGGCGCTCCGCCCGCGTCCCCGGAGGCTTGCAGGGCGGCCAGGTCCGCCGGCAGGTCGCGGGCGGGCAGGCGGGCGGCCCGGGCCAGGCCCAGGGCCAGCGGCGCCGCCGACCACACCGAGGTGAAGGGCGGGGCCAGGGTTTCCGGCAGGCTGCCGGCGCCCCACAGCCACAGGCTGTTGACGGGGGGCTGGCCGGCGGCCAGGCGGGCTTCATTGACCGGGTGGCCGTGCAGGAACATCTGCACTTCGTTGAGCCAGCGGCGCAGGGGCGAGGCGCCGCCGTCGGCGGGGAGTTCGCCGTCCATGCGGCGGCCGGCGACGGCGGAAAGCGGCGCCGCCGCGTGCATTTCCTCCTGGTGCAGCCGCAGGTACCAGCGGCGGCTGGCGGCGACGTGGAATTCTCCCATCTCGGCGAATTCGCGGTTGAGGGCGATGGCCAGGGCGTGGGCCTCGTCGTCGGTGAGCTCGAAGGCACCTGCATCGGCGAGCACGATGCGTTCGTGGTGGAAGCGCAGGTGTACGGGATCGGCGCACAGCCAGGTGCCGCGGCGGGCGTCGGGGCCGAAGGCGGTGACGGTCTCGCCCAGGAGCCGCAGGGGGCCGAAGGGCGCGTCGGTGGTCAGGCCGAAGCGCTGGGCGAGGGCAGCTTCGAAATTGAGGGGGGTGCCCCGTTCCAGGGTGCCGCGGGCGAGGAGCCATTCCAGGCCGGGGCAGGTGAGGCGGTCGAGGGTCTGCTTGTCCGCGGGCTCAGGCCAGACGAGTTCGGGGACGAGGAGGGTGAGGCGCACGGAATTCGGGGGCGGAAAATACGACAGATCAATTCGGCGGGGGCAACGAACAGTGTACCATGGCGCCTTTCCTTGCCGTCCCTGCCCTCCGCATGGCCCTGCCCTACGAACTGCTGATCGGTCTGCGCTATACCCGCGCCAAGCGGCGCAACCATTTCATCTCCTTCATTTCCCTGATTTCCATGGCGGGCATCGCCCTCGGGGTGGCCGCCCTGATCGTCGTCCTGTCGGTGATGAATGGCTTCCAGAAGGAGTTGCGCACCCGCATCCTGGGCGTCGCCTCCCATATCCAGATCACCGGCGCCAGCGGCGAGCTGGACAACTGGCGGGAAGTGGCGGCCCAGGCCACCCGCCACCCGGAGGTGCGGGCGGCGGCGCCCTACGTCCAGTCCCAGGCCATGTTCGCTGTGGACAACGGCGTGCGGGGGGCCATGATCCGCGGCATCGATCCGGCCCTCGAGGAAACCGTGGCCGACTTCGCCAAGACCATGCAGAGCGGCCGCCTGGAGGATCTCCGGCCGGGCGAGTACGGGGTCATCCTGGGGGCGGAGCTGGCCCGGGCCCTCAAGGTCTTCGTCGGCGACAAGGTGACCCTCATCGCCCCCCAGGGCACGGTAACGCCGGCGGGGGTAGTGCCGCGGTTGAAATCCTTCAAGGTGGTGGGCATCTTCGAGGTGGGCATGTACGAGTACGACAGCGGCCTCGCCCTCATCGACATCCGCGATGCCCAGGTGCTGTACCGCATGGACGACCGGGTGACGGGGGTGCGCCTGAAGGTGGACGATCTTTTCCAGGCGCCCCGGGTGACCCGGGAGGTGGCCCGCCTCATCACCGCCGACGCCTATCTCTACGACTGGACCAAGAGCCACGCCAATTTCTTCCGGGCGGTGCAGATCGAGAAGACGATGATGTTCATCATCCTTTCCCTGATCGTGGCGGTGGCGGCCTTCAACCTGGTGTCCACCCTGGTCATGGCGGTCACCGACAAGCAGGCGGATATCGCCATCCTGCGCACGCTGGGGGCGCGGCCGGGGTCGATCATGGCCGTCTTCGTCATCCAGGGGGCGGTGGTGGGCTTCATCGGACTGGGCCTCGGCGTCGCCGGCGGGGTGGCCCTGGCTCTCAATATCGACGTGGTGGTGCCCGCCATCGAGCGGCTCCTCGGCGTCCATTTCCTGTCCAAGGAGGTCTATTACATCTCCGACCTGCCTTCCGACCTGCAATGGCGGGACGTCTGGGGGGTGACCGGGATTTCCTTCGTGCTGGCGCTGCTGGCCACCCTCTACCCAAGCTGGCGGGCGGCCAGGGTCAATCCGGCGGAGGCGTTGCGCTATGAGTGACGTGGTCATCGCCGCCCGGGGCCTGGGCAAGACCTTCCGTACCGGGAACCTGGAAGTGCCGGTGCTGCAGGGGGTGGACCTGCAGGTGGCGGCAGGGGAGACGGTGGCCATCGTCGGCGCCTCGGGGTCCGGCAAGAGCACCCTGCTTCATCTGCTCGGGGGGCTCGACGCGCCCAGCACCGGCGAGGTGAGCCTGATGGGCCAGGGTTTCTCGGCCCTCGGCGACGCTGCCCGGGGCGACTGGCGCAACCGGCACCTGGGCTTCGTCTACCAGTTCCACCACCTGCTGCCGGAATTCTCGGCCCTGGAAAATGTCGCCATGCCGCTCTTCATCCGCCGCATGGAGCGCCAAGCTGCGCTGGCGAAGGCCCAGGCCACGCTGGCAGCGGTCGGCCTCGGCCACCGCCTGGTTCACCGCCCGGGGGAGTTGTCCGGCGGCGAGCGGCAGCGGGCGGCCATTGCCCGGGCCCTGGTGACGGAGCCCTCTTGCCTGCTGGCTGATGAACCAACGGGCAATCTCGATCGTCATACGGCGGAGGCGGTGTTCGACCTGCTGCTGGAGGGGACGCGGTCGCGGCGCACGAGCCTGGTGATCGTCACCCACGACAGCGGGCTGGCGGCCCGGGCCGACCGGACACTGACCCTCAATGACGGCGTGTTGACGAACTGAATTGCGGACGGCCGGACCTGCGGGTCTGGCGCCGGACAACAAGGAGTAACGGAATGCATCCTGCGATCTTTTCTCCCGCCGTTTCCCTGATGAACCGGCTGCGCTACCCCCTCAAGTTCCTGGTCATGGGCGTGATCGTTTCCGTCGTCCTGGCGGTATTCCTGTTTTCCCTCGTGGGCCGGCTGAACGACGATGTCCGGGCTGCCGAGCATGAGCTCGCCGGCCTGCAGATGCTCAAACCCCTCGGCAGGACCATCCAGAACATGCAGCAGCACCGCGGCCTTTCCGCCGGCGTGCTGGCCGGCAACGAGGCCATGAAGGACAGGCGGGCGGCCAAGGAGAAAGAGGTCGGCGACACCCTGGCCGCAGCCGAGGCCCTGCTGCCCGAGTCCCTGCGCGGCGGGGCCGAGTGGAAGGCCATCCGCGGCGACTGGGACGCCATCCGCGGCCAGGGCCTCACCTGGGCTCCTGCCGACAACCTCAAGCGGCACACGGCCATGATCGACAAGGCGCTCCTCTTCATGGTGACGGTGGCCGACGCCACCGACCTGACCCTCGATCCGGTCATGGACACCTATTACATGATGGATACCGTGGTCCAGAAGATGCCGGCCATGCTGGAAATCCTCGGTCAGACCCGGGCCCGGGGAACCGGCGTGCTGACCCGCAAGGAGCTGTCGCCGCAGATGCGCGTCGATCTGGCCGCCAGCCTGGGCCAGATGAACCAGACCCTGCGCGCCCAGAACATCAACCTGGAAAAGGTCATGACCTACGCTCCCGCATCCCGCGCGGCGGTGGAAGGTGCTGCCCGGGGCTTGTCCGCCGACATCGAACGCTTCCTCGTCCTGGTGCGGGACGACATCCTCGGCGACAAGTTCCAGACCGCTCCCCAGGATTATTTCGCCATGGCCACGGCGGTCATCGACAGCGGCTACAAGACCATGTTCGACGTACTCATCCCCCAGTTCGAGGTCCAGCTCCAGAGCCGCATCGACCACGGGAAACGCCAATTGACGGGCTATCTGGCGCTGACGGCCGCCCTGCTGGCAGTGCTCGGCTACCTTTCCATGGGCGCCTACTACTCGGTGGTCAATAGCGTTGCCGTCTTTTCCCGGGGGGCGACGCAGCTTTCCCAGGGGGACCTGACGGCCAGCTTCCATCTCGACGGCAACGACGAGCTTCATACCGCCGCCGACCACTTCAACGAAATGGCCGCCGCCTTCCGCCAACTGCTCGGTCGCATCCAGGGCGGCGTGCTGCAGTTGCGCACCGCCGCCGAGCAACTGGCAACTTCCAGCCGGCAGATCGCCGACAGCGCCGGTGCCCAGAGCGACGCCGCTTCCAGCATGGCGGCGTCGGTGGAGGAAATGACCGTGGGCGTGGACCACATCGCCCGCAATGCCCAGGACGCCCGCACCTATTCGCGGGAATCGGACGAGGTGGCGGCCCGGGGCGGCGAGATGGTTGGCGGGGTGGTGGGCGAAATCCGCCGCATTGCCGAGACGGTCAATCAGACCGCCAGCGCCGTCGAGGCCCTGGGGCGCCAGTCCGACCAGATCTCGGCCATTGTTGGCGCCATCAAGGATATCGCCGACCAGACCAACCTCCTTGCCCTCAATGCCGCCATCGAGGCAGCCCGGGCCGGGGAATCGGGGCGCGGCTTCGCGGTGGTGGCTGACGAAGTGCGCAAGCTGGCCGAGCGCACCGCCAAATCCACCCAGGAAATCGCCGACATGATCGGCTCCATCCAGCACGGCACCGAAACCGCCGTCAGCGGTATGCAGCAGGGTGTGGACAGCGTCGCCATCGGGGTCGACCAGGCCCAGGCGGCCGGGGAAGTCATCCACCAGGCCCAGGAACGTTCCCGCCAGGTGGTGGGCGCCGTGGAGGAAATCTCCAACGCGCTGCGCGAACAGGCCGCCGCCAGCACCGAAATTGCCCAGAACGTCGAGAAGATCGCCCAGATGGCGGAAGAAAACAACGCCGCCGCCGCCAGCAACGCCGAGACCGCCACCGAACTGCGGCGGCTGGCCGAGGGTCTTGCCCAGGACGTGGCGCGCTTCCGCACCTAGGTGCGGGTTGTTTTGCGGTGGCGCCAGGCGCGGATCAGGTAGATGCGCCATGCTGCCTGGACACCGAAATAGCCGGCTACGGCCAGGCCCGAGGCGAGCAGCAGCAGGCCGACGCCCAGGGGTTTGCCGAGATGGAGAGCCCACTGGCCCATGGCCCCTGCCCATTGCATGATCGAATCCCAGGCAAAGGGCGGCGGTTCCACGAAGCCGGCGCCTTCGCCGGTGGCGACGCGACCGATCTGGTAGGCGACCAGATAGAGCGGGACGATGGTGAAGGGATTGGTGTAAAGGGTCGTCGCCAAGGCCAGCGGCAGGTTCACCCGGAACACCAGGGCGCAGATCGCCGCCCCCAGCATCTGGAAGGGGCCGGGAATGAGGCCGCAGAACAAGCCCGCCGCTACCGCGCCGGCGGCGGAATGGCGGTTGAGGTGCCACAGGCGCGGATGCAGCAGCGACGATTCGAAGGGCGCCAGCCAGCGGTTGCCGCGTACGGCGCCGTGGTCCGGGAGGATTTTCCGCAAGTGTTTGCGCATGGGGCTATTATCGCCAATCCCCGGCGCCGGCGAACGATCAGCCGAAAATGAACCCGGCCAGTTCCCGCGGGTGGCCGGCGACGAAATGGGCATTCCACTCGTCGAGGGGCGGGCAGTCTCCCAGGTAACCGTAGGAAACGGCCGCCGTCAGTGTCCCTGCTGCGCGGCCGCTCTGGATGTCGCGCAGGTCGTCGCCGACGTACAGAACCTTGCCGGGGGCGACGGAGAGCAGCGAGCAGGCATGCAACACCGGCAGCGGGGAGGGTTTGGTGGCCGCCGTGGTGTCGCCGCTGACGACGCACGGGGTGCGGGAGGCGAGCCCCAGGCGTTCCAGGAGGGGCAGGGTGAAGCGGCTGCGCTTGTTGGTGACGATGCCCCAGGGAACGCCCGTCGCGTCGAGACGGTCCAGGAGTTCGGCGATGCCGTCGAACAGGGTGGTGTGGACGCAAATGTCGGCGGCGTAGAGTTCCAGGAAGCGGGCGGCGAGGGCCTCGTAGCCTTCTTCCCCGGGGGCGGTGGCGAAGGCGACCCGGAGCAGCCCGCGCACGCCCTGGGAGGTGTAGGGCCGCAGGGCGGCCAGGGGCAGGGGCGTGAGGCCGGCCTCCTGGCGCAAACGGTTGGCGGCGGCGCCGAGGTCGGGTGCCGTGTCGGCCACGGTGCCGTCGAGATCGAAGAGAACCGCTTCAAGCATTGCGCCGGGCGCGCAGCAGATAATTGACGCCGGTGTCACGGCCCAGGGCGTAGGTTTGCTGCCAGGGGTTGTAGCTCATGCCCACCAGTTCGTCCGGTTCCAGCCCGGCTTCCTTGCACCAGCGCGCCATTTCCGACGGTTTGATGAATTTGGCATAATCGTGGGTGCCCTTGGGCAGGAGGTTGAGGACATACTCGGCGCCGATGACGGCAAGGAGGTAAGCCCGCGGATTGCGGTTGATGGTCGAGAAGAAGACGGTGCCGCCCGGCTTCACCAGCCGCGCGCAGGCCCGCACGATGCTGGTGGGATCGGGGACGTGTTCGAGCATTTCCAGGCAGGTGACGGCGTCGAAGCTGGCAGGGGCTTCCTCCGCCAGTTGCTCCACCGCGACCTTGCGGTAATCGACCTGCCGGCCGCTTTCCAGGAGATGCAGGCGGGCGACGCTGAGGGGCTTGTCGGAGAGGTCTATGCCGGTCACCGCAGCACCCCGGGCGGCCATGCCCTCGGAAAGCAGGCCGCCGCCGCAGCCGACGTCGAGTACCCGCTTGCCGGCGAGGCCGATGGCCCCGTCGATCCAGTCCAGGCGCAGGGGGTTGATGTCGTGCAGGGGCTTGAATTCGCTGCTGGGGTCCCACCAGCGGTGGGCCAGGTCGCCAAATTTGGCGAGTTCGTTGGGATCGGCATTGACCATGGGGTTCCTCGACGGAGGGTTTCGGTATTGGACGCTGCTGCACCAATCCGGTTGCAACTTGGGTGGCGGAAACAAAAAAGCCCTGCCGGAGCAGGGCTTTTGACGAACCAGGCAGGGATTACTTGGTGCCGATGAGTTCGATGTCGACGCGGCGATCCGGCTGCAGGCAGTCGACCAGCTTCTTGTTCTTGCCAGACTCGGCGCCCATCTTCTTGCACTTGTCGCCGGTGACGGGCTGCTTCTCGCCCTTGCCTTCGGTGTAAACGCGGTTGGCTTCGATGCCCTTGGCCACCAGGTATTCCTTGACGGCGGCGGCGCGTTTCTCGGACAACTTCTGGTTGTAGGCATCCTTGCCGATGCGGTCGGTGTGGCCGACGGCCAGGATGACTTCCAGCTTCAGGGCGCCGGCCTTGGCCACCAGTTCGTCCAGCTTGGCCTTGCCTTCGGGGCGCAGGACGGCCTTGTCGAAGTCGAAGAGGGCGTCGGCGGCCAGGGTGATCTTCTCGCCGGAGGGCTTCACGCCACCGGCATCGGGGGCCTTGGGAGCGGTTTCAGCGGCCTTGGGCTCGCAGACTTCCTTGGGCAGCAGATCCTTGTCGCACTCGCAACCGGCCTTGTCCTTGGCGGCGGCGGCCGGGGTCCAGTAACCGGTGCGCCAGCACAGGCCGAAGTTGCTCTTGGCGACGACGTCACGCTGGTCGATCACGTACACGCGCTCTTGAGCCTGGGCCAGGGTGGCGCCGACAGTCAGGCCAGCGGCCAGGGCCAGAAGAACCGATTTCTTGGCGAACTTGTTGATCATCGTTTTCCCTCGTAGAAAGAATAATTAATCCTGCCGCCCAAATAAAAAAACACCCTAACGTCATGCAAATGGGCGGATTTCCAGCTTATTTTGCCATAGGCCGGCCGTTTTCTTCAAATCATTTTCAGCCGCTGCACACAATTTGTTGCTGCTTACACAACACTTTCCGCCGATCCAGACATGGGAAACCTGCTCCTTTCCGGCGGCATATACCAGGTGTGATATCGGGTCGTAGCAGGGCTGCGTCGCGATGCCGGAGAGATCGACGGCGCAGATGTCGGCAGCCTTGCCCGGGCGCAGGGAGCCGATCCTGCGGTCGAGGCCGAGGGCGGCCGCGCCGTTGAGGGTGGCCATGCGCAGGGCCGTGGCGGCGCCGAGGGCGGCGGCATCGCCGGTGGTCCCCTTGGCGAGGAGCGCGGCCAGACGCATTTCCTGGAAAAGGTCGAGACGGTTGTTGCTGGCGGCCCCGTCGGTGCCCAGTCCGACGTTGATGCCGGCCGCGAGCAGATCGGCGACGGGCGCGATGCCACTGGCAAGTTTCAGGTTGGCGGTCGGACAATGGGCGATGGAGCATCCCTGGCGGGCGAGGATCGCGATTTCCTCCGGATTCAGGTGAACGGCATGGACGCCGATGAAGCCGGAACCGAGGAGGTTGAGCCCGTGGAGGCGGGCCAGGGGCCGGTTGCCGTGCTCGGCGAGGCCTCGCTCGATTTCCGCCTGCGTCTCATGGATGTGGCAGTGGATGGGCAGGTCCAGTTGTCCGGCCAGGGTGGCGAGGCGGCGGAAGGTGGCGTCGGAGACGGTGTAGGGGGCGTGGGGAGCGAGGCAGAAACTGACCAGGGGGTGTCCCCGCCAGCGGTCGCGCACGGCCAGTCCCTTGGCGATATAGTCGTCTGCGTCGCTGGCATAGGCGGTGGGAAATTCCAGCACGGTGATGCCGATGGCCGCCCGCATGCCCATTTCCACGGCCGCCTCGGCGGCGGCCTGGGGGTAGAAGTACATGTCGTTGAAGCAGGTGACGCCGCCCAGGAGCATTTCGGCGCAGGCCAGGCGGGTGCCGTCATGGACGAACTGGGGCGAGACGTGGGCCGCTTCCGCCGGCCAGACATGCTTTTCCAGCCAGGTCATCAGCGGCAGGTCGTCGGCGAGGCCGCGCATCAGGACCATGGCTGCATGGGTGTGGAGGTTGATCAGCCCGGGAATGAGGATGTGGTTGTCCAGTTGCACGTGTTCCCGCGGCGTGTAGCGGGTTCTGGCTTCGGCCGCGGGGAGGATGGCGGCGATGGCGCCGTCCGCTACGGCGATGGCGTGGCCGGTAAGCAGGGTGTCCGGCTCCACCGGGGCGATCCAGCGGGCTTCAATGAGCAGGTCGATGTTCTTTGGCATTTTGGGCGTCGGTCCGGCGGGGGCAGCGTGCTAAAATAACAAATTCCGCTCGGTTCAACCAAACAAGACCAGCGCCCCCAGGGCGCGGATGAGAGACATGGATCAATTCGCCAAAGAAACACTGCCGATCAGCCTCGAAGAGGAAATGCGCCGCTCCTACCTCGATTACGCCATGAGCGTGATCGTCGGCCGGGCGCTGCCCGACGTGCGGGACGGCCTGAAGCCGGTCCATCGCCGCGTCCTCTTCGCCATGCACGAGCTGGGCAACGACTGGAACAAGGCCTACAAGAAGTCGGCCCGTATCGTCGGCGACGTGATCGGTAAGTACCACCCCCACGGCGACACCGCGGTCTATGACACCATCGTCCGCATGGCCCAGGATTTTTCGCTCCGCTACATGCTGGTGGACGGCCAGGGCAACTTCGGGTCGGTGGATGGCGACAACGCCGCCGCCATGCGTTACACGGAAGTGCGCATGGCCAAGATCGGCCACCAGTTGCTGGAAGACATCGACAAGGAAACCGTCGATTTCGGGCCCAACTACGACGGTTCCGAGAACGAGCCCCTGATCCTCCCGGCCCGCATCCCCAACCTGCTGATCAACGGCGCCGCCGGCATCGCGGTTGGTATGGCCACCAACATCCCGCCCCACAACCTCAACGAGGTGATTTCGGGCTGTCTGGCCCTGCTGGAAAACCCGGCCATGAGCATCGAGGAGTTGATCGGCCACATCCCCGCGCCGGATTTCCCCACCGCCGGCATCATCTACGGCGTCATGGGCGTGCGCGAGGGCTACATGACGGGCCGCGGCCGCGTCGTCATGCGGGCCCGCACCCACTTCGAAGATATCGGCAAGGGCGACCGCCAGGCCCTGATCGTGGACGAGATCCCCTATCAGGTGAACAAGAAGACCCTGATCGAGAAGATCGCCGAGCTGGTCAATGAAAAGAAGATCGAGGGCATCTCCGACATCCGCGACGAGTCGGACAAGTCCGGCATGCGCATCGTTATCGAGCTGAAACGCGGTGAAGTCGGCGAGGTGGTGCTCAACAACCTCTATAAGCAGACCCAGCTCCAGGATACCTTCGGCATGAACATGGTGGCCCTGGTGGATGGCCAGCCGCGGCTGCTGAACCTCAAGCAGATGCTGGAATGCTTCCTCGCCCACCGGCGCGAGGTGGTGACCCGGCGTACCGTCTTCGAACTCAGGAAGGCCCGTGACCGCGGCCACATCCTGGAAGGCCTGGCGGTGGCGCTCTCCAACGTGGATGAGATCATCGCCCTGATCAAGGCGGCGCCGACGCCGGCGGACGCCAAGCGCGGCCTCATGGAACGCACCTGGCGCAGCGCCCTGGTGGAGGAGATGCTGCAGCGGGCGGCCGCCGACAGTTATCGCCCCGAGGGCCTGGCCCCCGAATTCGGCCTTTCGGGCCAGGGCTATCGCCTCTCCGATGCCCAGGCCCAGGCCATCCTGGAACTGCGCCTGCAGCGCCTGACCGGCCTGGAGCAGGACAAGATCGTCGCCGAGTACAAGGAGGTCATGGAGAAGATCGCCGACCTCCTCGACATCCTGGCCCGCCCCGAGCGCATCACCGCCATCATCGCCGGCGAACTGACCGCCATCCGCGACCAGTTCGGCGATGAGCGCCGCTCCGAGATCGTCCTGCATACCCAGGAACTGGGCATCGAAGACCTGATCACGCCCCAGGACATGGTGGTGACCCTCTCCCACGGCGGCTACATCAAGACCCAGCCGCTCTCCGACTACCGCGCCCAGCGCCGCGGCGGCCGGGGCAAGCAGGCGGCGGCGATCAAGGACGAGGATTTCATCGACCACCTGTTCGTGGCCAACACCCACGACTACATCCTGTGCTTCTCCAACCGCGGCCGCTGCTACTGGCTGAAGGTGTACGAGGCGCCCCAGGGCAGCCGCACCAGCCGCGGCAAGCCCATCGTCAATCTCTTCCCGCTGGAGGAAGGCGAGAAGATCAACGCCATCCTGCCGGTGAAGGAATTCGCCGAGGACAAGTACGTCTTCATGGCCACCGTCATGGGGACAGTCAAGAAGACGCCGCTGTCCGACTTCTCCAATCCGCGCAAGGCCGGCATCATCGCCGTGGCGCTGGACGAGGGCGACTACCTGGTGGGTGCCGAACTGACCAACGGCCAGAACGACATCGTCCTCGTTTCCAACGGCGGCAAGGCCGTCTGGTTCGACGAGGAAGACGTCCGTCCGATGGGCCGCCAGGCCCGCGGCGTGCGCGGCATGAAGCTGCAGCCCAAGCAGGCGGTGATTTCCCTGCTGGTGGCCGACAACGAGCAGCAGACGGTACTGGTGTCCACCGAGAACGGCTTCGGCAAACGCACCCAGTTGGGCGACTTCCGCCATTCCGGCCGCGGCACCCAGGGCGTCATCGCCATTGCCGCCAGCGCCCGCAACGGCAACATCGTTGCCGCCAAGCTGGTGAGCGACGAGGACGAAATCATGCTCATCACCACCGGCGGCGTGCTGATCCGCACCCGGGTCGCGGAAATCCGCGAACTGGGCCGGGCGACGCAAGGCGTGACGCTCATCTCCCTGGACGAAGGCGAGAAGCTGGCGGGCCTGGAGAAGGTCGTCGAGACGGAAGGCGAGCTGGAGGGCGAGTGATGGCCCGCATCTGGAATTTCAGCGCCGGTCCGGCAGCACTGCCGGAAGACGTGCTGCGCCAGGCCCAGGAAGAAATGCTGGACTGGCACGGCGCCGGCTGCAGCGTCATGGAGATGAGCCACCGGGGCAAGGAGTTCATGTCCATCCTGGCCCAGGCGGAGGCCGACCTGCGGGAGCTGATGGGCATCCCCGCCAACTACAAGGTGCTCTTCCTGCAGGGCGGGGCGACCCAGCAGTTCGCCCAGATTCCCTTGAATCTCCTGGGCGGGCGCTCGGCTGAC
>DAINDE010000055.1:0-22334 GCA_036732025.1 Rhodocyclaceae bacterium
CCCGGCCGCCCGCAAGATCCTCGACGAGAAGGGCATTGCTGCCGCTGACGTCGCCGGGTCCGGCCGCGGTGGCCGCGTCACCAAGGAAGACGCCGTCGCCGCCCAGAAGGCCGCCCCGGCCGCCGGTCCGGTCGCTGCGCCCGCCGCGGCTGCCGTCGCCATGCCGACGCCCCCCACCGGTGTCGACGTGCAGGCCGCCCGCACCGAGCAGCGCGTGCCCATGTCCCGGCTCCGCGCCCGCGTCGCCGCGCGCCTGGTCCAGTCGCAATCGACCAACGCCATCCTGACCACCTTCAACGAGGTGAACATGGGCCCGGTGATGGCGTTGCGCAAGCAGTACGCCGAGAAGTTCGAGAAGACCCATGGCGTCCGCCTGGGCTTCATGGGCTTCTTCGTCAAGGCCGCCTGCGCCGCCCTGCAGAAGTTCCCCATCCTCAATGCCTCCGTCGATGGCAACGACATCGTCTACCACGGCTACATCGACATCGGCATTGCCGTCGGTTCCCCCCGCGGCCTGGTCGTGCCCATCCTGCGCAACGCCGACCAGATGACCGTCGCCGAGATCGAGAAGAAGATCGCCGAATTCGGCGCCAAGGCCAAGGATGGCAAGCTGTCCATCGAAGACCTCACCGGCGGCACCTTCTCCATCTCCAATGGCGGCGTCTTCGGCTCCATGCTGTCGACCCCCATCATCAACCCGCCCCAGTCGGCCATCCTCGGCATCCACGCCACCAAGGATCGCGCCGTGGTCGAGAACGGTCAGGTCGTGGTGCGCCCGATCAACTACCTCGCCATGTCCTACGACCACCGCATCATCGACGGCCGTGAAGCCGTCCTCGGTCTGGTGACCATGAAGGAAGCGCTGGAAGACCCGGCCCGCCTGCTCCTCGGCGTCTAAGCGACGCCGCTCGGGCGCCAGCGTCCCACAAGGGCGCTGGCGCTTTGCACATCCGAACATCGAAAGGTTGAATCATGTCCAAGCAATTTGACGTGCTCGTTATCGGCGGCGGCCCCGGCGGCTACGTGGCAGCCATCCGCGCCGCCCAGCTCGGTTTTGCCACCGCCTGCTGCGAATCCAACCCCTACGCCGATCCCAAGGGCGAACCCCGCCTCGGCGGCACCTGCCTCAACGTCGGCTGCATTCCCTCCAAGGCCCTGCTGCGCTCCTCCGAACTCTATGAGGAGACCCAGCATTCCTTCGCCATGCACGGCATCACCGCCAAGGGCGTCGCCATCGACGTGCCGACCATGGTCGGCCGCAAGAACACCATCGTCACCCAGCTCACCAGCGGCATCAAGGGCCTTTTCAAGAAGAACAAGGTCACCGGCCTGAACGGCCACGGCAGCTTCGTCGGCAAGGAAGGCGACCTCTACAAGGTCAAGGTCGGCGCCGAGGAAGTGCTGGCCAAGCACGTCATCATCGCCACCGGCTCCAAGCCCCGCCACCTGCCCGGCATCCCGGTGGACAACAAGATCATCTGCGACAACGAAGGCGCGCTGGACTTCTCTGCCGTGCCCAAGCGCCTGGGCGTCATCGGCGCCGGCGTCATCGGCCTCGAACTCGGTTCCGTCTGGCGCCGCCTCGGTGCCGAAGTCACCGTCCTCGAAGCGCTGCCCGACTTCATGGCCTTCGCCGACCAGGACGTGGCCAAGGAAGCCCTCAAGCTGTTCACCAAGCAGGGCCTCAAGATCAGCGTCGGCGTCAAGATCAACAAGGTCACCAGCGGCAAGAAGGGCGTCACCGTCGAATACGAAGGCAAGGACGGCGCGCAAAAGCTGGAATGCGACAAGCTGATCGTGTCGGTGGGCCGCATCCCCAACACCGACGGCCTCAACGGCGAAGCGGTGGGCCTCAAGCTCAACGAGCGCGGCCAGGTCGAGGTGGATGGCCACTGCAAGACCAACCTGCCCAACGTCTGGGCGGTGGGCGACGTGGTGCGCGGCCCCATGTTGGCCCACAAGGCTTCCGAGGAGGGCGTCATGGTCGCCGAGCTGATCGCCGGCCAGGCTGGCCACTGCAACATGGACACCATCCCGGGCGTCATCTACACCCATCCGGAAATCGCCTGGGTGGGCAAGACCGAGCAGCAGCTGAAGGCCGACGGCATCGCCTACAAGCCGGGCAAGGTACCCTTCCTGGCCAATGGCCGCGCCCTGGGCCACGGCGACGCCTCCGGCTTCGTCAAGGTCCTGGCCGATGCCAAGACCGACCGCATCCTCGGCGTCCACATCATCGGCGTAAACGCCTCCGAGCTGATCGCCGAAGCCGTGGTGGCCATGGAATTTGCCGGCGCCTCCGAGGACCTCGGCCGCATCTGCCATGCCCACCCGACCCTGTCGGAAGTCATGCACGAGGCGGCCCTGGCCTGCGACAAGCGCTCGCTGCACTTCTAAGCCCCAACGGGCTGGCCTGAAAGGGCGGGTGGCGGCGACGCTCCCGCCCTTTTGCTTTCCGCCGAACCGGCCGGCCAGGTTCGCCGAAACCACAGGTTTCTTTGGCAGAATGGCAATTTGGCCATAGCATAAAAACATCATGCCCCACCGAAAACTCAACGTCTCCGCCACCGGCATGCTCGACGCCTACTTCGGGTTGCTCGACAGTCTCGGTTACGTGGCGGACGCTGCCCAGAAAGCGGCGGCGGAATCCCTGCAGCGCCTCTACGGCGATCTCCTGGACTTCAAGGTCGCCCGCGGCAGTACCTTCAAGCGTCTGCTCTCGCCGCCCAAGCCACCGCGGGGCGTGTATTTCTGGGGCGGGGTGGGGCGGGGCAAGAGCTTCCTCATGGACTGCTTCTTCAATGCCGTCCCCTACCGGCGCAAGAAGCGCATTCATTTCCACGCCTTCATGCAGCAGATCCACCGGGATCTGGACGCCTTCAAGGGCGAGGCCGATCCCATGCTCAAGGTGGCAGAGCACATCGCCAAGGACGTGCGCCTGCTCTGCTTCGACGAATTCCACGTCTCCGACATCGCCGACGCCATGATCCTCGGGCGGCTCCTGGATGGCCTCTTCGAGCGGGGCGTCATCCTGGTCATGACCTCCAACTACCCGCCGGACAAGCTCTATCCCAACGGCCTGCACCGGGAGAGCTTCCTGCCCACCATCGCTCTGCTGCAGGACAAGATGGACGTCATCGAAGTGGATGCCGGCGTCGACTACCGCCTGCGCACCCTGGAGCAGGTGGAGATCTACCATCATCCCGCCGATGCCGCGGCGGAGAAGAAGATGCTCGACTACTTCCGCCTGGTGGCGGGGGAGGAAGGCAAGAAGGGCGGCAAGATCGAGATTCTGGGACGCGACATCGATACCCTGCGCCGGGCCAACGGCGTCATCTGGTTCGACTTCCGGACCCTGTGCGGCGGCCCCCGCTCCCAGAACGACTACCTGGAGATCGCCCGTGGCTACCACACCGTGCTCCTTTCCGGCATCCCCCGCATGAGCGCCCGGGAAGCCTCCGAAGCCCGCCGCTTCACCTGGCTGGTGGATGTTTTCTACGACCACCGGGTCAAGCTCATCGCTACCGCCGAGGTGCCCGCCGACCAGCTCTACACCGAAGGCACCCAGGCGTCGGAATTCCTGCGCACGGTGAGCCGCCTGACCGAAATGAATTCCCGGGAGTACCTGGCCCAGCCCCACAACGCCGGGTAAGCCCGGCCCCCGCAAGGAGGGAACCATGATCCGTCTGCTGCTCCTCGTCGCCGCCCTGTTCGCTTTGCCCGCCTGGGGCCAGCAGGAGTTGGAGGTCATCCCCCTGCGGAGCCAGACGGTGGACAAGGTGCTGCCCGTGCTGCAGCCCCTGGTGGAGCCCGGCGGGTCGCTCACCGGCATGAACAACCAGCTCTTCCTGCGGGCCAGCCGCAAGAACCGGGAAGAGATCAAGCGCGCCCTGGCGGCCATGGATACGCCCGCCCGCCGGCTCGTCATCCGTGTCAGCAGCAACCGCCAGGCGGACGAGAGCAGCCGCGGCGTGGGCGCCAGCGGGCAGGTCACCCTGGGCAGCACCAGCCGGGTGGACGGCAGCGCCCGGGTGTGGGACACCAAGAGCGTCAGGAGCGAATCTGGTGGCCAGATGGTGCAGACCATCGAGGGCGGCCAGGCCTTCATCCAGGTCGGGCGCTCCCTGCCGGTGCCCCTGCGCCAGGTGGTGGTCGGCCCCGGCGGCGTGGTGGCCACCGACACCGTCGTCTATCGCGACATCGGCCAGGGCTTCTACGCCGTGCCCCGCGTTTCCGGCGACCGAGTGACCCTGGAAATCAGCCAGCAGGCCGACTCCCCGGGCCGCTACGGCTACGGCAGCGCCGACACCCAGCGCCTTTCCACCACCGTTTCCGGCCGCCTGGGGGAATGGATCGAACTGGGCGGCACCGGCCGCCAGGCCGGCGCCAGCGAGCGGGGCACCCTCAGCCTGTCCACCGGCGAAGTGCGGGACAGCCGTTCGATCTGGCTGATGGTCGAGGAAATCCGCTGATGACCAATCCAAGCTCCGCCGCTCCACCGGCCGACAGATTCCGCCTGACGCCGGAAAAGCTCTACACCGCCTGCGACCCGGCAGCCCTCGGCTGCGCCCGCAGCGACGAACTGGCCGACCTCGGGGAGGAATTCGCCCACGCCCGGGCGGTGGAGGCCCTGCGTTTCGGCATCGACATCCGCCGGCCCGGCTACAACCTCTTCGCCCTCGGCGACCCGAGCTACGGGCGCCACGACCTGGTACGCCGCCTGATCGGGGCCGAAGGCGGCGACGGCCGCCAGCCCACCGACTGGTGCTACGTCAATAACTTCGCCGCTGCCCGGGAGCCGAAGTTGCTCAGCCTTCCCGCCGGCCGTGGGGCGCGGCTGCGGGACGACATGCAGCGCTTCGTCAGCGAGCTGGGGCCGGCCATCGCCGCCGCCTTCGACAGCGACGAGTACCGCCTGCGGGTCGAAGCCCTGCAGCAGGAATACAAGGACAGGGAGGAGGGCGCCCTGCGCGGCCTCGGCCACGAGGCCATCGACAAGGGCGTGGCCCTGGTGCGCACGCCGGACGGCTTCACCTTCCTGCCCCTCAAGAATCCGGACGAAACCCTCTCCGGCGAAGAGTTCGAGCAGTTGCCCGAGGAGCGGCAAAAAGAACTCAAGGCCCAGATGAGCGCCTTCCAGGAGCGGCTGCACAAGCTGGTCATGCAGTTCCCCCGCTGGCGGCGGGAAACCCAGAACAAGCTCAAGAAGGCCGGCTGCGACGCCCTGCAGTCAGCGGTGGGCCACCTCATCGAGGAACTGCGCCAGGACTACGCCGATCTGCCGGAGGTGCTGGCGCATTTCGCCGCCGTCGAGAAGGACGTGGTGGAAACCGGCGACAGTCTGCGGGAAAGCCAGAAGAGCGAAGGCGAGATGGAGATGCTGCTCTTCTCCGGCAGCATCTCGGTCCAGCGCTACCTGGTGAATCTCCTGGTGGACAACGCCGGCCAGAGCGGCCGCCCCCTGGTCTATGAGGACCACCCCACCTTCCAGAACCTGGTCGGCCGGGTCGAGCACATCAGCCACATGGGCACCCTGGTCTCCAACTTCACCCTCATCAAGGCTGGCGCCCTGCATCGGGCCAACGGCGGCTACCTGCTCCTCGATGCCGCCAAGCTGGTGGGCCAGCCCTTCGCCTGGGACGGCCTCAAGCGGCTCCTGCGGGCCGGGGAAATCCGCATCGAATCCCTGGGCGAAATGTACGGTCTGGCCAGCACCCAGCAACTGGTGCCCGAGCCGGTGCCCCTGGACCTGAAGGTCATCCTCTTCGGCGAGCCCATCGTCTATTACCTGCTGGCCGAGCTGGACCCCGAATTCACTGGGCTCTTCAAGGTGGCCGCCGACTTCGAGAGCGAAATCGACCGCACCCCCGAGAACACGGCCCTCTACGCCCGCCTGGTGGCCACCCTGGCTCGCCGGAGCCAACTGCGGCCCCTGGCGGCGCCTGCCATCGCCCGGGTGATCGAGCACGCGGCCCGCCTCGCCGACGACGCCGGCCGCCTCACCACCCAGGTCCGGCGCCTCGGCGACCTCCTGGCCGAAGCCGACTACCACGCCGGCAAGGCCGGTGCACAGACCATCGGCCGGGAACACGTGGCAGCCGCCCTCGACGCCCAGGAGTGGCGTCTCGACCGCTTGCGCCAGCAGCACCACAGGGCGATCCTCGACGATGTCCTGTTCATCGCCACCGGCGGGTATGCGGTGGGGCAGATCAATGGCCTGGCGGCCACCATCGTCGGCGACCTGGTCTTCGGCCATCCCGTGCGGCTCACCGCCAGCGTCGCCATGGGCGAGGGCGAGATGGTCGACATCGAGCGGGAGGTGCAACTGGGCGGCCCCATCCATTCCAAGGGCGTGCTCATCCTCTCGTCCTTCTTCGCCGCCCGCTATGGCCGCCTGATGCCGCTGTCCCTCAAGGCCAGCATCGTCTTCGAGCAGTCCTACGGCGACGTGGAAGGCGACAGCGCCTCCCTGGCCGAACTCTGCGCCCTCATCTCCGCCCTCGGCACGGTGCCCATCCGCCAGTCCCTGGCCATGACCGGGTCGGTGAACCAGTACGGCGTGGTGCAGCCGATCGGCGCGGTAAACGAAAAGATCGAAGGCTTCTTCGACATTTGCCGGGCCCGGGGGCTTACCGGCGAACAGGGGGTCATCATCCCCGCCGCCAACGTCCGCCACCTCATGCTGCGGGACGACGTGGTCCGGGCCGTGGCCGACGGCAAGTTCGCCATCCATGCCGTGGGCCACGTGGATGCCGCCCTCGAACTCCTCACCGGCCTGCCCGTGGGCGAACCGGACGACAAGGGCAACGTGCCCAAGGACTCCATCAACTACCACGTGGTTTCGGCCCTGGCCGAAATGGTCGCCGCCCGCCAGGAATTCGCCGCCGGTCCCAAGGAACACCACGCCCCGGCCAAGAAAAAGGCCGCCCCCAAGAAGGGGGGCGGCCCGGGCAAGCCCCCGCCGGAGAAGTAGCTACGCGGCGGCCAGGGCCTGGTCCAGGTCGGCCAGGATGTCGTCGATGTGCTCGATGCCCACCGACAGGCGGATCATGTCTTCCGAGACGCCGGCCTTGGCCAGTTCCTCGGGGGAAAGCTGGCGGTGGGTGGTGGAGGCAGGGTGGCAGGCCAGGGACTTGCAGTCGCCGATATTCACCAGCCGCGTCACCAGCTTGAGGGCATCCTGGAAGCGCCCGCCGCCTTCTCGCCCGCCCTTGACGCCGAAGGTGAGGATGCCGGAAGCCTTGCCGCCCATGTATTTCCGGGCGATGGCGTGGTCCTTGTGCTCGGGCAGGCCGGCGTAATTGACCCAATTCACCTTGCCGTGGCCCTGCAGGAACCTGGCGACGGCCAGAGTGTTGTCGCAGATGCGGTCCATGCGCAGCGCCAGGGTCTCCACCCCCTGCAGGATGAGGAAGACGTTGAAGGGGCTGATGGCGGCGCCCATGTTGCGCAGGGGCACCACCCGGGCGCGGCCGATGAAGGCGGCGGGGCCCAGGGCCTCGGTGTAGACCACCCCGTGGTAGGAGACGTCGGGCTCGTTCAAGCGCTTGAATTTCTGCTTGTGCTCGGCCCAGGGGAACTTGCCGCTATCGACGATGATGCCGCCGATGGAATTGCCGTGGCCGCCAATGTACTTGGTCAATGAGTGCACGACGATGTCGGCGCCGTGCTCGATGGGGCGGCAGAGGTAGGGGGAGGGCACGGTGTTGTCCACGATCAGCGGCACGCCGTGGCGGTGGGCGATTTCGGCCAGTTGCTCGAAATCGGTGAGGTTGCCCAGGGGATTGCCCACGGATTCGCAGTAGATGGCCTTGGTGCGGCCGTCGATGAGGCGTTCGAAGGCGCCCGGGTCGCGGTAGTCGGCGAAGCGCACCTCGATGCCGTACTGGGGGAAGGTGTGGGCGAAAAGGTTGTAGGTGCCGCCGTAGAGGGTGGAGGCGGAGACGATGTTGTCGCCGGCCTCGGCGATGGTGAGGATGGCGTAGGTGATGGCCGCCTGCCCGGAAGCCAGGGCCAGCCCGGCGATGCCGCCTTCCATGGCGGCGATGCGCTTCTCCAGGACATCCTGGGTGGGATTCATGATGCGCGTGTAGATGTTGCCCTGGACCTTGAGGTCGAAGAGGTCCGCCCCGTGCTGGGTGCTGTCGAAAGCGTAGGAGGTGGTCTGGTAGATGGGCACCGCCACCGCCTTGGTGGTGGGGTCGGGCGAATAGCCGCCGTGGACGGCCAGGGTTTCGATCTTCATGCGGGCTCCCTCGGATTGTTGGTGGATTTGAATGGAATGAACCACCAATCTTAGCACCGGCCGGATGGTGGGAAAGACGCGTTCCGCATTTGCTTATGTGGCGGCCGGCAAGGTCCGTCGCTGCCGACGAAAAAAAGCCCCGGCAAGCCGGGGCGGGGGCGTGGAACCCCCAGGGATCGGGTTCCGCAAAGGGAGCGGGTTTACAGGTTGCGCAGGCTGCCGTTGTCGAGGCGGACGCGGTCGCCGTTGCGCCAGCCGGTGGCGCTCTTCTGGGTGAAGGTGCGGACCGCGCCGTCGTCGAAGCGCACGGTGACCTGGTACTGCTTCTCGCTGCGCACGTTCTTTTCCACCTGGTGGCCGGCGAAGGCGCCGCCCACGGCCCCGGCGATGGTGGCCAGGTCCTTGCCGGTGCCGCGGCCCACCTGGTGGCCAAGGACGCCGCCCAGCACGCCGCCGGCGACGGCGCCGAGGCCGGTGCCTTCACCCTTGGTCTGCACCTCCTGCACGCTTTCCACGGTGCCGCAGTCATGACAGACCGGCGGGGCGGAGGCGGCGGTGGCCGGGCCCTGGTTGGTGATGCGGGGTGGCTGGGAGGGGATCACGTCGATGCCGGCGTCGTTGCCCTCGGCGGCGACGCGGCGGTTGCCGCTGGTGCTGCTGTCATACACCCGGTCCGGGGCGCCGGCGGCTGCCCGGCGATGGGGCTTGGCGGCGGGGCGGGCCGGCTCGGGAGCCGGAGCGGCGGCGGGGGCTTCCGCCTTCGGCGCTTCAGCCACGGGTGCAGCGGGTGGCGGCGGCACCAGGGCGTTGGCAGCGGCGACGGCTTGCGGCGCTTCGGCGTCGCGGCCCGGCAGCAGGCCGGTGAAATGGGCAACCGCGGCCAGGCTGGCGATGGTGACCGAGGCGGCGGCGACGAGGATCAGGGGATGGGTGGTCTTGGCGATGTTTTCCATGATGCGACTCCGTGGGGTTCTTCACTGCACAATAACGCACGGACGTCGTTCCCGCAGGCCATGGAAACAGACTCTTACATCTTGTTTCAGGCCATCTTGCCGGCGAACCAGCGCTCCCCCAGGCAGGCGCGCAAGGCCAGGCGCGCACGGTGCAGGAGCACGAAGCAGTTGTTGGCGGTGATGGCCAGGGTGGTGCAGATTTCCTCGGTGTCGAAGCCCATCACCTCGCGCATGAGGAAAGCCCGGGCCGGGGCTTCCGGCAGGCGGTGCAGGCAGGCTTCGAAGACCTCCCAGAACTGCCGGCTCTGCAGGGATTCCTCCGGATTGCCCCAGGCCGCCGGGCGGGTATCTTCGGACCAGTGGCCCTGTTCGTCGAACCAGGCATCGGCGTCGGCATCGTCGCCGTCGCCGTGGACATCGACCTGCCGGCAACGCAGGCGGATGGCGTCCACGATCTTGTTCTTGAGGATGGAGAGCACCCAGGTGCGCAGGGACGAGCGGGACTGGAACCGGTCCCGCTGCTGGAGGGCGGCGGCCAGGGTTTCCTGCACCGCATCCTCGGCGGCGGCGCGGTCGCGCAACTGCAGTTCCGCGAAGCGCACCATGTCGCGGCGCAGGCCGGCGATGAATTCGGGATCGTCCAGGTCGTTGGTGGCCACGGAGGCTCCATGCAGATAGGTTTGGATAATGATACTTTACGAATCGTGTAAGGTTTTCATTTGGTAAACGACTACCAGGCAGGTGCCCATTCCAGGCGCCGGAAAAAAGGAACGGAAATGCTCAGTTGCAAGGAAGCCACGCGGCTCATGTCGCAGTCCCTGGAACGCCCACTGACGCTGGGGGAGCGGGTCGGGCTGCGGGTGCACATGATGATCTGCGTCGGCTGCCGCCGCGCCGAGCGCCAGTTCAAGTTCCTGCGCGACGCCTGTGCCGATTGGCTCAGGCGCATGGAATAGGCCCCGTACCTCAACCCTGATAGGAGAAAACCATGAAAACCAAGAACGTCGTTTCCCTCGCCATCGGCTCTGCCTTTGCCGCCACCGCCGCCTTCGCCCCCATCGCCCATGCGGCCGACAACCCTTTCGCCATCAAGAAGCTGGAAACCGGTTATCAACTGGCCGCCGCCGACGACAAGATGAAGGACGGCAAGTGCGGCGAGGCCAAGTGCGGCGCCGACAAGAAGAAGGCCGAGGGCAATTGCGGCGCCAACAAGAAGAAGGACGGCAGTTGCGGGGCCGACAAGAAGAAGGACGGCAAGTGCGGCGAAGCCAAGTGCGGCGCCGACAAGAAGAAGTAATTTGCCTGCCGGGGCGCACCCCGGTGCGCCCCGTTTTCCCCTTCGGAGAATTTTCATGTCGCCAAAGCGTCCCCAGGGCGCCGGTCTCGGCTTTCGCCGCGAACTGATCCCGGCCTTGAAGGCCGGTGTGCCCGATGCCATCCGCTTCTTCGAACTGGCCCCCGAGAACTGGGCCGGCATGGGCGGCCATTCCGGCAAGGATCTGCGCCATTTCACCGAGCGCCATCCCTTCGTCTGCCACGGGCTCTCCCTCTCCCTGGGCGGGCCGACGCCCCTGGACGAAGCGCTGCTCCGCCGCATCAAGGCTTTCATGGCCGAGCACGGCATGGGCCTCTACACCGAACACCTCTCCTGGTGTTCCGACGACGGTCATCTCTACGACCTGTTGCCCATCCCCTTCACCGGCGACGCCGTGCGCTGGGTGGCGGGGCGCATCCGCCGCGCCCAGGACATCCTGGAGATGAAGATCGGCATCGAGAACGCCTCCTACTACGTCGCCCCGCCCGGCGCCGAGATGAGCGAGACCGAATTCATTGCCGCCATCATCGCCGAGGCCGATTGCCTGCTGCACCTGGACGTGAACAACATCTACGTGAACAGCCGCAATTTCGGCTTCGACCCCCTGGCCTTCATGACGGCCCTGCCCCTGGAGCGTACCTGCTACATCCACGTGGCCGGCCACTACACCGAGCCCGATGGCCTGCTGGTGGATACCCACGGCGCGCCGGTGATCGATCCGGTGTGGAGCCTGCTGGAAGAGGCCTACCGCCGGGTGGGTCCGGTGCCCACCTGCCTGGAGCGGGATTTCAACATCCCCGACCTGGCCGAGTTGACCGCCGAGGTGGAAGTCGTCGCCGGTATCCTGGCGCCTTACGCCGCCGCCCGGGAGGCAGCATGAGCGCCTTCCAGGACTTCCAGATGGCCTTCGGCCGCCACCTGCGCGACCCGCACCACGCGGCCCGCCCGGCCGGTGTGCCGGCCCGCCGGGCCGCCGTCTATGGCGAACTGCTGTTCAACAACGTCACCGGTTTCCTCGACGCCTGCTTCCCGGTGTGCCGGGCGGTGCTGGGCGACCTGCGCTGGCGGCGGCTCAACCGCGCCTTCTTCCGCGACTGGCGCAGCCCTACCCCCTGGTTCCGGGAAATCCCGCGGGAATTCGTGCACTACCTGCAGGAAGGCGGCATTCGCCAGCCTTTGCCGCCCTGGTTTGCCGAACTCGCCCATTACGAGTGGGCGGAGCTGGCCATGGACGTCACCGACGCCGCCGCGCCGCCCGCCGTCGAGGGTGATCTCCTAGCCGGCCGGCCGGTGCTCAACCCGGCCGCCATGAGCGTGGCCTACGCCTGGCCGGTGCATCGCATCGGGCCGGACTATCGCCCGCGGCGGCCCCTGGCCACCCATCTTGTCATCTACCGCGACGCCGGCGACGACGTCGCCTTCGCCGAAATCAACCCGGTCACCGCCCGCCTGCTGGCGCTCATCGTCGAAGGCGGCCGCACCGGCTCTGACGCCTGCCGCCGCATTGCCGGCGAGCTGGGCCACGCCGACCCCGACGCGGTCCTCGCCCACGGCGCCGGGCTGCTGGCGGAACTGCGCGGCCTCGGCATCATCCTCGGAGTCAAACCATGAAAACCCTTGCCTGCCGGGGCCTGCACGCCCTGGACCTGGCCGGCCTGTGGGTCGGCCTCCTCAGCCTGCGCCTCCTCCTGGCCTGGGATTTCTTCGAATCCGGCCTGGAAAAGTTCAATGGCAGCAACTGGTTCGCCGACATCCAGGACCGCTTTCCCTTCCCCTTCAGCCTGGTGCATCCGGAGATCAGTTGGCAACTGTCCACCTGGTTCGAACTGGCGGGGGCCGTGGCCCTCCTGGTGGGCCTGGGGACGCGCTTCTTCGCCGTGTCCCTGTCCGTCCTCACCGTGGTCGCCATCGCTGCCGTCCATTGGCCCGATGCCTGGCATACCCTGGGCGAGCTGTACCAGGGCTATGGCTTCAGCGACAAGGGGTTCGGCAACTTCAAGCTGCCGGTTCTCTTCCTTGGCATGTTGCTGCCGCTGATCCTGCTGGGGCCGGGACGGCTCAGCCTGGACCACTGGCTGCGGCGGCGCTGCGAGGGTAAGTGAGCATGGGCCTGCTGCGCTATTTCCGCGACCTGACGGCGGGCCGGCTGGTCCTCTGGTGCTACCTGCTGTGGTATCTGGCCACCGTCGCCTTCCGCTTCGATCCGGCACCGGCCATCTGGCTCAACTCGCTGGGCATCAGCGCGATCATCGGCTTCGCCCTCCTGCTCAGCGTGGGCGGCCCCGGGAGCCCCCGGCCCGGGGGCTGGCAGATCTTCCGGCTGTTCCTCATGCCCTTCTGCGTCTCCAGCTTCGCGGCCCTCATCAAGGGGCACGGCTATTGGCTGATCCTGCCGCCCGATCCCTTCGAGCTGCTGGCTTCCCTCGGCCTGTGCGCGGCCTTCGCGGGGTTCGTCTTCGGCCTGCGCCTGCTGTGGCCCGTCCCGGCGGTAGCGGAAGCCTGACCCTCAGGCCGGGTCATCCGGCAGGCGATGCCGGCGGGCGGTCTTGAGCAGGAAACGTCCAGGGTCCAGGGCGTCGGCCAGATCGGTTTCCAGGGGCAGGGGGTCGCCGTCCATGCGGCTGGCCAGCAGTTCCCCCATGAGGGCCGACCAGACGATACCCCGGGCGCCGAAGCCCTGCACGCACCACAGACCCGGCTGCAGCGGCAGGTCGTGCAGGCGGCCGTTGGTTCCCGCAGGCGTGCCTTCCGCCACCGGCCCCACCATCGGCAGCCGGTCCGGCGAGGCGGGGCGGAAACCGACGCGGCCGTGCAGGGCGGCAGGGTCCAGGTCGCGGGCAAAGCCGGGCAGGATGAGGTCGAGGCGGGCCAGGTTGTCCTGATGGTCGGTGAGGCGCTCCGCCGGATCGTCGTCGCCGACGGTGAAGGAGGCGCCGGCCACCCGCAGCCCGTCCACTGCCGGCGTGGCATAGCCGAGGCGGCACAGCACCACGTCCAGGGGCGGCGTGGCGCCCTCGGGGATGTGCGTCACCTGGCCCCGGGCGGCCTTCTGGGGCAGCCAGGCCAGTTGCGGGAAGCGGGTGGCCTCGGCGCCGCCGGCCACCACCAGATGGGGCGCTGCGGCGAGCAGGGTGCCGTCGGCGGCCAGGGCCTGCCATTCCCCCTCCTGACGTTCCAGCCGGGCCACGGCGACGCCGAAGCGGGCGGCGACCCGCTCCGGGAAGGCGCCGATGGCCGCCCGGCACAGGGAAAATGGCTGCACCCAGCCGCCGTTGGGGAACCACCAGCCGCCGGTGCTCACCGGCCACTTCAGGCGCGCCGAGGCGGCCTCCCGGTCGATGAACTGGAAGAATTCCGGCGGCGGCCCCAGGGTGTCGGCGGTGCGCCGCTGCACTTCCTCATGGGCGGCGTCCCGGGCCAGATGGAGGACGCCGCAGGGCGCCCAGCGCACGGCCTCGCCCAGGTCCCGCAGCAGGCCGCGGGTGGCCAGGTAGCCGGCGCGGGTAAGCCGGGCCAGGCGGTTGTCGTCCACGCTGGGCAGGGGGCGCAGGACGCCGGCGATGTTGCCGGAGGCCCCCTGGCCGGGGGCGGCGTTGCGTTCCAGCACCGTCACCTGCCAGCCGCGGGCGGCCAGGCGGTGGGCGGCGGTGCTGCCGGCGGCGCCGGCGCCGAGGACGATGGCCCGGCGGTCCGCGGGCAAGCCATGGCTCGCCGGCTTGCGGGAACGGTAGTGGCCGACGAGCATCTCCCGCTTGCCGGCGAAGCCGAGGCGTTTTTCCAGGTCGAATTCGGCGCCGGCCAGGGCCTCCCGCAGGCCGCCGGCCACCGACCAGGTGGCCAGGGTCGCCCCCGGCGCCGCCAGGCGGGCCAGGGTGCGGCACAGGGATGGTGACCACAGCTCCGGGTTCTTTGCCGGCGAAAAGCCGTCCAGGTAAAAGGCGTCCACGGCGGCGTCGAGCTTCTTCAGCACTTCGCTGGCATCGCCGAAGACGACGGTGAGGACCACCTGTCCGCCCGCCAGGTTCAGCCGATGCACGCCGGGCACCAGGGGCGGCCAGCGTTCGCGCAGCGCCTCGGCCAGGGGGGCGAATTCCGGCCAGGCGGCCTGGGCGGTTTGCAGGTCGCCGGCGGAGAAGGGGTGCTTCTCCACGGAGACGAAATGCAGGCGCCGGCAGCGCTGCGGGTCGGCCTGCCAGGCCGCCCAGGTGGCGAGGAAGTTCAGCCCCAGCCCGAAGCCCGTCTCCAGGATGACGAAGCGCTCCCGCCCCTGCCAGCGGGCCGGCAGGCCGTTGCCGCCAAGAAAGACGTGGCGGGCCTGTTCCGGGCCGCCAGCAGCGGAGTGGTAGATGTCGCCGTAGGTGGCGGAAAAGGGCGTGCCGTCAGGGCCGAATTCGAGACGGGCGGGTTCGAGCCACATCAGGCGGGGCGCCGCGAAGAGTTGTTTCGCTCATGGGCGACCCTGGCTTCCGGTCGGGCTGGGCCTGCCGAAGCCCGTGGCAAAGCGCCCTTCGACAGGCTCAGGGCCAACGGCGGGAGGGCGTGGCCGTCCTTCGACAGGTTCTGGGCGATGGGGAGGGGGATGCCGCTCCGCGACAGGCCTGCCCTACGCCGTGTCGATGGGCACGGGGCGAACGGCGGGAGGAGCGGAAAGGCGCTCAAGATCTGCCCGTGTCAGTGCAGCAACTGCCTGCCCGTCGGTGCGGGTTCCGCGTCGGTCGGTGCCGGGCTGCCGTAGGGCAGCGCCAGATTCCATCCGGCTTGCTCCGCAGCGGCCCGCAGCATGGCGCAGAGGGCTTGCAGGAGGTCGGCGTCGAGGGTGAGGGTGAAACTACGCTCCCTGGGTTCCCGCAGGGTCAGGCTGCAGCGGCCGTCGCCGGCGGGTACCAGCTTCGCCTCGCCGGGCAGGAGGGGCGTGGCGCCGAGGGGCAGCGTCGGGTCGGGGTTGGCGTAGGGCTGGCCGAAGGTGCCGGGGGCAGCGCCTGCCGCCGATCCGGCGGCCGGGAGCGGACGCCCCAGGTGGCCGAAGAGCATGGCCACCAGGTGGGGCCACAACTCCCGCAGGAAGCGCCGGGTCACATGGACCCGGACTTCCTCGTTGCCGCTGGTGGCGATGCGCAGCAGCAGGCGATCCTGGACGGGGTCGGCGGATGCCTGGATCTGCTTGATCTGCATGCCGCTCCCGCCGTTATTCAGGGCGCATTTGCGGGAAGAGGATGACGTCGCGGATGGCCGGGGCGTCGGTGAGCAGCATCACCAGGCGGTCGATGCCGATGCCGCAGCCGCCGGTGGGGGGCAGGCCGTATTCCAGGGCGCGGATGAAGTCGGCGTCGTAGTACATGGCCTCCTCGTCGCCGGCGTCCTTGGCCTTGGCCTGGGCGGCAAAGCGGGCGGCCTGGTCCTCGGCGTCGTTCAATTCGGAGAAGCCGTTGGCGATCTCGCGGCCGACGATGAAGAGCTCGAAGCGCTCGGTGATTTCCGGGTTGCTGTCGGAGGCGCGGGCCAGGGGCGACACTTCCACCGGATAGTCGATGATGAAGGTCGGCTCCCAGGTCTGGGCCTCGGCGCAGGCTTCGAAGAGCTGCAGTTGCAGGCTGCCCAGGCCGCCGGGCTTGAGCGGCTCGCCGAAGGCCTTGATCTTGGTCTTGAGGAATTCGGCGTCGGCCAGCTGGGCGTCGGTGAATTCCGGGTGTTCCTTCTGGATGGCCTGGCAGATGGTCAGGCGGTGGAAGGGCTTGGAGAGGTCCAGCACGCGGCCCTGGTACTCGAAGACTTCCTTGCCCAGGGCCTCGCGGGCGGCGTGGCGGAGCAGCCCCTCGGTGAAGTCCATGAGGCTCCGGTAGTCGGCGTAGGCCTCGTAGAACTCCATCATGGTGAATTCGGGGTTGTGGCGGGGAGAGAGGCCCTCGTTGCGGAAGTTGCGGTTGATCTCGAAGACCTTCTCGAAGCCGCCCACCACCAGGCGCTTCAGGTACAGCTCGGGGGCGATGCGCAGGAACTGCTGCATGTCCAGGGCGTTGTGATGGGTGACGAAGGGCTTGGCCGAGGCGCCGCCGGGGATGGGGTGCATCATGGGCGTCTCGACTTCCAGGAAGCCGTGGCCGCTCATGTAGTTGCGGATGGAGGCGACGATGCGGCTGCGGGCGAGGAAGGTGAAGCGGGTTTCCTCGTTCATGATGAGGTCGACGTAACGCTGGCGGTACTTCATCTCCACGTCGGAAAGGCCGTGGAACTTGTCCGGCAGCGGGCGGAGCGACTTGGTCAGCAGGCGGATTTCGGCGGCCTGGACGGTCAGTTCGCCGGTCTTGGTCTTCATCAGGGTGCCGACGACGCCGAGGATGTCGCCCAGGTCCCAGGTTTTGAAGGCGGCGTAGGTGTCCTCGCCCACCTTGTCGCGGGCGACGTAGATCTGGATGCGGCCGGAGAGGTCCTGCAGGGTGGCGAACGAAGCCTTGCCCATGACCCGCTTCAGCATCATGCGGCCGGCGACCTTGACTTCCACCGGCATGCCTTCCAGTTCCTCGGTGGATTTCTCGCCGTAGGCCTCCAGCAGCTTGCCGGCGGTGTTCTCCCGCTGGAAATCGTTGGGGAAAGCCTTGCCGGTCTGGCGCCACTCGGCGAGCTTGGCGCGGCGCTCGGCGATGATGTGGTTCTCGTCCTGGGGGACCGGGGTTTGCTGTTCGGCGTTGGACATTCTGGAATCCTTGAAGGCAGATGGGCGCCACAGGTGGCGTAAAACCCTGAATTTTCCCAGATTTCAGGCCGTCGGGACAAGCCGCGGCGAATCAAGCGCTGCCGCTTCGGGGGCGTGCCCGGATTTCATGGCGTGGTCGAAGCACACCAACGCCATGACGCCGGCGCCGGCAGCGCACGGTTCCCCGCTGGCGTCATCCCTTGGTGCCCCGGCCCAGTTCGACGAAGGCTTCCATGATGCGTTGCGGACTCTCCATCAGCCGCTCCTTCCACTTGCCCAGCTTGCGCCGGGTCTGGATCAGGCCGCGGATGGCGCCCACGTGGGCGGTGTGGCCGATGGTGATGGCCCCGATCAGGCAGTCGCCCTCGAAACACAGGCGGGTGTAGAGGAAACTGTCCTCATCGACCTTTTCGACGATCTCGCCCCCGTCACGCCCCTGCCACAGGCCGAAGGTGTGGGAGATGAGGCCGACGGTATCGAGCACGTTCATGCTCAGGCTGCCGTGGTAGGGCACGCGCTTGCCGGCCATGTTGAGGGCGGCGATGCGGCCGTGCTCGGTGGCGGTCGGCTGCAAGGCGTGCACGACCCATTCGCCGGTGGAAAAGTCGCGCCCCTGGGCCACGTCGCCCGCCGAATAGATGCAGGGCACCGTCGTTTCCATATATTCGTTGATGACGATGCCTTGGTCGATCTCCGCCCCCGTACCTTCGAGGAAGCCGATGTTGGGGCGCACGCCGGTGGCAAGGATGATGAGGTCGGCGTCTATGGTGCGCGTGTCCATGACCAGGCGCGGTCCGGCTTCAATGCGTTCCACCTTGCCCTGGGTGATGACCTCGACGCCCTTCTTCTCCAGCCAGCGCTGCAGCAGGGCGCTGCCCACCGGGGTCATCATCGAGCGCAGGATCTGCCCGGCGCGGCCGGCGATGACCGAAAGCTGCACCCCGCTTTGCACCAGCGACTTCATGCAGACCCCGGCCACGAAGCCGGCGCCCAACATCACCACCCGGCTGCCGGGCTTGAGTTTTTCGGCAATGGTGCGGGCGTCTTCGAGGGTCCAGCAGGTCACCACCCCCGGCAGGTCGGTGCCGGCGATGGGCGGCAGGGCGGGGGAGGAGCCGGTCGCCACCAGCAGGCGGTCGTAGCCGAGGCTGGTGCCGTCGTCCAGATCGACCGTGCCGCCGGCCTCGCCCGCATGCACCTTGAGGGCCTTGCGGTTGAGGTAGCGAATCCTCAGGCTCTCGAAGTGGCCGGCGGTCTTGCGTTGCGCAGCGCCAGCCTCGTCGATGCGCCCGGTGAGGATGTAGGGGATCGCCATGCGCGCATAGGGCTCGCCGGGTTCGCCACTGAGCAGGGTGATATCGCCAGCCGGATCTTGCTCGCGCAAGGCCTCGGCCGCTCTTACGCCGGCGGGGCCGGCACCGATGAGAACATATTTCATGGAAAGACCTGTGTTGGGGACACCCCATTTTATCCGGCCGGGCGCCCCTTCAGCGCCGGAAGAAGGCGATCGACTGGGCGGTGGGATCCTCCGGAACGATCCACTCCACCAGCTCCAGTCCGACGGCCCCCCAACGCTGCCGGAAGAATTCCCGGGGGACGGCCGCTTCGCCGTAGAAGTCCTTGGTCAGTTCGTCGCCGCCCCCGCTCGGGTGAAACAGCATCTCCCCCGCATCGTAGCGGGCCAGCGCATCCCCATCGGCAAACGCCCGGGCAAGATTGTCGTGCCAGGAGCTTTCCCGCCGCCGGGCGCCGGATCGGTACTCCGCGCATATCTCGATGAAGCCGCGGCCCTGGGTCGTCACGGCGACCATGCCGCCGGGCCGGACGATGCGGGCGAACTCGGCGGCCCAGGCCAGGTTCGCCGCCTCGCTCAGGTGGGAAAAGACGGAGTAGGCATAAACCAGATCGAACAGCCCGTCGCGGTAGATGGAAGGCGGCTGCGCCGACGTGCGGGAGAAGAAGGCGTTGGGAACGGAGCGCCGGCAAATGCGCAAGGCCAGATCCATGGCATCGCAACCGAAAAGCTCCGCCCCCTGGAATTGCGGGCTGCGGGCGAGCAGCCGGAGCATGCGCCCCCAGCCGCAACCGAAATCGAGAATCCGCATCGTCGCCGGCTTCAGCGCCGGATCGATGCGCTGGACGACGTTGAAGACGCGGTCCAGGAAGATCGCCCCCTCCAGGTAAGACCGGCCGTAGCTGTTACCGACGAAGCGCGCCTGGACCTCCCTGGGCGGATTCAGGAAATCCACCCCGTCGCCATACTCCAGCGCGGCCCGCGTTGCCAGCCAGTTCAAGTCCTCGTGGCGGAAAAACCGGCACGAAGCCAGGGCCGCGTCGTAGGCCTGCCGGGAAAGCGTCTGCGGGTCAGGCGCGCCGAGCAGGCCGCGTTTCAGGGCACCTAGCCTGGAGCGGACAGCGGAAGGGGCAAAAGGCATCATTGCGGCATCCTCCTCATGACGGTGGATCCAGGCCGGGGGCAAAAAGGCATCGTGCCCGTAGCGCACGGCGGTAGCGTCGGGAGATCGGATAGGTCTGCGTAGCACGCAACCCGCAACACCCTCCAGCTACCGGAGCATCAACATGCTGAGAGTGTATTCCAAATCGCTTGGATCGATTGACGCACCGTGGACGGATTCCATGTCGGCACGGGTCAAAGAGAACTTACATGGCAGGTCCGGTTGACCGCCGGGTTCGGCGTCATGGGTTGAGCGACGCGAGGCGGCTAAAGATATGTAGAAGTAGACCCAAACGGCCCCGGGAATGGCATACCAGTACTGACCTGTAGCAGCGGATAGCACCAGAATGATGGCCGTTACCGTGGCGACGACTAACAGCCACCAATTGGCTTGGCGCGAGGAGCAAAACCGGGGACGGAGCAAAACCGGGGACGGACCCAATGCTGTTCAACAAAACCGGGGACGGGCCACGGTTTCCTCGCTTGGCAACGAAGCAGACCTGACGATTATTGCTCCGCTGGATGACATGCAGGGGAACATGGGGGAGGGTGATGCGGGGGCGGCGGGGCATGGGCGGACTCCGGCGGGAAGCGTGTTGGAGTGTAGCTTAAAACCGTGGTCTGTCCCCAATGCTGTTCAGTGGTCTGTCCCCAATGCTGTTCAAGAGTTGGGCGGCGAGATCGCCCAGGTCGGAGACAAAGGCGGCCAGGGTGGTGAAATGGGGCTGCGCATCGCCGGACAGGGCCATGAACAGCACATTCTCCCGGCAGGCTGCTTCGATCCTCCGGGAGCCGACGATCCCGCGGCTGTAGGCGAGCAGCACGATCTTGAGGAGCACCGCCGGCGCGTAGGCGCTGGCGCCTTGTTCGTCATTGCGGTAGCGGGCCTCCAGGGCCGAGAGGTCGAGCTCGTGGTCCACCAGGTAGTTCAGGGCATGCTCGAAGGTGCCGGGGACCAGCTGTCGATCGAAATCGACCGGCAGCAGTTTCAGCCCCTTATGCACCGGCTTGAATCGCGCCATTCCCATCTCCACGACATGCATTCGACATTGTGGGATTTTGCCAGGCCCGGCAGCGGTTTGGGGGTTTTTCTACAGCCTCAACGACAAAGCTCACCGGACGGCGGGCAGCGAAGCTGGCCGACGGTCCGGTGGAGCGGATTGTTGGGCATAGACGTCACCCGGCGACAGATACAGTGACATAGATGGCTTCTGGCTGAAACTCCAGGCAAGCCACTATGGCTGATTTGTTGTATTGCATTGAATTCCCGAGCGAGCTATGGGCGACAAGCAGCGAATCCCCTAAGCGTATTAACTGATAGCTGCCCGTACCGCCGTTACTAAAAACCGCCCTGACGAGGTATGCACTTTTCTCCTCGGCACAGCGAAAGTATCGCCCCGTCAAGAACCGTGCATCACTTGGAGGTAAGAACCTATAGGGCCTCTCTTGGAGATCGCGAAAGACTGCAGTGTCCCTCTTAGACGCTACCACCTCAAAATACGAATCTTCACCTATCGTGAATCTGGGCAATGATAACGATTCCCTTGATGGGATTTTGAGCCAATCCGATCCGTTCTCCTCGGAATATGCGTTTCCAAAAAGAAAGAGTGCTAGCACAAGCAAAAGAGCGTATTTCATGATGCCCAACGTTCGAGGTCAGGGGCGCTGCGCGGCGCCTTATCGCGCAGCGTCCCCTGGACCGTGTGGTTAGCCATAACTCGCCTTCGCATACGGAAGGTGCAGGCGGTTTGCGAACGATGCAATTCTTGCCTCCGGTAAGGAATTGGATAACAACATCGCATTGCCGAACGCATCGTGCCATTGCAACAGCGGTTCAGCCCCCGCATAGATGAACAGATGGTCGAGAAGCTCTGGCTCAGCATGCCTATTCGACAGGGCGACGAGGTCGCCGAGAAGTTTAGAGTCAAATTGGCAACGAAACTTCTTTGAGATGGGCCAAATAGTGTTGGCACCTGGCAGAAATTCGCCCGGTTGTGCGTGAAGTAGATAGCAGTCCATGACATCATCTGCCATGGCACAACCCTCCGCGTAAAGCGTCGTCGCTTCGGGGCAAAGATCAAATAGAGCGCCGAAAAACTCTGCGGAATCTACGTGACCCTCATCGATTTCCCAGTGACCGGACATGGCTAACGTGAAGGTGAGGGGCGACGGGCCGGCACCGCCGGCACGGCGTCCCAGCGGCGAAGCCGCGCCTCGACCCCAGGGTTAGCCCGCGGCATGAGAGATGCCTTTCGGGTTGAACCAAAAGAAGACGAGAAGGGCTGCAGAGATGGCAACAACCAAACCCAAAAGGAAAACGTTGATGTGAGAACTGCCGAGCCATACTGCTGCGTTGGCAAAGATGGAAAAAAGAACAGCCGGAACAACGAGGCGACGTGCAGGGAGGACAACCCCAATTGGTAGCGCACGAGCGCCGAACCAAGCGCCAACACCAGAAACAGCGGCAAGTGGAAGAGCCAGCATGGCGTAAACCTGTAACGAGTTCCAACGCCCCCATGCTTTTTCAAAATAATCAAAGCCAAAGATTGCAACTGCCCCGCCAGCAATGAATGCGAATAGCGTGGCAAGTGCGAAGGCAGAGGCAATGCGCATAGGTTGAGGGCTAACGACGCTGTAGAAAAACCCGTTTCTGGAACGCCCGTCGGGTCACGGCAGCA
>DAINDE010000056.1:0-20606 GCA_036732025.1 Rhodocyclaceae bacterium
GCGGCGGCAGGCGCCGGCGGCGTCAGTTCGGGGGAGTCCCCGGCGAGAAGCCGTTCCACGATCTGGGCCAGGGTGTCGCAACCGGCCTCGATTTCCTCGACATGGGGAAGGCCGGTGCTGCCGGTCCGCAGGAAGTCCTCGACCCGGGCCTCCAGGTGGTGGGTCAATTCGCCCAGGTTCATGGCGCCAGCCATGCGGGCGCTGCCCTTGAAGGTGTGCAGGAGCCGGGCCAGGGAGCGCTGGGGCGCCTGGTCGTCCGGCTGGCTGCGCCACAGGCGCAGTTGCTCGTCGAAACCGCGCAGCAGCTCGGCGGCTTCCTCAAGGAAGATGGGCAGAAGCTGTTCGTCCAGTTCGTCCTTGAGGTGCTGGATCGGTTCAGCCGGGGCGGCCGGTGCCGGCGTAGCCGCTTCCACTTCGGCGGCGGGCGCCGGGGCCGGCGCCGCCGCTTCCGGGACGACGGCCTCGGCGGCAGCGGGTTCTTCGGCCGGCAGGGGTTCCGGTTCCGGCGGCGGCGGCGGGAAAACCTCGTCGAGGGCGTCCACCAGGGTCGGCAGGGGCTCCGGCGCCCGTTGGCCGGCCAGGGCAGCGAACATGTCCTCCAGGCCGAGCAGGGTCTGGCGTACCGTTTCCAGGCCTTCCAGACTGTCCGGACGGCCGCTGGCATCGCGCCGCAGCAGGGCGTGTTCCAGGGCGACGGCCAGCTTGTTGATGGGCGCGAGACCGACGGTGGCTGCGATGCCTCCCAGCGTATGGGCGGCCCGCGTCATCTCGAACGTGGTGGGCGCCCCGGGGTTCCGTTCCAGGGCTTCGAAGCACGCAAACAGCGTGTTGAGGTGGCCTCGGGCTTCTTCGCGGAAGATGTCGAACAGGGTCGGGGCGGGGGCGGCTTCCGGGGCCGGCACCTCGGGCTCGCCGGGGGCGGCCGGGACGATTGCTTCGGGCTCCGGGGCCGGCGCTTCCTCCAGGAAGACGGGGAACGGTGCGGGCTGCGCTTCAACCGCCGGCTGGAATTCTTCCAGGGCTTCGAGGGAAATCTCCTCGACCACCGGCGCTTCCGGCTCGGGGGTGAGGGCTTCGGCTTCGGAGACCTCGATTTCCCCGGCCGGGGGGGCGAATACCGGGGCGGCGTCGATCGGTTCGGCCTGGGGTTCCGGGGCCTCGTGCTCGTCCAGACTGAATTCGAAGCCGAGATTGGTGATGGTGCCGAGTTCGGCGGCGATGTCGGTGAAGCTGGGTTCGCCATGGCCGGCGGTGTGGGCCGGGGCCGGAATTTCGAGGGCCACCACCTCGGCCGGAGCGGGCCGGGCGGCAGCCGCGGTGGGCAATTCGATGATCTGGGCGGTGGGCTGCGGGGGCGGGGCCTCAGCCAGGGCAGGGAGGTTCAGGGCGGGCGCCGGTTCGGTATTGCGCAGGCGCTCGGCCAGGGCCACCAGGGCGCTCGGGTCGGGAACGCGGCCGCTGCCGGTTTCCAGGTGGTGGACCCAGGCGGTGAACAGTTCCTGCTCCTGGCGGATCATTTCCAGGAGGTCCGGAGTCACTTCCAGTTCCTGGCGCAGCCAGTTGTTGTAGGTCTGCTCCAGGGCCCAGGCGGCCTCGCCCAGGTCCTTGAGACCGACCATGCGGCCGCTGCCCTTGAGGGTGTGGGTGGAGCGGCGGATGGTGGTGAGCGCCTCGATGTCGTGGGGTTCGCGGCCGAGGGCGGCATGGCTCTCGGCCATGGTGGCGAGGACTTCCTTGGCTTCCTCGAGGAAGATGGAGAGCAGTTCGGCGTCGATTTCCTCGTGGCTGGACTGGGCGAGCTGCAGGGTCTCCTCGGAAGGCTCCGGGGTCTCCATGCCCACCGGCATGAGCAGGGTGATGGCAGCGTCGAATTCGGGGGCCTCGGTCTCGCCGCTCTCCAGTGCCGTCAGGGCGGCCTTGGCGGTTTCGCCCAGGGCGTGGTCGGCCACCAGGTCGGCATCCTTCTGCAGGGACTGCAGGTTCTGCTTGAGTTCGTCCTTGAGGCGGCTGTCGGCCGGCTTTTCCTTGAGGGCTTCCAGCAGCGCCTGGGTTTCCTTCTTCTGCTGCTCGAGCATCGCCTCCACCGTCGGCGGGGCAAGGAGGTCGTGCTCTTCTTCCTCTTCCTCCGCGGCAGCCGGCGATTTCTCGCCCTTTAGATTGCGCACGAAGGCGTCGTAGTCGGCGCTGCCGTGCTGGAGCGAGTCTACGAAGAAGCCCAGCATGGACAACTCGTGGGCGACGTTCTCGAAGTCCGCCTGGTTGACGGCATAGCCCGGTTGGGCGAAGGCCTGGATCTGCTCCTCGCACCGGTGCAGGGCGGCCAGGGCGGCGTCGTGGCCGAGGATGGTGAGGGCGCCGGCGATCTGCTTGAGGGGGACCTGCAGTTGGGCGAGGTCTTCGTTCTTCTCCGGGGCGCGGAAGAAGGCGTCGAGGGCCTGCTCCACCTGGGCGAGGTTGTTCTGGATCTCCCGGGCCACCTGGCCGATGAGGAGCTTCTCCTGGGCGCGCCGGGTCATTTCGTCAAGGAGCGGTACCTCGTCGCCCGATTCCGCCGGGCGGCCGGAGATGCAGCCGTGGATGCGGGCGACCATGAGATCCACCTGCTGGGCGAAATCGGTGCCCAGCCGGCGGAAGTTTTCCTGGGCGTTCTGCAGGAGCAGGACGGCGGTAGCCACTTCCATGGCCACGGCCTCGGACTGGCGGGAGGGTTGTTCCACCAGCCAGTTGGCGATGGCGGCGAGGCCCTGGCCGAGCCGCTTGAGGTCGGTATGGCCGATGTCGGCGGTGATGGTGGCGCAGTGGCGGGCATGTTCGGCAAAGCCGTTGAGCATGCTGGTGCTGCCGGAACAGAACTTGTTCCAGTGCTCCTCGGCCCCGACGATGGCGTCGCGCAGTTTGCGCAGCAGGGTCTCGCGGGGGGCGGGGGTGGCGGCGTCGGCCGCCGGTGGCGGAATCAACTGGCCGAGGCTGAAGGTGTCGCGCACCGACTCCGCCGCCTCGCCGGCGCCGGCGTGGGATTGGGCAACGAAGTAGAGGGCGTCGCGCATGAGCCGCTCGGCGACGTTGCGCGAGCCTTCGAGCAGGCGGCGGATCTGCAGGTCGATACGGGCGCACAACTGGCGTGCTTCGAGGTCATCGGCGACGTTGCGGTCGCCCAGGGCGTCGAGAAAGCCCTGGGAAATCCACCAGAAGCTGCGGGCTGCGGGCGAGTCCTGGGTAGCCTCGATGGTGCGCAGGGCCTGCCGCATCTGCAGGAGTCCCTGCTCCGCTTCGGCAGGCTTGCGCAGCCAGGCGAGCAGTCCCTTCTGGAAACGGGCGCGTTCGGAGCGCAACAGCTTGCCCAGTTCGTCGTCGGTGAGGGCGACCGCCGACGCCGCCCGCTTGGGCGGCCGCAGGGAAAGGTCGGGGTAGAAGAGGTCGGTGGCCCGCACCTGCTTGACGCCGCGGGCGGCCGCCAGGGCACGGTAAACCGCCAGCAGGCGCAGCGGCTGGTTGGGTTCGCCCGCCATGAGGTCGTCCAGGTACTGGCGGATGGCGGCGATGGCACCGGCCACGGCGGCCAGTCTTTCCTCGGTCTCCACCACGCCGCCTTCCTCGACGCTCTGCAACAGGGCCTCCAGGGATTCGGTCACCTGGGTGACGCCGTCGAGGCCGACGATGGCCAGCGCCCCGTGAACCTGGTGGACGTGGGTCCGGCAGTATTTCAGCTGGGTGGTGTCGTTCCCGCTGACATACTGGCGGAGGGCTTCGTCCGCCCGTTCCAGGGACAGGTCGATCTCACCCTTGACCCAGGTCAGGGGGCCCAAATCGAATTCGGTCGCAGCGTTCATGGGGCTCCGTGTCTAGGCTCAATCCACCTTGAAGCCGGCTACCGAGCCCTTAAGTTCGTGGGCCAGGCTGGTCAGTTCGTCCACGGCTTCGGCGGTACGTTGGGTGCCGACGGTGGTTTGCTCGGTAATGCGCAGAATCTCCTGCATCATCTTGGCGACGTTGGTGGCGGAGTCGGCCTGCTGCTGCGTCGAACTGGAAATCTCCTCGATCAGGCCGGCGAGGTTGCGGGACACGTCGCCGATCTCGGACAGGGCCTGGCCCGCCGCGTCGGAAAGCTTGGCCCCTTCGACCACGCCCTGGGTGGATTTTTCCATGGCGGAGACGGCGTCCTGGGTGTCGGTCTGAATGGTCTTGACGATGGCCGCGATCTGCTTGGTGGCTTCCGCCGAGCGTTCGGCCAGACGCTGCACTTCCTCGGCAACCACCGTGAAGCCGCGGCCCGCGTCGCCGGCGGAGGCGGCCTGGATGGCGGCGTTCAAGGCCAGCACGTTGGTCTGTTCGGTAATGTCCGAGATCAGCTCCACGATTTCACCGATCTCCTGGGAGGATTCGCCGAGGCGCTTGATCCGCTTGGAGGTTTCCTGGATCTGCTCGCGGATTTCGTTCATGCCCTTGATGGAGTCCTGCACGGCGACGGTACCCTTCTCGGCGGCGGCAAGCGATTGCCGGGCCACCTGGGCGGACTGGCTGGCGTTGCCCGACACCTCGTTCATGGAGCGGGCCATGGTCAGGGCGGATTCGCCGGCCGCCTCGATTTCGTGGGATTGCCGTTCGGCGGCGGAAAGCAGCTCGTTGGAGGTGTGGCGGGCGATTTCCGTGGCGTTGGTCACCCGGGTGGCGGCGTCGTTGATACGGCCAACCAGCACGCGGAGTTCCTCGATGGTGTAGTTGATGGAGTCGGCGATGGCGCCGGTGATGTTTTCGCTCACGGTGGCGGTGACGGTCAGGTCGCCGTCGGCCAGGTCGCCCAGTTCGTTCATCAGGCGCAGAATGGCGTCCTGGTTCTCGCGGTTCATCAGTTCCGATTCCTGGCGCTGGGCTTCCGCCTGTTCGGCGCGGCGCTCGGTGTCTGCCAGGTAGACCTTGGCGAGAATCGCCAGAACCGCTACCGCGGCTATGATCAGGATGATCAGGAGGACGATGTAGAGGCCGCGCTCGGAGAGGGATTTCTGGTAACCCTCGGCGAGGCTGTCGGTGGCTTTCAGGAGGTCGTCGCTCTCGCGGAAGATGCGGGCGCCGGCCTGCTTGGAAAGCACCAGGGGCTGCATGTTGCCGAGGATGCTGCCGACGGCGGCCTGGTAGTCCTTGAAGGCGGCTTCCAGCTCGCCCAGCTTTTCCCGGGTTTCCGGATCGTTGTTGCCGGAAAGGCGCAGGGACTCGCTGCCTTTCATGAGGCCGCCCAGGATGTCGCGGAAGGCGTTGGTGTCCTTGCCCAGCAGGAAGGCAACTTCCGGGTTGATGACGTCGCCGACGAGCATGGCAGAGGCGTTCTTGGCGATGCGCTGCGTCAGCATCACCAGCTGGTTGGCGGCGGCAATCTCGCGGGCGCCGCTGCCGGCCTGCAGCTTGAGGGCGGCGACCTGCTCGGTGAGGTCGAGCATGAGCGGGTTCTTGGCGTCGATGGTGGCCACGTTCTTGCCCAGGGCAACCAGGTTGGCTTCCTGGCCGACGACCGCCGCGGCGTTCTTTTCAGTTTCCGTCCAGATCCTGGTCAGCTCTTCGATCTGGGGGCGTACCTCGTCCGGGGAGGCGGGGACGGAGGTGCCCGCCACTTCGCCGCCGTTGGTGACGCGGTCGAGGAGCTGGGAGAAGGTTTCCTTCGATTCCTTGAGCTGGGCGAAGGCGGCCGGGTTACCCTGGAGGGCCAGGGAGGAGGCCTTTGCCAGCCGCTGCGAGAGCATGCGCATTTCGCCGGCCGCCGCCACGTAGGCCGTGCCGTGGGTGGCTTCGCGGTTGTCGTGGAGGACCAGGATGGCGATGGCCAGCAGGATGGCGACGAAGGCGCCGCCGAGGATCTTCAGCTGCTGGACGATCGGCTTGTCCGCCAGGAAGGCCGGCACTGCCAGCTTCTTGCCGACGCCCTGGGGCGGGAGGTTCAAGGTCATGTCGTCCGAAACCGTCATCGGGTCGGACGCCCTGCCGTTTTTGCCCAGCCCGATTTTCGGCAATTTCAAACTGAAAGCCATGCTTCTCCTCCCTAAAGAATACGGTTTGGCGTCGGATCAGACGCCGACATTCATGAAGTTGTCGTCGGCCAGAAGTTCGCGGACGGATAGCTTCCGCCACAACTTGCCGTGGGTGTCCCGATAGTTTTTCACCATCCAGGCCGGTGCGCCCGCTTCCGGCGCTTCGGGGACGAAATCGTCGATGTTCTTGAGCCCCAGCATGCGGGCGACCAGCAGGGCGGCGTTGGAGCCGTGCTTGACACCCACCAGCAGGAGGCGGCTGTTGGCGTTCTGCGGTGTCGGGTCGCCGCCGCGGAAGAGCGAGAAATCGGTGACCGCGTAGAGGTTGCCGCGGATATTGGCGATACCCGAGAAGGAGCCGCGCGTCAGGGGGACGTGGGTCAGCTTGGGCATCTGGACGATTTCGCCGGAGTCGGCGAGATCCAGCAGCCAGTCCTCGTCGCCGACCCGGATGCCCAGGAGCGAAGCGCCGCCCTGGCCTCGGGCCGCGCTGGTGAGGCGGCCGGCCAGGTATTCCTGGAATTCGCGCAGGCTGGTTTTCTTGGCCATTGTCGGGTCGGCTAGGGCAGGGCGGCGATCTTCTGCAGCAGTTCCTCGGGATTGAGCGGCTTGACCAGGTAGTCCAGCGCGCCCTGGCGCAGGCCCCAGATCTTGTCCGTTTCCTGGCCCTTGGAGGTGCAGACGATGACGGGGATGCTCTTGGTCTCGTCATCGCGGGTGAGGGTGCGGGTGGCCTGGTAGCCGTTGAGGCCGGGCATCACCACGTCCATCAGGACGAGGTCGGGCTTTTCCGCCTTGGCCTTGGCAATACCTTCTTCGCCGTTTTCGGCGGTGATGACCTGGTAACCGTTCTTGGTCAGCAGGTCCACAACATAGAAGCGCTCGGTGGGCGAGTCGTCTACAACCAGGATTTTCTTGACGGGCATTGTTGCGTGCTCCAGAACTACGAAGACAACCTCACTGCGGGGCAGAAGAGGCAAAGGTGGCGACAGTCTGCAGCAGACTGTCCTTGGTAAAGGGTTTGGTGAGGTACTGGTCGGACCCGACCATCCGGCCACGGGCCCGGTCGAAGAGACCGTCCTTGGAGGACAGCATGATCACCGGGGTGGCGCGAAAGCGGTTGTTCTTCTTGATGAGGGCACAGGTCTGGTAGCCGTCCAGGCGGGGCATCATGATGTCGCAGAAAATGACATCCGGCTGGTGATCGGCGATCTTGGCCAGGGCGTCGAAGCCGTCCTCGGCCAGGACAACCTGGCAGCCGGCCTGGACCAGGAATATTTCTGCGCTGCGCCGGATGGTGTTGCTGTCATCGATGACCATCACCTTCACGCCGCGCAAATTCGCTACATCAGCCAATTTCACTCCCCCATGGACAGCCATCTGGTTTTTTGCGCCGTCATACTATACCCAAATCATGCTACATGGCGACCATCTCGAAATCGCTCTTCCTGGCGCCGCATTCCGGGCAGACCCAGTTCATGGGGATGTCCTCCCAGCGGGTGCCCGGCGGAATGCCCTCGGCCGGCAATCCGGCGGCTTCGTCGTAGATGAAGCCGCAGATGAGGCACATCCAGGTGCGGTACGCTTGTCCCTCGGTCATGGTCATTACGCCATTTCGGATAAAATCGTGGGAATCTTAAATAAATGTTGTCGTCCGCGCCATGCGGCCGGCCGGCCATGACCCAGTCTCCTCCCTGCGTTCTCACCTTCGCCGCCAGCGATCCTTCCTCCGGCGCCGGCCTGCAGGCCGATCTCCTGACCCTTGCCAGCCTCGGTTGCCATCCGCTGACCGTGGTCACAGCCCTGACCGTGCAGGATACGGTTGGTGTCGAAAGCGTCCATCCGGTGGATCCCGAATTGCTCGAGCGCCAGGCCCGCCAGTTGCTGGAGGACATGCCGGTGGCCGCCTTCAAGGTGGGGGTGCTGGGCAGCGTCGGCAACATCGTGGCGGTGGCCGAGATCGTCTCGGACTACCCGGACATTCCCCTGGTCCTCGACCCGGTGCTGGCTTCCGGGCGGGGAGACGAGTTCGCCGGCGAGGACATGGTGGCGGCCCTGCGCGAATTGCTGCTGCCGCAGACCACCATCGTCACTCCCAATGCGCCGGAAGCCCGCCGCTTGGCCGAAAGCGACGAGGATGACGGCGAGCCCGCCGCCGCCGAATGCGCCCGCCGGCTGATCGAATGCGGCGCCCAGTACGTGCTCGTCACCGGCACCCACGAGAACACGCCCCAGGTCATCAACAGCCTGTTTTCCGAAAGCGGCCTGGTCCGGCATGATCGCTGGGAGCGCCTGCCGGGGAGCTACCACGGTTCCGGCTGCACCCTGGCCTCGGCCATCGCCGCCTGCCTGGCGCGGGGAGCGTCCATCGAGGAAGCGGTGCGGGATGCCCAGGACTACACCTGGCAGACCCTCGCCCACGGCTTCCGGCCGGGCATGGGCCAGTTCATCCCCGACCGCCTCTTCTGGGCACCGGCGGAGGATGGCGAAGCCGACGAGGCGGCACCCGATGCCTGAGGCATTGCCGCCCCTGGCCGGGCTCTACGGCATCACCCCGGAAACGCCTGACGGAGGCGGCCTGCTACGCCTGGCGGAGGCCGCCCTCGCCGGCGGCTGCCGCTGGTTGCAGTACCGGGACAAGACCTCGCCGGCGGCGGAGCGCCGGGCCCGGGCGCAGGCCCTCCTCGCCGCCTGCCGCCGCCGTGGCGCCGCCCTGGTGATCAACGACGACCTGGCCCTCGCCGTGGCCGTGGGGGCGGACGGCGTCCATCTCGGGCGGGACGACGGCGACATCGCCGCCGCCCGGCAGGCCCTGGGGCCGGCCCGCATCATCGGCGCCTCCTGCTACGCCGACGCCGCCGCGGCGGGCCGGGCGGTGGCGGAGGGCGCCGACTACGTTGCCTTCGGCACCGTCTTCCCTTCCCCCACCAAGCCGGAGGCGGTGCGGGCGCCGCTGGAACTCATCGCCCGCTGCCGGGCCGAACTGGGGGTGCCCGTCTGCGCCATCGGCGGCATCACCCTGGACAACGCGCCGGCCGTCATCACCGTCGGCGCAAGCCTGCTGGCCGTCATCACCGATCTTTTCGCCGCCCCGGACGTCGCCGCCCGGGCCGCTGCCTATCAACGACTGTTTGAGGAATCCCGTCCATGACTTCCCGCAACCAGCAACTCTTCGACCGCGCCCAGCGCCACATCCCCGGCGGTGTCAATTCGCCGGTCCGCGCCTTCCGCTCGGTGGGAGGCACCCCGCTCTTCTTCACCAAGGCACAGGGCGCCAGAGTGCAGGATGCCGACGGCAAGTGGTACACCGACTACGTCGGCTCCTGGGGGCCGATGATCCTTGGCCACGGCCATCCGGAGGTGCTCAAGGCGGTCACCGAGGCCGCCGCCGACGGCCTCTCCTTCGGCGCCCCCACCGAGCGCGAGGTGGAGATGGCCGATCTCCTTTGCGACCTAGTGCCCTCCATGGACATGGTGCGCCTCGTCTCCTCCGGCACCGAGGCGACCATGAGCGCCATCCGGCTGGCCCGCGGCTACACCGGCCGCGACGTGCTCATCAAGTTCGAGGGCTGCTACCACGGTCATTCCGACAGCCTGCTGGTGAAGGCGGGCTCCGGTGCCCTCACCTTCGGCAACCCCTCCTCCGGCGGCGTGCCGGCGGACCTTGCCCAGCACACCCTGGTGCTCGCCTACAACGACCCGCAGCAACTGGCCGATGCCTTCGCCCGGCATCCGGACCGCATCGCCGCCGTCATCGTCGAGCCTGTGGTGGGCAACATGAACCTCATCGCCCCGACGCCGGCATTCCTCCAGGCGATGCGTGAGCTGACGGCCAAACATGGCGCCGTCCTCATCTTCGACGAGGTGATGACCGGCTTCCGGGTCGGCCTGAAGAGCGCCCAGGGCCTCTTCGGCATCACCCCGGACCTATCCACCTTCGGCAAGGTCATCGGCGGCGGCATGCCGGTGGGGGCCTTCGGCGGCAAGCGGGAGATCATGGAAAAGATCGCGCCCCTGGGGCCGGTCTACCAGGCCGGCACCCTCTCCGGCAACCCGGTGGCGGTGGCCGCCGGCCTGGCGACCCTCAAGCTGGTCCAGGCGCCGGGCTTCTACGAGGCGCTTACCGCCAGGACCAAGGCCCTGTGCGATGGCCTGGTCGCCGCCGCAGCCAAGCACGGCGTCGACTTCGCCGCCCAGAACGTCGGCGGCATGTTCGGCCTCTATTTCGCCGAGGCCTGCCCGGCCACCTACGACGCCGTCCTGGCCTGCGACAAGGAGGCCTTCAACCGCTTCTTCCACGCCATGCTGGCGGCCGGCCACTACTTCGCCCCTTCGGCCTTCGAGGCGGGCTTCGTCTCGGCCGCCCACGGCGACGCCGACATCGCCGCCACCGTGGCGGCGGCGGAAGGCTACTTCGCCAGCCTCCGGTGAGCAGCGGCAGCGCCTGGCTGATCCTCCTTCTGGCCGGTCTTTGCGAAGTCGGCTGGGCGGTGGGCCTGAAATACACCGAAGGCTTCAGTCGCCTCGGGCCCAGCGTCGGCACCCTGGCCGCCATGGTGGCCAGCGTCGTCCTGCTGGGCTGGTCGCTGAAAGTCTTGCCCCTGGGGACGGCCTACGCGGTGTGGACCGGCATCGGCGCCGTCGGCACCGCCCTGCTGGGCATGGTCTTTTTCGGCGAATCCCGGGAAGTGGCGCGGCTGATCTGCATAGGCCTCATCGTGGCCGGTATCGTCGGCCTCAAGCTGGTGACCCCGAGCGGCGCGTAAACGAAAAAACGGCAACCCGAAGGTTGCCGTTCTACGGAGTGCGAACCCCTTACTTGGCTTGACGACGGCGGCGGGCAGCCAGGCCGGCCAGGGCCAGGCCGGCGAGGGCCAGGGTGCCGGGTTCCGGAACGCTGTTGTCGATCGGGTCGTCGTTCACCTGGGTGATGCGGAAGGTGGAGGTGAAGAACAGGCCGAAGACGTTGTCGTCGAAGGACGGGTTCCGGGTGGTGAATTCGACGAAGGTGTCGCCGGCGGTGATGAAGGGCGCGGCGTTGGCGCTGTTGCCGGCGGCCAGGTTGTAGAGTTCGTCGTCACCGGCACCGCCGGCGCAGTTGGGGTCGGGGTTGGCAGCGGAATCACCGACGCCACCGGCGGTCATGAGCTGGCCATTGGCCGCGATGAACGCCGGGGTGGCGTCGTCGTTACCGCCGGCGCAGCTGGTCAGGCGGCGCAGGGCCGGGGCGCTGCTGGTGGAGACGTCAACCGTGGTCACCTGGCCGGTGGAGTTCACGTTGGAGTTGCCGTTGTAGCTGAAGCTGGAGGCCAGAGACATGATGGCGTTGCCGCTGACGTAGGGGGAAGAGAAGTTCAGCTTGAAGCTGTCGCCGCCAGAGGCCAGTTCTCCGTCGAGGACGATGGCGGTGCCGCCGGTGGTGCTGGCATTCTTGTAGGCAACGACGAGGACGGCGCCGTCGAGGTTGGCCAGTTCAGTGTAGTTGAAGTTGTAAACGCCGCCAGCGCCGCCGTTGATGATCGGGGCGACGATGCTGGTCACGTCGTAGCGAACGGTGTTGGCCGAGTTGGCGTTGGGGGCCAGGATGGTGCCACCGGCCGGCGCCAGGACATTGCCCTGGAAGTTGACATTGCCCAGACCGCTACCGAACACGTCGGAAACATAAAGGTAGGCCTGGACCACGGTGGAGCCGGCGGCCACGTCAGCCTGGAGTGAGCCGAGAGTGTTGGTGGAGATGCCGAGGGCATCGACCGACAGAGCGGCGTCCTGGTAGGCGGAGGTCAGTTGCAGAGAAGCGTGGGCGGAAGCGGAGAACAGGCCCGCGACAGCCAGGGAGAGGCAAAGCTTGTTGAATTTCATGGTTAGGCCCCCATTTGCAAATTCGTTAGTAGATGATGCGTTCCCCGCGATTGACGCATGAGGCGACGCAGGCGAGAACGAGAAAGCATCCTCCGTGCCACTTGTTGGAATTTTTATTTTTCACCAAAAAAAACATGGTGTTGCCAATAGCATTTGCCCGTTTCCACACCGCTGCCGGTAGCGGGTGTCAAATTTTCCGACGGGGTGCCCGAGACAACCCTAGATCAGGAAGAGGGTGGCCAGGCCGAGGAAGATGAAGAAGCCGCCGGAGTCGGTCAGCGCGGTGATCATCACCGAACTGCCGACGGCCGGATCGGCTCCCAGGCGCTGGCGCAGCAGGGGGATGCCGACGCCGGCGGAGGCGGCCAGCAGGAGGTTGAGGGTCATGGCGGCGGTCATGACCAGGCCGAGCTTGGGGCTGCCGTAGAGCCACCAGGCGAGGAAGCCGAGGAGGCCGCCCCAGATGAGGCCGTTGATGAGGGCTACGCCCAGTTCCTTGCGCAGGAGCCGCCGGGCGGCGTCGGGCTGGACCTGGCCCATGGCGATGGCGCGGACGATCATGGTGATGGTCTGATTGCCGGAGTTGCCGCCGATGCCGGCGACGATGGGCATGAGGGCGGCGAGTGCCACCAGCTTTTCGATGGAGCCCTCGAAGGCGCCGATGACGCGGGAGGCGACGAAGGCGGTGACGAGGTTGACGGCCAACCAGGACCAGCGGTTTTTCACCGAATCCCAGACCGAGGCGAAAATGTCTTCTTCCTCCCGCAGACCGGCCTGGGCCAACTGCTCGCTTTCGGCTTCCTCGCGGATGAAGTCCACCACGGTATTGACGGTGACGCGGCCCACCAGCTTGCCTTCCGGATCCACCACCGGCGCCGTCACCAGATCGTAGCGCTCGAAGGCCTTGGCGGCCTCGTCGGCGAGGTCGTCGGGCTCGAGTTCGATGAATTCGGTCTTCATCAGGGTGCCGACCTCGGTTTCCGGGTCGTTCACCAGCAGCACGTTGAGCGGCAGCACGCCCTTGAGCTTTTCTTCCCGGTCCACGACGAAGAGCTGGTCGGTGTGGTCCGGCAGTTCCTCGAAGCGGCGCAGGTAGCGCAGCACCACTTCGAGGGTGATGTCCTCGCGCACGGTGACCATGTCGAAATCCATGATCGAGCCGACGGAGTCCTCTGGGTAGGACATGGCGGAGCGTAGTTGCTCCCGCTCTTCCACCGAGAGGGACTGGAAGACGTCCTGGATGACTTCCTGGGGCAGGTCGGGGGCGAGGTCGGCAAGCTCGTCGGCGTCCAGGGTTTCGGCCGCCGCCACCAGCTCGTTGCGCTCCATCGAGTCGATGAGGCTTTCCCGGACGGCGTCGGAGACTTCGAGAAGAATCTCGCCCTCGTGCTCGGCCTTGACCAGGTCCCAGGCGATGAGGCGTTCGTCCGGCGGCAGGGCTTCGAGGATGTAGGCGATGTCCGCCGGGTGCATGGGCTCCAGCTTTTTCTGGAGCTCGATGAGGTGTTGCTTGTGGACCAGATCCTCGACCAGGTCATGGCGCGGCGTGTCCGCCGCCTGGCGGTGCACGAGGTCTTCCACCAGCTTGTGCCGGGCGAGCAGGGTCTGCACCTCGGCGAGGCGCTCCTGCAAGTCTTCGGTGTCGGTAAGCTGGTCTTCTTCGCTCATGGTGCAGCGCCGCAAAGGGAGCGGGAATTCTAGCACCGGCAAAAGGCCCGGTCTGTGACGAAATGTCGGTTTACGGCAATTCGGCGGCAGGCATGCGGGCCAGGATGATGGCCGTTTTCCGCCCCAGGCCGGGGGCGTTGCGATTGCGGTCGTAGAAGCGGGGGTTGGGCACCATGCCGGCGAGCCGCGCCGCCTGTTCCGGGCCGAGCTGCTGGGCGGAAACGCCGTAATAGTGGCGGGCCGCGGCCTCGGCGCCGAAGACGCCGTTGCCCCATTCGATGACGTTGAGGTAGACCTCGAAGATGCGTTGCTTGGGCCACAGCGTCTCGATCATGAGGGTGATGAGGGCTTCCTCGCCCTTGCGCCAGTAGGACTTGGTGGGCGTCAGGAAGAGATTCTTGGCCAATTGCTGGGTGATGGTGGAGCCGCCGGCGACGAAGCGGCCCTTTTTCTGGTTCTTTTCCAGGGCTTTCTGCATGCCTTCCCAGTCGAAACCTTCGTGGTCCACGAACTTGGCGTCCTCGGCGGCGATGATGGCGCGCTTGAGGTGGTTGGAGATGCGGGCGTAGGGCGCCCACTGTTGTTGCAGTTGGGCGCCCGGCTTCTTTTCCCGCAGTTCGGCAAGGCGGATTTCCATGAAACGGGTGGTGCCGGGGTTGAAATGGCCCCAGAAGAGTACCCAGCCCAGGAGCCAGAGCTGGTAGAGGAAAAAGAGGCCGAGAACGGCCAGCAGGCCCCGCTTGAGCCAGCGGCCGACGACCTTCATGCCCTGGCGAGTTGGGCGCGCAGGGCGGCGAGGACCGGCGCCGTTTCCGGCCGGATGCCCCGCCACAGCAGGAAGGCCTCGGCGGCCTGCTCCACCAGCATGCCCAGGCCGTCCGCCAGGCGGGTGGCACCGGCGGCGCGGGCGGCGGCGAGAAAGGGGGTTTCCGCCTGGCCGTACATCATGTCGTAGGCCAGGGCGCCGGGGCCGAAGACGCCTGCCGGCAGGGGCACGGCCTCGCCGGCCAGGCTGGCGGCGGTGGCGTTGATGACGGCGTCGAAGGGCCCCTCGATCTCGGGGAGGCCGCAGCCCAGGATGTTGCCGTGATGGACGAAGAGGTGGGCCAATTCCCGGGCCTTGGCGGCGGTGCGGTTGGCAATGGTCAGGTGGCCGGCGCCGGTGTCGAGGAGGGGGCCGACAACGCCGCGGGCGGCGCCGCCGGCGCCGAGGAGCAGGATGCGCTTGCCGGCCAGGGGAAAGCCCAGGTTGGACTCGATGTCGGCGACCAGGCCGGCGCCGTCGGTGTTGTCGCCGGCGATACCCTCGCCGCTGAAGGTGAGGGTATTCACTGCCCCGGCTCGCACCGCCCGGGGGGAAAGGCGGGTAGCCAGGCGATGGGCTTCTTCCTTGAAGGGCACGGTGACGTTGGCGCCGCGGCCGCCGGCGGCGGCGAAGGCAGCCACGGCCTGGGTGAAGCCGTCGAGGGGGGCGAGGATGGCCTCGTAGCGGATGTCCTGCCGCGTCTGGGCGGCAAAGGCGGCGTGGATGGCCGGCGACTTGGAGTGGCCGATGGGGTTGCCCAGGACGGCGTAGCGGTCGGTCATCGTGCCTTGGTCTCCAGACTGTCGCCCTGGGTGAAGTACCAGACGCGGGTGATTTCCAGGATGTCGGTGTCGCGCCGGATGTCCGGCGGGAAGGGGGAGTAGGGCGAGGCCATCTGGACGATGCGGCGGGCGGCCTCGTCCAGCACCTTGTAGCCCGAGGAACGGTTGATGTCCACGCGGCCGACGCCGCCGTCGGCGTTGATGGAGACGGTCAGCACCAGGGCGCCGTAGAGCTTGCCCCGGGCGGCTTCCGGGTAGTTGAGGGTGCCCACCCGCTCGACCTTCTGGCGCCAGTCCTCGATGTACTGGGCGAAGCGGTATTCCTCGGCGCGGGCGCCGATGAATTTTTTGCGGGGGCGCTTGTTGTACTCCTCCACCGACTTGCCGATTTCCCCTTCCAGCCGGGCCATGGCCCGGGCCGATTCGGCCAGGTCGAAGCCGGTGGGGTTGTTGGTCGGGGTAGGGGTGTCCTGGTCGTTCTGGGCGACGGCGGCCTTGCGCACGCTGCGGGCCTGGGCCAGGAGCTGCTGCTGGCGGGCTTCCAGCTCCTGGACCCGGCGCTGCATCTGCTCGATTTCCGCGCCGGTGGTCTGCTGCTGGGTGGGGGGCAGGGGCGTGCGGGCGCGGCGGTTCTCGTCGGTATTGCCGCCGCCGTCCAGGTTGGCCTGGGCCAGGGCCTGCTTGTCCACGGGCTTGCGGGCCGACTTGGCGTTGACCAGGATGATGTCCAGGGCCTTCTCACGCATGGCCTGGGCGGCGTCGGGAAAGGTGAAGTGCAGGGAGAGGAGCAGTCCGTGCAGCGCAAGGGAAATGCCGATAGCCAGCCACAGCCGGTTGGAGACGGGTGCCGGCGGATAGAGGGCCTGGGCGGGAGCGCTCACTGCTCCTCTTCCTCCTCCGCTTCGGCGGCGTCGGCTCCGGCCAGGGTCTCTTGCCAGCGCACCTGGAGGTCGGGGGCCAGCAGGTCGATGCTGTCGATGGCCAGGCGCACCCTCTGCCCCGGCGCCAGTTCCGCCGGCACCGAGGGAACGCGCAGCAGCAGCGGCAGGTGGTCGAGTTTGACCAACTGCTCCCGGCGCACCGTGGCGTCGATGGCGGTGATGCCCTCCTGCTGCAGCCAGCGCAGGCACCAGTAGCGCTCCATTAGGCGCTGGAAGTCGGCGTAGGCGGCGTAGGTGAGCTCGAAATCCCGCATGGCGGCGAACAGTTCGGCGGACTTCTGGGCAAAGGCCGGGGTCTCGCCCTGGAGGCAGGCGATGAGCTGCCACTGGTTCACCAGGTCGCAGTAGCGGCGCAGCGGCGAGGTCATCCAGGCATACTGCGGCACGCCGAGGCCCTCGTGGGGCAGGGGCGAGGTGGTCATGCGCACCTTGCCCTGGGTCTGGGCCCGGTACAGGCAGGCGACGTTCTTCTCGGCCAGTAGCCCGCCCCAGGTTGAATTGGCGACGATCATCAGTTCCGCCACCAGTTTGTCCAGGGGGCTGCCGCGCTTTCTTTCGCTGATTTCCACCCGGCAGGCATCGGGGTCGGCCAGGTCGCCGTGGATGGCGAAGTTGTAGTCGTTCACGCCCTGGGTGGCCGAAGGCTTGCCCCGCCGGCCTTCGCAGGCGTTGGCGAAGTGCCAGAGGTGGAGCAGTTCGTCCTTGAAGGGCTGGTCGGGCAGGGGGCCGCCGACGGTCTCGGCGTTGAACCAGGGTTCCACCTCGTGGTGGCGGAGGTTGGCCGCGATATGGACCATCTCCAGCCGCGATTCGTGGCTGACCACCTCCAGGGCGTCATTCACCGTCAGGTACAGGGACACCGCCGGGCAGTCGACGCCGCCGGCCAGGGTGTAGCGCTCGACGACGGCGTCCGGCAGCATGGTGATCTTGTTGCCGGGCATGTAGACGGTGGATAACCGGGCCCGGGCGACGCCGTCCAGGGGCGAGCCGTGCTCGATGGCCAGGCCGGGGGCGGCGATGTGGATGCCGATGCGGCTGCCGATGCCGGGCAGCCGGGTCACCGACAGGGCGTCGTCGATCTCGGTGGTGTGGGCGTCGTCGATGGAGAAGGCCCGTACGTCGGCCCGGGGCAGGTCGTTCGGCGAGGCGGGCGCTTCCAGGGCGGGGAAAGCGGTGCCCTTGGGGAACTGCTCGTGGAGGAAGCGCTTGTAATGGAGATGGTAGGCGGACTTGATGGCGCCGCACTTGAACAGCAACTGGGCGGCGGAAAGGCCGGTTTCGGCGCAGGCGGCCTCGAAGGCCTTGGTCTCCGGCTTGTTGCGGTCGGGGGCGTAGAGCAGGGAATCGGTCAGGGCGCCGATTTCCGGCGGCAGGTCAAAAGCCTTCAGCGCCTCGACCCAGCGCTCGATGGCAAGCGCTTGCTGACGCTTTTTTTCAAGACCGGCCAGAGCAGCCGCGAGAATGTCGGGAGGGGCTTTCTTGAAGCGGCCTTTGCCCTTGCTTGGGATGTTGTCGGGGGCTGCTTGCTGGGCAAGATGCACCGCCGACGCTTCGACCGGCGCGGGGTCGTGGCCGTAGTAGTCACGGGCAAAATCCAGAAATGAAAATTCGCCATCGCTCACGCACTCCCAGAGGAAATCTGGTTCGATGCCGGCGGCCAGGGGTTCCGCCTGCTCCAGCAGGCTCCCGGCCGCGGGGTTTTCGAACCGCAGCAACACCGTCGCCGCCTTGATCTTGCTCCGCTTGCCGGAGGCCATCTCGACCTGCAACGACGCGTCGTTGTCGGCCATGACGGTGCCGGTCTTGAAGCCGCCATCTTCTTCGAACAATACATGCATCGGCGGATTATAGCCCAGCGAATTCAAGGATTTGCGGGATGGTTTCGGGAAATCTCGTGAAGCTGTGGTCGCCCCCGGGAAGGACGATCCGCCGGCAGCCGGCGTAGTGTTCGACGGCGTGGCGATAGTCGAGGACCTCGTCGCCGGTTTCCACCAGGAGCAGGTAGTGGACCGGGTCGGGACGGGGGACGTGCTGGGCCGCCAGTTGGGCGCCATGTTCGGCGGTGAAGGTGAAGCGCTCGCCGCTGTGGAAATTGGCGTGCTCGCCGAGGAAGAGCCCGAGGTCGAGACGGTGGACGACGGCCGGATTGACCAGCGCCGCCCTGAGCCCGTACTTTTCCGCCAGCCAGGTGGCGTAGTGGCCGCCCAGGGAACTGCCGACCAGGGTCACCGGCCCGGCGGCCTGGCCGATGATGGCCTCCGCCATGGCGACGGCTTCATCCGGCACCGGCGGCAGGGCGGGGCAGGCGAAGGCGTCGGCGAGGCCGCGGGCGACCATGGCATCGGCCATCAGCCGGGCCTTCCAGGAGGCCGGCGAGGAGCAGAAGCCGTGCAGGTAAAGGATCAGTGGGCGGTCCACTCGACCCAGCCGAACTGCCAGGTGGCCAGTACGACGATGCCAAAGGCGATGCGGTACCAGGCGAAGGCGGTGAAGTCGTGGCTGGAGATGTAGCGCAGCAGCCAGCGCACGCAGAGGAAGGCGGAGACGAAGGAGGCGACGAAGCCCACGGCCCACATGCCGAGGTCGTCGGCGCTCAGCAGCGCCCGCTCCTTGTAGAGCTGGTAGAGGCTGGCGATGATCAGGGTGGGGATGGCCAGGAAGAAGGAGAACTCGGTGGCCGCCTTGCGCGACAGGCCGAAGAGCAGGCCGCCGATGATGGTGGCGCCGGAGCGGGACGTGCCGGGAATGAGGGCGAAGGCCTGGGCGATGCCGAGCTTCAGGGCGTCCAGCCAGTTCATGTCGTCCACCGATTCGACGCGGATGCGGTGCTCGCGCCGCTCCGCCCAGAGGATGATGAAGGCGCCGAGGATGAAGGTGGTGGCGACGGTGATGGGGTTGAACAGGTGGGCCTTGATGGCCTTGCCGAAGAGCAGCCCGAGGGCCGCCAGGGGCACGAAGGCGATGCCGACGTTGACGATGAAGCGCTGGGCGGCGGCGTCGCTGAAGGCGCCCTTGACGACGGCGGCCAGCCGGGCGCGGTACTCCCAGACGACGGCCAGGATGGCCCCGGACTGGATGACGATCTCGAAGAGTTTGCCCCGTTCGTCGTTGAAATTGAGCAGATCGCCGGCAAGGATGAGGTGGCCGGTGGAGGAGACGGGGAGAAATTCGGTCAGCCCTTCGACGATGCCGAGGATGAGGGCCTTGATGAGGAGGAGGGCGTCCATGGGGGGCTCCGTTTGGGGAGGCCGCATTCTATCCCGGATGGGTGACGCGCTCTAGCTCGGCCAGCCAGCGCAGGGCATGGTCGCGGGAATCGCCGCACATCTCGGCCGAGGGCTGCAGGCCGGAACAGCAGGCGGGGCGTTCAGGCAGGCCGAAAATACGGCAGCGCAAAGCCTCGTCCAGATGCCGGCAGGGCTCGCCCGCCGGTTTGCCGAGGGAGGAAATGGAAGGGGCGATGCAGCAGGCGCCGCAATGGGGGCGACAGTCCATGGGAAAGCGGGTGCCGAAAACCCCATTGTCGCCGATCTTGCGGGCCTTTATCTGCAGGGGCAAAGGAATTACGCTTGTCCCACGCCCCCGTGCAAGGAGTGCCCATGTCCGCCCCCGCCGCGCCCCCCGACCTGGCCGCCCTGCGTGCCGCCCGCGAACGCACCGCCGGCCTCGTCCTGGCCACGCCCCTCTGGGCCAACGAGCCGCTGTCCCGGGAGCTGGGCGCTCCCGTCTGCCTGAAACAGGAGAATCTGCAGCGAACCGGCTCCTTCAAGCTGCGGGGTGCCGCCCACAAGATCGCCTGCCTCCTCGCCCGGCGCGAGGGCGGGCGCGGCGTGGTGGCGGCCTCCGCCGGCAACCACGCCCAGGGGGTGGCCCGGGCTGCCCGGGAGGCGGGACTGGCGGCCACCGTGGTCATGCCGGTCAATGCGCCCCTGACCAAGATCGAAGCCTGCCGCGGCCTTGGCGCCACCGTTGTCCTCCAGGGGGCGACCCTGGAAGAGGCTCGCCAGGCGGCCGAAGCCCTGGCGACGGAGAGCGGCGCCAGCTTCATCCATCCCTACGACGACTGGGAAATCATCGCCGGTCAGGCGAGTGTCGGCCTGGAAATCCTCGAAGCCCTGCCCGAGACGGCGCAAGTCGTCGTCCCCCTGGGCGGTGGTGGGCTCCTCGCCGGCATCGCCCTGGCGGTGAAGAGCATGCAGCCGGAGGTGCGCATCATCGGCGTCCAGGCCGATGCCGTCGCCCCCTGGAGGCATTTCCTGGTCGACGGCGGGGTCGATGCCATCCCGGCCGACGCCCACACCATCGCCGACGGCATCAAAGTCAAGGTGCCCGGTTTGTGCCCCCGGCAGGTCATCGCCCGCCACGTGGATGCCATCGTCACCGTGGACGACGACGCCATCGCCGAGGCCATGGTCCACCTTCTGGAGCGCACCCGCACCCTGGCCGAAGGGGCCGGCGCCGTCGGCCTCGCCGCCCTCATGCGCGGCCTCGTGCCGCTATCGGCGGACCGCCCGACCGTGGTGGTGGTCAGCGG
>DAINDE010000056.1:20616-22099 GCA_036732025.1 Rhodocyclaceae bacterium
AGCGGCGGCAACGCCGACATGACCCTCATCGGCCGCACCATCGACTACGGCCTCGCCAGCAGCGGCCGCTTGATGAGCCTAACCGTGCGCGTCCCCGACACCCCCGGCCGCCTCGCCGGGCTGCTGGGGCTGGTCGCCGAGCACGGCATGAATATCCGCCACGTCGAACACCGCCGGGGCGAACTCCACGTCCCGGTCGGCATGACCGAAATCATCCTGCAGATCGAAACCCGGGATGCCGCGCATCAGGAGGAGCTGATCGAGCACTTCGGGCGGCAGGGGGTGGTGGTGCGGCGTTTGGGGGGCGGGTGATTGGGGGCGCAGCCTCGGCCACCGATTTGTCCCCACGCATGAGGGCTGGATCGCTACGGCCCGCATCTTTCTGGTGGGGCCTCTCCGGCCATGACCCTTCTTGATTCCCTCGGCCTTGATCGCACGTCGTCGGCGAGATGGAGCACCGGGAGAACGGCCAGCGGGTAACTCTTCAGCTTCTTGATGTCTTCCGACGCACTGTTCCCGGTATCTTCGATCCAAACCCAGTTCTTGTCGCAATAGTGAAACGCGAAGGCCATATAGCTGCGTCCCGATTCAGCCGTCCACTCCAGCCTGGTAATCCCTTCCGGCCGGTAGCAATTGGGATACCCCCATTCCCTTGCTAACAGCTCCCAGATGCAGAAATGGTGCCTCCTGTGGAGAACTTCGGCGACGTGGGGGCCTGGCGCTAATTCCACGTAGCTGACACTCTCGCCGATTGCCACGGTGTCTACCGTCTTCACATACGCATCATTGTCCGGGTAGCGCCAGCCAATATTGAACTGGGAACGGCTCCAGAAGACGGCTTCAGCTTTGCCTTCGGAAAGGGGTTCGTTTGTCAATCGAACGGAACTCTGAGTGGCGCACCCACACAGCGTGCCGACAACGGCCGCAATAATGCCGATACGCCTCATGTCCCCATCTCCGGGAAATGCCCGCCCCATCGGCCGAATCAAACCTTGCTATAAACCTCAGCGCCCGCCTTCACGAACTCGACCGCCTTCGTCTCCATCCCCTTCGCCAGGGCCTCGGTCTCCTCCAGACCCTGGGCCGCCGCGAAATCCCGTACGTCTTGGGTGATTTTCATGGAGCAGAAGTGGGGGCCGCACATGGAGCAGAAATGGGCGACCTTGGCTGATTCCTTGGGCAGGGTCTCGTCGTGGAATTCCCGGGCCTTGTCGGGGTCGAGGCCGAGGTTGAACTGGTCTTCCCAGCGGAACTCGAAGCGGGCCTTGGACAGGGCGTTGTCGCGGATCTGCGCCCCGGGGTGGCCCTTGGCGAGGTCGGCGGCGTGGGCGGCGAGTTTGTAGGTGATGATGCCTTCCTTGACGTCGTCCTTGTCGGGCAGGCCCAGGTGTTCCTTGGGGGTGACGTAGCAGAGCATGGCGGTGCCGTACCAGCCGATCATGGCGGCGCCGATGCCGCTGGTGATGTGGTCGTAGCCGGGGGC
>DAINDE010000057.1:0-21726 GCA_036732025.1 Rhodocyclaceae bacterium
GGCCGTCTCGCCGGCCACCGCCCTCCTCGCCGCCCTGCCCGGCGGCGCCGCCGAAATGGCCGTCCTCGCCGAACGACTGGGGGCCGCCGTGGACCGCGTCGCCGCCGCCCAGGCCCTGCGCGTCGCCCTGGTGGTGGTCGCCGTTCCCTTCGTCATCCATCACTGGGCCGGCACCGGGCCGGAGCTGGCGCTGCCCGCCCCCGGCCATGCCGACCCGGCAACCCTGGCGCCGCTCCTCGCCGTTTCCCTGGCCGGCGCCCTGCTCTTCCGCCGGCTGCGCATCGCCAACGCCTGGATGCTGGGACCCATCGCCGCCGTCGGCGCCCTCGCCGCCAGCGGGGCCGCCCTCGCGCCGCCGCCGGCCTGGGCGGTCAATGGCGGCCAGTTGCTGCTGGGGGTTTCCCTCGGCAGCCGTTTCACCCCCTCCTTCTTCCGCGCCGCGCCGCGCAACCTCGGCGTCGCCACGCTGTGTACCGCCCTCGCCCTGCTGCTGTGCGGCGCCGGCGCCTGGCTCCTCGCCACCGGCACGGCGCTGCCGCTGCCGTCCCTGGTGCTGGCCGCCTCCCCCGGCGGCATGGCCGAGATGAGCGTCACCGCCGCCGTGCTGCGGTGGAGCGTCCCCCTCGTCACCGCCGCCCACGTGCTGCGCCTGGTGCTGCTGACCAGCGGCGGTTCGGCCCTGTGCGCCTTCTTCCTGCGCCTCCCCCTGGTCCGGGCCCTGGCGGCGCGGCGGCCGGTGGCCTGACCCTTTTTCCCTCCCCAGGAGAACCCGCATGAATCCCTCCCCCGTTCCGAGCGCCCCCCTCCCCGCCATGTCCGGCGTCCATCTCCCCGGCCCGTCCGGCGACGCCGCTCCCCCGTCCCCCGCTGCCGATGGCGGCATGGCGGGCGCCGCCCCTGCCGACGAAATGACCGTCGTCGCCATCCTCGGCTACAACTGACCTGCCGCCGCAACGCCGCGCCGAGGAAGCCGACATGCTCACGCCACTGCTGGCCCCCGCCGACATCGCCGCCGCCCGGGCCTTGATCGAAGCCTGCGGCCTGCGCTTCGAAGCCGGCTTCGACGAGCTGGTCGGGATCCACGATGGCGGCGAGCTGGCGGCCGTCGGCGCCCGCGCCGGCTGCGTCCTGAAGATGCTGGCGGTGGCCCCCGCCCACCGGGGCGGCCCCCTCCTCGGCGAGATCGTCTCCGCCCTGGTGGCCGGCGGCCTGGAGGCCGACTGCGAGACTCTGTTCATCTTTACCAAGCCGCCGCTGGCGGCCAGCTTCGCGGCCCTGAACTTCACCCTGCTCGCCAGCCAGGGCCCGGCGGCGTGGCTCGAATTCGGCCACGGACTGCGACACTGGCTCGCCGCCCGGCAACCGTTGGCGAGGCCCGGGGCCAACGGCGCCGTGGTCATGGGCGGCGATCCCCTCGCCCGGGGTTTTCGCCCTCTGGTCGAGGCCGCGGCCCGGCAGGTGGACCAGTTGTACGTGTTCGTTCCCCGCGGCGGCGGCGCGCCAACCCCCTTCGCCGAGCGCCTGGGGCTGGCCCGGCTGGTGACCGACGGCCTGGCCAATGCCTTGGTCCTCGACGCCGGGCCGTACCGCACCACCGCCGCCCGCTTCCCTACCTATTTCCTGCCGGCCGATGCGCCGGTGGCGCGCATCCGGGCCGAACTCGACGCCGCCCTGTTCGCCGCCCACATCGCGCCGGCCTTCGGCATCGTCCACTACTTCCTGGCCGAGGAAGCGCCCGGGAACGAACGGGCGGCGGTGGACCGCATCCTCGCGGGCCATGGCATCACCGTGACGCCCCCCATCCCAACCCCAGGAGAAAACCCATGAAAATCCAGCGCAGGGGCCAGGCCGGCACCATGCAGTCGAGCGACCTGATGGTCGTCGTCGAGCCGGCGGAGGCCCTGTCCATCGAAATCGAATCGACCGTCAAGAGGCAGTTCGAACACCTGATCCGGGCCCGCATCGAACAGGTGCTGGCCAAACATGGCGCCGAGGGCCTGCGCGTCAGCGTCAGCGACCGCGGCGCCCTCGATTACGCCATCGAGGCGCGGCTCGTGACGGCGCTGCAGCGCGCGGGAGGTTTCCAATGAAGGACAAGGGCTTCTGGTACAAGGAATACCGGCAGGGCCGCCGCTTCTTCCTCAAGCTGCTGCCGGGAGAACGCCTCGCCGACGTCCTGGCGCGCTTCGCACAGAAGGAGCGCATCGCCCATGGGGTCATCGTCTCGGCCATCGGCTCGGTGAAGAACGTCCGCCTCAACGACATCAAGAGCGGCGCCCGGCTGCCCATCACGGCGGCGCGGCTGACCCCTCACGAAGTCGAAGGTCCCCTCGAGCTCCTGGGCCTCACCGGCAATATCGTCCCCGACGAGGGCGGCGATCCCCTCTGCCACCTGCACATCACCGCCAGCAAGTCGTCGGGGGATGTGGTGGGCGGCAACCTGCTGGACGCCGAGGTCTTCGCCAGTTGCGAGATCGTCCTCAGCGAACTGCTGGTGGAGGGCATCGCCCGCCATCGCTCCGCGACGGCCGGCACCGCCAACGTCTTTTTCGACGAGGAGATCGAGCCATGACCCCCTTCCGCCTGCGCCGGTCGCTGCTCTACGTGCCCGGCAACATGCCGTCGATGCTGCAGAACATCCCCTTGTTCGCCTGCGATGCGGTGCTGATCGACCTCGAGGACGCCGTCCCCCTCAACGAAAAGGACGCGGCGCGCATCCTGGTGCGCTGCTTCCTCGACGACTACCGCCAGCGCAACAAGGAAATCCTGGTCCGCATCAACGGACTCGACACCAAGTGGGCCATCGACGACCTGAAGACCGTGCTGCCCGGGCTGCCCGACGGCATCCGCCTGCCCAAGGCGGATTCGCCGGAAATCGTCGAGCGCCTGGACACGCTGCTCACCGAGTTCGAGGAGGAACTGGGCCTGGACATCGGCCACTTCAAGATCCTGCCGTCCATCGAGACGGCCCAGGGGGTCATCAACGCCACCAGCACGGCCCGGGCCTCGACGCGGCTGATCGGCCTGGCCTTCGGCGCCGAGGACTACACGGCGACCATGGAAATCGACCGCACCAAGGGCGGCGAGGAGCTGTTCAACGCCCGCATGCGGGTACTGTGGGCCGCCAAGGCGGCGGGCATCCAGCCCATCGACACCATTTTCGCCGACGTGAACGACATGGAAGCCCTGCGCCGGGAGACGGAACTCATCAAGAAGCTGGGCTTTACCGGCAAATGCATGGTCAACCCGCGCCAGATCGACATCATCCACGAAGTCTTCGCCCCCAAGCCGGAGGAGGTGGAATACGCCCTGCAGGTCATCGACGCCATCAAGCGCGCCCGGGAAATGGGCACCGGCGTCATCTCCCTCAAGGGCAAGATGATCGACGCCCCCATCGTCGTCCGTTCGGCGCGGGTGCTGCGCACCGCCCAGGCCCACGGCCTCATCGACACCGTCATCAGCGAGGAGGACATCCATGGCACGGAATAGCCTGGGCCGCGACATCCCCGACAGTTTCGCCGGCCGCCCCCTGACCCCCTACGCCGATCCCTGGTCGCGGCAGCCCCATGCCGAACGCTCGACCCGGGCGATCCGCCGCCTCACCCACAACGGCAGCAAACTGGTGGACGGCCTGCGGGAGGCCATCGTCGCCTCCGGCCTGAAGGACGGCATGACCATCTCGACCCACCACAGCCTCCGTAACGGCGATTTCCTGCTCAACGACCTGGTGAAGGAAATCGACGCCCTCGGCATCCGCGACATCAAGATTGCGGCAAGTTCGGTGCACGTGGTCCATGCCGAGCTGATCCCCTACATCCGGAAAGGGGTAATCACCGGCCTGGAATGCGGCGTCAACGGCCCCATCGGGGAACTGATCTCCAAGGGCGAGCTGGATTGCCCGGTGATCGTCCGCTCCCACGGCGGGCGGGCGCGGGCGCTGATCTGCGGCGAGGTGCCGGTGGACGTGGCCTTTCTCGCCGCCCCCTGCTGCGACGAGTACGGCAATTTCAACGGCTACTACGGCCCCTCTGCCTGCGGCAGCCTCGGCTACGCCCAGGTGGACGCCCAGCACGCCCACAAGGTGGTGGCGGTGACCGACAACCTGGTGCCCTTCCCCGCCATCCCCGTCGGCATCCCCCAGACGGTGGTGGACCTGGTCGCCCGGGTGCCCCGCCTCGGCGACCCGGCGAAAATCGTCTCGTCGACGACGCGCATCACCACCGACCCCATCGGCCTGCAGATCGCCAAGTATGCGGCGATGGTCATCCAGGCCTCGGGCTACGTGAAGGACGGCTTCTCCTTCCAGACCGGCACCGGCGGCATTTCCCTGGCGGTGGCCGAACTGGTCCGCGACATGATGCGCAAGGGCAGGGTCAAGGGCAGCTTCGGCTGCGGCGGCATCACCGGCTATTTCGTCGACATGCTGGAGGAGGGGCTGTTCGAGGCCCTCTTCGACGTGCAGTGCTTCGACCTCAAGGCCGTCGAATCCATCGGCCGCAACCGCAAGCACCAGGAAATGACCGCCGGCACCTACGCCAACCCCTTCAACTGCGGCTCCGTGGTCAACCGCCTCGATTGCGCCATCCTCAGCGCCACCGAAGTCGACGTCGATTTCAACGTCAACGTCAATACCGAATCCATGGGCTACCTGCTGCACAACACCGGCGGCCACTGCGACGTCGCCGCCGGGGCCAAGCTGTCCATCGTCGTGGCGCCGTCGATCCGCGGCCGCCTGCCCATCGTGCGCGACGCGGTGACCACCATCACCACCCCCGGCGAGACGGTGGGCGTCGTCGTCACCGAGCGGGGCATCGCGGTCAACGACCGCCTCCCCGAACTGAAGGCGGAACTCCTGCGCATGCGCGCGCCGGTCAAGGACATCCGCCAGTTGCGCGACGAAATCTATGCCATCACCGGCGTGCCGCGGCCGGTCGAGTTCGACGACAAGATCGTCGGGCTGATCGAGTACCGCGACGGATCGATCATCGATGTCGTCCGCCAGGTTCGCCGGTGAGCTGCTGGCCGCGCGAGACGCGCGGCAGGAGTTGTTGACGGCCGCCCTGGCCGCGGGGCGGCCGGCGGTGCTCTTCCTCTCGCTCAATCTGCCGGGCCTCTACAAGGTGCCCCCGGGGGCCGACCGCCTCTTCGCCTGGGGCTTCGAGCGCATCGCCGCGGCCTTCCCCGGTTCGCTGCTGCTCGCCCGGGAAGCCGACGCCCTGGGGCAATTCGCCCTGCGCGCCCTCGATACCGACCCGGTCGCCGCCAAGCGCCTCTGCATCGGCCTGGAAGAAGCCCTCCCCGCTGCCCGCCTGCTCGACCTCGACGTCCATTCGCCCAGCGCCGGCCAGGTCGGCCGCGGCGCCCTCGGCCTGCCGCCGCGGCCCTGCCTCCTCTGCCAGCGCCCGGCGGTGGACTGCATCCGCACCAAACGCCACCGCTGCGACCAGGTCGTCGCCGAAGCCCATGCCCTCCTCGCGCATTTCCGCCCTTGAAGGGCTCGCCGCCGCCCTCGCCCGGGGCGCTGCCCTGGAACTCTATCTGACGCCCAAGCCGGGCCTCGTCGACCGGGCCGATCGGGGTTCCCATCCCGACCTGTCACTGGCGACGATGGAGCGCTCCCTCGCCATCGTCGCCGACACCCTGCAGGCCATCGTCCGCTCCCTCGCCGCCGGCGAGGACTTCGCCCGGCAAGCGGCCATCGGCCGGGCCGCCGAAGGGCGCATGTTCGAGGAGCTGGGCACCAATACCCACAAGGGCTACATCTTCCTCGCCGGCATGCTGCTGATCGCCCGCTGGCATGCCCCCGGGCCGGACGAGGCGGCCCTGCGCCGGACCCTGGGGGCGCTGGCCACCCGTTTCTTCGCCACCCGCCGGGAAACGGCCAGCCACGGCCACCTCGCCCGCCAGTGCTACGGCGCCGGCGGCATCATGGCGGAGGCGACGGCAGGGCTGCCGGCGGTCTTCGAGCAGGCCCTCCCCCTCTTCCGGCACCGGCGGCGGCAAGGCGCTTCCTGCACCGTCGCCTCCTTCGCCATGCTGGGCCGCCTGATGCAGACGGTGGACGACACCACCACCCTGCACCGGGGCGGCCCGGCCGGCCTGGCCCGCCTCCGGCGCGACGGCCGCCGGCTGGAAAGCCTGATCGCATCCGGCGGCGACTGGCTGCCCTTCCTGCACGCGACCAACCGCGCCTACGTCGGCGCCAATCTCACCATGGGCGGCGTCGCCGACCTGCTCGCCATCGCCTACGGCTGCCTCATCGCCGGCGGCGAGATGGCGGCGGATGCCATCACCCGCAAGCGCCCGGCCGAGGAGGCGCTGCCGGCGTGACCGCCCCTTGCGGCGGCGGCGGATTTGGAGAACACTGCCGGGCACCCTTGCCCGGAGCGCCGCCATGTCCCTGCTGTCGCTGGAATCCCTCGCCGGCTATTGGTCGGCCCAGGAAATCGCCGCCAACATCATCATCTTCATGAATCTCGCCGGCGCCCTGGCCCTCGGTTTGTTCGTCGGCTACGAGCGTGCCTACCACGGCCGGGCCGCCGGCATGCGCACCTACGGCCTGGTGTGTACCGCCTCCTGCGCCCTGGTGGTGATCTCCGGCTACCCGCACTTCTGGTACGGCGGCCACTCGGGCTTCGTCGGCGCGCCGCCGCCGGACCCCACCCGGGTCATCCAGGGCGTCGTCACCGGCATCGGCTTCCTCGGCGCCGGGGTGATCATGAAGGAAGGTTTTTCCATCAGCGGCCTCACCACTGCCGCCTCCATCTGGGCCTCCTCGGCCATCGGCGTCATGGTGGGCGTGGGCTTCTATGGCGCCGCCATCCTCCTCGCCCTCCTCGCCGCCGTCTGCATGACCCTGGTCTCGCGCCTGGAAGCCTGGCTGCCCTCCCGCCCCGCCGTGGCCATCACCATGGGCTTCCGCGCCGGCTTCCTGCCCCGGGACGACGTGCTGCGCCGCGTGGCCCTGGAGCGGGGTTACGAGATCGCCTGGGGAACCCTGCGCATCGAGGAACGGGAAGGCCGGCCGGTCTGGCATTTCGTCGCCGTCGCCCTGGGCAAGGACCAGGGCGCTCCCATGCCGGAACTGGCGAAGGAACTCTCCCGCTTCGAGGGCGTCGAGCACTTCAACCTCTCCCACGCCCGCAACTGACCCCTGCCATCGGCAGCGAACCAAAGGCACGCCAGCCTATCCAACGGGAACCCTTTCCCCTTGGAGAATCCCATGTCCCAGACCGTCACCCTGGCCGGCAACCCCATCGCCGTGAACGGCCGCTTCCCCCGCAAGGGCGATGTGGCGCCCGCCTTCGCCCTGGTGGGCAAGGATCTGGCCGAAATCACCCTGGCCAGTTTCGCCGGCAAGCGCAAGATCCTCAACGTCTTCCCCAGCATCGACACCCCCACCTGCGCCATGTCGGTGCGGCAGTTCAACGCCAAGGCCAGTGGCCTGCCAAACACGGTCGTGCTCTGCATCTCCGCCGACCTGCCCTTCGCCCAGGCGCGCTTCTGCGGCGCCGAAGGCCTGGACAACGTGGTCACCCTGTCCACCCTGCGCGGCCGTGAATTCCTCGAAGCCTACGGCGTCGCCATCGCCAGCGGGCCCCTGGCCGGCCTCGCCGCCCGGGCGGTGGTGGTCCTGGACGAAAACAACCGGGTGATCCACAGCGAGCTGGTGCCGGAGATCAAGCAGGAACCGGACTACACGGCGGCCCTGGCGGTACTCTGAGTGGCCATGCCCCTCCCGGCTTTTGCCGATTTCGAAGCCCGGGCCCGGCGGGAAGGCTACGACGAGGTGGTGGAACGGAGCTGGCCCCCGGCAACGGTCATCGACACCCACACCCACCCCTTCGCCCTGCGCGCCCTGGTGGTGCGGGGCGAGATGTGGCTGAGCGTCGACGGCGCCACCCGCCACCTGCGGCCCGGCGACGCCTTCGCCCTGGACCGGGAGGCGCCCCACGCCGAACGCTACGGCGACGAGGGTGCCACTTACTGGGTGGCCCGGCGGTTCTGACCCGGATATCTCATAAGTACCGCGGATGCCGGCGCCGTCATCGGCCCGATCCGGCGCCGGTTGCCAGCGCGCCGAAATGCCGTATTGGCCGGCAAGGCGGTAGCGCAAAGCAGGCGGCTCATGAAATTTCCGGGCTAAGCGCCTAACCCTGTTCCATCAGGGGCCAGCGGGGCTGCACGGCGAAGCTGCCGGCGGGCTTGGCCGGCGTGCCCGCCTGCAGGCGCAGGCAGCCGGCCAGGGCGATCATGGCGCCGTTGTCGGTGCAGAATTCCAGTTCCGGGTAGTGGACGCGGAAGCGTTTCCTGCGGGCTTCGTCGTTCAGGGTCGCGCGCAACTGCCGGTTGGCGCCGACGCCGCCGGCCACGACCAGCTGCTTGAGACCGGTCTGCTTCAGGGCCTTGAGGGATTTCTTCACCAGCACTTCGACGATGGCTTCCTGGAAGGCGCGGGCGGCGTCGGCCTTGAATTCGTCGGCAAGCACCTCCCCTTGTTCGCGGACGAGGGTGAGCACCGCCGTCTTCAAGCCGGAAAAGCTGAAGTTGAGGTCGCCGGAATGCAGCATGGGGCGGGGCAGCTCGTACCGGCCCGGGGTGCCGCTCTCCGCCAGCCTGGAGAGCAGCGCGCCGCCCGGATAGGGCAGGCCGAGGAGCTTGGCGCTCTTGTCGAAAGCCTCGCCGGCGGCGTCGTCCAGGGTCTCGCCGAGCAACTCGTATTCGCCGACGCCGGTGACTTTCATCAACTGGGTGTGGCCGCCGGAAACCAGCAGGGCGACGAAGGGAAAGGTCGGCGGGTCGCCGGAAAGCAGGGGCGACAGCAGGTGTCCCTCGAGGTGGTGGACGGGAATGGTGGGCTTGCCGACGGCCACCGCCAGGGCTTCGGCGAAGGCGCAGCCGACCAGCAGGGCGCCGGCCAGACCCGGCCCGCGGGTATACGCGACGGCATCCACATCGGCCAGGGACTTGCCGGCCCGCGCCAGGGTTTCGCGCAGGAGGGGCACCACCCGGCGGATGTGGTCGCGGGAGGCCAGTTCGGGCACCACGCCGCCGTACTCGGCATGCATCGCCACCTGGGAATGCAGGGCATGGGCAAGGAGGCCGGCCGCGCTGTCGTAGAGGGCGACGCCGGTTTCGTCGCAGGAGGATTCGACGCCGAGGATCAACATAGGGGGCGCATTTTAGCACTTGAGAGATAAAGGTTTTTTGCCGTATACTGGCCGACTTTTCCGCAAGCCAGCGGATATCGAATTGCGCGCACCGCCCCATACTTGACCGGGCGGGCGCCTGACGGAAGGGGGTGATTTAATATGCCGAGCATTCGTGTCAAGGAAAACGAGCCGTTCGAAGTGGCCATCCGCCGCTTCAAGCGCACGGTCGAAAAGACGGGTCTCCTGACCGAGCTGCGCGCCCGCGAGTTCTACGAGAAGCCCACCGCCGAGCGCAAGCGCAAGCTGGCTGCCGCCGTCAAGCGTCATCACAAGCGCATCCGCAGCATGACCCTGCCGCCGAAGCTGTACTGATCCAGTACACCACGCTGCAGAAAGAGCCGCCAGCCCGACAGAGCCGGCGGCTTTTTTCTTTGTAATCGCCGGAACGAACGCCATGAGCCTGAAAGCACGCATCACCGAAGACATGAAATCGGCCATGAAGGCCAAGGAAACTGCCCGCCTGGCGGCCATCCGCCTGCTGCTGGCCGCCATCAAGCAGAAGGAAGTGGACGAACGCATCGAGCTCGACGACACCGCCGTCGGCGCCGTCATCGAAAAGCTGGTCAAGCAGCGCAAGGACAGCGTCACCCAGTACGAAGCCGGCGGCCGCCAGGACCTGGCCGATGCCGAAAAGGCCGAGATCGCCGTGCTCTCCGCCTATCTGCCGGAAAAAATGAGCAGCGGGGAAATCGCCGCCGCCGTGGCCGCCGCGGTGGCCGAAACCGGCGCCAAGGGCCCCGCCGACATGGGCAAGCTGATGGGCGTCCTGAAGCCGCGGCTCGCCGGCAAGGCCGACATGGGCGAGGTTTCCAAGCAGGTGAAGGCGGCGCTGGCGGGCTGATCGAGCCGTGATCCCGGAGTCTTTCATTCAGGACTTGCTGGCAAGAGTCGACATCGTCGACCTCATCGACAGCTACGTCCCGCTGAAGAAGGCCGGGGCCAACTACGCCGCCTGCTGCCCTTTCCACAGCGAGAAGACCCCCTCCTTCACGGTCAGCCCGACCAAGCAGTTCTACCACTGCTTCGGCTGCGGCGCCCACGGCACGGCCATCGGTTTCGTCATGGAGTACCAGGGCATCGGCTTCATCGACGCCGTCAAGGAACTGGCCGGGCGCTCCGGCATGCAGGTGCCGGAAGCCGAGGGGCGCGCCTTCCACGACGAGAAGCCGGGGCAGACCCGCACCCTGATCGAGGTCATGGCCCGCGCCGCCGCCTATTACAAGGAACAGCTGAAGCGTTCGCCCCGGGCCATCGAGTACTGCAAGAAGCGCGGCCTCTCCGGCGAAATCGCCGCCCGCTTCGGCATCGGCTACGCACCGGACGGCTGGCAGAACCTGCAGACGGTCTTTCCCGACTACAACGCCGAGGCCCTCCATGCCGCCGGCCTGGTCATCGACAACGACAGCGGCCGCCGCTACGACCGCTTCCGCGACCGCCTGATGATCCCCATCGTCAATCCCAAGGGCGACATCATCGCCTTCGGCGGGCGCATCATCGACCAGGGCGAGCCCAAGTACCTCAACTCCCCGGAAACGCCGCTCTTCGAGAAGGGCCGCGAGCTCTTCGGCCTGCCCCAGGCCCGCCAGGCCCTGCGCGAGACCGACACCGCCATCGTCACCGAAGGCTACATGGACGTCATCGCCCTCGCCCAGAACGGCGTTGGCAACGCCGTGGCGACCTTGGGCACCGCCACCACCGCCACCCACGTGCAGAAGCTGTTGCGCCAGGTAGACCGCATCGTCTTCTGTTTCGACGGCGACAACGCCGGCAGGAAGGCCGCCTGGCGGGCGCTGGAGAATTCCCTGGAGGCCCTGGCCGACAACAAGACCATCGGCTTCGTCTTCCTGCCCGAGGAAGACGACCCCGACAGCTTCATCAGGAGCCGCGGCAAGGCCGCCTTCGACCGGATGGTCGCCGAAGCCATGCCCCTCTCGGATTTTCTGTTGCGGGAACTGGTCCAGCGCTGCGACCTCACCAGTTCCGAGGGCAAGGCCAAGCTGGTATACGAGGCGAAGCCCCTGCTTTCCCGCCTGCCCACGCCCTTCCTGCGCCTGCAACTGGTCAAGCGCCTGGCGGAGGCCAGCGGTTTCGCCCAGACCGAGGTGGAACGCCTGTGCGACCTCAAATCCTTCGCGCCGGCGGCGCCGCCCCGGGCGCGGCGGGCCGCCCCCTCCCTCGCCCGCAGCCTGCTGCGCCTGGTGCTGCAAAATCCAGAACTTGCCGCCCGCCTGCCGGTCGACCTGCTTCCGGAGGCCCCCGAACGATCGGCGCTGCTTCGCCTGCAAGCCGAAGCCGCGCAGGGCTGCACGACCTACGCCACCCTGCGGGAAAAGCTGCGCGGCTCGCCGGAGGAAGCGCTGGTCGAGCAGGTGGCTTCGGAGGTGCTCGCCCTGCCCTTCGACGAGACGGAAGTGAAGGCGGAATTCACCGACGCCCTGTCCAAGCTCGAACAGGGCGGGCAGAAGAAGGCATTCGCCGAACTGCAGGCCCGGGTCCAGCGCCTGGGCGTCGCCGGGCTGACCCCGGAAGAAAAACAGGCGTACCTGCACCTTCTCTCCAGCCAGGGGAAAAGGGGCTAAGTTGTGGTAGAATTTGAGGTTTTCCCAATTTACGGATTGTGGTGATGGCTAAGGCAAAGACCCCCGCGAAGGAAGCTCCCAAGGCACGCAGCAGCAAGGCGTCGGCACGGGCTGCCGAGAAGGCGCTGCTGGAAGGCGCGATGACCGAGGCGCCGGCTCCCCTGGACGCCGAGGCGCGCAAGACGCGCCTGAAGAACCTCATCAAGCTCGGCAAGGAGCGCGGCTACCTTACCTACGCCGAAATCAACGACCACCTGCCGGACGACGTGGTCGACGCCGAGCAGATCGAGTCCATCATTTCCACCTTCAACGACATGGGCATCCAGGTCTTCGACGAGGCTCCGGCCGCCGAGGAACTGCTCATGTCGGAGACCGCCCCCACCGTCGCCGACGATGAGGAAGTGGAAGAGGAAGCCGAGCAGGCCCTGTCCACCGTCGATTCCGAGTTCGGCCGCACCACCGACCCGGTGCGCATGTACATGCGCGAAATGGGCTCCGTCGAACTGCTCACCCGCGAGGGCGAAATCGAGATCGCCAAGCGCATCGAGGACGGCTTGAAGCACATGATCCAGGCCATTTCCGCCTGCCCCACCACCATCGCCGAGATTCTCGACATGGCGGCCAAGGTGGAAAGCGAGGAAATGCGCATCGACGAGCTGGTGGACGGCCTCATCGACCCCAACGCCGTCGACGAGGAACCGGCCGCCGAGCTAGCCGAGGAAGCCGACCTGGAAGAGGAAGAGGAAGACGACGAAGGCGGCGAAGGCGGCGGCGCCGTTTCCGCCTCCCTCCTGCAGTTGAAGGCCGATGCCCTGGAGCGCTTCAAGACCATCAAGGGCCTCCACGCCAAGATGCACAAGGCGCTCGTCTCCAAGGGCTCCCAGGACAAGACCTACCTCAAGCTGCAGCAGGAAATCTCCAACGAGCTGATGAACATCCGCTTCACCTCCCGCGCCATCGAGAAGCTGTGCGACTCGGTGCGCGACATGGTGGAATCGGTACGCGCCTCCGAGCGCAAGATCCAGCAGATCTGCGTGGACAAGGTGAAGATGCCGCGCCCGCACTTCATCAAGGTCTTCCCCGGCAACGAGACGAACCTGGACTGGGTGGACGGCGAAGTCACCGCCGCCGCCAAGACCTACGGCCCCGTCCTCTCCCGCAACGTGCCGGCGGTGAAGGAGGAGCAGAAGAAGCTGCTGGCCCTGCAGGACCACATCGGCATCCCCCTCAAGGACCTGAAGGACATCAACAAGCAGATGTCCACCGGCGAAGCCAAGGCCCGCCGCGCCAAGCGCGAGATGACCGAGGCCAACCTGCGCCTGGTCATCTCCATCGCCAAGAAGTACACCAACCGCGGCCTGCAGTTCCTCGACCTCATCCAGGAAGGCAACATCGGCCTCATGAAGGCCGTGGACAAGTTCGAATACCGCCGCGGCTACAAGTTCTCCACCTACGCCACCTGGTGGATCCGCCAGGCCATCACCCGCTCCATCGCCGACCAGGCCCGCACCATCCGCATCCCGGTGCACATGATCGAGACCATCAACAAGATGAATCGCATCAGCCGCCAGATCCTGCAGGAGACCGGCGCCGAGCCCGATCCGGCCACCCTGGCCAAGAAGATGGACATGCCCGAGGAGAAGATCCGCAAGATCATGAAGATCTCCAAGGAGCCCATCTCCATGGAGACCCCCATCGGCGACGACGACGATTCCCACCTGGGCGACTTCATCGAGGACACCGCCACCCTGCTGCCCGCCGACGCGGCCATGTACTCCAGCCTGCGCGGCGTCACCAAGGAAATCCTCGACACCCTCACCCCGCGGGAAGCCAAGGTCCTGCGCATGCGCTTCGGCATCGAGATGAACACCGACCACACGCTGGAAGAAGTCGGCAAGCAGTTCGACGTCACCCGCGAGCGCATCCGCCAGATCGAAGCCAAGGCCCTGAGGAAACTCCGCCACCCGTCGCGTTCCGACAAGCTGCGCAGCTTCCTGGACAACAACAATGGCTGAGGGCATTGTTGTCGTGGCGAAGACGCGCCCGGCGCCGCCGGTGTCGCGTCCAGGCCGCCACCACGGTTAACCGTCTGATGTACCGAGTTCCGGTGGGCCTGTAGCTCAGTCGGTCAGAGCAGAGGACTCATAATCCTTTGGTCCAGGGTTCGAGCCCCTGCGGGCCCACCAACAATTTGCAAGAGAGTAATGCCATGGCCGAAACCGCCTACTGTTACCACTGTGCCAAGCACCACCCCATCGAGGAGATGCGTCAGCTCGAGACCCGCACGGGCAAACGCTGGCGCTGCATCAAGAGCATCGAAGCCACCAAGAAGGCCGTCTCCGAGCGCGATGCCTTCGGCCAGAGCGTCACCGCCACCAACCGCTCCCTCAACCGCAACCGGGCCCAGGCCCAGGCCAGCGACAAGGCATGAGCGGCGAGACCGGCCTGCCGCCCGACCGGCTGGCGGGCCTGGCTTCCGCCGACGTCCAGCGCACGGCGGCCCGCATGGCGCAGGACGCCTTTGCCGGCATCTTCCGCCTCACCCTGGCTGGCGACCCGGAACGCCTGGGCGCCGCCGTCGCCGAACTGGAACCCCGTTGTGCCAACTGGTGCCAGGCCGGCGGCAGCGACGAGGCCCGGGCCCTGCGCCTGGCGCTCCTCATCGCCGGCATGGACCAATGGGGCCTGGCCTACAGCCAGGCCTTCGGCCTCACCGCCATCCCCGCCCTCACCGCCTTCCTCGGCAAGCTGCGCCAGCGCCTGGACGCCGCCGGCGACGCCCGCTTCCAGCAGTATTTTTCCCGGATCGACGACACGGAAACCGACGCCGTCGATTTCAAGATCGAGTTGCGCCGCAGCATCCACCTGGCCCTCTGGCATGCCATGGCGGCCTGCGAGGACGCCGGCGAGGCCCGGGCCATCCTGCAGCCCCTGGGCAGCCTGATGGTCGCCCTGGCCGGGCGCATGCCCCAGGTCGGCTGGCGGCTCCTGGCCGACGCCCTGGCCAGCATCCAGATCCGCCTGCTCGCCGACGCCCAGGCGACGCCCCTGGCCCAGGAATGCACCGCCCAGTTGTTCGAATCCCTGCGCCAGGCGCTGCCCCGGGAGCAATACCAGGAAATCCTCGCCCACGCCGGGCGCGCCGTCGTCGCCTGGCAGCAGGCCCAGCGGCCGGCCGCCCGCTGAGGGCGGTTTCGCGCAGGGTCCGGCAGGACTTCCGCCCGCCTGCCACGTCGGGCGCTTACATCTCCACACATTTTCGTGCCGACGCCGGCACGGCAATCCCTTAGACTTCCGGCGTTGCCACTCCCTCCGGGATCGCCATGCCCCGCCGCCTGCTCCCTGTCGCCCTGGCCGCTACGCTTGCCGCCTGCGGCGGCGGCCCCACTGCCTGGCCGTCCCGCCCGGCCGGCCCCGCCACGCCGGTGGCCACCCCTGCCCCTCGCCTGGAATATGCCGGTCCGCCGCCGCCCCCGCCGCGCCAGGAAGACCCCGGCCCGCCGCCGATGACGGGCCAGGTCTGGCTGACCGGCCACTGGACGTGGACCGGCAACCGCCACGAATGGCTTGGCGGCCGCTGGGAAACCCCGCGCCCCGGCCATTACTGGGTACCCTACCGCTGGCAGCAGAAGGGCGACCAGTGGCGGCTCTACGGCGGCTACTGGCAGAAGCAGTAGGCCGTTGGCGGCCGGTTGCATTCCGCCGCCATCCCCGCAACAATAGCCCCCGCGTGCCGCGCCATACCGAGAAGGGCCCCCGGGAACCGTCCAGCTCCCGGCGGAAGCGCCCCGACCTTGCTTGTTCCGGACCCGTCCGGTCTTCCCCATCCCAAGGAGTAAGTAATGTCGAAACTGGTAACCATCTTCTGGCCGTCCTTCGTCACCGCCATCCTCGGCGAAATCGTCTTCTTCGCCTTCATCGACCCGCAGGAACTGTATCTCATGGGCAAACCGGTCTACTGGAGCCCCATGGCCGTGTATTCCGTGGGCTTCCTCATGTTCTGGGGGCTCACCGCCCTCACCGTCGCCCTCTTCGTCCTGTTCCAGAAACCGGCGTCGGAGATCAACGAACCCCATCCCCTCACCGGCAGCCCCCGGACCCCGCCGCCGGCCGCCGGATAAGCGGTCGCGGGAGGGAGACCGGCGGTTTTCCCGGTGACGTGAAGTGGATCACGGAAAGTCAGGCGGCTTTCCGGCACTATCGAAGCTGTCCACCACGCCCTCGGAAAAGCCACCGTGATCGCCTCCAGCAAGCCTGCCGTCCGCCCGTCCCACGGGACCGGTTCGGCCCGCCCCTCGGGCCGGGCGGAGGGTGCCGCTGACGGTTTCGAAGGCGATCTGCGCGACGCCCTGGCCAGCACCGTGGTGCGGGAAGCCTCCTTCGAGGAATTCCGCCGGGTCCTGCAGCAGTTCATGACCGCCCGGCACGGCCACGCCTGAGGCGGCGGCCGCCGCGACGAAATATCCGGCCCAATCCCCTAGCGGGACGGCATAATGCGGCCCAGGAACCGCCGCCATGATCGCCCGCAAATACCTCTACCTCGTCGCCCTCGCCCGGGAAAAACACTTCGGGCGGGCTGCCGCCTGCTGCCACGTCTCCCCCTCCACCCTCTCCGCCGCCATCCGCGACCTGGAGGATGAACTGGGGGTCACCCTGGTGGAACGGGGCCAGCATTTCTCCGGCCTCACCCCGGAAGGGCGCTGCGTGGTGGACCACGCCCAGCGCCTCGCCGCCGGCGCCGAGGATCTGCGCCAGGACCTGGCCCGGCTCAAGGAAGGCCTCTCCGGCCGCCTGCGCATCGGCGTCATCCCCACCGCCCTCACCGTGGTGGCGAGCCTTACCGCCCCCTTCGCCCGCCGCCACCCGCGGGTGAGCATCGAGGTGGATTCCGCCAGCACCGGCGACATCCTCGCCCGGCTGCGGGCCTTCGAATTCGACGCCGGCATCATCTACACCGAATCCGGCAAGGCCGACGACCTCCGGGTGCTGCCCGTGTGGCAGGAGAACCACGTCCTCCTGGTCGCCGCCGGCGGGCCCCTCGCCGACCACCAGTCCATCAGCTGGCGGGAAGCCGGAAGGCTCCCCCTCTGCCTCCTCACCCCGGACATGCAGAACCGCCGCACCATCGACCGCGTGTTCGACGAACTGGGCTGCCACCCGGACGTGAGCCTGGAGAGCAACTCCATCGTCAGCATCCTCGCCCACGTCTGCGCCGGCCCCTGGGCCAGCATCGTCCCCTACAGCGTCCTCGACCTCATCGGGGCCCCCCGCGGCGTGCAGGTGCTGCGCCTCGCCGAGCCAGCAGTGGCCTGGGCCACAGGCGTGGTGACCCTGGCCCGGGAACCCGGATCCCCCATGGTGGAGGCGCTGCTGGCGGAGGCGCGGGGGCTGTGTCTGGCGGACCCGGCCTCGCGCCCCTGAACTAGCCCCCAACTCCGGCGCCGGCAGCGCCGACGATGGCGAAAAACTCCCGCCGCGTATCCGGATTGTCCCGGAACGCCCCCAGCATGCGGCTGGTGACCATGGCCACCCCGGGCTTGTGCACCCCGCGGGTGGTCATGCACTGGTGGGCGGCTTCCACCACCACCGCGACGCCCTTGGGCTGGAGCACTTCCTGCAGCGTGTCGGCGATCTGCACCGTCAGTTTTTCCTGGATCTGCAGGCGCCTGGCATAGGCGTCCACCAGGCGGGCGAGCTTGGAGATGCCCACCACCCGCCGCCGGGGCAGGTAGGCCACGTGGGCGCGGCCGATGATGGGGACCATGTGGTGCTCGCAGGTGCTTTCCAGGCGCACGTCCTTCAGGACGATCATCTCGTCGTAGCCCTCGGTTTCCTCGAACGTGCGGGCCAGGATGGCGGCGGGGTCCTCCCGGTAGCCGGCGAAGAATTCCTCGAAGGCCCGCGCCACCCGGGCAGGGGTGTCGAGGAGCCCTTCCCGGGTGGGGTCGTCGCCGGCCCAGCGGATGAGGGTGCGCACGGCGGCCTCGGCCTCGTCGCGGCCGGGCCGGGGCTCGGGGCGCAGGCCCCAGGCGGGGATGGGGGTTTCGATCTCAAGCATGGTCGTTCTCCTTGGGGATGGGGGGCCAATCCACCAGGACCTCGGCGGCGGGGAGGCGGCCGAGGAAGCCCTGGGGGCTGGCGGTGAGGCCGTAGGCGCCGGACTGGAAGACGGCCACCAGGTCGCCGGGTTCGGCAGCGGGAAGCAGGATCTCCTCGGCCCAGGTGTCGAAGGGGGCGCACAGGGGGCCGCACACCGTCGCCCTTTCCGGCGGGCGCGCCGCCCCGCCCACTACGGCCAGGGGGAAGTGCAGGTGGCGGCGGCCTTCCAGGGCGCCGGTGGCGTGCCAGTGGTGGTGGGCGCCCCCGTCCAGGATAAGGAAGGTGCGGCCCCGGGAGCGCTTGCGCTCCACCACCCGGGCCAGGTAGAGGCCCGCCTCGCCCGCCAGGTAGCGTCCCAGTTCGAGACAAAGGGCCGCCCCCGGCAGGCGGCGGGCGGCGTCCCGGACGAGGGCACGCAGGGCGTCGCCGACGGCGGCCAGATCGAGGGCCGACTCCCCCGGGAAAGAGGGGATGCCAAAGCCGCCCCCCAGGTTGAGGCTGGCCACCGGCGCCGGGGCATGGGGGGCGAGGTCGCAGGCCAGCCGCAGGATGGCCCGCTGGGCGTCGGCGAGGGCCCGGGCGTCGAGGCAGCGGGAGCCGGCATAGACGTGGAAGCCTTCGAAGGCCAGCGGCAGGCGGCCGATCTCGGCCAGCACCGCCGGCGCCTCCTCGCTGTCCACCCCGAATTTGCGGGGGCCGCCGGCCATGGGGGCGTCGGAGGCAAAGGCAAAGGGAGGGTTGAGGCGCAGGGCCACCCGCGGGCGGCAGCCGGCCGGGGCAAGGCTCGCCAGGCGCCGGGCCTCCGCCGCCGATTCCAGCACCACCCGGGCGCCGGCGGCGACGGCGGCGGCCAGGTCGGCATCGCTCTTGCCGGGGCCGGCGAAGCTGATGGCGCTGCCCGCCATACCGGCCTCCCGGGCGAGGGCCAGCTCGGCAGCGGATGCCACGTCGCCGCCGTCGACGCCGGCCGCCAGGCGGGCCACGACCGCCGGATGGGGGTTGGCCTTGACCGAATAAAGCAGGCGCAGGCCGGCAGGCAATTCGGCCCGGAGGGCGGCCAGCCGGCGATCCAGGAGGGCAGCGGAATAGAGGTAGAGCGGCGTGCCGTGGCGGCCGACGAGGTCCGCCAGGAGGGCCCGCCCGGCGGCGGTGTCGAGGGCCCAGGGGGCGGCGAAATCAGGGGGCATCGGCCAGGTCCTCGACGATGGCCCAGCCCCGGGCCGCCGCCTCGGCCAGCAGGCGGGAATCGGGGCGCACCGCCACCGGCCGGGCGACCCGGGCGAGCAGGGGCAGGTCGCTGGCGGAATCGGAATAGAAAACGGTGTCGGCGAGCCCCTCCCAGGCCAGCCCGCGGCCCGCCAGCCAGGCCTCGACCCGGGCCACCTTGGCCGCTCCGTGGCAGGGCTCGCCGGCGAGGCGGCCGGTGAAGCGGCGACGCCGCCTGCCGGCGGCGCTGGCGATGAGGTGGTTCACTCCCAGGCGGCGGGCGATGGGGGCGGCGATGAAGTCGTTGGTGGCGGTGACCAGGCAGCAGGTCGCCCCGTCCCCGCGATGGCGGGCGACCAGGGCGACGGCGGCGGGCGGGATGGCCAGCCCGGCGGCGAATTCCCGCCGCCAGGCGTTCAGCCGGGACAACCGGTGGCGGGCCAGGGGGGCCATGGCCACCCGTTGCAGGGCCGCCTGGTCGAGGCCGCCGGCCACGTAGCGCCAGCAGCACGCCAGGTAGCGCTCGGGGAAATCCGCCGCCACGCCGCCCCGGGCGGCCAGGAAGCGCAGCCAGGCCAGGCCGCTGTCGTAGGGGAGCAGGGTGTGATCGAGGTCGAAGAGGGCGAGACGCATGGGGTCAGGCGCTTTCCCGCCAGGGGCGAAGAGCTGCCCCCGCCGACGGCCGGGACGGCGGGGCGGCGTGGGCCAGGCGCGGCGCCGCCGGGTCGAGGCCGGTGAGGAAGCGGGCCTTGAGGGCGCATTCGTCGAATTCGTCGCTGGCCCGGCTGTCGATGGTAATCCCGGCCCCCACCCCCAGGCGGCCCGCCCGCCAGCCGCCTTCGTCCGGCCCCAGGGTGACGGTGCGGATGGCCACCGAGAGGCAGAAGTCGCCGCAGGCGGCGCCGCCGGCGGGGGCGTCGATCCAGCCGATGCTGCCGGTGTAGAGGCCGCGGGGGGTGGTCTCCAGGTCGGCGATGATGTCCATGGTCTTGAGCTTGGGGGCGCCGGTGATGGAGCCGCAGGGGAAGAGCGCCCGCAGCACGGCGGGGAAGCCGGTTTCCTCGGGGAGCTCGGCCTCCACCGTCGAGGTCATCTGGAACACGGTGGCGTAGGGCTCCACCGAGAAGAGGGCCGGCACCCGGACGCTGCCGGTGCGGGCGATGCGGCCCAGGTCGTTGCGCAGGAGGTCGACGATCATCAGGTTCTCGGCCCGGTTCTTGTCGTCCTCGGCGAGCAGCCGGGCGATTTCGCTGTCGCCTTCGGGGGAGGCGGCGCGGCAGGCGGTGCCCTTCATGGGCCGGGTGGCGATGCGGCCGTCCCGGTGCTGCATGAACAGCTCCGGCGAGCAGGAGAGGATGTGGGTCGGCCCCGGCCCCGGCGGCAGGGCGATGAAGGCGCCATAGGCCACCGGCTGGCGGGCCCGCAGGCGGCGGTAGAGGACGGCGGGGGGGCCGAAGGCCTGGAAATCGAGGCGGTAGGTGTAATTGACCTGGTAGGTTTCCCCTTCGCCGATGGCGGCATGGATGCGGGCGATGGCGGCGTTGAACCGTTCCCGGTCCACGCTCGGGCGCGGCTCGGCGATGCCGGCCGTCGCCCGGCCCGGCGCCCGGCTGGCGAGCCAGGCGTCGGCCTGGGCGGCGGCGAGGCGGGCGAGGTCCCGGAAGAGGAGGATGCGCAGGCTGCCTCCCTCGCCCGGGGCAAGGCGCCGGTGGCCGGCGCCCTGGAGGCGGGCGCCCCATTCGTAGTCGGCCAGGACCACGGCGTGGGCGCCGGCCCGGATGTCCCGGTCGGCGGCGGCCCAGACGGCATCGAGGTCGGCCGGGTCGTCGCAGCGGTGCTCCCCGAGGAAACCGGTGTAGAGGCGGCTGGTGGGCGATCGGGCCGTGGCGGCGCAGTCGTCGAGGAGGGCGAAGCAGTCGGGCATGGCGTGCCTCCCGGGGTTTGGCGGCGGATCAGCTCCAGTCGTCCATGTCGTGGCGGACGACGTGGCGGTTGGCGATCAGCTCCTCCACCGTGGGTTCGTTGGCCAGCGCCCGGCGGATGGCGAGCTTGGTGGCCTCGTAATTGGTGCGGTACATGTCGGCCTTGTCCAGCTCGGGGTCCTGGGCGCAGCGGGGGTCGATCCACACCAGGCTGACGATGCACAGGCGGTCGGCCTCGGCCTTGGGGATGACGCCCTCGACGAGGCAGTCCACCACCGCATCCGCCGTGGCCGCCTGGACGACGCCGCCGAAGAGGTCGATGTTGGCTGCGTCCTTGAGCGTCACCTTGGGGACGATGATGGTGGCCGGGCGCACCATCTGGTTGCAGGCGCGGATGGCGAACATGGCGGTGTGGCCCTTGCTCTGGGCCATCATGTTGGCAAAGGCGTGGCCTACCGGCCCGTCGGTGCGGCCGATGAGGATTTCCGGCATGGCGTCGGTGAATTGGCCGGGGGCGGCGAAGACGGTGGCTTCGCCGGCGTGGAAGGTGTAGTCGCTGGGCATGGGATTTCCAGTGGGGTTGATCATTCGGGGATGAGCCACTCGCCCAGGCCGTCGGCGGCGAGATCGCCCACCAGGCGGCGGGGACGGCGGCCGGGGAGGCCGGCGAAGGCGCCGCCGTGGCGGGCGAGGCTGCGGGCGAGCAGG
>DAINDE010000058.1:0-21368 GCA_036732025.1 Rhodocyclaceae bacterium
CTCACAACGCCAGCAGCGGAGGAGGGGACGTCCATGGTGGCCTTGTCGGATTCCAGGGTGCAGATGGCGTCATCCACCTTGATGGTGTCGCCCGCCTTGACGAAGAGGTCGATGACCGGCACGTCGGAAAAATCGCCGATATCGGGGACTTTGACTTCGATGATTTGGCTCATGTTGGTCTCCTCCCTTAAACCGACATCGGATTCGGCTTGGCCGGATCCAGGTTGTACTTGACGAGGGCGGCGGCGACCTTCTCGCGCTCGATGGCGCCGTCGTCGGCCAGGGCTTTCAAGGCGGCCAGGGTCACCCAGTGGCGATCCACCTCGAAGTGGTGGCGCAGCTTCTCGCGGGTGTCGGAACGGCCAAAGCCGTCGGTGCCCAGGGTGACGTAGGTGCCCTTGACGAAGGGACGGATCTGCTCGGCGAAGAGCTTGACGTAGTCGGTGGCGGCGATGACGGGGCCCTTGGCGTCCTTGAGCATCTGCTCGACGTGGGAGAGCTTGGGCGCTTCCAGCGGGTGCAGCAGGTTCCAGCGGGCCACGCCCTGGCCGTCGCGGGCCAGTTCGTTGAAGCTCGGGCAGCCCCAGAGGTCGGCCTCGACGCCCCAGTCATTTTTCAGCAGTTCGGCGGCGGCGATGACTTCGCGGAAGATGGTGCCGGAACCGAGCAGTTGCACCCGCGGTCCCTTGCCCTTGCCACCCTTCTTGAAGGAGTACATGCCCTTGATGATGTCGGCCTCGGCGCCCGCCGGCATCTCCGGATGCTCGTAGTTCTCGTTCATCACCGTGATGTAGTAGAAGACGTCCTCCTGCTCCTGGTTCATGCGGCGCAGGCCGTCCTGGACGACGACGGCGACTTCGTACTGGAAGGTCGGGTCGTAGGAGACGCAGTTGGGGATGAGCTGGGAGAGGATCAGGCTGTGGCCGTCCTCGTGCTGCAGGCCTTCGCCGTTCAGCGTCGTGCGGCCGGCGGTGCCGCCCACCAGGAAGCCCCGGGCGCGCTGGTCGCCGGCGGCCCAGCAGAGGTCCATGACCCGCTGCAGGCCGAACATGGAGTAGCAGATGTAGAAGGGGATGGTCTGCACGCCATGGACGGAGTAGGCCGTGGCGGCGGCGATCCAGTCGCTCATGGCGCCGGCTTCGTTGATGCCTTCCTGGAGGACCTGGCCGGTCTTCGACTCCTTGTAGAACATGAGCTGGTCATGGTCTTCCGGCACGTAGTTCTGGCCTTCCTGGTTCCAGATGCCGACGGCGCGGAACATGCCTTCCATGCCGAAGGTGCGGGATTCGTCGGGCACGATGGGCACCACGTTCTTGCCGACGGCCTTGTCCTTCAGGAGCATGTTCATGATGCGCACGATGGCCATGGTGGTGGACAGCTCGCGGCCTTCGCCGGAGGCTTTCAAGAGGGCGTCGAACTTGTCCAGGGTGGGCACCGCCAGGGGCTCGGCCTTGCGCCGGCGCTGGGGCAGGAAGCCGCCCAGGTCCATGCGGCGCTGGCGCAGGTACTGGTATTCCGGCGAGTCCTCGGCGAACTTCAGGTAGGGCAGGGCGTCGAGCTGGTCGTCGGGCACCGGCAGGCCGAAGCGGTCACGGAAGCGGCGCACGGCTTCGGTGTCCAGCTTCTTCTGCTGGTGGGAGATGTTCATGGCCTCGCCCGCCTGGCCCATGCCGAAGCCCTTGATGGTCTTGGCCAGGATCAGGGTGGGGGCGCCCTTGTGCTCGGTGGCGGCCTTGTAGGCGGCGAAGATCTTGAAGATGTCGTGGCCGCCGCGGTTCAGTTGCCAGATTTCATCGTCGGTCCAGTCCGCCACCAGTTCCTTCAGTTCCGGCGTGTTGAAGAAATGCTCGCGGACGTAGGCGCCGTTCTTGGCCTTGAAGGTCTGGTACTCGCCGTCGACGCATTCCATCATGCGCTTCTTGAGGATGCCCTTCTTGTCGCGGGCGAAAAGGGCGTCCCAGTGGGTGCCCCAGATCAGCTTGATGACGTTCCAGCCGGCGCCGCGGAATTCGGCTTCCAGCTCCTGGATGATCTTGCCGTTGCCGCGCACCGGGCCGTCCAGGCGCTGCAGGTTGCAGTTGATGACGAAGACCAGGTTGTCCAGCTTCTCGCGGCCGGCCATGCCGATGGCGCCGAGGGATTCGACCTCGTCGGTCTCGCCGTCGCCGAGGAAGGCCCAGACCTTGCGCTGCTCCGCCTTGGCGGCGTCGATGAGGCCGCGGGAGGCCAGGTACTTCATGAAGCGGGCCTGGTAGATGGCCTGGATGGGGCCGAGACCCATGGAGACGGTGGGGAACTGCCAGAAATCGGGCATCAGCCAGGGGTGCGGGTAGGAGGAGATACCCTTGCCGCCGGTTTCCTGGCGGAAGTTGTCCAGTTGCTCCTCGGTGAGGCGGCCAAGCATGAAGGCGCGGGCATAGACGCCGGGGACCGAGTGGCCCTGGAAGAAGATCAGGTCGCCGCCGGTGTCGTGGTTGATGCTCTTCCAGAAATGGGAGAAGCCGACGTCGTACAGCGCGGCGGCGGAGGCGAAGGAGGCGATGTGGCCGCCGACGTTGGTTTCCTTGTTGGCGCGCACCACCATGGCCATGGCGTTCCAGCGGATGTAGGAGTGGATCTTGATCTCCAGGTCCGGGTTGCCCGGGTACTTGGGCTGCTGGTCGGCGGGGATGGTGTTGATGTACTCGGTGTTGGCCGAATAGGGGATGTCGATGCCGTCCTCGCGGGCCTGGCCGATCAGTTTCTCGATCAGGTAGTGGGCGCGGTCGGCGCCTTCCTGGCCGATGACCCCCTCCAGGGCCTCCAGCCATTCGCGGGTTTCCTGGGGGTCGGCGTCGTGGGCGTCGGGCACGGCGGTGGGCTGGGTGGCCATGTTTCGTCTCCTAAGGTTGGTTTTCCATGTTGTTTTGCCTGTTCTGCAAAACAACTCTAGCGCTTCGCGGGGTGCCCCGGGTAGGGGCGAAAACCCGCATGAACCTCTTCGTGTTTCGCATTGTAAAAACAATATTCGTATCGTGCAATATGTGGTTTACCCGTAATTTTTTCCTTTCCCGAACAAGGGGATGGAGAAGGCCGTCCCTGGGCGATCCTCGGCTGTTGCCGGTTTGACAGCGCGGTTTGGGCGGTGTCCCGCCCGGCGACAAGCCGACTGCTACCGATTCTGGTAAAATCCATTCAATTCAAAGGGAAAGGCGAGCGCCTTTCCCCTTTTTCTTTTTGCTCGGATCGGACATGACGGCTCAAATCATCGACGGCAACGCCCTGGCCCAGGAACTGCGCCAGAGCTTCAAGGCGCGGGTCGAGGCGCTGGCGGCCAAGGGGCAGCGCCCCGGCCTGGTGGTCATCCTGGTGGGGGAAGATCCCGCCTCCCAGGTGTACGTGCGCAACAAGGTCAATGCCTGCCAGGCCATCGGCATGCATTCCGAGAAGATCACCTATGACGCCGGCGTCGACCAGCAGGTGGTCCTCGACAAGATCGCCGCCCTCAATGCCGATCCGGCGATCCACGGCATCCTGGTGCAGTTGCCCCTGCCCCGGCACTTCGACGAAGAAAAGGTGCTCGAAGCCATCGCCGCCGAGAAGGACGTGGATGGCTTCCACGCCGAGAACGTCGGGGCGCTCGCCCAGGGCAACCCGCGCTTCATCCCCTGCACCCCTTATGGAGTAATGAAGATGTTCGAGAAGGGCGGCGTCGACCTCACCGGCAAGGAGGCGGTGGTCATCGGCCGCTCCAACATCGTCGGCAAGCCCATGGCGCTGCTGCTCATCAACGCCGGCGCCACCGTCACCGTCTGCAATTCCCGCACCCGCGACCTCCGGTTCCACACCAGCCGCGCCGACATCGTCGTCGCCGCCGTGGGCAAGCCGCGCTTCGTCACCGCCGACATGGTCAAGCCCGGCGCCGTGGTCATCGACGTCGGCATCAACCGCCTTCCCGACGGCAAGCTTTGCGGCGATGTCGATTTCGAGGGCTGCAAGGCCGTCGCCGGCCAGATCACCCCGGTGCCCGGCGGCGTCGGCCCCATGACCATCACCATGCTGCTGGCCAACACCATCGAAGCGGCGGAACGAAAGGCAGGCCTGTGATGAACGCCACCAAGCATCCCGTCGTCGGCGTCGTCATGGGCTCCGATTCCGACTGGCCCACCATGCAGGCCGCCGCCGTCATCCTCAAGGATTTCGGCGTGCCCTTCGAAACCCGCGTCGTCTCGGCCCACCGCACCCCCGACCTCCTCTTCGACTACGCCGCCATGGCCGGCGAGCGCGGCTTGAAGGCCATCATCGCCGGTGCCGGCGGCGCAGCCCACCTGCCCGGCATGCTGGCCGCCAAGACCACGGTGCCGGTGCTGGGCGTGCCGGTGCAATCGAAAGCCCTGTCCGGCAAGGATTCGCTTCTCTCCATCGTGCAGATGCCCAAGGGCATCCCCGTCGCCACCTTCGCCATCGGCGAGGCCGGCGCCGCCAACGCGGCCCTCTTCGCCGTCGCCATGCTGGCCAACGAAGACGCCGAACTGGCCGCCCGGCTGGCTGCCTTCCGCCAGAACCAGACCGAGAAGGTCCTGGCCATGAAGCTCCCCGAAGTGTAATTCCACGCAGGTTCCAGGAATGATCCTCCCCCCCGCCACCCTCGGCATGCTCGGCGGCGGCCAGCTCGGCCGCTTCTTCGTCGCCGCCGCCCACGAGATGGGCTACCAGGTCTGGGTCCTCGACCCGGACACCAACAGTCCCGCCGGCAAGATCGCCGACCACCACCTGCAGGCCGCCTACACCGACTTCGCCGCCCTCGACACCCTGGCCGAGGGCTGTGCCGCCATCACCACCGAATTCGAAAACGTGCCGGCCCAAACCCTGGAGTATCTGGCCAAGTTCGTACCCGTGCGCCCTTCGGCGGCAGCCGTCGCCGTGTGCCAGAACCGCATCCACGAAAAGACCTTCCTCCAGGTCAACGGCCTGCCCCACGGCCCCTTCGCCGCCATCGCCGGCGAGGACGACCTGCGCGAGATCGGCGCCCACCTCTTCCCCGGCATCCTCAAGGTGGCCCGCTTCGGCTACGACGGCAAGGGCCAGGCGGTGGTGAACAGCCGCGAGGAAGCCCTCGTCGCCTTCGCCAATTTCAAGGGCGAGCATTGCGTCCTGGAACAGAAGCTGGCCCTCGATTACGAAGTATCCGTCGTACTGGCCCGGGACGAGAACGGCCGGGTGCAGTGCTTTCCCACCGGCGAGAACAGCCACATGCGCGGCATCCTCGACGTTTCCATCGTCCCCGCCCGCGCTTCCGGCTGCGTGCGCAACGACGCCGAGGAAATCGCCGCCCGCATCGCCGAGAAGCTCGACTACATCGGCACCATGGGCGTCGAATTCTTCGTCAGCCGCGGCCAGCTCTATGTGAACGAAATGGCGCCGCGTCCCCACAACAGCGGCCACTACACCCTGGACGCCTGCGTCACCGACCAGTTCGAACAGCAGGTACGCGCCCTGTGCGGCCTGCCCCTGGGCGAGTCCCGCGCCCATTCGGCGGCGGTGATGGTGAACCTGCTGGGCGACCTGTGGTACGAAGGCGATCGCTACCGGGAGCCGGACTGGGCCAAGCTCACCGCCATACCCAACTTGAAGCTGCACCTCTACGGCAAGCACCACGCCCGCCCGGGGCGCAAGATGGGCCACTTCACCGTCGTCGGCGACGACCCCATCCAGGTCCAGGCCGCGGCGATGGCCGCCCGCGCCGCCATCGGCATCAAGGACGAATGATCCCGACGGCGGCGGACTACGCCCGCGCCGTGGAACTCCTGCGGGCGGGCGAACTGGTGGCCTTCCCGACGGAGACCGTCTACGGCCTGGGGGCCGATGCCAGCAACCCGGCGGCAGTGGCCAGGATCTTCGCCGCCAAGGGGCGCCCGGCCGACCATCCCCTCATTGTCCACGTTGCCGGCCACGACTGGGTCGAACGCTGGGCCGAGAACGTTCCCGAAGCCGCCTGGGAACTGATGGAAACCTTCTGGCCCGGGCCGCTGACCCTCATCCTCAAGAAGCAGTCCTGGGTGCCCGACGCCGTCACCGGCGGCCAGGACACCGTCGGCCTGCGGGTGCCCGGCCACCCGGTTGCCCTCGAACTCCTGCGCCGCTTCGCCGCCGCCGGCGGCCCCGGCGGCATCGCCGCCCCCTCCGCCAACCGCTTCGGCCGCATCAGCCCCACCACCGCCGCCCACGTAGCCGAGGAACTGGGCGAGCGGGTGCCCCTCATCCTCGACGGCGGGCCGTGCAAGGTGGGCATTGAATCCACCATCGTCGACTGCTCCCGGGGCGAGCCGGTGATCCTGCGTCCCGGCCACATCTCCCCCAGCCACCTGGAGGCGGTGCTCGGCTTCCTGCCCGCCATCGCCACGGCGGCCGGCGCCCCCCGCGTTTCCGGTTCCCTGGAGGCCCATTACGCGCCGGTGACCCCGCTGCGCCTGATGGCCGGCGAGCGCCTGCTCGATTTTCTCAACGCCCACCGCCACCGGGGCGGGCGCTGCGCCGCCATCTGCCACAGCCAGCCGCCCCAGGCCGGCATGCCCCACGCCTGGCGCATGCTCCCCGCCGACCCGGTGGGCTATGCCCACGACCTCTACGCCGCCCTGCGCGACATGGACCACGCCGGCGTCGACCTCATCGCCGTCGAGGCCATCCCCGCCGACCCCGCCTGGGCGGCGGTCGCTGACCGCCTGCGCCGCGCCGCCGCCGGCGCGGGCAAGGCCTGAGTTTGCCAAGGGCCCGGGGCAGGGATAAAATCCGCCCCCTATGGGCCGATAGCTCAGCTGGGAGAGCGCTGCGTTCGCAATGCAGAGGTCGGGAGTTCGATCCTCCTTCGGTCCACCAATATTCTAAGGCCAGAGTCATCTCTGTGTCGCGGAGACGATAAGCTTGCCAGTCGGCAAGCTTATGCTTCCGAAACCGATTGGCAGGGATATGCTTCCTGAAGTGGTCGTGCAAAGGGCTAGGTCAGAATTGATCTGGCCCTTTTCTTTTTTTGGATGCTGCGCAACTGCTTGCATGCACTGCAGCCCGTGCAGGCTGGCATGAACCCGTCAGCGATGCGGTTGGGTAGTCTGGGTAACGAACGCTCCGGGCACCGCCTTCGGGCGTACATCCATTCGGACACCCATTCACGCCCATTCCTGGCCACTTGATACGGCGATTAGCCGGCACATTCGCCGCACCGCACGCGGCGAATGACTTGCCGTTGCGGCGAATTGGGTGTTTAATCTCCGCATGAATAGCGGAGAACAACTCTACATCTGGCAGGCTGACGACTGGCCGAACTGGCGCTACGACCTGTCCGCGCTGACGTGGCCGCTGACCGAGGTCAGCCGCGCCCAGGGCCTGCTGCTGGGCCGCCTGGCCGACGTGGGGCTGGCGCTGCGCGATCAGGCCAGCCTCGCCGCCCTGACCGAGGACGTGGTCAAGACCAGCGAGATCGAAGGCGAAGTGCTGAACGTGGAATCCGTGCGCTCGTCCATCGCCCGGCGTCTGGGCGTGGACATTGGCGCGGTCGCCCCAGTGGATCGGCACGTCGAAGGCGTGGTCGAGATGGTGCTCGACGCCACTTCACGCAGCGCCGAACCGCTGACCACCGAGCGCCTGTTCGGCTGGCACGCTGCGCTGTTCCCGACCGGGTATTCGGGCATGAACAGGATCGCCGTGGGCCAGTGGCGCGACGATGCCGGCGGGCCGATGCAGGTCATCTCCGGCCCGATGGGGCGGCGCAAGGTTCACTTCCAGGCGCCGCCCGCCGAGGCGCTGCCCGTCGAGATGGCTCGGTTCTTGGCGTGGGCCAATGAGGAAGCTGGCGAGCCTGTTCTCGTCAAGGCAGGCCTCGCCCATCTTTGGTTCGTCACGCTGCATCCGTTCGATGACGGCAACGGGCGCATCGCCCGCGCCGTGGGTGATCTGTTCCTGGCTCGCGCCGACGGCAGCCCGCAACGCTTCTACAGCCTGTCGGCGCAAATCCAGCGTGATCGCAAGGACTACTACGACATGCTGGAGCGCACGCAGAAGGGCACGCTCGATGTCACCGGCTGGTTGTCGTGGTTCCTCGGCACTTTGACGCGCGCGGTGGCCAGCGCGCAGACCACGCTGGACGCCGTACTGGTCAAGGCGCGTTTCTGGCAACGCTGGGCAGGCACACCGCTGAACGAACGGCAGGTGAAGCTGCTCAACCGTCTGCACGACGGCTTCGAGGGCAAGCTCACCAGCAGCAAGTGGGCCGCCATCGCCAAGTGCTCGCCGGACACCGCGCTGCGCGACATCACACCGTTGCTGGAACTGGGCGTGTTGAAGAAGTCGCCGGGCGGCGGGCGCAGCACCGGCTACGAATTGGCGGATTAGTAGCCGGAACCAGAAGCGGTAATCAAACCGGCAGCGATGCCAAGGCCTGCTGCAACGATCTGCAATGGTCGCCCGGGGCGGCCTGCACGTCGATGCCCAGATTCTTTGCGTTCTGCGACCAACGCTGCGCCCAGGCGAAGACCTCGTCGCGATAAAAACGGATGAGCTTCTGGACCCGGCGATATGGAGTGCCCAATACGTCTCGTGTCTGCTTTTGCGTGAAGAGGTACAAGGGCAGCCCTGTCACATACGAAATCTCGCGTGGGTCCATGTACCTCGAGCCATTCGGGAGGACGACGCCGGAGGCGCTCTCCCAGGTCGATGCTCGGAGCGCTTCGGACTCGTAATCGAGGACTTCGTCGATCGGGTACACGACGCGCTTGGACATCTTCATGAATCGGGGCCCGCGGCCTTCGCTGCGCCAGCGCTGTAGCGTCTTGGGACTGATGTTCCAGCGCGTCGCCAGTTCGTTTTCGTTCATCATCATCTTCTGCATGGTTGGTTCCGATCGTGGCTGAGGGCAACGCATTCAGGCGTACCTCCGGCCACAAAGCCAAGTCCTCGGCAGGGCGCCTATGCAGTTTCAGCGCAATGCGAGCGTCAGCGGGTCATGCCAATGAATCCTACCCAGCCTGCTGAAACCCACTTCTATGGGGACGTCTCGGCATCGTGGAAGATACCCGGTTCAAGGTTTTTGTAGAACCCACCACCAAAACACCCAAAGCCAGCCTTGCGCTGGCTTTGTTGTTTTTTCGCGATGCCCGGCCCTGGCCGGCGCTGCGCCAATCAATCGCCAAGTGCTAATATAACCGCAGCTCGATGAGTGAATCCGCCGCACGGTGCCCAGCGCCCGTGGAAGAGCGCCTCCAAGGCGCCAGAGCGGCTGCGCCAGGCTGGGGAGCAGGCCACTGGGTCCGGATGGACGGGAGATGGCTATGAATAACGACAAGGAGCGGGGGTCGCCCCGTTCGGGAGGTGCGCTTCAATTGGGTGCCGGCGTGGGGGTGGTGCCGCTGCGCTGGATGGCCGGGTTGACGCTGCTGTTGCTGGTGGGGCGGTTCCTGCCGGCGGCGCGGCTTTTTCCTGTGCCCGAGAATTATCTGCCCGTCCACAATCTGCTCGAATTCGTCGCCATGGCGGTGTCGGCCATGGTCTTTACCTTGGCCTGGAACCTGCGGCGCGAGGGGGGCAACAGCCAGCGGGTGCTGCTGGGGGCGGGCTTCCTCGCGGTGTGCCTGATCGATTTTGCCCATGCCTTGTCCTATCAGGGCATGCCGACGGTGGTGACACCCAGCGGGCCGGAGAAGGCGATCAATTTCTGGCTGGCGGGCCGCTTTGTCGCCGCCGGCGTACTCTTGGCGGTGGCCGTGCTGCCGGTGGCCCGCTGGTCGCTGGCGGCGTGCCGGCTGGTCCTCGGCCTCGCCCTGGGCCTGGCCGGGCTGGTCTGGTGGGTCGAGTTGGGCCATCCCGGCTGGCTGCCGCGGACCTTCATCCCCGGGCAGGGCCTCACCGGCTTCAAGATCGGTGCCGAGTACTTCCTGGCCGGCCTCTACGGCCTGGCGGCCGTGCTCATCTATCGGCGCGCCCGGGCGAGCGGCGACGGCGACCTGTTCTGGCTGGCAGCCGCCGCCTGGGTGCAGGGGCTGGCGGAGATGTATTTCACGCTCTATGCCGATGTCACCGATCTTTTCAACCTGCTCGGCCATCTGTACAAGGCGGCGGCCTATCTGATGGTCTACCGGGCCATTTTCGTCGGCGGGGTGCGGGCACCCTACCGGGAGCTGGATCGGGAACGATCCCAGTTGCGGGCGCTCATCGGCACCATTCCCGACCCGGTGTGGCTGAAGGATGGCCGGGGCATCTACCTGGCCTGCAACGGGGCCTTCGAGCGTTACTACGGCCGGCGCGAGGCGGAACTGGTGGGGCGCAGCGACGACGATTTCCTGCCGCCGGCCCGGGCGTCCGGGCAGCGCCAGCGGGATGGGGAGGCGATGGCGCAGCCCTGGCCGACGGTGGAGGAAGGCGAGGCCGCCGGCCGGGTCTACGAGATTACCCGCACGCCCATGTTCGGCGGCGACGGCGAGCCGATCGGCGTGGTGGGCATGGCCCACGACGTTACCGCCCGCAAGCGTGCCGAGGAGGAACTGACCGGCCACCGGGACCGCCTCGAGGAGATGGTGGCGACGCGCACGGCGGAGCTGGCGGCGGCCAAGGCGGCGGCGGAGGCCGCCAGTCAGGCGAAGAGCGTCTTCGTCGCCAACATGAGCCACGAGATCCGTACGCCGCTCAACGCCATCATCGGCTTGAGCCGGATGCTCCTGAGCCAGGGCGGGGATTCGCCCCTGCAGCCGCAGCTGGCCAAGATCGAGGGGGCGTCCCGCCACCTGCTGGGGGTGGTCAACGACATCCTCGATTTTTCCAAGATCGAAGCCGGGAAGCTGACCGTCGAGTCGGCCGATTTCGAGCTGGGCCAGGTGCTGCGCGATCTGGAGGGAATGCTCGGCGCCGAGGCGGCGGCAAAGGGGCTGAGCTTCGTGATCGCTATCGACAGGCAATTGCCGGACCGGGTGCGTGGTGACGGCATGCGCCTGCGGCAGATTCTGCTCAATTTCGCCAGCAACGCGATCAAATTCACCGACCACGGCGAGGTGGTGGTGTCCGCCCGGCTGCTGGAGCAGGGCGGCGCCGGGATCAAGGCGCGGTTCTCGGTGCAGGATACGGGCATCGGCGTCTCCCCGGAACAGCAGGCACGGCTGTTTACCGCCTTCGAGCAGGCCGAAGCCTCGACCACGCGCCGCTTCGGCGGCACCGGCCTGGGTCTGGCCATCAGCCGCCGGCTGGTGGAACTGCTCGGGGGGCGGATCGGCGTGGAGAGTTCCCTCGGCCACGGCAGCACCTTCTGGTGCGAAATCCCCCTGGCGCCGGCGGCGGAATCTCCGCATCCGGCCGCCGTTCACGGGGGCGGCGGTGCCGTGTCCCTGCGCGGCTATCGGGTGCTGCTTGCCGAAGACGACCCGGTCAGCCGGGAGATCGCCGCCGCCCTGCTGGACGAGTCCGGCCTGGCCGTCGACCTCGCCTGCAATGGTGCCGAGGCCGTGGCCATGGCCGCGGGCGGCGCCTACGACGCCATTCTCCTCGACATGCAGATGCCCGTCATGGACGGCCTGGAAGCGGCGCGCCAGATTCGCCGCCTGCCGGGGCACGGGACGGTGCCCATCGTGGCCATGACGGCCAACGTCGGTGCCGAGGACCGCGACGCCTGTCTCGCTGCCGGCATGAACGATCACCTCGCCAAGCCGGTCGAGCCGGACCGGCTGTACGCCGTGCTGGGGCAGTGGCTGTCGGGGGGCGGGGCGGCTCCGGGCGCCCCGGCGGCCGAGGCTGTCGTCCGCGACGCGCTGGCCGCCGTCGATGGCATCGACCTGGAGGAGGGGCTGGCCCGGGTCCGCGGCAAGCTGGCTTCCTACCGGCGTTATCTGCGCCTGTTCATGGAGCACCATCGGGAGGATGCCGTCACCATCCTGCGCGCCCTGGCCGACGGGCGCATCAACGACGCCCGCCAGGTTGCCCACGCCCTGCGGGGCACGGCGGGCACCCTGGGGCTGCGGGGGGTGCAGGAGCTGGCGGCAAGCATCGAAACCGCGCTGGCGGAAGGGGCGGCCGGCAGCGCCTCGCCGGCGGCGGAACGGCTGGCGGCGGTGTTTCCGGGGTTGATGCGGCAACTGGCGGTGGCCCTGGATTCACCCGCCCAGGGCTGAGCTGCCGGCGGGGGCAGGGGAAACCCCCAGTGGATTTTTGCCGTAAGTTGTCTGACCATTGCCGGCATCGATTTACGCGAGAACCTGCCGCCATGTCGCATCCCCGCCACCCCATCACTTCCTCCATCGGCGCCGCCGACACCGGCAAGGTGGTATCCGCCCGCCAGGCGGTGCGCCTCATCCGCGACGGCGATACGGTCGCCACCGGCGGCTTCGTCGGCATCGGCTTCGCCGAGAACATCGCCGTCGCCCTGGAGGAACTGTTCCTGGAAACCCGGCAGGGCGACCCCCACGGCCTCGGCCACCCCCGCGACCTGACCCTGGTCTACGCTGCCGGCCAGGGCGACGGCAAGGAACGGGGCCTCAACCACCTGGGCCACGACGGCCTGGTGGGCAGGGTCATTGGCGGCCACTGGGGGCTGGTGCCCAAGCTGCAGGCCCTGGCCGTCTCCAACCGCATCGAGGCCTACAACCTGCCCCAGGGCGTCATCGCCCACCTCTTCCGCGACATCGCCGCCGGCAAGCCGGGAACGCTCACCCGGGTCGGCCTCGGCACTTTCGTGGACCCCCGCTTCGGCGGCGGCAAGCTCAACGACAGGACCACCGCCGACATCGTCCGCCTGATGGACATCGACGGCGAGGAATGCCTCTTCTACAAGGCTTTCCCCATCCACGTCGGCATCATCCGCGGCACCACGGCGGACCCGGACGGCAACGTCACCATGGAGAAGGAGGCACTCACCCTGGAGGCCCAGGCCATCGCCATGGCGGCCAGGAACTCGGGGGGCATCGTCATCGCCCAGGTGGAGCGGGTGGCCGAGCGTGGCAGCCTCAACCCCCGCCAGGTGAAGATCCCCGGGGTGCTGGTGGATTGCGTGGTGGTGGCGGAAAAGCCCGAATACCACATGCAGACCTTCGTCGAGCAGTACAACCCGGCCTATTCCGGCGAAATCCGCGTGCCCATGTCGGCCATCCCCACCATGGGGATGAGCGAGCGGAAGATCATCGCCCGCCGCGCCGCCCTCGAACTCAAGGCCAACGCCGTGGTGAACCTGGGCATCGGCATGCCCGAGGGGGTGGCCAGCGTCGCCGCCGAGGAGAAGATCATCGACCTCCTCACCCTCACTGCCGAGCCCGGGGTCATCGGCGGCATCCCCGCCGGCGGCCTGAGCTTCGGCGCCGCCATCAACACCCAGGCCATCATCGACCAGCCCAGCCAGTTCGACTTCTACGACGGTGGCGGCCTCGACCTCGCCTTCCTGGGGCTGGCCCAGGCGGACCGGGAGGGCAACCTCAACGTCTCCAAGTTCGGGCCGCGCCTGGCCGGGGCGGGGGGCTTCATCAACATTTCCCAGAACGCCAAGAAGGTGGTCTTCGTCGGCACCTTCACCGCCGGCGACCTGGAGATCGCCGTCGAGGACGGCCGCCTGCGTATCCTCCAGGACGGCCGGGCGATGAAATTCGTCGAGGCGGTGGAGCACCGCACCTTCAGCGGCCCCCAGGCCGCCAAATGGGGGCGGGACGTGCTCTACATCACCGAGCGCTGCGTCTTCCGCCTGGGCGACGAAGGCCTGGAGCTGACCGAGATCGCTCCCGGCGTCGACCTGCAGAAGGACATCCTCGACCGCATGGAATTCCGGCCGGTGATGAGACGGGAGCCGGTTCTCATGGACCCGCGCATCTTCGCCGATGGCCCCATGGGCATCCGCCCGCAACTGCTCGACGTGCCGCTGGCCGAGCGCCTGAGCTACGACGCCGCCGAGAACCTCTTCTTCGTCAATTTCGCCGGCCTGGCGGTGCGCAGCCGGGAGCAGATCGAGGCCATCCGCCAGGCGGTGGAGGCCATCCTCGGTCCCCTCGGCCACAAGGTCTACGCCATCGTCAATTACGACCGCTTCGACATTCTGCCGGAGCTGGTGGACGACTACATCGCCATGGTCAAGGGCGTCACCGGCCGCCACTACCACGACGTGACCCGCTACACCGCCAGCACCTTCCTGCGGGTCCGGCTGGGGGAGGCGCTGAGCCGGCAATCCCTGGCCCCCCACCTGTACGAGACGGCGGAGGAAGCGCGGATGCGCCTGGGGGGAACCGAAGACCCGCATCCCTAGTCGAATTTGACAAGCCGACGCGAGTCGGCGCCGCTGCAGACGAAAATATCAAGCCTGTGATCTATCGATGCCTCCGTTCGGGCCGAGCCCTGTCGAAGGGCACAGGGCGAGCGGAACATGGGTTGCCGGGCGAATAACCGAGGGGACGGCATGGGACTTGCCGTTGGGAACGCCGCAGGGATCGTGCGCCGCCCGGCCGCCGCGAGGCTCCTTCTGGCCGCGCTTTTCCTCATGCTGGCCATGTTTGCGGCGGTGGCGGAAGAACGCCGGCTCACCGTCGTCTCCGACGACAACTATCCCCCTTACATTTTCCGCGACGCCCGGGGTGAGCTGAAAGGTTTCCTGGTCGACCTGTGGGCGCTCTTCGGCGAGCGCAACGGCGTCCGGGTGGACCTGCAGGCCATGGACTGGGCCCGGGCCCAGGAAACCATGCGCCAGGGGCGTGCCCAGGTCATCGACACCATCTTCCGCACGCCGGAACGGGAAGCGATCTACGATTTCGCGCCCCCCTACGCCGACATCCCCGTTCCCATCTACGTCCACCGCGACATCGGCGGCATCATGGACCTGGGGACCCTGCAGGGCTTCCTGGTCGGGGTCAAGGCCGGGGACGCCTGCATCGGCCGCCTGGAGCAGGCCGGCGTCGGCACACTCAAGGCCTACGACAGCTACGAACGGCTGGTGGAAGGCGTCCTGGCCGGGCAGGTGCGGGTCTTCTGCCTGGACGAGCCGCCGGCCAACTACCTGCTCTACCGGGCCGGCGCCCATCGGGAGTTCCGTCGGGCCTTCACCCTCTACGCCGGCCAGTTCCACCGGGCGGTGAAGAAGGGCGACGCCGCCACCCTGGGCCTCCTGGAGAGCGGCTTCGCAAGGATATCGCCGGCGGAGGTGCGGGCCCTGGAGGACAAGTGGCTGGGTACGCCCATCACCATCAATCCCTGGGTCAATTACGCCATCTACGGCCTGGGCATGGCGCTAGGCACCGGCGCCCTCATGGCCGTGTGGGTGCTGGCCCTGCGCCGCGAAGTCAAGCGGCGCACGGCGGAGACTGAACGGGAAAAGGGTTTCCTGCGCACCCTGGTGGATACCTTGCCCGACCTGGTCTGGCTGAAGGATCCGGACGGCATCTACCTGGCCTGCAACCGCGAGTTCGAACTGTTCTTCGGCGCCCGGGAGGCCGACATCCTGGGGCGCACCGACTACGACTTCGTCCCCCGGGAGCTGGCCGACTTCTTCCGCGGCAAGGACCGGGAAGCCATCGCCGCCGGCGGTCCCCGCAGCAACGAGGAGGAGATCGTCTACGCCAGCGACGGCCATCACGCCCTGCTGGAGACCATCAAGACCCCCATGTTCGACCGCAGCGGCCAGCTTATCGGCGTCCTCGGCATCGGCCGCGACATCACCGCCCGCAAGGCGGCGGAGCAGGAGGCCCGCGACACCCAGGAGCGCTTCGCCGTGGCCTTCCGCGCCAGCCCGGTGGCAGCCTCGCTGGCCCGGGTGCGGGACGGCTACTTCATGGACGTCAACGACAAGTACCTGCGGGATTTCGGCTGGGCCCGGGACGAGATCGTCGGCCGCACCTCCATCGACATCGGCCTGTGGCCCGACCCGGACCTGCGCCGGCAATGGGTGACCGAACTGCGCCGCCAGGGCACCCTGATCGATTACGAGACGGAATGGAACGACCGCTGGCAGCAGCGGCGCCTGGTCAGCATCTCGGCGGAGATCGTCAGCCTCCAGGGCGAACCTTTCATCCTCGCCTACACGGTGGACATCACCCAGCGCAAGGCGGCGGAGGCGGCACTGCGGGAGAGCGAAGCCCGCTACCATTCCCTCTACGACGGCATGCTCGACGGCTACGCCCGGGTCGACCGGGAGGGGCGGGTGGTGGAAAGCAACGCCGCCTTCCGCGCCATGCTGGGCTACAGCGAGGAAGAGCTGGCGGCGATGACCTATCGGGAGCTCACGCCGCCGGTGTGGCACGCCGCCGAAGAGGCCATCCTCGCCGAAGACATTCTCGCCACCGGCCATTCGCGGCTCTACGAAAAGGAGTACCGGCGGCGGGACGGCACCACCGTCCCCGTCGAGCTGCGCACCTACCTGATCCGCGACGAGGCCGGGGCGCCGGCGGGCATGTGGGCCATCGTCCGCGACATCAGCGAACGCCACCGCAACGAGGGCATGCTGCGCCTGGCCGCCCGGGTCTTCGACTCCACCGCCGAAGGCATCACCTTCACCGACCCCCAGGGCAACATCATTGCCGTCAACAAGGCCTTCACCGCCATCACCGGCTACAGCGAGGCCGAAGTGCTGGGCAAGAACCCGCGCCTGCTGGCTTCCGGCCGCCACGAGCCGGAGTTCTACAAGGCCATGTGGGACGCCATCGTCGAGCACGGCCTGTGGCAGGGGGAGCTGTGGAACCGTCGCAAGAATGGCACCATCTACCCCGAATGGCTGACCATCAGCGCCGTGCGCGACAGCGAGGGGCGCACCACCCACTACGTCGCCGTCTTCAGCGACATCTCCGTGGTCAAGGAATCCCAGGAGGCGCTGCGCTTCATTGCCCACCACGACGCCCTGACCCAGCTGCCCAACCGCATCCTCCTGCGGGACCGCCTGGAACACGCCCTGCAGCGGGCACGCCGCGACCAGGAAAAGGTGGCGGTGCTCTTCGTGGACCTCGACCGCTTCAAGCACATCAACGACACCCTGGGCCATCCGGCGGGGGACGAGGTGCTGCGCCAGGCGGCCCGGACCATGGCCCTGCAGTTGCGGGGCAGCGACACCATCGCCCGGGTCGGGGGAGACGAATTCGTCGTCCTGCTCGAACACGAGGTCGGTACCCACAGCGTCGCCACCGTCGCCCGCAAGCTGGTGGAGACCTTCGCCCGCCCCTTCAAGGCCGAGGGGCGGGAGCTCTACGTCACCGCCAGCATCGGCATCAGCGTCTACCCGGCCGACGGCGACGATCCCGACACCCTCCTCAAGCACGCCGACATCGCCATGTACCGGGCCAAGGAGCAGGGGCGCAACAACTACCAGTTCTACGAGGCGGCCATGGGCGCCGGCGCCCTGGAGCGGCTGATCGTGGAAAACGCCCTGCGCGGCGCGGTGAACCGGGGCGAGTTCCTGCTCCACTACCAGCCTCAGGTGAGCCTGGCGGACGCTTCCCTGGCCGGCGTCGAAGCGCTGCTGCGCTGGCATCATCCCGAACTGGGCGTGGTGCCGCCCGGCCAGTTCATCCCGGTGGCGGAGGAAATGGGCATCATCGGCGAAGTCGGCGACTGGGTGCTGCGGGAAGCCTGCCGCCAGACGGCGGCCTGGCGGGCGGAGGGCTTCACCGTGCCGCGGCTGTCGGTCAACCTGTCGGTGCAGCAACTGGAGCAGGAGGCGCTCCTGGAACACGTGGAGCGCCTGCTGGCCGACGCCGGTCTCAACCCCTGGCAACTGGAGCTGGAAGTCACCGAGTCGGTACTGATGCGCCAGACCGGACGGGCCATGGAGATCCTCGAAGGCTTGCGCAAGCTGGGGGTCTTCCTGGCGGTGGACGACTTCGGTACCGGCTACTCCTCGCTGGCCTATCTCAAGCAGATGCCGGTGCACCGCCTGAAGATCGACAGCTCCTTCGTCCGCGACATCGGCCGCGACCCCAACGACGAAGCCATCGCCCGGGCGGTCATCGCCCTCGGCCACAGCCTCGCCCTCGACGTGGTGGCCGAAGGGGTCGAGCGCCAGGACCAGGCCGATTTCCTTTCCGCCGCCGGTTGCGACGTTGCCCAGGGCTATCTCTACGCCCGTCCCCTGCCGCCGGGCGAACTGGTCGCCCGCTGGGGCGCCCGCACCCCCGGAGGGCGGCAGGGCGCTTAGCGCGACAGGCACCGAAGTCGGCCTGGAAAAACAGCCGGATTTGGTCTAACGTTAAAAAGTTGTTGGAAAAAAGGAGCGCCCTTGTCCGCCTTTCGCCGTTTCCTCGTCCTCGCCTTGTCCCTGGCCGCCCTGGCCGGCCTTGCCGGCAGCCCGGCCGTGGCCGCTTCCCTCGATGCGCCGCTGGCGGCGGGCATGCGCGACCTGGGCGGCGGCATCTACGCCGACCCGGCTATGCCGGAGGACGAGGCGGCGTCCCTGGCCCGGCTGGTGGAGCGTGCCCGCAACCGGGTCGCCCTCTATTACGGTGACGCCCTGGCCCGGCCCAGGATCGTGTTCTGTGCCAGCGACGACTGCTACTGCGACTTCGGGGCCGTCGGCCTGGGTTTTTCCGACGGCGCCAACGTCGTCATCTCGCCGCGGGGACGCCGGGTGGCCATCGTCGCCCACGAACTCGCCCACGTCGAACTGAGTTTCCGCGTCGGCGGGCTGGCGGAAGTGCTGGCGCGGGTGCCCCAGTGGTTCGACGAGGGGCAGGCGGTCATGGTCAGCATGGCCGAGGAATTTTCCGACGGAGCGTGGCAGGAAGCCGCCGATGGGCAGCGCGTGCCCTCCCTCGACGAGCTGGCCGCGCTGGAGGACTGGCTGCGCCTGACCGGCGCCGCCGGCGAGAACATGCAGATGACGTACGGAACGGCCCGGCGCGAGGTGAGCCGCTGGTTCACCCGCGCCGGGCCGGAAGGGCTGGTGGAACTCCTGGGTGCCCTGCGCCGCCAGGAATCCTTCGGCCGGGCCTATGCCCGGGCCGAAGCGGCGCCGGACTCGCCGGACGCAGGGGCGACGCCGGTGGCGGATACCCGCCAGCCAGGCAACCCGCCCTCCGGGCGCGCCGCCTGGTAACCCCCGCCCCGGTTCAATCGCCGCCGAGGGCGCCGCGGTAGATGGCGTGGCCGTCCCGGCCGGACGGCGTGCCGAAGGCGGCCTTGCCGAGGGTCTCGCGGGAGGTGCCGCTCGGGGTGTCGCTGCCGAAGGCGCGGGCATAGGATTCGTGCCCGCTCCAGGCGGAACCCGAGGGCATGCCGTAGGCGGCCTTGCCGCTCATTTCGCCGGGCGACGTGGCGGCGGTGCCGTAGAAGGCGTGGTTGTAGCCGTCGTGGGGGCTGGCGGCGAAGGCGGTGGCAGCGACAGCGGCAAGGGCGAGGGCTGCGGAAATGGTCTTGGTCTTCATGATGGTTCTCCGTTGTGGATGGGAAGGGTGTCGGTCGCGGGGTGGTCTGCTGCGGCATCGGAGGCTCCCGCTCGCCGCCGGTGTCGGGGGGTCTTTCCGCTTTCCCGGCAGGGCCGCTCCCGGATCGGGAAAGCCGGCTATTTCCTACCGTTCTAGTCGGGTATTGCAAATTGTCAATGTCTTATCGATTTAGTCGGGGATCGTCCCCGTCTCTTACACCGATTCATTGACCATCTGTGACAGAGCGTGACGGCGGCCTCAGGAAACCGGCGGGCGCGGCGCCCTGTCGACGTGGTTTACGCGACGGGGCCGATTCCGGATGCAGGGCGGTTCGGGGCCTCGGCAGCCCAATGATGAAAGAGTAGAATCGCGCCAGGCGGCAACGGGGGGCAATCGCCATGGCAGCGGAAACCTTTGTCTGGAACGAACTGTTCGTGACCGGGATCGACCAGGTGGACGAGCAGCACCGTCGCCTCATCGACCTGGTCAACGAGCTTTCCGACACTCTCATCGATGGTGGCGGCCAGGACGACGGCGCCATGCAGGCCCTGGTCGGCCGGCTGGCCGAGTACGCCCAGTACCATTTCGCCGAGGAGGAGCAGCTCATGGCGGCAGCCGGCGTCGACGGCCGCCACGCCGAGCACCACCGGGCCATCCACCGCAAGTTTGTCGGCCAGGTGGCCAGCCTGTGGGAGTCGCGCCAGACCATGGCCTCGCCGGCCGGCGTCCTTCTCGAATTCCTCATCGCCTGGCTGAGCTTCCACATCCTCGGCGAGGACCAGTCGATGGCCCGCCAGGTTGGCCTCATCCGCAGCGGGGTGGCGGCAGCGGCCGCCTTCGACGCCGAGGAGGCCCCCCACGACCGGACCACGGCGGCCCTCCTCGGGGCCCTGCACAACCTCTACCACGTGCTGTCGGAACAGAACCGGGACCTGGCCGCCGCCAACCAGCTCCTGGAGGCCCGGGTCGCCGAGCGCACCCGGGATCTCGAAAAGGCCAACCAGCGCCTGGAAGCGCTGTCCCGGACGGACGGCCTGCTGGGCATCGCCAACCGCATGTACTTCGACGAGCGGCTGCGCATCGAATGGCGCCAGGCCCAGCGGGACCGCACGCCCCTGGCCCTCCTCATGATGGACGTGGATTTCTTCAAGCGCTTCAACGACACCTACGGGCACCAGCAGGGGGACGCCTGCCTCCAGGCCGTCGCCAGGGCGGCGAAGGGCGTCCTCTTCCGGCCGGCGGACCTGCTGGCGCGCTACGGCGGCGAGGAACTGGTGGCCCTCCTGCCCAACACCGACCTCGCCGGCGCCGCCGTCGTCGCCGAGCGGATTCGTACCCGGCTGGCCCGGCAGGCCATCCGCCACGCCGCTTCCGAGGTGGCGGACCACGTCACCCTGAGCATCGGCGTCGCCGCCTTGGTGCCGGACCGGGGCCAACCCCCGGAGCGCCTCGTCGCGGCGGCCGACGAAGCGCTTTACGAAGCCAAGCGCCGGGGGCGCAACCGCATCCACGTCGCCGCCGCCGCAGGGGCGGCGGAACCGGTCGCCTGAGAGCTGCGCCGAGCCCTCAGGGTGCCGGCGGCAGCTCCACCAGACGGTCCTGCTCGACGAAGTAGATGGCCAGGCGCCGGGGCAACCCTTCCCCGGCGAAGAGGGCGGCGTAGCGTTCGAGCTGGCCGCGGAAGGCCTCGGCCTTGGCGGCCAGTTCGCCGGGTTCGCCTCGGACGGTTTTGTAATCGACGATCCAGCGGGCGCCGCCATCGACGAAAGTCCGGTCCACCACGTGGTGGGCGACACCCTCGGCGGCGGTGGCGGAGAGGGCGAGTTCGGCCGCCCCGCCGGGATGAGGGGCGAGCAGCCAGCGGCCGGTGCCGGAAGCGAGAACCCGGGCCAGCAGCGCGCCGACCCGGCGGGCGCCGGCCGCCGCCTCGGCGTCGACGGCGAAGAAATCGGCCTGATCGCGCGGGCGGGGGTTGATCGGCTCGCGGGCCTCGGTGAAGGCGTAGGCAACGTCCCAATCGGGCACCGGGTACTCGCACCGCAT
>DAINDE010000059.1:0-21040 GCA_036732025.1 Rhodocyclaceae bacterium
GTCGGCGGCGCCACCTGGTCGCCGCCTGTGCGGCGTGCCACCTCGCCCTTCCTCAACGTCAGCTCCCTGGTCCGGACGCCGCGGCTGGCCCTGGCCGACGGCGGCTTCGGCCTGCCCGTCTATCACGAATTCGTCGCCAAGCACGGCGAATGGCTGCGCCTGGGCGCCGACGGCGCCACCCTCCTGGGCAAGGAGCGCCTGCCCCTGCCCCGGCGCGCCCTGCAGCCGGCGGCGGTGGCCCTGGACGGACAGCGTGCCCTCGCCCTGCTGCGGGACGCCGGCCCGGGGGCCGGCTACATCCAGGCGGCCGCCACCGCCGACGGCGGCGGCCACTGGCAGGCCTTGCCGGCGCTGCCCGTCGCCAACCCCAACGCCTCCGTCGCCCTGCTGCGCCTGGCCGGCGGCAGGCTGCTGCTGGCGGCGAACCCGGGCAAGGACCGCAATGTCCTGCAGCTCTTCGTTTCCGCCGACGAGGGGCGCCACTGGCAGCCGGGCCCGGTGGTGGAGGCGAGCGCCGACAAGGGCGCGGAATTCTCCTACCCGGCCCTGCTGCAGGACCGCGCCGGCCGCATCCACCTGGCCTATACCTGGCAGCGCCAGGGCATCCGCCACGTGGTTTTCGGCGAAGCCTGGCTGACGGAGGGCAAGCCGTGACCCCGGCGGCGGTGTACGGCCTGGCGGCCAGCGCGCTGATCATCGGCGCCGCGGCGACGCTGCTGCCCTGGCGGCATCGGCGGGGGCTGGGGGCCGTCGTGGCGCTGGTCACCCTGCCCACCCTGGCGCCCTGGCTGCACGGCATCCTGGGGGCGCCTTCCTTCACCCTGTGCCAACTGGCCCTGCTGCGCCTGCTAGCGCCGGAAAGAGCGCCGTTCGCCGGCCGGGGGCCGGCGCTGGCGCTGGCCGCCTTCGCCGCCGTCTTCTACCCCCTCGCCCTGGGGTTGGGGCCCGTGGACCCCTTCGCCCTGGGCTACCGCCCCCTGCCCCTGCTGGCGGCCCTGGTGCCGCTGGGGCTATGGCTCGCCCGGCGCCGGCAGGCGGCCTGGCTGATCCTCATCGGCGGGGATCTGGCGGCCTACGCCCTCGGCCTTTTCGACAACCTGTGGAATGCCTGCTTCGACCCGCTGCTGGTGGGCCTGGCGGTGGTCCGTCTGGTGCGCCGCAGTCAGCGGGACACGGCGTCGACTATGAGCTGACGGATGCTCGTGGCGTCGAAGGGCTTGTCGCAGATGGCCGAGACGCCGGCCTTTTCCACGGCGGCCAGGCGCCCCTGGTTCTGCTCGCTGGTGATCATCAGGATCGGCACCGTGTTCTGCCAGCTCTGGTTGCGGATGTATTCGGTCAGTTCCCGGCCGTCCATTTCCGGCATGTTGTAGTCGGTGATGACCAGATCCACCATGGTGGTCTGCAGGCATTGCACCGCCTCGCGGCCGTTGACGGCCTCGGTGATGCGATCGATGTTGAGTTCTTCCAGCAGCCGGCGCAGATGGTGGCGGGAGGCATAGCTGTCGTCCACCAGCAGGACGCGCAACTGCTCCACCTCGGCGATGTCCAGGTCGGTGGGCGGGGTCAGGTAGTCGGCGGCGGCGTAAAGGGCGCGGGCCAACTGTTCGGCGGTGAAGGGCTTGGCGACGATGCTGCAGGCGCCCGACTGGCGCACGGGATCGAGCACCTGGGGCCGCGTCTCGCTGGAAACGAGGATGAAGGGCACGTCCTCCAGCCCCTTGTCGGCACGCATGGCGCCCACCAGTTCGGTGCCCGCCATGTCGGGCAGGTAGAGGCTGCTGACGACCACGGCCCCCTCGCCCAGCCCGCACAGGCTGGCCAGGGCGTCGGCGCCGGAAGCGACGCGCAGGACCTTGCCGACGCCGAGCTTGGCCAGCATGCGTTCCACCAGGTGGGCCTGCATGGACGACGGCTCGACGACCACCACCTGCAGGTCCGACAGCGAAGTATTGATCGACATGGCGCCCCCTCCTCTTCGTTGTTTTTCCCACTATAGCAGGGCCGGATTCAGGCGTCGTCCTCCACCCAGTCGACGATGGCCTGCCACTGCTCCACATCCCGCTCGGCCCGGGACGGCGGCAGGTCGAAGATGGTCAGCCCGGAGGCGGCGGCCTGCACATAGACCTGGGTGTCCCGCAGGTAGGCCAGGACGGGCAGCTCCAGGGTGGCGAAGAAGCGCTCCAGTTCGCCGGCGGCGCGGGTGCGGGCATCGACCCGCATGCCGATCAGGGCCACGTCGGCCTTGCCCTTTTTCACCGCCTTTTCCGCCAGCAGGGCCTGCAGGAAGTGGCGGGTGGCCTGCATGTCGAAGAGGGAGGGCTGCACCGGCACAAGGATGCGGGACGATACCTTGAGCACCCGCTCCAGCAGCTTGCCGGCGAGGCCGGCCGGGGTGTCGAGGACGGCGTGGGTGGTGCCCTTGGGCGGCCGGGCGATGTCGTCCGGACCGATTTCCCAGGTGGCGATGGGCGCCGCCTCGAAAGGCCGCATCCCCAGCCATTCCCGGGAGGACTGCTGGCGGTCCACGTCCCCCAGCATGACGTCCCGGTTGCGGTTGGCGAAATAGCCCGCCAGGTTGGTGGCCAGGGTGGATTTGCCCGAGCCCCCCTTGGGGTTGGCGACAAGGAAGGCCTTCATGCCTGGGCCTCCCGCTTGGCGAGGATGCCGCGCACCAGATTGACATGCTCGCGCAGGGTATAGACCAGGTCGGTGAAGCCCAGGGGCACGTGGAGCTGGCTGGCCTCCTCGTCGAGGGCATCGAGGCGGTCCCGGTAGTCCCCCAGGCGGGCCGGGTCGAAATGGTGCTTGAGGTCGTCCTCCAGGAACTTCAGCTCGCCGTAGCAGCGGAATACCTTGGAGCGCACGCGCCAGGTGTAGATGGCGGGCGCCACCTTGAGCAGCGGGATGAGCAGGGCGATCACCGGCACCAGCATGACGATCAGGCGATCGACCAGCACCGCCAGCCAGAAGGGCAGGTAGCGCTGGAGGAAGGGGGGACCGGATTTCAGGTAGCGGGCGGCCTCGGGGGAGAGGGGCAGCATCTGGTCCATGTAGGCGGGGAATTCGCCGGCGTCCTGGAAGAAGCCGGACTTGCCGTGCACCTCGCTGGCCGCCTGCAGGAGCAGGCTCTGCAGGGCGGGATGGAGGTCGTCGCGGACGACGAGGTTGGCGGTGGGCGCCAGGAGCTTGATGTCCTGGGGCGGAAAGTCGCGCACCAGGTCCGCCACCCCCTGCGGGAAAGTGAGCTTGGTGAGGAAGGGGAAGCGCCGCTGGTAGGCGCCGGCCTGGGCGAAGCTCATCACCTTGACGCCGGGGGAGCGCAGCAGCACCTGCACCACCGGGGCATTCTCCGCGGCGATGATGAAGGCGGCGTCGATGCGCCCCTGCTGCAGTTCTTCGGCAGCCTTGAGGCCGGAGAGGGGCACCAGGTGCTCGCCGGCTGCAATCTCGTTGGCCTCCAGGAGCTGCTGGGCGAGCTGGCGCACCCCGGAGCCCTCCTGGCCGATGGCGATGCGCTTGCCCTTCAGGTCGGTGAGCCGGGTCAGGGGGGCGCTGCCCCGGTAGAAGACCCACACCGGCTCGTAAAACAGGCTGCCCAGGGAAAGGAGCCCGGAATCGTCGACCTCGTCGTTGGTCCGCGGCGGCACCACGCCGCCCTGGACGAAGGCCACCTGGGCCTCGTCGGCCTTCAGCCGCTCCAGGTTCTGGAGCGAACCGGCGGAAGCCTTCACCTCCAGGGTGATGCCGTCCCGGGCCAGGATGGCGGCGTAGCGCTTGGCGAACTGGTAGTAGGCCCCGGACTCGCCGCCGGTGGTGATGACGATGCGCGACGGCGGCGCCGGCTGCACGAACTGGTAGGCGACGACGAAGCCGATGCCGGCGATGAGGATGATCCACCAGGCCGTGGCCAGGAGATCGCGCAGGGAAAGGAGGCCGGCCTTGATCTTCGCCATCATCGCTCAGGGCAGGAAAATCGTGGAACCGGTGGTCTTGCGGGCCTCCAGGTCCCGGTGGGCCTGGGCGGCGTCGGCGAGGGCGTAGCGCTGGTTGATGTCGATGCGCACCTTGCCCGACTCGACCACGGCGAACAGCTCCCGGCCGAACTCCTCCAGATCGGCACGCCTGGCGGTATAGGTCATGAGGGTCGGCCGGGTGACGAAGAGGGAGCCCTTCTGGGAAAGCAGCAGCAGGTCCACGGGCGGCACCGGCCCCGAGGCGTTGCCGTAGGCGACCATCATGCCCATGGGCCGCAGGCTGTCCAGGGAGCCCATGAAAGTATCCTTGCCGACGCCGTCATAGACCACGGCGACGCCCTCGCCGCCGGTAATCTCCCGCACCCGGGCGGTGAAGTTCTCGCGGCTGTAGTTGATGACATGGTCGCAACCGTGGACACGGGCGATGTCGCCCTTGGCGTCGGAGCCGACGGTACCGATCACCGTGGCCCCCAGGGCCTTGGCCCACTGGCAGGCGATGAGGCCGACGCCGCCGGCGGCGGCGTGGATGAGCACGGCGTCCCCGGCCTGCACCCGGTAGGTGCGGCGCAGCAGGTAGGCCGCAGTGAGGCCCTGCAGCATCATCGCCGCGCCGGTGTCGAAGGAAATGGCGTCCGGCAGCCGCAGCAGCCGGTGAGCTGGAAGATTGCGCACCTGGGCATAGGCGCCGATGGGCCCGCCGGCATAGGCCACCCGGTCGCCGACCCTGACCTCGCCCACGCCCTCGCCCACGGCCACCACCTCGCCGGCCCCCTCCAACCCGATGCCGCTGGGCAGCGGCAGGGGGTAGAGGCCGGTGCGGTGATAGACGTCGATGAAATTGAGGCCGACGGCGGCGTGCCGCACCTGGGCCTCGCCGGCGGCCGGCGGAGAAACATTCACAGGCTCCCAGGACAGGACTTCCGGACCGCCGACGGCGTGAATACGGATGGCATGGGTCATGGCGCTTCTCCCGCAGAACGACCTGCAAACGAAAGGTTCGAGATTATCACCGGCAGGCAGGGCAAATCCACCGCAGGAGCGTTCCGGGACGGGCTGCCGCGCCGGCCCGGGGGTCGGAGCGTATCATTTCAGCATGAATCCGATCCACCGCACCGTGCTGCCCCGCGTCTTCCTGGTCTGGCTCATGCTGTCGCTGGCCGGCGGCGGCCTCACCTATCTCCTGGAAATCCGCAAGATCGACCAGACCGTCATCGACCTGGCGGTGGCGAAAGCCAGTCGCTTCACCCCCGCGCGCCCCGACGGCACCCCTCACAGCCCAGCCGACCTGGCCGCCCATGCCGAAGACTTCATCCAGCGGGGGTTCGCGGTGGTGGACGTCCAGGACGCCGCCGGCCAAACCATCGCCCGCGCCGTGCAGCCGGGCTCCGAGGCCATCGGCGCCGCCTTCGACGGCCAGGCCCGCCCGCTGCCCCACGACGCCCGCCCCCATGTCAGGACGGTACGCCTGGACGGCAGCACCCTGGTCCGCGTCGTTGTTCCCCTGGTTGGCCAGGCCGTTGACAGCGCCGGCTACTTCGAGGGCGTCTATGTCGTTGACCAGGCCACCCTCGCCGCCCTCCACGCCGACCTCTGGCGCACCTTGCTGGCGGTCCTGGCCGCCGTCCTGGTCACCGCCGTCGCCCTCTACCCCGTGGTCATCGTCCTCAATCGCCGCCTCTACCGGGCCTCCCGGGAAATCCTGCGGGGCAACCTGGAAATGGCCTCGGTCCTCGGCGCCGCCATCGCCAAGCGGGACTCCGACACCAACGCCCACAACTACCGGGTCACCCTCTACGCCTGCAGCCTGGGCGAAGCCGTCGGCGTCCAGGGCGAAGCCATGCGCGCCCTCATGCTCGGCGCCTTCCTCCACGACGTCGGCAAGATCGGCATCGGCGACGGCATCCTGCTCAAGCCCGCCGAACTGTCCGCCGACGAAATGGCCACCATGCGCAACCACGTGGCGCTGGGCGTGGAAATCGTCGCCTCATCCACCTGGCTGCGGCCCGCCCGGGACGTCATCCAGTATCACCACGAGTGGTACGACGGCAGCGGCTACCTGAAGGGCCTGAAGGGCGAGGAAATCCCCCTCAACGCCCGCATCTTCGCGGTGGTGGATGTCTTCGACGCCCTCACCTCCCGCCGCCCCTACAAGGAACCCTGGCCCTGCGACGCCGCCCTGGACTGGCTGGACCGCTGGTCCGGCACCCATTTCGACCCCGCCCTGGTCGCCGCCTTCCGCCCCATCGCCCAGGAACTCCAGCCCCAGCTCGCCAACGCCGACGAAACCGCCGTCGCCAAGCTGCTGGCCGGGCGTATCGAAACTTACCTGCTGCCCAACGGCGGACGGCGACTGAAAGGGTTTGTAAGGCGGTGGTTCAGGGCTTTGGGGGAGGGGTCGGGGGCTGGCTAGTTCCCATGGGGGAGGAAGTCGCTTCCGGCCTTTCTACGAAGGCAAGTCGTCATCTTCATGACGCTCGATGTACTTGGCGGCTAGAAGTGTTGGCATTAGCAACGCTCATTTGCAAGGGAAAAAACTCGCTAAAGCGGCCAGCGCGAGTGAAGCGACTGATGTTGTATCTGCTCCTTTAATACCCAGATCCGGATCCAACATTGGACCGACCAGATTCAGAAGGTGCTTTCCACTGATGACTTGATCGGTAGGTGGGCAATAAAGCCTCGGACGCTTGTCACGTTCTAACATCGCATTGCTAAGAGAGTAGGCAATCGCCACCCCAGACATATACGCCTCAGCGATCTCTGGAGCTGTCTTTTGTATCTCCCGATACCTCTCGACGGACACGAAGGTCAAATCATCGGCCTTAGCCAACGTCGACATGATCAACAACGAGAGCGATACAGCGTGGAATTTTACAGAAAACGAGCCAAGCCCTGAGATATCCATGGCTATTTCCTTTCCAGTCGCCGTGCTCCCGCATCCGCCAACAGCAGTTTCATTTGCTGAATAGCGGTCTGGTTCAGCAGCTTCAGCCGTTCGGCCTGTGCCAGCCCCTGATGGATGAAATGGGCGTTCAGCGTTTCCAGGTTTGCCAGGCAAACCAGTTGCGCGGCATTGGCGTCGTCGCGGACGTTGCCCTTGCTGCTGGGGTTTTCGTCGCGCCACTGTTTCGCGGTTTTGCCGAACAGCGCCATGTTCAGCAAATCCGCCTCGCTGGCGTAGATGAGGTTGGTCTGCTGCGACGTCAGCTGGGGCGGAATCAGATTGGCCTTGATGGCATCGGTGTGGATGCGGTAGTTGATCTTGGCCAGATTGCGGCGGATGTCCCAGCCCAGTTGCTGGTGTTCCGTCTCCTTCAGGCGCTGGAATTCCTTGATCAGGTAGATTTTGAATTCGGCGCTGATCCACATGCCGAACTCGAAGGCGATGTCCTTGTGGGCATAGGTGCCGCCGTAGCGCCCGGCCTTGGCCACCAGCCCGATGGCATTGGTCTGGGCCACCCACTCCTTGACGCTGAGCTTGTAGTTGTTGAGCCCGGCCTGACTCGTAATTGCGGCGAATCCGCCATAATTAAAACCCGGGTTGTGCACCTGCTCCCAGATGCCCAGGAATTCCACGGTGTTGCGATTGCGCAGCCAGTCGGAGATGAAGAAATCCCCGTCCTTGGCCTTGAGCATGTCCGTCAGCGAAATGAAATCCTTGTCGCCCTCGGAATAGACCGTGATTGAGGTGCCCTTCACGTCGATTTTTGCCATGTTTATTCTCCCTTGGGGCCAACCGGTTCGCTCACCGTCGTTGGCGAATCGGTCTGCGAGATGCAAGAACTTGGCATTATGCCTTATGCATTCAAGGGCCCAGCTGCCCCTACCGCGTGTAATACCCCACCGCCACCAGCAGATCGCCCACCTTGCGGAAGCGGGTGTGCTTTTCCTCGACCTTGCGCGTCACCGGGTTGCGCCAGGCGTAGTCCAGTTCGCCGCGGTCGCCGGCCTTGAGGGCGTCGGCCATCTGCCGGATGATGGGTTTGCCGTTGGGGTCGGTGAGGGTGAAGCCGTCGCTGTTCACCAGGCGCGGCGAGACGCCGTGGGCCTTGAATCTGCCGTCGTTCAGGTCGACGACGAAGACATAGAGGTCGTCTTCGATGTAGCCGCCGTTCAAGTCGTTGAAGGCGGCGATGGCCTTGGCCGGGTCGGCCTTGACGGCGGCCACGGCGCGCTCCAGGAGAGCGGCGGCCTGCTCGGCGGAGGCGCGGGGGATGTAGTAGCCCACCGCCAGGATGCGCTTGCCGACCTTGTGGAAGTAGGCGATCTTGCGTTCCGGCCGGTGGTGCAAACGGTTGAGCCAGCGGTATTCGACGGTGCCGGTGTCGCTCGCCTTGGCCTTTTCCAGCATGTCGTAGAAGAAGGGGGTGCCGAAGGCGTCACGCATGTTCTTCACCTGGCGGCCGATGAGGGCGGAGGAAGAACCGCCGCTGGCGAGGAAGGTGCCGTCGGTACCGAGTACATAGACGTAGAGTTCAGCATCGACGAATTGGGCGGGGTCGTTGAAGGCGGTGAAGGCCTCGTCGCCCCGCTCGCGGAAATGCGCCACGGCGCGGGCCAGCAGCGCCCGCGCCCGCTGGGCGTCGGTGGTGGCCATTTCCCGTATCCCGGCCGGGCTGGCCGCAGGCTCCTGGCCGTGGGCGACGGCAACGAACAGGGCGAAAAAGGCACGCACCGCCCACCGCGACAATATTCCCCAATCCATTCCGCCTCCCCTTTCCTTGCGCCACGCTCAGCCTGAAAAGACGCATCTTACCAGCGCCCATTCCGGGCGCATGGCCGGCTACGCCCTCATACCGGCGTCAGCTTGGCGTACTCCAGGGCCAGCCACTTCATGCCGGCGCCGCCGAAATTGACTTGCACCCGGGCGTCCGCGCCGCGCCCTTCGGTGGCGACGATGACGCCCAGGCCGAACTTGGCGTGTTCCACCGTCTGGCCGATGTGCAGGCCGCCGGGGATCGCCGGCGCCGTGGCGTAGGCGGATCGCGTCGGCTCGGCGGCGGCCGCCGGCGCCCGGTTGAGCTTGAGCAGCAGTTCCGCCGGGATTTCGTCGAGGAAGGACGAGGGCACGCAGTAGCGGGTCTGGCCGTGCAGCATGCGGGTCTGGGCGCAGGAGAGGTAAAGGCGCTGGCGGGCCCGGGTCACCGCCACGTACATCAGGCGGCGCTCCTCCTCCAGGCCGTCGCGGCCGTCGGCGATGGCGTTTTCGTGGGGGAAGAGGCCCTGCTCCAGGCCGGTGATGAAGACCACGTCGAATTCCAGGCCCTTGGCGGCGTGAACCGACATCAACTGCACCGCCTCCTGGCCTTCGCCCGCCTGGTGTTCGCCCGCCTCCAGGGAGGCGTGGGTGAGAAAGGAGACCAGGGCGCCGGCTTCGCCGATGGCCCCCTCGTCGTCCACGAAGGTGGCGGCGGCGTTGATGAGTTCGTCGAGGTTCTCCAGGCGCTCCTGGCCTTCCTTCTCGGTACGGTAGTGCTGGGCGAGGCCGCTCTTCTCCACCACATGCTCGACCATTTCCGGCAGCGGCAAGTTGGCCGTCTCCCGGCGCAGGGTTTCGACGAGGGCGACGAAGGCACCCACCGTCTGCCCCGCCCGGCCGGAGAGGGAAGCGGCGGCGTTGTACAGGCTGCTGCGGGTCTGGTGGGCGGCGGCCTGGAGGTTTTCCAGGCTGCGGGCGCCGATGCCCCGGGCCGGGAAATTGACCACCCGCAGGAAGGCGGTGTCGTCGTCCGGGTTGGCGATGAGGCGCAGGTAGGCCAAGGCGTGTTTCACCTCCTGGCGCTCGAAGAAGCGCAGGCCGCCATAGACCCGGTAAGGCACGCCGCGGGTGAACAATTCGTGTTCCAGCACCCGGGACTGGGCGTTGGAACGGTAGAGGAGGGCGATCTGGTCCCGGGGGACGCCGTCGCGGATAAGTTCGCGGATTTCCTCGATGACGAAGCGGGCTTCGTCCAGATCCGACCAGGCCTCGAAGGCGCGGATCGGCTCGCCGGCGCCGGCGTCGGTCCACAGGTTCTTGCCCAGGCGTTCCCGGTTGTGCTTGATGATGGCGTTGGCGGCGGCCAGGATGTTGCCGTGGGAGCGGTAATTCTGCTCCAGGCGGATGACGTTGGCGCCGGCGTAGTCCCGCTCGAATTCCCGCATGTTGCCCACGTCGGCGCCGCGGAAGGCGTAGATGCTCTGGTCGTCGTCGCCCACCGCGAAAAGACGGGCGCCGCCGCCGGCCAGGAGCTTGAGCCAGGCGTACTGCAGGCGGTTGGTGTCCTGGAACTCGTCCACCAGGATGTGGCGGAAGCGTTCCTGGTAATGGGAGCGCAGGGGTTCGTTGCGCCGCAGCAATTCGTGGCAGCGCAGCAACAGTTCGGCGAAGTCGACGACCCCCTCGCGGTTGCACTGGGCTTCGTACTCGGCGTAAAGCTCGACCCGGCGCTGGGTCCAGGTGTCGTACGCCTCGGCCTGGGCGGCCCGGATGCCCTGCTCCTTATGGGCGTTGATGAAATGGCAGAGCTCCCGCGGCGGATACTTCTCGTCATCTACGTTGAGGTTCTTCAGCAGCCGCTTCACCGCCGCCAGCTGGTCGGCGGAATCGAGGATCTGGAAGGTCTGGGGCAGCCCGGCCTCCCGGTGGTGCGCCCGCAGCAGGCGGTTGCACAGGCCGTGGAAGGTGCCGATCCACATGCCCCGCGTGTTGATGGGCACCAGGGCGGACAGGCGGGTGGTCATCTCCCGGGCCGCCTTGTTGGTAAAGGTGACGGCCAGGATGCCATGGGGGCCGACCTGATTGGTGGAGATGAGCCAGGCGATGCGGGTGGTCAGCACCCGGGTCTTGCCGCTGCCGGCGCCGGCGAGGATGAGGGCGTGCACCGGCGGCAGCGTAACCGCCTGAAGTTGCGGCGGATTCAGGTTTTTCAGCAGATCTGACATGGGTCAATTACGGGCCGGCAACGAGCGATCACTATTACTAAAGTTGTAGATTTGCGACAAGGCGGCACGGAAATAGAAGGGATTTACTAACTTTTTCACGGTCCAGCAATATACACTGGACTAAAATTATGTTGCAGCGCACAAAACTTTTTCGCCCACAAGGCGTCGAATAGGACAAGTGGTTACCGCCACGACAAGATCACAAAAGGAGTAACAGCATGAAAGCACCAAAGATACTGCCCTGGGTCGCCAGGCGCGCGGGCATCAGCGATGAGCTGGCGCTCAAGCTCTGGCGCCGCGCCCTCGGGGAGGCGGAATTCCTCACCGGCAAGGCCGAAGGGTCCGAATACTGGGGCCTGGCCGTCGAGCGTTTCCTCTGTCTGGTCGAAGACGAGGCGGGCGGCTCTCCGCGCTACGGGTTGCAGCCTGCGCCTCGCATGTCCTGGATGTGGCATCACCAGACCCGCATGTCCCTCCTCTCCCTCATGGCCGCCCAGAACGCCTATCGTTTCTGGCAAAACACCTGGGAGAACATGGTCCGGCCAAAAAAAGCCGCCTGACCCGCCCGCCGCGGTCCTGACCGCGCCGCGCCCCTCCCGCCGGAGGGTGGCGGGTCGCCATTCCCTGGCTTGCTTTTGACCGCATGCCGGTTAGACTCCCGGCATGCACGACGAACTGAGCGACGAACGCCTCATGCTGGCCTACCGGGACGGCGACGCAGGCGCCTTCGACAGTCTCTACGCCCGCTACCGCAGCCGCCTCTACCGCCATCTCGCCCACCAGTGCGGCAACCCGCGCCTGGCCGAGGAGCTTTACCAGGACGTCTGGCTCAGGGTCATCCGCGCCCGGGCCGACTACGAACCCCTGGCCAAGTTCTCCACCTGGCTTTTCCGCATCGCCCACCACCGCCTCGTCGACCATTACCGCCAGCTCGGCCAGGATGCCCTGGCCGCCTACGATGACGATGCCGACCCGGACTGCCTGCCTGCCGCCGCCGATGCCAACCCGGCCCGTATGGCCGAACGCCGCGACACTGCCGAACGCCTGGCCGCCGCCCTCGACGCCCTCCCCGCCCCCCAGCGGGAGGCCTTCCTGCTGGCCGAGGAAGGCGGCCTCAGCCTGGAGGAGATCGCCCGTGCCACCGGCACCGGCCGGGAAACGGTGAAGAGCCGCCTGCGCTACGCCCTGGGCAGGCTGCGCCACTCCCTGGAGGATCTCCTATGACCGAGCCCGACGACCTCCCCCGGGACCCCGACCTCTCCCGCCTGTATCGCCAGGGCAGTGCCGCGGAACCGCCGCCGGCCCTGGATGCTTCCATCCTCGCCGCCGCCCGGCAGGCGGCCCGGCCTCCGCGGCAGCCCTGGTGGCGCCGCCTGCAGGTGCCGGTCGCCTTGGCCGCCACCGTGATGCTGACCGTCATGCTCACCCTGACCATGGAGCGCAACCCGCCCGGCGCGCCACCGCCGGCCCCGGCGGCAGTGTCCGTCCCGCCCGCCGAAGCGGAGGCCCCGGCAGCGAAAACGCCCGCCCCGGCGGCCCGGTCCGCCGGTGAAAGGGAGTCCGTCCGCCCGACGATGCGCAAGGACCCATCGCCGCCGCCGGCGAGCGACGCCAGCGCCGCAGCAGGGACCGCGGCACCGCCACCAGTGCCCACCGCCCCCGCCACTAACCAGGCGGCGCCATCGCCAGCCCCTGGGCGTTCGGCGGAAAGCGCCGCCGGCGAGTTACGCGAGGAACGCAAGGCCCTCGCCGCCCCGGCCCCGGCTGCCGCCGACCGGGCCGCCGCCAAACGGGAGAAGGCCGCCCCCGACCTCACCGCCTGGATCGAGGAAATCCGCACCCTGCGCCGCCAGGGCGCCACCCAGGAAGCCGAGCGCCGGCTCCGGGAATTCCGCGCCGCCTTCCCGGATTACCCGCTGCCGGAAGACTTGCGCTGACCGTGGCTAGCCCGCCGCCGTTCGGGTTGAGCTCGTCGAAGCCCGGAATGCACCGCCCCGCGCCATTTTCAGGGCGCTCGGCGTCCCCCTCGCTGACCCCGTAACCCCATTACGGGAAAACCGGCGTTTACCCGATCACCTCAACCCGATCGGAGACCGCCATGAAAACCCTCCTCGCCCTCCTGGCCCTCGTCGCCAGCCTCGTCACCCCCGCCCGCGCCGGCTCCCTGGTAGACGTCCAGATCATCGACCGCAGCACGGGCCAGACCCTGGAAACCTACCGCCACCACGGGCGCCTCTACGTGGCAGGCACGCCCGGCAACCGCTACGCCGTGAATCTCGTCAACAAGTCCGGCGGCCGTGTGCTGACGGTGCTTTCGGTAGACGGCGTCAATGCCGTCAGCGGCGAGACGGCCGCCGCCAGCCAGACCGGCTACGTGCTCAGCCCCGGCCAGGCCGCCGACATCGCCGGCTGGCGCAAGAGCCAGGACGAAGTGGCCGCCTTCTATTTCACCTCCGTGGCCGACAGCTACGCCGGCCGTACCGACCGGCCGCGCAACGTGGGCGTCATCGGCGTCGCCGTCTTCCGCGAAGTGGAGCCGCCCCGGCCTGTCCTTCTGCCCGCCCCGCTGGCTTCCCGCGAGAAGGCTGAAGCGGCGGACGCCGCCCCCGCAGCCGGCGCTGCCCGCAGCGAGGCCAAGGCCGCCCAGGCCCCGGCGGCCGAGAACCGCCTGGGCACCGGCCACGGCGAGCGCATCGCCGCCCGCAGCGAATTCACCGAATTCCGCCGGGCCAGCGAACAGCCCGGCGAAGTCATCGCCATCTACTACGACAGCCGCGCCAACCTGGTGGCCCGGGGGATCATCCCTACCATCCCCGCCTACGGCCGCCCCAACCCCTTCCCCGGCGGCTTCGTGCCCGACCCCAAGGGCTGACGCACTCCCCAGCTGGTGCCGGAAAGTGCCGGCGAACCGCGTATAATTCGCGGTTTTTCCAGACACTTTTCCGCCCCCGGCCATGCAGGACAAATACCAACCGGCAGCCATCGAGCGCGCCGCCCAGGAACACTGGGTCAAGACCGCCGCCGCCCGCGCCGTCGAAGACACCACCCGCCCCAAGTACTACTGCCTTTCCATGTTCCCCTACCCGTCGGGGAAACTGCACATGGGCCACGTGCGGAACTACACCATCGGCGACGTGCTCTCCCGCTTCCACGCCATGCAGGGCTACAACGTCCTGCAGCCCATGGGCTGGGACGCCTTCGGCATGCCGGCCGAGAACGCCGCCTTGCAGAACAACGTGCCGCCGGCCGGGTGGACCTATTCCAACATCGACTACATGAGGAAGCAGCTCCAGTCCCTGGGCTTCGCCATCGACTGGGAGCGGGAACTGGCCACCTGCACGCCCCAGTACTACCGCTGGGAGCAGTGGCTGTTCACCCGCCTTTACGAGAAGGGCCTGATCTACAAGAAGCTGGGCACGGTGAACTGGGATCCGGTGGATCACACCGTGCTGGCCAACGAGCAGGTCATCGACGGCCGCGGCTGGCGCTCCGGCGCCCTGGTCGAGAAGCGCGAGATCCCCATGTACTACATGAAGATCACCGCCTACGCCGAGGAACTGCTCGCCGAGCTGGACAACCTGCCCGGCTGGCCCGAGCAGGTGCGCCTGATGCAGAAGAACTGGATCGGCAAGAGCACCGGCGTGCGCTTCGCCTTCCCCTACGAACTGGACGGCCAGCAGGACAAGCTGTGGGTGTTCACCACCCGGGCCGACACCATCATGGGCGTCACCTTCTGCGCCGTCGCCGCCGAGCATCCCCTGGCCACCCGCGCCGCCCGGGACAATCCGGCCCTGGCCGCCTTCATCGAGGAATGCAAGCAGGGCGGCGTCGCCGAGGCCGACCTCGCCACCATGGAAAAGAAGGGCATGCCCACCGGCATCTGGGTCGACCATCCGCTTACCGGCGACAAGGTCGAGGTCTGGGTCGGCAACTACGTGCTGATGGGCTACGGCGAAGGCGCCGTCATGGCCGTGCCGGCCCACGACGAGCGCGACTTCGCCTTCGCCAAGAAGTACGGCCTGGCCATCAAGCAGGTGATCGCCGCCGCCGGCGAAACCTTCAGCCTGGACGGCTGGCAGGAATGGTACGGCGACAAGAGCCGTGGCGTCTGCGTCAATTCCGGCAAATACGACGGCCTGGCCTACGAAGCCGCGGTGGATGCCATCGCCGCCGACCTCGCCGCCAAGGGCCTGGGCGAGAAGAAGGTGCAGTTCCGCCTGCGCGACTGGGGCATCTCCCGCCAGCGCTACTGGGGCTGCCCGATCCCCATCATCCACTGCCCGACCTGCGGCGACGTGCCGGTGCCCGACGACCAGTTGCCGGTGGTGCTGCCGGAGAACGTCGAAATCACCGGCGCCGGCTCGCCCCTGGCCCGCATGCCCGAGTTCTACGAGACCACCTGCCCGAAGTGCGGCGGTGCGGCCAAGCGGGAAACCGACACCATGGACACCTTCGTCGAGTCGTCCTGGTACTTCCTGCGCTATTGCTGCCCCGACAACGCCACGGCCATGGTCGACGAGCGCGTCGCCTACTGGTGCAAGGGCGGCATCGACCAGTACATCGGCGGCATCGAGCACGCCATCCTGCATCTCCTCTACTCGCGCTTTTTCACCAAGCTGATGCGGGACGTCGGCCTTTTCGGCGGCCTCGAACTCAACGAGCCCTTCGCCAACCTGCTCACCCAGGGCATGGTGGTGGCGCCGACCTTCTACCGCGAGGGCGAAGGCGGCAAGAAGCTGTGGATCAACCCGGCCGATGTGGACGTCGTCACCGACGAGCGCAGCCGCCCGGTGGGCGCCACCTTGAAGGCGGACGGCGCGCCGGTGGTCATCGGCGGCACCGAGAAGATGTCCAAGTCGAAGAACAACGGCGTGGACCCCCAGGCCCTCATCGACCAGTACGGCGCCGACACGGCACGACTGTTCATCATGTTCGCCTCGCCCCCGGACCAGTCCCTGGAATGGTCCGACGCCGGCGTCGAAGGCGCCTTCCGCTTCCTGCGCCGCCTGTGGAAGACGGTCTACGACCACCTCCAGGCCGGCCTCGTCGCCGCCTGCACCGGCAACGACGGGCTTTCCGCCCCCCAGGCGGATCTCCGCCGCAAACTGCACCAGACCCTGGGCAAGGTGGCCGACGACTATGGCCGGCGCAAGCAGTTCAACACCGCCATCGCGGCGGTCATGGAACTGCTCAACGCCTACGACAAGTGCGACCTCGCCGACGGCGCCGGCCGCACCCTGGCCCAGGAGGTGCTGGAGAGCATCGTCCTCATGCTCTTCCCCATCGTGCCGCACATCGGCCAGGCCCTCTACGGCGAGCTGAAGCCCGGGCAGGACGCCGGCAAACAGCCTTTCCCCAAGGCCGACCCGGCGGCCCTGGTGCAGAGCGAGATCGAGCTGGTGGTGCAGGTGAACGGCAAGCACCGCGGCTCCATCCGCGTCGCCGCCGACGCCGACAAGGCCGCCATCGAGGCCGCCGCCCTGGTTTCCGAAGGCGCGGTGAAGTTCATGGAAGGCAAGCCGGCCAAGAAGGTGGTGGTGGTGCCGGGCCGTCTGGTCAACATCGTCGTCTGAGGCCCACCCGATGAAGCGCTTCCTGGTCGCCCTCCTCGCCGCCGCCCTGGTCGCCGGCTGCGGTTTCCACCTGCGCGGCACCGCCAGCGGCAAGCTGCCCTACGGCAGCTTCTACGTCGCCCTGCCGGACAACGCCGAGGTGGGCATCTGGCTCAAGCGCTACGTCCGCTCCATGGCCGACACGCGTCTGGCGACGGCACCGGAGGAGGCGGAGGCCATCTTCCAGCAGCTCTACGACAACCGCCACAAGGCCATCCTCAGCCTCAACGCCAAGGGCCAGGTGAAGGAATACCGCCTGCAGCTCACCTACGGCTTCCGCATCGTCGACGCCAAGGGCCAGGTGCTGGTGCCGCCCAACGAGATCGTCATCTCCCGCGACATCACCTACGACGCCTCGGTGGTGCTGGCCAAGGAGCAGGAGGAAGCCCTGCTCTGGCGCGACATCACCAGCGACCTGGTCAACCAGATCCTGCGCCGGCTCTCCATCGTCAAGCCGATAGACCCGGCCAAAGAAGAGGGCTGATGCTGCTCAAGGGCGAGCAACTCCCCGGGCACCTGGAACGGGAACTGCGCCCGCTCTACGTGCTCTACGGCGACGAGCCGCTGCTGGTGCTGGAGGCGGCCGACGCCATCCGCGCCAAGGCCCGCGCCCAGGGCTACACGGAGCGCGAGGTGCTCACCGTCCTGCCCGGCTTCGACTGGGGGCAGTTGCTGGCCGCCGGCGGCAATCTTTCCCTCTTCGGCGACAGGAAGCTGATCGACCTGCGCATTCCCGGCGGCAAGCCGGGCCGCGAGGGCGGCGCCGCCCTGCAGGCGTGGTGCGGCAACCTGTCCCCGGACACCATGCTGCTCGTCACCCTGCCGGAACTGGACTGGAAGGAGGAAAAGGCTGCCTGGTTCACCGCCCTCACCCAGGCCGGGGTGGCGATCAAGCTCATGGCCCCGCCGCTCCCCGAACTGCCGGGCTGGATCGCCGGCCGGCTGCGCCGCCAGCAGCAGAGCGCCGACGCGGAGGCCCTGCGCTTCATCGCCGACCGGGTCGAAGGCAACCTGCTCGCCGCCCACCAGGAAATCCAGAAGCTCGGCCTCCTCTACCCGGCCGGCGCCCTTTCCCTGGAGCAGGTGCGCGACGCCGTGCTCAACGTCGCCCGCTACGACATCGACAGCCTGCGGGAGGCCCTGGTGGCGGGCGATGTCGCCCGCCTGACCCGGACCCTGGAAGGCCTGCGCCAGGAAGGCGAAGCGCCGCCCCTGGTGCTATGGGCCATGAGCGAGGAAATCCGGGCGCTGGCGACGCTGCGGGCCGGACTCGACGCCGGGCGGCCCCTGGACATGGCAATGCGGGAAGCGAAGATATGGGGGCCGCGCCAGGCGGCCATCCGGAAGGCGCTGCCGCGCTTCTCGTCGGCAACGCTGGCCGGGGCCTTGCGCCACGCCGCCCGCATCGACCTCCTGGCCAAGGGCATCGGCCGCGGCGACGTGTGGGACGAGTTCCTGCGCCTGGGGCTGAGCCTGGCCGGCAAAGCCTAAGCCGGCCCGGACCGCCTGCGCCGGGGGAAGCTAGGCCGCCTTGTCGTCGGCCAGGGGCTCGGTGTCATCCGGGCCCAGATCTTCCCAGATGCAGGAGCATTCCTGGCGCACGTCGTGGAGCCCCGGCTTCTTGGTTTCCTGCACCAGGCATTCGCCGTGGCACTCGCTGGAAACCACCACCACTCTCACTTCCCCGTCCACCTGGCGCTCGCCGTCCCAGTAGCTGCATGTTGCACAAACCTTGACCTCGGCCGGCAGGATCAATTTGTCCGCCATCGTACCCTCGAAGGATTACCCTGTTATCGTTGCGGGTAAGAGTTTACCGTCTCCCGGAAGTTCCATCCAATTGACTCGCTATAATCTTCCTTTGTCTTGCCGATGAATGCTTTCATGGACATCAAGGAATACATGCTGAACGTGGGCACCCGCGCCCGCGCCGCCTCCCGCCGCCTGGCCATGGCCAGCACCGCCGAAAAGAACGCCGCCCTCGCCGCCATCGCCGCCGCCATCCGCCGCGACAAGGCGGCCCTCGTCGCCGCCAACCAGGAAGACCTGGCTGCCGCCCGCGCCGCCGGCCTGGAAGCCGCCCTGCTCGACCGTCTGACCCTCTCCGAGAAGGGGGTCGAGGCCATGGCCGAAGGCGTCGAGCAGGTGGCCAAACTGCCCGACCCCATCGGCGAGATGACCGACATCAAGTACCGCCCCTCCGGCATCCAGGTGGGCAAGATGCGCGTGCCCCTGGGCGTCATCGGCATCATCTACGAGGCACGGCCGAACGTGACGGCGGATGCCGCCGCCCTCTGCCTGAAATCCGGCAATGCTGCCATCCTGCGCGGCGGCTCGGAGGCCATCCGCTCCAACCGGGCCATCGCCGCCCTGGTCCAGGAGGGGCTCCAGGCCGCCGGCCTGCCCGCCGAATGCGTGCAGGTCATCGACACCACCGACCGCGCCGCCGTGGGCGAGTTGATCACCATGCGGGAATTCGTGGACGTCATCGTCCCCCGCGGCGGCAAGGGCCTCATCGCGCGGCTCCTGGCCGAATCGCGGGTGCCCATGATCCAGCACCTGGACGGCAACTGCCACGTATACCTGGAAGAGGAAGCCGACCCCAACAAGGCCCTGAAGATCGTCGAGAACGCCAAGACCCAGCGCTACGGCACCTGCAACACCGCCGAGTCGCTGCTGGTGGACCGTTCGGTCGCCAACCTGCTGCTGCCGCCCATCGCCGCCATGCTGACGGCCAAGGGCGTCGAGATCCGCGGCTGCGCGGAGACCCGCGCCCTGGTCAAGGAGGCCAGGCCGGCCACCGAGGAGGACTACGGCACCGAGTACCTGGCGCCGATCATCTCGGTCAAGGTGGTGGCCGGCATCGACGAGGCCATCGCTCACATCAACCGCTACTCGTCCCACCACACCGACGCCATCGTCACCGACAACCACCCCAAGGCCATGCGCTTCCTGCGGGAGGTGGATTCCGCCTCGGTCATGATCAACGCCTCGACCCGCTTCGCCGACGGCTTCGAGTACGGACTGGGGGCCGAGATCGGCATTTCCACCGACAAGATCCACGCCCGCGGCCCGGTGGGCCTGGAAGGCCTCACCAGCCAGAAGTGGGTGGTGCTGGGCGACGGCCATGTGCGCGGCTGATTCTCGCTCGCCCGGGCGCCGATCCTTTGTCGACGGCGCTGGCCGTACTAGCCGTACTGTCTGCGCGCCGTCTTCGCATCTCGCCGCCCGGGCGAGCGAGAATGAGGATTTCCAGGCCGTGGTCGCCGCCCCCGGCTTCTGCCTGGGGGTGCAGTGCGACGACGAGGAAATCGTCGAAATCCACTTTCTCGAACCACGCCCTGAAGTCCCGCCGGCCAACCCCCTGGCCGCCGAGACGGTGCGCCAGTTGAAGGCCTACCTGGCCGATCCCGCCTTCGTCTTCGGCCTGCCGCTCCGCCCTTCCGGCACCGCCTTCCAGCGCCGGGTGTGGGAGAGAATCGCCGCCATCCCCTGCGGCCAGACCCACACCTACGGCGAAGTCGCCAAGTCCCTGAACAACGCCCCCCGCGCCGTGGGCCAGGCCTGCGGCGCCAATCCCTTCCCCCTGGTGGTGCCCTGCCACCGGGTGATCGGCGCCAACGCGGGGCTGGGCGGCTTTGCCCGCCACGGCGGCGGCTTCCTTCTCGACATCAAGCGCTGGCTCCTGGCCCATGAAGGCTGCCTCCCCGGCGCTTGAGCCGGACGACCTGGCGGACATCGACGGCTTCTGCGACGCCCTCTGGCTGGAGGACGGCCTGGCCAAGGCCACCTTGTCGAGTTATCGCTCCGACCTCGCCCACCTGGCCGCCTGGCTGCGAGGCAGCGGCCACGGCCGGCTGCTCGATGCCGGCGAGACGGCGCTGATCGGCTTCATCGCCCGGCTCTCCCGGGAGAAGCGGGCCACCTCCCAGTCCCGCTACCTTTCCACCCTGCGCCGCTTCTACCGCTGGCAACTGGCCCGGGGCCGCATCTTCACCGATCCCACCCTCAAGCTCGCCAACCCGGTGCGGCCTTCGCGCCTGCCCAAGGTGATATCGGAGGCCCAGGTGGAGGCGCTCCTCGCCGCGCCCGACGTAGACAGCCCCCTCGGCCTGCGCGACCGGGCCATGCTGGAGACCCTCTACGCCAGCGGCCTGCGGGTGTCGGAACTGGTCGGCCTCAAGCTGCACGAAGTGAGCTTCAACGACCAGGTGGCCCGGATCGTGGGCAAGGGCAGCAAGGAACGCCTGGTGCCCCTGGGCGAAGTGGCCATCGACTGGCTGCGCCGCTACCTGGCGGGCGCCCGGCCGGATATCCTGGCCGGCAAGCAGAGCGACGCCCTTTTCGTCACCGGCCGCGGCGGCCCCATGACGCGGCAGATGTTCTGGAACCTGGTCAAGCGCTACGCTCTCCGGGCCGGCATCGAACCGGCCAGGCTCTCGCCCCACGTGCTGCGCCACGCCTTTGCCACCCATCTCCTCAACCACGGCGCCGACCTGCGGGTGGTGCAACTGCTGCTCGGCCACGCCGACA
>DAINDE010000060.1:0-20570 GCA_036732025.1 Rhodocyclaceae bacterium
GCCAGGGGGTCGGCCTGCCCTTCCGCCGCCGCAGCGGCGTGGGCCGGGGCCCGGGGCGCGCCGGCCGCCGCCTGGATGACCGCCGGTTCGACGCCGTGGCGGGCGAGGAGATCGTTGAGTTCGTCGTAGAAGGCCGGCAACTGGTCCCGGCAGGCGGCCTCGAAGCGGGCCAGGACGCCCAGGCGTTCCTCCAGGCTGCCGCCGCCGTCGCGCCCGAGGACCCACAGGCCCTCGGCGATGGCCTGGGGCCCCACCGGGTTCTGGTCCTTGTCCATTTCCGGCCGGCGCAGCAGGGTCATGTAGCGCAGGTGGGCCTTCCACAGGGCGGTGCCGCCGATGTCGCCGAGGCGGCGGGTGATGTCGCCAATGCGGATTTCCAGCTCCAGGTCGTCGTCGCCCATGAGGGTGATGCGCGAGGAGGTGAGGCCGTCGGCCTGCTCGAAACCCGCTCGGCGGGCGGCGGCGGCAAGGAGGTCGTAGCCCTCGCCGAGGGCGTCGTGGAAGCCCCTGAGCGCGGCCGGCAGGATGACCCCGGCGGCCTTGGCGATCTCCGTCAGGCGGCGCTGGAAGAGGGTTTTGCAGTCCTGCTGGACGAAGAAGGCGTCGGGGGCGGAACCCGGGGGGGCGGAAGCGGCAGGAGACGGATCGGTCATCGCCAGGGGCCTTTGCGCGGCAGGTGTGGTTGCCGCGGGATTATAGCCCCGGCCCCCGCCCGGGGGGCGGTCAGGGCAGGTCGGCGTCCTTCGGCGCGTCGGCGACCCGGGCGCCGACGGTGCCCAGGCGGGCCTTGAGGGATTCCGGCTTGCCGTTGAACAGGGCCGAGTAATAGACGGCGTTGCTCATCACCTTCTTGACGTAGTCGCGGGTTTCGCTGAAGGGGATGGTTTCGGCGTAGATGGCGCCTTCCAGGGGCACGTCGGCCCGCCACTTGCGGGCCCGGCCGGGGCCGGCGTTGTAGGCGGCGGAGGCGAGCACCGGGTGGTTGTCCAGGTTCTCCATGACCATGCGCATGTAGGAGGTGCCCAGCAGCAGGTTGGTCTCGGTGTCGTTGACCCGGCCGTGGTTGTAGTCCTTGAGGCCGATCTTCCGGGCCACCCACTTGGCGGTGGCGGGCATGAGCTGCATCAGGCCGGAGGCGCCGACGCTGGACTTGGCGGTGGTGATGAAGCGGCTTTCCTGCCGCATGAGGCCGTACACCCAGGCGTCGTCGAGGGACTGGTTGCGGGCGGCGGGCCGCACCTGGTCGCCGAAGGGGGCCAGGTAGCGCAGGCTGTAGTCGTGCTCGTTCCGGGTCTTGTCGGCGGTGTTGATGGCCCGGTCGTAGATCTGGTTGCGGCGGGCGAGTTCCGCCGTCGCCAGCAGTTCGCGGTCGTTCATGCCGCGCAGGGACCAGTTCCATTCCTTGACCGCCTCGGTGCGCAGGTCGAGGCGGAAAAAGGCCAGGGCGCGGCGGATGCCGGGATTGCCCTGGGCGGCGGCCATTTCCTCGCGGCTGGGGGCGCTGGCCTGGGGGGGCGGGACGATGGGCCGGCCCAGCTCCTCGTCGGCCAGGTTGCCGTAGAAATTGGGCTGGCCCGCGATGCGGCGGAAGAGGGCGTCGGCGTCGCTGGTGCGGCCGCCGGCCTTGTGGGCCCGGCCCAGCCAGTAGGTCCATTCCGGCAGCGCCGCCAGGGCCGGGGGCATGGCGTTGATGGTGTCGTGGACGACGCCCCATTCCTGGGCCCGCAGGGCGGCCCGCACCTTCCACTGGTAGCCGTCGTCGGAGAGCGGCGCCTTGCCGGCCCTGGCGTACCAGGCGAGGGCCTCCGTCATGTGGCGCTTGGCGGCGTTGAGCCCGATCTGGCCCCAGGCCCACTGGCGTTCGGCTTCCCCCAGCTTGCCCTGGATCTTTTCCAGTTGCTCGGCGGCGACCCGGGGGTCGTTGGTGGCGACGCGCTGCACGGCCAGGGCGGCCAGCTCGCGGCCGGCGCGGGCGGCGGCCCAGTTGCCGGGCAGCTTGACGAGATAGGCCATGGCCCGGTCGATGACGGCGTCTACCTGCTTCAGGTCGGGGGCCTGGCTGTCGGGCAGGTAGAACAGGGTGGCCTTGGCCCAACTGGTGCGGTTGGCCTCGAACTGGCGGCGGACGCGGACCCAGACGTCGTCGGCCAGCACCCGCTTGTCCCAGATCAGCGCCTCCAGCACCGGCACGCAGGCCTCCGGCGGCTCCAGCAGGGTGGTCCACAGGGGCTGGATCTCGTCGAGGACGCCGGCGTCCTTGCGCACCACCCGGGCCTGGAGGGCGTGGCAGGTGACGTCCTGCTCGGGGGCGGCGAGCTTGGCGTAGGCCGCCTCCACCGCGTTCCACTGCTCCTTCTTGGCCTGGGCCCGCAGCCAGTCGGCGCGCAGGCGCTCGGCCACGTAGGACTTGTCGTAGCGGTCGAAGAAGGCGTTGAGGGTGGCGCCATCCGCCTGCTCCAGGTTCATGCGCAGGCGGAAGTAGTCCACGTAGGGAGCCAGTTCGTGGCTGCTGCCGAGGCTGGCGGCGGCCCGCTCCAGGCGGTTGGAATCACCGTTGCGGAAGGCCTCGCGGGCGGCGAGGAAGGCGCTGTCCGCATTCTCCTGGGCAATAACCGGGGGTGCGGCGAGGAGGCAGAGCAGGAGAGGGCGGAACTTCATGCTAGATTGGAACCATGAAACGGGTGACGACAATGACCTCCGACGGCGCCGGGGCCGGTGCGTTGCAGGATAGCACGGCCTGGAAGCGGGCGCTGCGCCGGGAGATGGCCGCCCGCCGCCGGGCGCTGACCCCCGCCGAACACGCCCGCCTGTCGGAGTGCATCGTCGGCCATCTCCTGGCCGCCCTGCCGGCGGCGGCGGGCGGGGTGGTCGGCTTTTGCTGGCCGATCAAGCACGAACCCGACGTGCGGGCGGCTCTGGCCGCCTGGCAGGCCGCCGGCAGCCGGGCCGCGCTGCCGGTGGTGGTGGCCGCCGACGCCCCCCTGGCCTTCCGCCACTGGCAGTCCGATACGTGCCTGGTGGCGGACCGCTACGGCATCCCGACCCCCGCCGAAGGCGACTGGCTGACCCCCGACATCCTCCTCCTGCCCCTCAACGCCTTCGACGGCGCCGGCTACCGCCTGGGCTACGGCGGCGGCTATTTCGACCGCACCCTGGCGGCACTGCGGCCGCGCCCCCTGGCGGTGGGGGTGGGCTTCGAGATGAACCGGGTGGACAGCATCCGCCCCGAGGCCCACGACCAGCGCCTGGACTGGATCGTCACCGAGGCCGGGGCGGTCAGGGTTGCCTGACGTCCCGGCGCAGGCCGAAAAGGCCCGCGGCCAGAAGCAGGGCGGTCATCCCCGCCAGGAGGGCCTGCGGCAGGTCGTAGAGGCCGGTGCGCAGGCCGAGTTCGAGGGTGTTGCCGTGGTACAGGGCGAGGAGGCCGGAGGCGATGCCGAGGGCCATCCAGGCGCGGCGGTAGGGCTTGCGCAGGGCTACTTCGAGAGCGATGCCGGTGGCGACGGACTGGGCCAGGACGGCCACGGTCAGGGCGGTCAGGGTGAGGGCGTAGGGATTCATGCCGCCTGGCAGGCCCGTTGCAGCCGCGCCAGGGCTTCGTCCAGGAGGGCCGGGGGACAGCCGAAGTTGAGGCGGACCCAGCCCGGGGCGCCGAAATCGGCGCCATCGGAGAGACCCAGGCCGTGCTCCTCGAAGAATGCCGCCGGGTCGGCCCGGCCGAGGCCGCGGGCGTCGATCCAGGCCAGGTAGGTGGCTTCAACCGGGGCCATGGCCAGGCGGGGCTGGCGGGCGACGGCCGCGGCCACCGCGTCCCGGTTGCGGCGCAGGGTGGCGAGGAGTTCCCGGTGCCAGTCGCCGCAATCCCGGTAGGCGGCCTCGCAGGCCACCAGCCCGAAGACATTGACGTGGGGGACGATACCGTCCATGGCCCGGCGGAACGCCCGGCGCAGGCCGGCGTCCGGGATCACGGCGAAGGCGCAGCCCAGCCCGGGGACGTTGAAGGTCTTGGAGGGCGCCATGAGGGTGATGCTGCGCCGTGCGGCCTCCGCCGACAGGCAGGCGAAGGGCAGGTGGCGCTGGCTTTCGTCGAGGACGAGACCGCAGTGGATTTCGTCGGAGCAGACCACCAGGCCGTGGCGCTCGGCCAGGTCGGCGATGGCCTCCAGCTCGGCCTGCTCCCAGCGGCGGCCCACCGGGTTGTGGGGGTGGCAGAGCAGCAGGAGGCGGGTGGACGAGGTGAGGGCCGCCTCCACCGCCGCCCAATCCCACTGCCAGCGGCCGTCGGCCAGCACCAGGTCGGCGGTGGCCAGTTTGCGGCCCTGCAAGCGGGGGGCGGAGAGGAAGGGGGGATAGACCGGGGTGGCGGCGAATACGTCGCCGTCCACCGCCCGGCAGGCCACGTTGAGGCCCGTCACCAGGCCCGGCAGCCAGACCAGCCATTCCGGCCGGACGGCCCAGCCATATTCGCTTTGCAGATGAGTGAGCACTGACTCCGTCAGCGAGGGCCAGGGCTCGGGGTAACCGAAGACGCCATGGTCCAGGCGCCGTTGCAGGGCCGCCAGCACCGCCGGGGGGGCGGCGAAATCCATGTCCGCCACCCACAGGGGCAACACGTCGCGGCCGGCGTAGCGGCCCCACTTGACGGAGTCGGAGCCCCGGCGATCTGGCGCTGCGTCGAAGCCGCTCAAACTTCGAGGTGCTGGAAAAGCGCCGTGGACAGGTAGCGCTCGCCGAAGGAGGGGATCACCACCACGATGAGCTTGCCGGCGTTCTCCGGCCGCTTGGCAAGCTCCAGGGCGGCCCAGGTGGCGGCACCGGAGGAAATGCCCACCAGCAGGCCTTCTTCGGTGGCCATGCGGCGGGCGGTGGCGAAGGCGTCGTCGTTCTTGACCCGGATCACCTCGTCGTACACGGCCGTGTTGAGCACCGCCGGGACGAAGCCGGCGCCGATGCCCTGGATGGGGTGCGGGCCCTTCTGGCCGCCGGAAAGCACGGGCGAGGCGTCGGGCTCGACGGCGACGATCTGCACGCCGGGCTTCCTCGCCTTGAGCACTTCGCCCACGCCGGTCACGGTGCCGCCGGTGCCGACGCCGGAAACGAAGATGTCCACCTGGCCGTCGGTATCGCTCCAGACTTCCTCGGCGGTGGTGTTGCGGTGCACTTCCGGGTTGGCCGGGTTCTCGAACTGCTGGGGGATGAAGTATTTGGGGTCGGCCTCGGCCAGGGCCTTGGCCTTGGCGATGGCGCCGCCCATGCCCTCGGGGCCGGGGGTGAGGATCAGCTCGGCGCCGTAGGCCTTGAGCAGGAGTTTGCGTTCGCGGCTCATGGTTTCCGGCATGACGAAGGCGCACTTGATGCCGCGGGCGGCGCAGACCATGGCCAGGCCGATGCCGGTATTGCCGGAGGTGGGTTCGAGCACCACCGTGTCGGGACCGATCTTGCCCGCCGCCTGGGCGGCGTCCAGCATCGACACCGCGATGCGGTCCTTGACGCTGTGGCCGGGGTTGAAGAATTCCAGCTTGGCGGCGACGGTGGCGCTGCCGCCAGCGGTGACGCGGTTCAGCTTGACCAGCGGGGTGTTGCCCACCAGTTCGGTGACGTTGTTGGCGATATTCATGGCGTGGCTCCTGTTGGCGATCGGGCAGATTGTAGGCGACTCCGGTGCCGCTGTGGGGCCGCTCCGCGTTCAGCGCCGGAGGTAGATCCGGTCGAAGCTGCCGCCGTCGGCGAAGTGCGCCTTCTGGGCCTTCTGCCAGCCGCCGAAGACCTCATCCACCGTCACCAGCCGGATCTTCGGGAACTGGGCTGCGAACCGCGCCGCCACCTTGGCGTCCCGGGGGCGGTAGTAGTGGCGGGCGGCGATGGTCTGGCCTTCTTCCGAATACAGGTAGTCCAGGTAAGCCTGGGCGGTGAGCCGGGTGCCGTGCTTCTCGGCGACCTTGTCCACCACCGCCACCGGCGGTTCGGCCAGGATGGACAGGCTGGGGGCCACGACCTCGAACTTGTCCTTGCCGATTTCGTTGATGGCCAGTTGGGCTTCGTTCTCCCAGGCGACGAGCACGTCGCCCACGCCCCGCTCGACGAAGGTGGTGGTGGCGCCCCGGGCGCCGGAATCGAGCACCGGCACGTTGCGGAAGATGGCGGCGACCAGTTCCTTCGCCTTCTGCTCGTTGCCCCCCGGCTGCTTGAGGGCCCAGGCCCAGGCCGCCAGGTAGTTCCAGCGGGCCCCGCCGGAGGTCTTGGGATTGGGGGTGATCACCGCCACCCCGGGCCGGGCCAGATCGTTCCAGTCCTTGATGCCCTTGGGGTTGCCCTTCCTGACCAGGAAGACGATGGTCGAAGTATAGGGCGAGGAGTTGTGGGGAAAGCGCTTCTGCCAGTCCGGCGGCAGCAGGCCCCGCTCGGCGATGGCATCGATGTCGTAGGCCAGCGCCAGGGTGGCCACGTCGGCCTCCAGGCCGTCGCGCACCGCCAGGGCCTGCTTGCCGGAGCCACCATGGGACTGGCGCACGTTCACCGCCTGCCCGGTCTTGCCCTGCCAGTACCTGGCAAAGGCGGCGTTGTAATCCTTGTACAGCTCCCGGGTGGGGTCGTAGGAGACGTTGAGCAGGGCGGTCTGGGCGCAGGCGGCGCCGACGGCCCCGAGGAGGGCGAGGAAGAGGCTGAGGTGGCGCATGGGGACTCCGATCAAGGCTGTTGATGAACAGATGATCGGAGTCTATGGTCGGACTGTTATTCCCTGAACGAATGAATTTTCAGAAGGATATAACGATGCGTGATTACCCCAGGAAGAGCTTGTACGCCGGGTTCTTGCTCTCGTCCCAGTGGGCGTAGCCGAGGTTCTTGAGGAAGGCCCGGAACTCGCCCATTTCCCCCGGCGGCACCTGCATGCCTACCAGCACCCGGCCGTAGTCGGCGCCGTGGTTGCGGTAGTGGAAGAGGCTGATGTTCCAGCCCGTGCTCATGTGGTTGAGGAAATTCATCAGGGCGCCCGGCCGCTCCGGGAACTCGAAGCGGTAGAGGAGTTCGTGCAGGCCCTTTTCGCAGACCTGGGGCGAGTGGCCGCCGACCATGTGGCGGATGTGGTTCTTCGCCATCTCGTCGTCGGTGAGGTCGAGGGTGGCGTAGCCGTGCTTCTGCAACTGCTCTACCACCTTGCTGGCCTCCGCCCGGTTGGCCACCTGCAGGCCGACGAAGACGTGGGCCTCGCTGGCCTGGTGATAGCGGTAGTTGAACTCGGTGATGCTGCGCTTGCCGATGAGGGAGACGAATTTCTTGTAGGAACCCGGCTTCTCGGGCAGGGTCACGGCCAGCACGGCTTCCCGCTGCTCGCCGATCTCGGCCCGCTCGGCGACGAAGCGCAGGCGGTCGAAATTGGTGTTGGCGCCGGAGGCCACCGCCACCAGGGTCTTGTCCTTGAGCTTGTGCTGGGCGGCGTAGGCCTTGGCGCCGGCGATGGCCAGGGCCCCCGAGGGTTCGAGAATGGAGCGGGTATCCTCGAAGACGTCCTTGATGGCGGCGCAGATGGCGTCGGTGTCCACCAGGATGACCTCGTCCACCACCTCCTTGCAGACGCGGAAGGTCTCCTCGCCGACGAACTTCACGGCGGTGCCGTCGGCGAAGAGGCCCACCTGATCGAGGCGCACCCGGTGGCCCTTGGCGAGCGACCGGGCCATGGCGTCGGCGTCGTAGGTCTCGACGCCGATGATCTTGACGTCCGGCCGCAGGCGCTTGATGTAGGCGCCGACGCCGGCGATCAGCCCGCCGCCGCCGATGGCGCAGAAGACGGCGTGGATGGGCTTCGTATGCTGGCGCAGGATCTCCATGCCGATGGTGCCCTGGCCGGCGATGACGTCGGGGTCGTCGAAAGGGTGGACGAAGGTCAGCTTCTCGCTCTTCTCCAGTTCCATCGCATGGTGGTAGGCCTCGTCGTAGGATTCGCCGTGCAGCACCACCTCGCCGCCCCGGCGCTTGACCGCCTCGACCTTGATGCCCGGCGTCGTGGTCGGCATGACGATCACCGCCCGGCAGCCGATTTTCGCCGCCGACAAGGCCACCCCCTGGGCGTGGTTGCCGGCGGAAGCGCAGATGACGCCGCGCTTCAGTTTCTCCGGCGAGAGGCCGGCGATCTTGTTGTAGGCCCCCCGCAGCTTGAAGGAAAACACCGGCTGCATGTCCTCGCGCTTCAACAGAATGCGGTTGCCCACCCGGCTCGACAGGTTGCCGGCCAGTTCGAGAGGCGACTCGATGGCGACATCGTAGACCTGTGCGTTGAGGACTTTTTCGAGATAATCCGGGTGCATGGTGCGGCTCAATAAGGCAAAGGAAGGATTCTAAGGGTGGAGTGGCTAAACGTCACGGCGGAATGGGGGCTCTGGGGCGTCCTGGTGGCCAGTTTCCTCTCCGCCACCCTGCTGCCCGGCGGCTCGGAGGTCGTTTTTTGGGGTTTTCTGCAACTGCACCCGGAAAGAACGGGCCTCGCCCTCTTCCTCGCCACCCTCGGCAACACCGCCGGCGGCATGACTTCCTGGTGGTGCGGCCGCTTCCTGCCGCAGTGGCAGCGGGTCGAGGCCCTGCCCCACAGGGAGCGGGTGAAGCGCTGGGGCAGCCCCGTCCTCCTCTTCGCCTGGGCGCCGGTGGTCGGCGACGCCCTCTGCATCGCCGCCGGCTGGCTGCGTCTGCACTGGTTGCCCTGCTGCCTGTTCATGGCCGCCGGCAAGTTTCTGCGCTATTGGGTGGTGGCGCAGGCGGTGGGCGGGTGATATTCACCGGTACCGTGATGCAAGACCACGGTGCTGACGACTCGCAACCACGTTTGCCGACGCGGAGTAGAATCTGTCTCAAGAAACAAGGATTTCGCCATGCGTTCCATCGATCACAAACGCCTCGACAAGATCGTCGCCGACGCCCGCAAGGCAGCCGACCAGCGGGCCGAAGGCTATCGCGAACGGGCGCTGAAAATCTATCCGTGGATCTGCGGCCGCTGTGCGCGGGAATTCACCCTCGCCAACCTGCGCGAACTGACCGTGCATCACCGTGACCACAATCACGACAACAACCCGGCCGATGGCAGCAACTGGGAACTGCTCTGCATCTATTGCCACGACAACGAGCACCAGAAGCAGATCGAAGCCGACCGCGGCTACACCGATAGCAGCGTACGCGGTGGTGGCGCCACGCATAACCCGTTTGCCGCGCTGCAAGGCCTGCTCAAGAAGGATTGAGCCAGCGCATGGCTGAACGGCATCCGTGCGTGGATGGGGTCGGGGTCTAGGGTAGTTATCGCCCTGAGGGGCTGAAACCTTCCACGCAATGCTGGGTCTACCTGCCCCGCGTGTTGCGCCGCAATACGCTAAAATCCACCTTTTGTTGGACCCCGGCCGCTGCCATGACCGCCCGCCTGCGCGAAATCCCCTACAACTACACCTCGTTTTCCGATCGCGAGATCGTCATCCGCCTGCTAGGCGCCGACAACTGGGCAGTCCTCGACAAATTGCGCAGCGAGCGCGTGACCGGCCGTTCCGCCCGCATGCTCTACGAGGTGCTGGGGGATATCTGGGTGGTGCAGCGCAACCCCTACCTGGAAGACGACCTGCTGGCCAACCGGGAGCGCCGCGACGCCCTGGTGGAGGCCCTGCGCCATCGCCTGCGCGAAGTGGAAAAGCGCCGCGTCGAGACGGAAAAGGACGACCCCGAGCGCTCGGCCAAGGTGAAAGTCCTCGTCCAGGCTGCCCACCAGGCGGTGGATCGCTTCGCCGCCCATTTCGGCGAGACCCTGGACCTGCGCCGCAAGGTGCTGCGGGTGCTGGGCAAGCACACCCGCCGCGACAACATCTGTTTCGACGGCCTTTCCCGCGTTTCCCACGTCACCGACGCCACCGACTGGCGGGTGGAATACCCCTTCGTCGTCCTCACGCCGGACACCGAGGAGGAGATCGGCCCCCTGGTGCGCGGCTGCATCGAGGCCGGGCTGACCATCATCCCCCGCGGCGGCGGCACCGGCTACACCGGCGGCGCCGTGCCCCTGACGCCTTACTCGGCGGTGATCAACACCGAGAAGCTGATCGACATCGGCCCGGTGGAGGAAACCGTCCTGCCCGGCCACAGCGCGCCCTATTCCACCATCCGCACCAGCGCCGGCGTGGTCACCGAGCGGGTGGCCGAGGCCGCTGCCGCCGCCGGCCGCGTTTTCGCCGTGGATCCGACCTCGGCTTCCGCCTCCTGCATCGGCGGCAACGTGGCCATGAACGCCGGCGGCAAGAAGGCCGTGCTGTGGGGCACCGCCCTGGACAACCTGGCCTGGTGGAAGATGGTGACGCCGGACGGTCAATGGCTGGAAGTGGAACGGCTGGACCACAACTTCGGCAAGATCCACGAGCAGGAAACCGTGCGCTTCCGCCTGCGCCGGGCCGACCCGGCGGGCAAGTCCCTGGGCGAGGAACTGCTGACCCTGCCCGGCGCCGCCTGCCGCAAGGTGGGCCTGGGCAAGGACGTGACGGACAAGTTTCTGGGCGGCCTGCCCGGCGTGCAGAAGGAAGGCACGGACGGCATCATCGTCGCCGCCCGCTGGGTGCTGCACCAGATGCCGCCCGTCACCCGCACCGTCTGCCTGGAGTTCTTCGGTCAGGTACGGGAAGCCGTTCCCGCCATCGTCGAGATCACCGACTGGTTCAAACCCGGTGCGCCCGGCCACGCCGCCGGGGTGCAACTGGCGGGGCTGGAACACCTGGACGAGCGCTACGTGAAGGCGGTGGGCTACACCACCAAGGCCAAGCGCCACGGGCGACCCAAGATGGTGCTCATCGGCGACATTGTCGGCCACGACGAAGCCGCGGTGATGCGCGCCGCCTCCGAGGTGATCCGCATGACCAACGCCCGGGGAGCGGAAGGCTTCATCGCCGTGAGCCCCGAGCAGCGCAAGAAATTCTGGCTGGACCGCTCGCGCACCGCCGCCATCTCCAAGCACACCAACGCTTTCAAGGTGAATGAAGACGTGGTGATCCCCCTGCCGCGCATGGGCGACTACTGCGACGGCATTGAGCGGATCAACATCGAGCTCTCCATCCGCAACAAGCTGGCCCTGTGCGGGGCCCTGGCCCAGTACCTGGCGGGCGAACTGCCCCTGGACAAGGGCGACGCCAACATCAGCTCCGCCGAGTTGATCGGGGACCGGCGCGAAGCCGCCCTCAACTACGTCGAGGCGGTGCGCCTGCGCTGGGAATGGCTGCTGGACAACCTGGACACCCCCCTGGCGGAGGCGGAAGGCCGCTTCCCCCAGTACGGGGTGGTGGCAGGAGAGCTGACCAACCGGGCCGAGCAGCCGGCGCTCTTCCACCGCCTGCAGGACTACTCGGTGCGCGTTTCCTGGAAGCAGGAACTCAAGCCCCGGCTGGAGAAGATCTTCAGCGGCGTAGTGTTCCAGCCCGTGCTGGCCGGCATCCAAGCCGTACACCGGCAGGTGCTGCGGGGCCGGGTGTTCGTGGCCCTGCACATGCACGCGGGTGACGGCAACGTGCACACCAACATCCCGGTCAATTCCGACGACTACCAGATGCTGCAGACCGCCAACCAGGCGGTAGACCGCATCATGGCCCTGGCCCGCAGTCTGGGCGGCGTGATCTCCGGCGAGCACGGCATCGGCATCACCAAGCTGGATTACCTCACCGAAGAGGAGATGGCGCCCTTCCGCGCCTACAAGCAGCGTGTAGACCCGGAAGGCCGCTTCAACCGGGGCAAGCTGATGCCCGGCGGCAACCTGGACCGCGCCTACACCCCCAGTTTCAACCTGATGGGCCACGAATCGCTCATCATGGAGCAGACCGATGTGGGCGAAATCGCCCACGACATCAAGGACTGCCTGCGCTGCGGCAAGTGCAAGCCCGTGTGCTCCACCCACGTGCCCCGGGCCAACCTGCTCTACAGCCCGCGCAACAAGATCCTCGGCACCTCGCTCCTGATCGAGGCCTTCCTCTACGAGGAGCAGACCCGGCGCGGCATTTCGCTCCAGCACTTCGACGAGTTCAACGACGTCGCCGACCACTGCACCATCTGCCACCGCTGCGAGAAGCCCTGCCCGGTCGACATCGATTTCGGCGACGTCACCATCGCCATGCGCAACTTCCTGCGCGAGCAGGGCAAGACCCGCTTCAACCCGGGCAAGGCGGCGGCCATGGCCTTCCTCACCCTCAAGGACCCGGCCACCATCAAGCTCATGCGCACGGCCATGATGTCCTGGGGCTTCAAGGCCCAGCGCCTGGCCCACACCATCGCCAAGGGTATCGGCCTGGTGCGGGAGACGCGTAAAGCGCCGCCGGCCACCCTCGGCGCGCTGACGGTGAAGACCCAGGTCATCCATTTCCTCAACCGGCCGATGCCGGGCAACCTGCCCAAGCGCACCTCCCGGGGCCTCCTCGACATCGAGGACGACACGGTCATCCCGGTGATCCGCAATCCGCGGAAGACCACCGAGGAATCGGACGCCGTCTTCTACTTCCCGGGCTGCGGCTCGGAGCGCCTCTTTTCCCAGGTGGGCCTGGCCACCCAGGCCATGCTCTACGAGGTGGGCGCCACCACCGTCCTGCCGCCCGGTTATCTCTGCTGCGGCTACCCGCAGACGGCGGCCGGCGAGGAGGACAAGGGCCAGAAGATCACCACCGACAACCGGGTGCTCTTCCACCGGGTCGCCAACACCCTCAATTACCTGGACATCAAGACCGTCATCGTCTCCTGCGGCACCTGCATGGACCAGTTGCAGAAGTACCAGTTCGAGAAGATATTCCCCGGCTGCCGCCTCCTCGACATCCACGAATACCTGCTGGAAAAGGGAGTGAAGCTGGAAGGGGTCCAGGGCACCCGCTACATGTACCACGACCCCTGCCACACCCCCATGAAGACCTACGCCCCCCTCAAGGTGGCCAATGACCTCATGGGCCAGCCGGTGCCGCTCTCCGACCGCTGCTGCGGCGACGCCGGCTCCTTCGCCTACGCCCGCCCGGACATCGCCACCCAGGTGAAATTCAGGAAGCAGCAGGAGATCGAACGGGTTGCCAGCGAACTGCGGGGAGACGGCTTCGCCGGCGAGGTGAAGATCCTCACCTCCTGCCCCGCCTGCCTGCAAGGTCTCTCCCGCTATGACGACGATGCCGGCACGAAAGCCGACTATATCGTGGTGGAGATGGCTCGCCACCTGCTGGGCGAGAACTGGATGGCCGACTACGTGGCCAAGGCCAACCGGGGGGGCATCGAGCGCGTGCTCCTGTAGCACTGGCCCGCGGCGGAGCCTGCCATCGGGGCTTTGCCGTGAAATACTACCTTAGTCATAGCACCCCCTTGCACTATCCTTAGGATGGTGTAATTGTTAGGAAAAACAAGGAACAAGGCTATGCAAGGGTGTGATCTGTGCCAATCGCCAGGGGGTGAGGTACTGTGGCAATCGGCTGCCTGCCGCGTTGTCGGCGTTGCCGATGCCCACTACCCGGGGTTCTGCCGGGTCATCTGGAACGCCCATGTGCAGGAAATGACCGACCTCGCCCCGGCCCAGCGCCAGTTCCTGATGGCGGTGGTGTTCGCCGTGGAAAACGTCCTGCGCGAACTCTATCGCCCTGACAAGATCAATCTCGCCAGCTTCGGCAACATGACACCCCACGTTCATTGGCACGTCATTCCCCGGTGGGCTGACGACCGGCATTTTCCCGAGCCCGTCTGGGGAAGCGTGCGGCGGGAGGGGGCGCTTCCCCGGCCGGCGGTGGACGCCGCCACGGTGGCCGCCGCCCTGGCCGCCGCCCTGGCACCGGTGCAGGCTGCTTGCGAAGGGGTCACGCCATGAACGACACCATTTCTCCCCCCATGCTGCATATTCCCGACCTGCAGGCAGGCATGGCTTACCTGGGCCGCATTCCCCTGGCCAATCCGGCCGTGTCGGAGGAACATTTCATCCGCTTCCTCGATGCCCTGCTGGCCGATCCGCCGGGGGCTGACGATCTCTTCGTCCTTCTCGAGCAAAGCCGCGTCCCCCTCTGCTTTGTCGAGGAGGAAATGGCACGGCGTTACCACAACAAGCCCCTCATCCTGGGCGACGTGGAGGAAGCGGCCTTCCGGCAGGTGGTTTCCGCCTGGCGCCGGATGGCCAAGGCCTATGAACTGTGCGCCCGTCTGGCGGAACCGGAGCACGACAATCCGGCCTACGCCGCCCGGGTGGCCACCATTCTGCACCGCTGCCTGTACTACAACGGGATGATCATCCTCGAGCACTTCCGCGCCCGCCGCGAATTGCCGGCCGGCATCTGGCTCGACCTCCACGGCTACTATGCGACCGCCGAGGAGTGGGGCGTCGCCACCGTGCCGGTGGAGGATGCCCTGGAGCACGAGCGCCAGTCCACCCACTGCATGGCGGCTTATGTCACCCTGCTCCTCATCGAGCTGGCCAGTCCCTACAGCCAGAGCGTGCGCGACCTCAACCTGATCCGCCGCTGGGCCGGCCAGTGGGCGCCCATGGTCGCCGTCCTGGGCCTGGGGGACGACCTTGAGGTGCCGCCCTTCGTCCTGCAGCTCATGCTGGATCGGGGCCTGCATCCGGCGTCCAACAGCGAGGAATTCGGCGACGACGTGCGGCGCCTCGACACCAGCCGTCTCAGCCTGCAGATGAACCAGATGCTGATGCAGTTGGGGCAGCGGGTACCGCCTTCCCAACTGGGCCTGGGGGAAGAAACGACGGGGCACGTCACCCACGTCCTCCAGCAGCTGAGCCGCACCTGGAGCCAGCAGGCGACGCCGCGGCGCTTCCGCCGCTTTCCCATCCAAGGCTGCGCCAAGGTGGCCTTGGGCTTCGAGGCCATGCACTACTTCGTCGGCGGAGAAACCGAATTCCAGCAGCACGATTCCGCCAGTACCTACTCCCGGGGCGACTTCGACGCCCTGTTCACCTTCCGCTACCGGGAGAATCCCGACCAGCGCCTGAGTATCCGCAGCGCTCCGGATTTCCCTCTGGACGAATGGGGCATGACCAACCATTCGGCCAACGGCTTCCGCCTCACCCGCTCCAGCGCCGGCCAGAAGATCAGCCACGGCCAGCTCATGGCCATTTGCCCGGACGATGGCGACCGCTACATCCTGGGCCAGGCCACCTGGCTCATGCAGGCGACCGATGGCGGCATCGTCGCCGGCGTCGCCGTGCTGCCCGGCGTGCCGGTGGCGGTGGGGGTGCGCGTCGCCGGGGTCGGCATCGGCCACCAGTTCATGCGCGCATTCCTGTTGCCGCCCATCCCGGCCATCAAGGAAGCCGGCTCCATCGTCATGCCCCCGGGCATGTATTCGGGCAGCCGCGTCATCGACGTACAGGCGGATGGTGTCTGGCAAATCCGCCTGAAGAGCGTGCTGCAGCGGGGCGTCGATTTCGAGCGCATCAGCTTCGACCTGGTTTGATCCATCTCGGACATTAGCGCTTGGGTCTAACACGCGGGCATCGCCGCGTGGAAAAGGCCTGTCCTTTCGGGTATCCTACAGGGTTTTCCCCAATAGCCCTGAACCAGGAGATTCCGTGGAAAAGGACCTGCGCGAAGCCGCCCTCGAATACCACCGCCTGCCCACGCCGGGCAAGATTTCCGTGCGCCCGACCAAGGGCCTGACCAACCAGCGCGACCTGGCGCTGGCCTACTCCCCCGGCGTCGCCGCCGCCTGTGATGCCATCGTCGAGGACCCGGCCACCGCCGCCGACTACACCTCCCGCGCCAACCTGGTGGGCGTCGTCACCAACGGCACCGCCGTGCTGGGCCTGGGCAACATCGGGCCCCTGGCCGCCAAGCCGGTGATGGAGGGCAAGGGCTGCCTGTTCAAGAAATTCGCCGGCATCGACGTCTTCGACATCGAGCTGGCCGAAAACGACCCGGACAAGCTCATCGACATGATCGCCGCCCTGGAACCGACGCTGGGCGGCATCAATCTGGAGGACATCAAGGCTCCCGAGTGTTTCTACATCGAGCAGAAGCTCAAGGAGCGCATGAACATCCCCGTCTTCCACGACGACCAGCACGGCACCGCCATCATTTCCGCCGCCGCCATGCTCAACGGCCTCAAGATCGTCGGCAAGAAGATCGACGAAATCAAGGTGGTCTGCTCCGGCGCCGGCGCCGCCGCCATCTCCTGCCTCAACCTGTGGTGCGATCTGGGCGTCAAGCGCGAGAACATCACCGTCTGCGATTCCAAGGGGGTCATCTACGTCGGCCGCCCGGGCGGCATGGACGAAACCAAGGCCCGCTACGCCCAGAATACCGAGAAACGCACCCTGGCCGACGCCATGGTCGGCGCCGACATCTTCCTCGGCCTGTCCACCGCCGGCGTGGTCAAGCAGGAAATGGTCAAGACCATGGCAGAGAAGCCCATGATCTTCGCCCTCGCCAACCCGACCCCGGAGATCATGCCGGAACTGGTCAAGGAGGTGTGCCCCGAGGCCATCATCGCCACGGGCCGTTCCGACTACGTGAACCAGGTCAACAATGTGCTGTGCTTCCCCTTCATCTTCCGCGGCGCCCTCGATGTCGGCGCCACCCGCATCACGGAAGAGATGAAGATGGCCTCGGTGCGCGCCATCGCCGAGCTGGCGGAAGCCGAGGTGACCGACGAGGTGGCCATGGCCTACCCCGGCCATACCCTTTCCTTCGGCCCGGAATACCTGATCCCCAAGCCCTTCGACCCGCGCCTCATCGTCAAGATCGCCCCGGCCGTGGCCCAGGCGGCCATCGACTCCGGCGTCGCCACCCGCCCCATCAGCGACTGGGCCGCCTACCGCGCCAAGCTCTCCGAATTCGTCTACCACACCGGCATCGGCATGCGCGCCATCTTCCAGGCCGCCCGCCAGGCCAAGGGCAAGCGCATCATCTACGCCGAAGGCGAAGATGAACGCGTCCTGCGCGCCGCCCAGGTGGTCATCGAGGAAGGCTTCGCCCGGCCCATCCTGGTGGGTCGCCCGGCCGTCATCGAACGCCGCCTGGAAAAGGCCAACCTGCGCATCCGTCCCGGCGCCGATTTCGACATCGTCAACCCGGATTCCGACGAGCGCTACCGCGAGTGCTGGACGGCCTACCACAAGCTCATGGTGCGCCGCGGTGTCACCCCTGCCATCGCCAAGGAGGCCATGCGCCGCAAGCCGACCCTCATCGGCGCCATGCTGCTCCGCCTGGGCTACGCCGACGGCCTCATCTGTGGCATGACCGGCCAGTTCAGCCACCACATGGGCGTCATCGGCCAGGTCATCGGCAAGCGGGCGGGGGTCGACACCCTGGCGGCCATGAATTACCTGATGCTGCCGGGTCGCTCCCTGTTCATCTGCGACACCCACATCAACGAAAACCCCTCTGCCGAGGAAGTGGCGGAAATGACCCTGATGGCGGCGGAACAGGTGCGCCGCTTCGGCATCCACCCCAAGGTGGCGCTCCTTTCCCACTCCAACTTCGGTTCGGCGGCTTCCGCCTCGGCCCAGAAGATGAGCCAGGCCGCCGCTCTGGTTGCGGCCCGGGCCTCCGACCTCGAACTGGATGGCGAGATGCACGGCGACTCTGCCCTTTCCGAGGACATCCGCAGCCAGGCCCATCCTGATTCGCCCCTCACCGGCGAAGCCAACCTGCTCATCATGCCTACCCTCGATGCCGCCAACATCGCCTACAACCTGCTCAAGATGACCGGCGGCGAAGGCGTCACCATCGGCCCCATCCTCCTTGGCGCCGCCCGGCCGGTGCATGTGCTGACGGGTACCGCCACCGTGCGCCGCCTGGTCAACATGACGGCCCTGGCAGTGGTGGAAGCCATGGAACAGTGAGCGGCATCCCCGCCGGATCCCGATGCCGCCCCCGGGCGGCATTTTTCATGGCGCGACCGGCGCCGGCTGCAGGGGCGGCGGGGAAAAGCCCAGTTCCACCATTTCCGTTTCCAGCTTGATGCGCAGGACGAGGAGTCCGTGCAGGGTTTCCCGCGCCTTGTCCTCGGCCCAGGTGTCGTGGTGGATGCGCAGGCAGGCTTCCACCGCGCCGCGGTCGGCCAGGTCGACGCCGCAGACGGCGGCGTAGTGCCGTATCTCCCGGTCCAGCGCCGCCAGTTCTTCGTGGTAATGCTCGAAACCGCTCATGCCATTGCCCTGCCTATGGGACTGGAATAGTTTCCCTGCTTCCGCCACACTATAGGCCACCAAGGGACTGTTGTGGGAGATGGGTATGCTCGGTCTGGATCTGCCTGACCCGGTCACGGCCGGGGCGCCTGCCTTCGCCGACCGGGAGGGGGCGCGCCGCTGGGTCGGCGGGCTGCCCCTGGCCCAGGCCCAGGAGAGCGCCGAAGCCCTCGCCGCCCAGGCTGCCGCGGTGGATGCCGCCGACCTGGGGGCGGAAGAGAAGCTCGCCATGCTCGATGTCCTGCGCCGGGCCGCCCTGCAGGTGGTGCCCGGGCTGGAAGCCCGCTTCACCCGCAAGGCCTTACCGCTGCCCGCGGAGCTGGCCCGGGATTTCGACCTGGCGCGCAGGCTCTGGCGCCGCCTCGCCGTCGCCTACCTACGGGTGGCGGCCGGCCTTGCCCCGGGCGAAGCGGCCATTCTCCTGCACCGTGCCACCGTCGTCCTGCGCAGCGAGCAGTACCTCCATTTTCTCGCCGCCTACGACGTTCCCGACGAGCTCAACCGACTGCTCTACGGCGTGCTGCTGACCGCCGAGGAACAGCAGACCCTGCGCCGGCCGGTGGCCGATGCGGAGCTCGGGTTTGCCGAGGATTCGACCATCGCCGGCCACCTCGCCTGGGCCTTCCTGCTCGCCGCCGTCGATCCCTATCGCCTGAGCCTGCCGCAACTGGCCGTGGCAAACCGGGCTTTCAGCCGCTGGCGGGACCTGGCCGGGTTCCAGTCGGTTCCCGACAACGACCCCAAGGCCAGGACCGTCCCCCTGCCGTTCATCCTGCCACGCATCGCCATGCCCGACGGCGCCCTGCGCTGGCTGGAGGTGCGGGCGGTGGTGCGCAAGATCCGGAAACGGGCGGAATCCCTGGAGGCCGGCGAATCGCCCGAATCCCTCAAGCTCGGCAAGGACTTGTCCGGCGCTGCCGCCATCGCCCTCATGCGCCTCCTGGAAAAGGGGCTGCGTCCGGCGGAGCCGCCCACCCATCGGCGCTCGCTGCCGGTGGCCCTGGCCTTCGGCCCGGAGCAGGCCTATGTCGCCATCGAGCGGCGCCCGCTCAATACCGCCACGCTCCACGCCAAGAGCGACACCCGCAGCCATGAGCGGATGGCCGTTTTCGGCTTCGACGACGTTTCCGGCCTGGCCTCGGCCGTCAATCGGGCCGAACCCCTGAGCGAAGCCTGGGAACTGTCGGGGGATCTGGCCTGGCGGGCCGCCGACGCCGGCAGCCGGCTCCAGGCGCCGGTCCTGGTCGCCCTGGTGGCGCGGGAAGGGGAAGGTAGCCGCCTGGGCGTGCTGGCGGGTCTGCGCGTGACCGAGGACGGCCGCCTGGCCGGCCATCTGCGCCTGTACGCCGACCATCCCGTCGCCGCCCGCCTGCGCCCGGCCACGCCCTTGGCGGCCAAGGCGCCCAGGGTGCCGGCCTTCCTCCTTACCGCCGAGGACGGCATCGCCTTCTATCTGGTCGTTTCGCCCACCGCCGGGGTGCGGCCGCAGACCGGCATCGCCCTCGACGATTCGCCCATCGAGCACCTTCTCGTCGAGGATGCCGTCGAGCGGGGCACGGACTTCGTCCGCTTCTCCTGCCACGCCAACTGACGGCCCACCAAGAAAAGGAGCCCGTCCGGAGACGGGCTCAACGTCTTGCGACGACCGAAACGGGTAGGGGCAGGGAGGGGCGCCTGGCGGCGCCCGAACTCCCGCCGGGAGTTCACTCGAACTCGATGATCACCTGATCCACCGACAAGCTTTCGCCAGCGGCAGCGGAAATCTTTTTCACCTTGCAGTCCTGGTCGGCCTTGAGGATGTTTTCCATCTTCATGGCTTCGATGACCGCCAGCTTTTCGCCGGCCTTGACCTCCTGGCCGACCTTCACTGCCACTTCCCGCAACAGGCCCGGCATGGGCGAGAGCAGGAACTTGGAGAGATCGGGGGCGGGCTTCTCCGGCATCAGGGCCAGCAGTTCGGCGGCGCGGGCGCTCATGACCATGAAGTCGGCGCGGGTGCCCCAGTGGAAGAGGCTGTACTTGGTCTTGTGGCGTTCCACCTGGAGGGTGAATTCCTCGCCGTTGCAGGTGCCGTTGAAGAGGGATTCGCCCAGCTTCCAGCCGGAGAGGATCTCGTAATGCTCGCCCTTGTATTCGATGTGATAGCCGCCGGGAATCGGCCGCGCGGTGACCGGGTGGTGCTCGTTGCCTTCCTTGTTCAGGCGCACCACCATCCAGTGGTCGCCGACGATGCGCTCATGGCCCTGCAACTGGCCGGACACGGAGGCGCCGCGATCGGTGTAGGCGCGATAGACGTAGGCAGCCACGGAAACGAGCAGGGCCGGATCGTCGTGGGGGACCATGGAGGCGTCGAAGCCCTTGGGGTATTCCTTGGCGATGAAGCCCGTGTCGAAGATGCCCGACTGGAAGCGGGCAT
>DAINDE010000061.1:0-18861 GCA_036732025.1 Rhodocyclaceae bacterium
GGCCTGCCCGGCCACGTTGGCCGCCATGACCACGGCCGGCGCCGGCAAGCTGCCGGGCAAGGCGGCCAGCCCCGCCAGGTCGCCCTGGGCGGCGGCCCCCTGGGCGAGCCAGGCATTGCCGTCGTGGGCCGCCCATTTGACGCGGGTATTGCCGCTGTCGACGCAGACGATCATTTGAGGCGAAGGGAGACGTCGCCGGACAGGAAGCGCTTGACGCAGACCGGCGTCTCCACCAGCAGGGCCCCGTCCGTATCGGCCCCCAGGCAGATGCCCTCCCCCTCCACCTGGCCGTCCTCGGTCAGGGTCACCGCCTTGCCCTGCCAGGCATGGCGGCGTTGCCAGGCGCCCTGCAGGGCGGCGAATCCTCCCGTCTCGAAGCGATCGATGGTCTCCGCCAGGGCAACGAGCAGGGCGGCGAGAAGCTCATGCCGCTCGGGCAGGGTCGGCAACGCATCGGCCAGCCCGGCGGCCGGCAGCGCGAGGATAGCCGGTTCGGGGGCCCGCAGGTTGATGCCGATACCGATGACGGTGGCCATGCCGCGGCGGTCGCCGGTCATTTCCACCAGGATGCCTGCGAGTTTGGCAAACCCCTCGGCCTGCGCCAGCAGCACGTCGTTCGGCCATTTGAGGCGGACGCCGGTGGCCCCCAGGCGCTCCAGCCCTTCGGCCAGGGCCACCCCCACGGCCAGCGAAAGCCCGGCCAGACGGCCCGCCGGCCCGGGAAAGCGCCACAACAGGGAAAAGGTCAGACTGTCGGCGGCAGAAGACAACCAGGCGCGGCCCCGCCGCCCCCGGCCCGCCGTCTGCTCGTCGGCCACCACTACGGTGCCGCCGGGAGCACCGGCCTCGGCCCGGCGCAGCAATTCGCTGCTGGTGGAATCACAGAGGCCCAGGCCGTCCACATCGAAACGGCCGGCCAGGGGGCCGAGCAGGGGCTTGAGACGGACGGGATCGACGAGGGCCATGCGGAAATTCTACTCCGCCGCCCCCTCCTTGCCGCCATCGATCCCCAGTTCGGCGATCTTGCGGGTGATGGTGTTGCGGCCGATGCCCAGGGCCTGGGCGGCCTCGATGCGGCGGCCGCCGGTGTGGGCCAGGGCTCGGGCGATGAGGATGCGTTCGAAGGTCTGGGTAAGGAGGCCGTGGACGTCGCCGACGCCGCGGGCCAGGAGGCGATCCACCTCGGCCTCCAGGGCGCCTTCCCAGTCGGAGGCGATGGCAGTGGCCGGGGCGTCGCGCAGTTCCGACGGCAGGTCGCCCACTTCCACCTGCTGGCCGGGGGCCATCACCGTCAGCCAGTGGCAGAGGTTTTCCAGTTGCCGCACGTTGCCCTGGAAATCGAGCCCGGTGAGGTACTTGATGGCAGCGTCGGACAGGCGCTTGGGTTCGACCCCCAGTTCCTTGGCGCTCTTCTGCAGGAAGTGGCGGGTCAGCAGGGGGATATCCTCGCGGCGCTCGCGCAGGGCGGGCAGACGGATGCGGATGACGTTGAGGCGGTGGAACAGGTCTTCCCGGAAGAGGCCCTCCTTGACCCGGGACTCCAGGTTCTGGTGGGTGGCGGCGATGACCCGCACGTTGGCCTTGATGGGCGAGTGGCCGCCCACCCGGTAGAAGTGGCCGTCGGAGAGGACCCGCAGCAGGCGGGTCTGCAGCTCGGCGGGCATATCGCCGATTTCGTCGAGGAACAGGGTGCCGCCGTCGGCCTGTTCGAAGCGGCCGCGGCGCTGGGCCTGGGCGCCGGTGAAGGCGCCCCGCTCGTGGCCGAAGAGTTCGGACTCCAGCAGGTCCTTGGGAATGGCCGCCGTATTGATGGCGACGAAGGGTTTGTCGGCGCGGGGGCTGTGGCGGTGCAGGGCACGGGCGACCAGTTCCTTGCCGCTGCCCGATTCGCCGGTGATGAGCACGGTGGCGTGGGAGAGGGCCAAGCGGCCGATGGCCCGGAAGACTTCCTGCATGGCCGGCGCCTGGCCAAGGATTTCGGGAACGAGGCTGACCTCCTCGGACGCACCACTCTGGTGCATCGATTCGTCGACGGCCCGGCGAATCAGCTCGACAGCCTGGTCCACGTCGAAGGGCTTCGGGAGGTATTCGAAGGCGCCGCCCTGGAAGGCCGCCACGGCGCTTTCCAGGTCCGAATAGGCGGTCATGATGATCACCGGCACGGCCGGGAAGCGAGCCTTCACTTCCTGCAGCAGCTCAAGCCCCGACTGGCCAGGCATGCGGATGTCGGAAAGCAGCACCTGGGGCGGCTCTGCCCCGTGGTCGAGCTGGGACAGGGCCTCGGTGGCGGAGGCGAAGCTCTTGAAGGGAATGTCCTCGCGGGCCAGGGTCTTTTCCAGGACCCAGCGGATGGAACGGTCGTCGTCGACGACCCAGACCGGTTTCATGTTGGCTTTGCTCATGTGGTTCGGAACGGGTCAGTTGTAAGCAAGGAGCATTCCACTGCGTCAGCGCGGAAGCCCGGTCAGGCCTGCTCGATGGGCAGGCGGATGGTGAAGCAGGTGTAGCCCGGCCGGCTGGTGCAGTCGATGGTGCCCTGGTGGTGCTGGACGAAGTTCTGGGCGATGGTCAGGCCCAGGCCGCTACCCCCCTCGCGGCCGGAGACCAGGGGATAGAACATGCGTTCGCGGATGGCGTCGGGGATGCCCGGTCCGTTGTCGATGACCTTGATCTCCAGGGCCAGCTTGTAGCGTTTCTTGACCAGGGTGACCTGGCGGATGGCCCGGGTGCGCAGGACGATCTCGCCGCTGCCGCTCATGGCCTGGGCGGCGTTGCGGGCGACGTTGAGCACCGCCTGGATGAGCTGTTCCCGGTCCCCCACCAGTTCGGGCAGGCTGGTATCGTAGTCCCGGCGCATGGCCAGCGATCCCGGGAATTCGGCGGTGAGCAGGCTCCTCACCCGCTCCAGGATCTCGTGGATATTCACCGTCGCCGGCTGCATGGGCCGGTGGGGGGTGAGCAGGCGCTGCATGAGATCCTGCAGGCGGTCGCTCTCCTTGATGATGACCTGGGTGTATTCCTTCAGCGACGGGTTGTTGAGCTCGTGCTCCAGCAACTGGGCGGCGCCGCGGATGCCGCCGAGGGGATTCTTGATCTCGTGGGCGAGGTTGCGGATCAGTTCCCGATTGGCCTGCTGCTGCTCGATCAGGCGCTCCTCCCGGCTGGCGGCCAGTTGCTGCTCGATGGGCTGCAGCTCCAGGAGCAGGCGGGCCTGGGGCACCTTTTCGGCATGGAGGACGGAAACCGTGCAGTTGAGGTGCAAAGGCTCGCCGTCGGCCCGCTGCATCTGGATGTTCTGGCCGGTATAGCTCCAGTTGTTGGCGACGGCATTGTCCAGTGCCGCCTGCAGGGTGGCCGAGCAGGGACAGACGGCGCCCAGCACCTTACCCGCCAAAGAGCGGGCGCTCACGGCCAGGAGGTTCTCGCCGGCGGGATTGACGTAACGGACGGCCAGGCCGTCGTCGAGCACGACGACGGCGGAGGAAAGCAGGTCAAGACCGGCGAAGGGAGCGACGACATCGGACATGGGCGACATTCTACGGGAAGCGGCGAGGCTTCGTCCGGACCGCCGGCGGCGCCCGAAAAAAATCGTTGTGTCTTACTGACTCATCGTTCATTATCTCGTTGCAACCCACCCCGCCCGTCTCGCCATGCCCTACCCGCGCCTTTTTTTGCTCGCCGGCCTCGCCCTGCCGCTGCTCGCCGCCTGCGGCGCCAAGGAGCCGCCACCGGCGCCCCCCCGGCCCGTCCTGGTCCAGCCCGCCACCCCCGCCGGGGCCGCGCCGGCGGTCTATAGCGGCGAGGTACGCGCCCGCCACGAGGCCGACCTGTCCTTCCGCGTCGGCGGCAAAATCGCCAGCCGCCTGGTGGACGCCGGCGCCGAGATCCGCCCCGGCCAGCCCCTGGCCCGCCTCGATCCGGCGGACCTGCAGCTGGCCGTGCAGGCGGCCCGGGCCCAGGTGGCGGCGGCGGAAAGCGAACTGACCACGGCCCGGGCCGACCGCGAGCGCTACGCCGGTCTGTTGGCCCGAAAGTTCGTCAGCCAGGCCGCCTTCGACGCCAAGGACAACGCCTTCCGCAACGCCCAGGCCCGCCTGCAGCAGGTCAGCGCCCAGGCGGAAACAAGCGGCAACCAGGCCGGCTACGGCACCCTGGTCGCCGACCAGGCCGGCGTGGTCACCGCCGTCCTCGCCGACGCCGGCCAGGTGGTGGCCGCCGGCCAACCGGTGCTGCGCTTCGCGCGGCCGGAGGAAAAGGAGGTCGCCATCGCCGTCCCCGAAGGCCGCGTGGCCGAGTTGCGGGCAGCCAAGGCGCTGGCGGTGGGCCTATGGTCCCTGCCCCAACTGCAGCTCAAGGGCGAGCTGCGCGAACTGTCCCCGGCCGCCGACCCGGCCACCCGCACCTACGCCGCGCGCATCCGCATCGTCAGCCCGCCGCCGGAGGTGCGCCTGGGCATGACCGCCCAGGTGTCCGTCGGCGGCGCCACGGCCGACGCCCCCCTGGTGGTGCCCCTGCCGGCGGTGGCCGACCTCGGCCAGGGCAGTTTCGTCTGGGTGGTCAAGGACGGCAAGACGGAGCGCCGGCCGGTGCAGGTGGCCGCCTTCCGCGAGGACGGCGCCGTCATTGCCGGCGGCCTCCAGGCCGGCGAACTGGTGGTCATCGCCGGCGCCCTCAAGCTGGTGCCGGACCAGGCGGTGACGGCGCAACCCGCCACGCCGCCGGCACGCCAGCGCTGACCCCATGCGCCAGACCTTCAATCTTTCCGACTGGACCCTGCGCCACCGCACCCTGGTAGGCTACTTCCTCCTCGCCCTGGCGGTGATGGGCATCTTCGCCTACGGCCGCCTGGGCCAGGCGGAAGACCCGCCCTTCACCTTCAAGATCATGATCGTGCGCACCCTCTGGCCGGGCGCTTCGGCAGCCCAGGTGGAAGCGCAGCTCACTGACAAGATCGAAAAGAAGCTCCAGGAAACGCCCCATATCGACCGGGTGGCGAGCTTTTCCCGGGCTGGGGAATCGACGGTGCTGTTCTTCGCCAAGGACAGCACCCCCGCCGCCGCCATACCGGACGTTTTCTACCAGGTGCGCAAGAAGGTGGGAGACATCCGCCACACCTTGCCCGCTGGCATCCAGGGACCTTTCTTCAACGACGAGTTCGGCGACGTTTTCGGCAATGTCTACGCCCTCACCGGCGACGGCCTCGACTATCCGGCCCTCAAGGATTTTGCCGAGCGTGCCCGGGACGAACTGCTGCGGGTGCCCGGGGTGGGCAAGGTGGAGCTGTTCGGGGTCCAGGACGAGAAGATCTACGTGGAACTGGCCAACGCCAAGCTGGCCACCCTCGGCATCGACCAGGCGGCCATCGTCCAGGCCCTGGCCCAGCAGAACGCCGTGGCCGGCAGCGGCTTCTTCGAGACGGCGAGCGAGCGCATCCAGGTCCGCCCCAGCGGCGCCTACGACAGCGTGGCGGCGGTGGCCGACACGGTGATCCGTGCGGGCAGCCGCAGCTTCCGCCTGGGCGACATCGCCGCCGTCTACCGCGGCACCACCGATCCGGCCGCCACCCTGGTCCGCTACGAGGGCAAGCCGGCCATCGCCATCGGCGTCGCCATGGCCCGGGGTGGCGACATCATCGAATTGGGCAAGACCCTGCGGGCCACGGTGGCCCGTCTCCAATCCCGCCTGCCGGTGGGTGTGGAGATCGGCGAGGCGGCCAGCCAGCCGGATGCCGTGCGCCGCTCCGTCAACGCCTTCGTGCAGTCCCTGGCGGAGGCGGTGGCGGTGGTGCTGCTGGTGACCTTCCTCAGCCTGGGCCTGCGTACCGGCCTGGTGGTGGCGCTCTCCATCCCCCTGGTGCTGGCCGCCACCTTCCTCGCCATGTCTTTCTTCAACGTCGGCCTGCACAAGGTTTCCCTGGGGGCACTGGTGCTGGCCCTGGGCTTGCTGGTGGACGACGCCATCATCGCCGTCGAGATGATGTGGGTGAAGATGGAGCAGGGCTGGGACCGCACCCGCGCCGCCTCCTTCGCCTACGTCAGCACCGCCGGCCCCATGCTGTCCGGTACCCTGGTCACCGTCGCCGGCTTCATCCCCATCGCCTTGGCCAAATCCTCTACCGGCGAATATGCCTTCGCCTTCTTCCAGGTCAATGCAATCGCCCTGCTCATCTCCTGGCTGGCGGCGGTCATCGCCATTCCCTGGCTGGGCTACAAGCTGCTGCCGGACCCCCGCGCCCCGCGCCCCCCCGGCTTCGTCGCCCGCCGCTTCCCGACGGTCAAGGCGCGGCTGGAAAAGATGGGCCTTGGCGGCCTGCCAGAAGGGACCCACGAAGGCCACGAGGTCTACGAGACGCCCTTCTACAACCGTTTCCGCCGTCTCGTCGCCGGCTGTGTCCGCAGGCGCTGGTGGGTCATCGGCACCACCCTCCTGCTGTTCATCCTGGCCATCGTCGGCATGGGCAAGGTCCAGAAGCAATTCTTTCCCAACTCTACCCGCCTGGAGCTGATGGTGGAGCTGCGCCTGCCGGAAGGGGCCTCGGTCAAGGCCGTGGAAGCCGAGGTGAGAAAGCTGGAAGCCTGGCTGGAAAAGGATCGGGCCGCCCATGGCGAGCACGAGCACGCCATCGCCTACGTGGGCTGGGGCTCGCCGCGCTACTACCTGGGCCTGGACCAGCAGTTGCCGGCCAGCAACGTCGGCCAGTTCGTCATCCAGACTACCGGCGTGGCCGCCCGGGAGGCCATGCGGGACCGCCTGATCGCCCTCTTCGCTGCCGATTTCCCCGGCGTGCGTGCCAACGTTTCCCGCATCGAGAACGGCCCGCCCGTGGGCTACCCGGTGCAGTACCGGGTTTCCGGCGAAGACGTGGCGACGCTGCGCGCCCTGGCCGAAGACATCGCCACCGTCCTGCGCCGGGTGCCGGAACTCACCAACGTCAACTTCGACTGGAACGAGCTGTCGAAGGTGGTCGAGATCGAGATCGACCAGGACAAGGCCCGCCTCCTCGGCGTTTCCAGCCAGGATCTGGCCGCCTTCCTCAACATGTCCCTCAACGGCTACACGGTGACCACCTACCGCGAAGGGGAAAAATCCATCGACGTGGTGCTGCGGGGCGACCGCCTGGAACGGGAGCACCTGTCTTCCCTGGCCGACCTGGCGGTGCCCACCCGCGCTGGCAGAAGCGTTCCCCTCGCCCAGATCGGCCGCCTAAAGCACGGCTTCGAGCCTAATCTCGTCTGGCGGCGGGACCGCCTGCCCACCATCACCGTCCGCGGCAACCTCTACGGCAAGCTGGAGGCGGCCAGCATCGTCGCCCGCCTGCAGCCGGAAATAGCCGCCATTCAGGCCAGGGCCCCGGCCGGCTACGGCATCGCCGTCGGCGGCACCGTGGAGGAGTCGGGCAAGGGCCAGGGCTCGGTGTTCGCGGGGATACCCCTCTTCCTCCTGGCGGTGGTGACGGTACTCATGATCCAGTTGCAGAGCACCTCCCGCGTAGTCATGGTGCTCCTGACCGCCCCCCTGGGCATCATCGGCATCGCCCTCTTCCTGCTGGTCTTCGGCAAACCCTTCGGCTTCATGGCGCTCCTCGGCACCATCGCCCTCTTCGGCATGATCATGCGCAATTCGGTGATCCTGGTGGACCAGATCGAGCAGGACCTCGCCGCCGGCAAGCCGCGCTGGGAGGCCATCGTCGAATCGACGGTACGGCGCTTCCGGCCCATCGTGCTGACCGCCGCTGCCGCCGTGCTGGCCATGGTGCCGCTGTCCCGCAACGACTTCTTCGGCCCCATGGCGGTAGCCATCATGGGCGGGCTGATCGTGGCGACGGCGCTGACGCTGCTCTTCCTGCCAGCCCTCTACGCGGCCTGGTACCGGGTGAAGGCGCTGCCCGCCGATTGAGGCTGCCCTTCAGCGCAGGTTGTTCAGTTCCTTCTGGATGGCCTGGATGTTGCGCTCGTGCTGGGCGACACGGTCCTTGTAGGGCTGCAGGCGATCGAGGACGCGCTGGTAATTCTTCTCGTCGCCGGTGCGCACGGCCTCCTGGTCGGCGAGATCCTTCTTCGCCGCCTCCAGGTTCTTCTGTTCCGCCTCCATTTCCTGCTCCAGGATGCGGCGGCGGTCGGTGTCGCGGGCCTTCTGGGTATCTTCGCCCACCTTGGGGAAGCCGGCGGGCGACGGCGTCCCGGCGGCCCTGGGCTTGGCCGGCGCCGGCATGGCGGAATCGGGGCCGGTGACGACGGCCTGGCAGGTCTTGTTGACCTTGGTGTTGGAAATCAGCGTGCCGCCGCCCTCGTCGGTGCATTTGTAGATGGTCCCGGCCATCGCAGGCCAGGCCAGGAAAAGCGACAGGGAAGCAACAATCCGGCGTGTCATCGTCATCGTTCCTCAGAAGCTGCCAGTTTAACGGACATAACGGGCAGCCTGCCAGTTCGGTGCACAAAAAAAGGACGGGCAAGCCCGTCCTTTTTCGTTTCGGCCGAAAAACCGATCAGACGCTGTAGTACAGGTCGAATTCCACCGGGTGGGTGGTCATGCGGACCTTGTTCACTTCGTCCATCTTCAGCTCGATGTAGGCATCGATCCAGTCGTTGGAGAAGACACCCCCCTTGGTCAGGAACTCGCGGTCCTTGTCCAGGTTGGCCAGGGCTTCTTCCAGGCTGGCGCAGACGGTCGGGATCTGAGCGTCTTCTTCCGGCGGCAGGTCGTAGAGGTTCTTGGAAGCGGGATCGCCCGGGTGGATCTTGTTCTGCACGCCGTCCAGGCCGGCCATCATCAGCGCGGAGAAGCACAGGTACGGGTTGGCGATGGGGTCCGGGAAACGGGTCTCGATGCGGCGGGCCTTGGTGGAAGCCACGAAGGGGATGCGGATGGAAGCGGAACGGTTCTTGGCGGAGTAGGCCAGCTTGACCGGAGCTTCGTAGTGCGGGACCAGACGCTTGTAGGAGTTGGTGCCCGGGTTGGTGATGGCGTTCAGGGCCTTGGCGTGCTTGATGATGCCGCCGATGTAGTACAGGGCGAACTCGGACAGGCCGGCGTAGCCGTCACCGGCGAAGAGGTTCTTGCCGTCCTTCCAGATGGACTGGTGCACGTGCATGCCGGAACCGTTGTCGCCGACGATAGGCTTGGGCATGAAGGTGGCGGTCTTGCCGTACTGGTGGGCAACGTTGTGCACCACGTACTTGAGGATCTGGGTCCAGTCGGCGCGCTTGGTCAGGGTGCTGAAGACGGTGCCGATTTCGCACTGGCCGGCGTTGGCCACTTCGTGGTGATGCACTTCCACGGGCACGCCCAGGGATTCCAGGGTCAGCACCATGGCGGAACGGATGTCGTGCAGGCTGTCCACCGGGGGAACCGGGAAGTAGCCGCCCTTGACGGAAGGACGGTGGCCGGAGGCGCCCATGCCTTCGTTCTTCTCGCCAGAGGTCCAGGCGGCTTCGGCGGAGTGGATCTTCAGGGAGCAGCCGGACATGTCGACAGACCATTCGACGCCGTCGAAGATGAAGAATTCGGGTTCCGGGCCGAAGTAGGCGGTGTCGCCCAGGCCGGAGGACTTCAGGTAGGCTTCGGCGCGCTTGGCGATGGAGCGGGGGTCGCGGTCGTAACCACGGCCATCGGTGGGATCGACCACGTCGCAGGTGATGACGACGGTGGTTTCGTCGAAGAAGGGATCGACGTAGGCGGTGTCGGCGTCCGGCATCAGGAGCATGTCGGAAGCCTGGATGCCCTTCCAGCCGGCGATGGAGGAGCCGTCAAAGGCATGGCCGTTCTCGAACTTGTCTTCGCCAAAGGCGGAGACCGGCACGGTGACGTGCTGTTCCTTGCCACGGGTATCGGTGAAACGGAAATCGACGAACTTGGCGTCGTTTTCCTTGACCATCTTGATCACGTCTTGCGGGGTTGCCATTTGAGTCAGTCTCCTAACTAAACAAGATGCCGGTTGGTCCGGCGACAATCGAATTTCGGAAGCCAAGCGGAGAGAGCATGAAACATGCCACTTACTAGCACCAAAGCTTTACATTTTGCCACAAGGACATGCCCGCCATGGTAAAAGATTGGCGGCACCGCATTGGTGCATTTCGCCAAAACATGCACTATATCGGTGCAATCAGGCAGTTCAGCGAAATGGTGCGGAAGTAGGGGTGCCCCTCCAGGCGCCGGGCGATGTCATGTTCTGCCCGCCGCAGGACTTCCCCGTTTTCGAAGAAGCGATGGTCGAGAAAGACTTCGGCCTCCACCTGGCCTCCGAGGTAATGGAGCACCACCTTTTCCGGCCGCGGCAGCCCCTCCAAGAGCGGCTCCAGTTGGCGCAGCAGGGTCTCCCGCTCGGGCATGCGGGGAGCGCCCAGGTCCGGGTCGAGGTCGTCCTCGGGGTCGATATGGACGAGTACGTCGAGCACCTCCGGATGGGCGCGCAGCACCCGGGCCCGAGCCGTCTCGGCGATGCGATGGCCCTCGGAGACGCTGATGCGCGGGTCCACCTGGACATGGGCGTCCACCAGGGCCTGGTGGGCCATGCGGCGGGTACGCAACTGATGCATGCCGAGAACTCCCGGCGTACTGAGCAGGGTTTCGCGGATGGCGACCACCTGGGCCGCGTCGAGGCCGGTATCGATGAGTTCGCGCAGAGCCTCCCAGGCCAGGACGGCGCCCATGCGCAGGATCATGAAGCCCATCAGGGCAGCGGCCAGCACGTCCATGAAGGGCCAGCCGGCGACGGCGCCGCCGATGCCGACCACCACCACCAGCGCGGAGGCGGCGTCGGCCCGGGTATGCAGGGCGTTGGCGGTGAGCAGTTGGGAGCGCAGCCGGCGGGCGACAGCGATCAGGTAGCGATAGAGCCCTTCCTTGGCCGCCACGGTGGCGACGGCGACCCAGAAGGCCGACCATTCCACCGCCGGCAGCTCCCCCATCCGTTGCAGGCGCATTCCCGACTCCCACAGGATGCCGCCGCCGATGGCCATGAGGGAAGTGCCGAGGACGAGGGTGGCGGCGGTTTCCACCCGGGCATGGCCGTAGGGATGGCGGTCGTCCGCCGGATGGGCGCCCTGGCCGCTGGCGTAGAGAACCAGGAAGTCGGAAAGCAGGTCAGAGAATGAGTGCAGGCCGTGGGCGACGAGGGATTGGGAATGGGCCAGCCAGCCGACGACGATCTGGACCACGGTCATCACCAGATTGACGGCGACGCTGACCCAGGTGGCCCGCTGGGCGGCAGCCAGCCGGTCGCCGGCGGCGGGCGAAGTTTGCTTCGGCGGCTCCATGTCTCAGCGCCGGCGGCGTGCCTGTTTTATACTCATAGATCGAATTCTAGCAGCGGCCACCATGGGAAAACTCAGCGAAATCCTCAGCCTCGCCCAGCAGCGGGCAAAAGCCTTGAACCTGCCCTACGAGGGCGCCCTCACCCCGCAGGAGGCTTACGACGTGCTCACCCTGGCCCCCGGTGCCACGCTGGTGGATGTCCGCACCCGCGCCGAGCAGGACTGGGTGGGCCGCGTCCCCGGCGCCGTGGAGATCGAGTGGAACCTCTACCCGGGCAGCGTGCGTAACGAGCATTTCGCCGCCCAGTTGACGCAGCAGGTGGATCCGGAAGCCCTGGTGCTCTTCCTCTGCCGCAGCGGCGCCCGCTCCGACGCAGCGGCCCGGCTCGCCACCGGCCTGGGTTACGCCAACTGCTTCAACATCCTGGAAGGCTTCGAAGGCGACAAGGACGCCAACGGCCACCGCAACACCGTAGGCGGCTGGCGCCGCGCCGGCCTGCCCTGGCAACAGAGCTGATCCGAATCAGCCTTTCCCCGAGAACAGCATGCAAACCGCGACGATTTCCTTCGACTCCTTCAACACCCTCGCCGACGACGACTGCCAGGAGCGCATCCGCGCCGCCCGCGCCCGCCTGGGCAAGAAGGCCGTCATCCTCTGCCACCACTACCAGCGGGCCGACGTCTACCAGCACGCCGACCTCACCGGCGATTCCCTCAAGCTCTCCCGCCTGGCCTGCCAGACCGATTCCGACTACATCGTCTTCTGCGGCGTCCATTTCATGGCCGAAGTGGCGGACATCATGTCCAAGCCCAGCCAGATCGCCATCCTGCCCGACATGGCCGCCGGCTGCTCCATGGCCGACATGGCCAACCTGGCGAAGGTGGAGCGCTGCTGGCGGGAACTGGCCGAGGTGCTGAACGTCGAGGAAGAAGTCACCCCGGTCACCTACATCAATTCCGCCGCCGACCTGAAGGCTTTCTGCGGCGAGCACGGCGGCATCGTGTGCACGTCGTCCAACGCCGGCACCATCGCCAAGTGGGCCTTCGAGCGCCGGCCCAAGGTGCTCTTCTTCCCCGACCAGCACCTGGGCCGGTGGACCGGCCACAACATGGGCTTCGCCATGGACGAGATGGTGGTGTGGGACCCGGACCTGGAACTGGGCGGCCTCACCCCGGCCCAGATCAGGCATGCCCGCATCCTCCTCTGGAAGGGCCACTGCTCTGTGCACCAGATGTTCCAGAAGAGCCACATCGACGCCTTCCGCGCCAAGTACCCGGAGGGCCTGGTCATCGCCCACCCGGAATGCAATTTCGACGTCTGCAAGGCCTCCGACTACGTCGGCTCCACCGAACACATCGTCAAGACCATCAAGGAAGCCGCCCCCGGCACCCGCTGGCTGGTGGGCACCGAGCTCAACCTGGTGGACCGCCTGGCGAAGGAGGTGCTGCCCCAGGACAAGATCGTCCAGTTCATGGCCACCACCATCTGCATGTGTTCGACCATGCAGCGCATCGACCCGCAGCACCTGGCCTGGACCCTGGAGAATCTGGCCGACGGCAAGGTCGTGAATCAGATCAAGGTGCCGGAGCACGAAGCCAGGCTTGCCCGCCTGGCGCTGGACCGCATGCTGGCCGTTTCCTGAGCCCATGCCGCCGACCCTGCACGTCACGACCTACAACATCCACAAGGGCTTTTCCCAATTCAACCGGCGGATGATGGTGCATGAGCTGCGGGAGCGGCTGCGCCACCTCAACCCGGACATCGTCTTCCTGCAGGAGGTGCAGGGCCTGCACCTGGGCCACGCGGAGTCCCACGCCGACTGGCCCGAGGACCCCCAGCACGAGTTCCTCGCCGAAGATGTCTGGCAGGCCTCCGCCTACGGCCGCAACATGGTCTATGACCACGGCCACCACGGTAACGCCATCCTCTCGCGCTTTCCCATCCTGGACAGCCACAACCAGGACGTCACCCATCTCCAGTTCGAGCGCCGGGGCCTGCTCCACTGCCGCATCGCCCTGCCCGAAGGGCCGGCAGCCCATTGCGTCTGTGTGCATCTTTCCCTTTTCGGCCGTTCGCGCAAAAAGCAGATGGCGGCGCTGGCGGACTACCTGGATCAGTCGGCCGATCCCGCCGCCCCCCTCATCATCGCCGGCGATTTCAACGACTGGCGCAACCGGGCCGACGACCATCTGGCCGAACGCCTCGGCCTGATCGAAGTCTTCGGCGGCATCGCCGGCCGGCCGGTGAAGAGCTTTCCCGCCGCCCTGCCGGTCTTTCGCCTTGACCGCATCTACGTGCGCGGCTTCCACGTCGAGCGTACCGAAGTCCACCACGGCCGGCCATGGTCGATGATTTCCGACCACGCCGCCCTTTCGGCCCACCTCCTGCGGGATGCCGGCTGAGTTCCTGCCCGGCAACCGCCTGACGCTGCTCAACTCAGGGCAGGCGTACTTTCCTGCCCTGCTTGCCGCCATCGACGCCGCCGAAAGGGAAGTGCATCTGGAAAGCTACATCTTCGCCGACGACGAGGTGGGCAGCACCGTCGCCACCGCCCTCATGCAGGCTGCCCGGCGGGGGGTGCAGGTGCGGGTCCTGGTGGACGGTTTCGGCGCCGGCAATTTCGCCGAGGATTTCCTGCCCCGCCTCCTCAATGCCGGCGTCGATGCCATGCTCTACCGGCCGGAACTGGCCCGCTTCAAGCTGAGCCGCCACCGGCTGCGGCGGCTGCACCGCAAGATCGCCGTGGTGGACGGGAGGATCGCCTTCGTCGGCGGCATCAACATCGTCGACGACAACAATGCCCCGGAGACCCTGCGCCCCCGTTACGACTACGCCGTGCGCGTCGAGGGCCCGGTGATCGCGGACATCCACGCGGCGGTCCGGCGCATGTGGGAAATCGTCGCCTGGGCCAATTTCAAGCGCCGCTTCCGCATCGACTCCCCCTTGCCCACCTGCGACCGGCCGGCGGGCAGCCAGCGAGCCGCCTTCCTGCTGCGGGACAACATCCGCCACCGCAACGACATCGCCAACGCCTACCTGGAGGCCATCCACGGCGCCCGCCGGGAAATCCTCATCGCCAACGCCTATTTCCTCCCCGGCTTCCGCTTCCGCCACGCCCTGCGCGACGCGGCCCGGCGCGGCGTGCGCATCACCGTCCTGCTGCAGGGGGTCAGCGACCACCCCGTCCTCCATTACGCCACCCAGGCCCTCTACGGCTCGCTGCTGGCGGACGGCATGCGGGTCTTCGAATACGGCAGGAGCTTCCTGCACGCCAAGGTGGCGGTGGTGGACGGCGAATGGGCCACGGTGGGCTCCTCCAACATCGATCCCTTCAGCCTGCTCCTGGCCAAGGAAGGCAATCTCGTCGTGCTCGACCGCGCCTTCGCCAGCGAACTGGAAAACAGCGTGCTGGCGGCCATGGCCGAAGGCGCCCGGGAAATCGTCGCCGAGCATCTGGCGCGCATGCCCCTCCTGTCGCGGCTGACGCGCTGGCTGAGCTACGGCCTGGTGCGCCTGGCCGTGGGCCTGGCCGGCTTCGGCCCCAAGCACTGGCAGGGCAACGAGGCGAAACCCGGGGCTACGCCGCGGGAAGAATAGCCGGGCACCGGGGAATGGCGGCGAGGCGCCAATGGCCCCGGGCCCACGCCCAGACCTCCGCCACCGTCGCCCGCGCCAGTTCCGCCGGCGGCGTCTGGCCGAGGAAGGCCAGGGCCCGCACCAGTTCCGCCGCTGCCTGCCCCGCCTGCAGCGCCGGCGCCAGGGTTTGCTTGGAGAGCTTCTCCCCGGCATCGTTCACCGCCACCGGCAGATGGGCGTAGCGCGGCGCGGGGTAGCCCAGGCAATGCTGCAGCCAGATCTGGCGGGGCGTCGAGGCCAGGAGGTCGGCGCCCCGCACGACGTCGGTCACCCCCTGACTGGCGTCGTCCACCACCACCGCCAACTGGTAGGCGTACTGGCCGTCGGCCCGCAGCAGGACGAAATCCCCCACGTCCCTCTCCAGGTGCTGGACCACCGGGCCCTGGACACGGTCGACGAAGGCCGTTTCCCGGTCGTCCACCCGCAGACGCCAGGCCCGGGCCGTCCGCCCCGGGGGCAGGCCGGCCCGGCAGGTGCCGGGATAGGCAAGACCGCCGTCGATGGCGGCGTGGCGGGCGGAATCGGCGATTTCCTTGCGGGAACAGGCGCAGGGGTAGGCCAGGCCGGCCAGCCGCAGGCGTTCAAGGGTCTCCCGGTAAGCCTCCAGGCGGGCGCTCTGCCACAGCACCGGACCGTCCCACTCGAAGCCGAAGACCTCCAGGGTGGCGAGGATCGACTCGGCGGCGCCAGGCACATTGCGGGGCGCGTCCACATCCTCCATGCGCAGCAGCCACTCGCCGCCCTGGCTGCGGGCATCCAGATAGCTGCCGACGGCCGCCACCAGGGAACCGAAGTGCAGCGGCCCCGTTGGAGACGGGGCGAAGCGCCCCCGATAGGCAGGCGGCGTCAGGGGTCGGGACATGGCGACGGCAGCGGGTGAAAGGGGCGAATGTTACTCCGCCCGGCGCCGCGGCTACAGCGGGCGGCCGGCAGCGTGGCCGCGCAGGGCGCCCAGGGCCTTGCGCAGGGCGGCGAGGGTGCCGGTCAGCGGCGGCGCCTCGCCGTCGCTGACCACCCGGTTGCGGCCGGTCTGCTTGGCCCGGTAGACCGCCTCGTCGGCCCGCCGGACCAGGTCGGCCGCGGCGGCAGCGCCGTCGCTCCCGGCCGCTGCCGCGGGCAGATCGGCAACGCCGACGGAAACAGTCACCACCAGACTACCCCCCGGCCGCCGCAGGAGGCTGCCGGCCGCCACCCGGGCCCGGATGCGCTCGGCGATGTCGCAGGCGTGGCGGATGGCGGTCTGAGGCAGGAGGATGACGAATTCCTCGCCGCCGTAGCGCGCCAGGAGGTCGCAGCCGCGCAACTGCCCCTTGACCAGGGCCGCCACGCCCCGCAGCACCTCGTCGCCGGCCTGGTGGCCGAAGGTGTCGTTGATGCGCTTGAAGCGGTCGATGTCGATGAACATGCAGGTGAGCGCCTGGCCGTGGCGGCGGGCCCGGGTCACCTCCTCCTGCAGGCGGGACTCAAAGTAGCGGCGGTTATTGACCCCGGTGAGCGGGTCGGTGAGGCCGATGAGCTGGAGGCGCTCGTGGTTGAGGGCGTTCTCCAGGCAGACGGCGGCGATGGCCGCCAGGCGGCCGAGGAACTGGGTGCCCCGGTCGGCGGTGAAGCGCTCGGCGGCATGGCTGCCCAGGTTGAGGCTGCCCAGAAGCCGGCCCTGGCAGACGAGAGGCAGCAGGGCGACGGAGGCCGGGCAAACGCCGGGGAAGAGGAAGCCATGCTCGGCCGGATCGAAGGCCGCGAGAATGGGGGCGGTACCCGGCCGATAAAGGTTTTCCAGGGCGAAGCCGCTGGCCTGGAGCAGCAGGTTGCCGCGGGCGGGCGCTTCGCCGTCCGCTTCCAGGACGCGGGCAATCTCGTATTCGGGGTCGAGGAGAGCCAGGCTCACCGTGTCCAGTTCGAAAGCGGCCCGGTAGTCCTCCCCCAGGAGCCCCGCCAGTCCCGCCAGGGAACGGGTGGCGATGAGGCGGCGCTCGAAGCGATCGAAGCGCTGCATCTTTTCCTCATTGCAGCGCGCCTCCCGCAACAGGGCATCCAGTTGCCGGCGCAGGGATTCGTTTTCTTGCTGGAGAACGTGCATAGGCATGATATCGGCAACCGGAGCGCCATCTTGAGCCAGAAAGGATAGCGCTTCCCGGCTGCCGCTGGAGATCTCATTCCGCCGGCTGGCAAAGGGCGGCGGAGAGGGTCTGCAGATGCGTCGCCAGGGCCAGCAGAGCCTCGCTCAAGGCCAGGCAGGCCACCTCCCCGGAGGGCCACTGCCCCCGTCCGGTGTCGACCAGGTCCTGCAATGCCCGTTGCCGGTCGTTACCCAGGGTTGCCGCGAGCAGCCTCCGGCGAACCCGCTCGAACTCGGCCGGAGATGCCGTCGCGAGTGCCCGTAGCGATTCGAAATCGTAATCTGGCGAACCTGCCGCCGTCATGGTTCCATACCCAAAAAAGAGCCCGCCGAGGCGGGCGAAGCCCAATTCCTGCGCAGCCCGGCCACGATGGCGCCGGGATGCGCGTGAGCCGTCCGGAATCGGGACCGAGAGATCGTCGGGTTCACCGCTGCCTCTGCCCGGCAAGCCATGCCGGGCAGAGGAGGAACCCCCTCTTACTTACCGCCGCCGGTGGCGACTTCCTCCAGTTTTTCCAGCGAAACGTCGTTTTCCTTGACGCCCTTGGGATTGGACTTCATGTTGGAAGACCAGGTGGTGGAATGGCGGCGCTTGACGTCGATGACGTGGCCCACCACCGGCATGACCGCCTTGTAGCCGTCCTCGCCGACATCCGGACGATTCTGGAAGATCATGAATTTCCAGAATTCGCCCTTCTGGTCATACATCTCGCCGAGGTAGGGGCGCGGGAAATCGACCTCCATGTACACCACCTTCTTGCTGTAGGGGTGCTCCGGCGGCGGGGTACCCTCGACCACATACACTTCGCGCGGCTCCCAGACGATGTGCTTGGCGGGGAAGTAGTGGGGTGCGTCCTTCAGGCCCACCGACGGGAACTCGTCGAGGGTGTCTTTCTTGGCAAGGTCCACGCTGACCTCCGGGCTGTGGGCGACAGCGAAGACCCAGCGCTTGGCCACCAGCTTGTTGGCCCGGTACTTGGTCGGGAACGCATCCCAGATGTCCCAGTCGTCGTAGAGCTGGTCCGTGCCGCCGATGGGGTCCATCCAGGCGCCGCCGGAGAGGCGGCGGGTGCGGCGTACCGACTTGAGGTAGGCCCAGGTGTCGTCCGGCTTCTTGGAGTCGGCCTGGTTGTAGCGGATGGAGAAGGTGCCCAGGCCGCGGATGTCCTGGGGACTGGTGGCGAAGAGGTAGGTCTTCTGGGCGATGGTACCGTCGCCGACAGTAGTCGGCCCACCATCCAGGCGGCCTTCCATGTAGTAGCGACGGGACTGCCAGCGCTGCACACGCTCCACGCCCTTGTCCCCGGAGATGAAGACGAAGGAGATGTCGCGCAGATCCATGGTGGCGCCGTAGGTATCGGCGCGCAGGTTCCAGATGACCTTGTCGCCGGCGGTCGGGTCGTCGAGCCTGATGGTTTCCGGCGGGAACGGCATGCCGGCGGTCCAGTTGCTCATGGTGCGGTCGGCATTGAACTTGACGGTGCCGATATTCTTCTTCGAGGCCTCGACGTACTTCGGGTCCATGGCGATCTTCTTGGAATGGGCGATCTTCATGGTCAGCCCTTCCTTCATGATCATGTATTCGAGCTTCTCGGGAATCATGCTGCCGATGCTCTTGCCCTCGAAGGTGTCGTTGCGGATCTTGTCGAGGTTGTCCTTGCTGATCACTGTGCCATCGGGCACTTCCGCAGCATGGGCGCCGAGCGAAAGGCCCAGGGTGATCATGGCGGCGGCCACGGAGCGAGCTCCCTTGCCCGCCCGGATGTTGCTGTTGGTCGCAATCACTTGCTTTCTCCTTTGGTTAGAACTGCCGCGTCAAGCGGAAAACGAGCTGGTTGTTCTTGTCGAAGTAG
>DAINDE010000062.1:0-18486 GCA_036732025.1 Rhodocyclaceae bacterium
ACCTGCGGGCCAGCTCGTCGATCATCGGCCATCCGGGCAGCTCGGCGCCGTCCTCGCCCACCACCCGCAGCTCGTGGCCCGGCAGGGGCCGGCCGCAGGCCACCAGGCGCTGGGCGCCGGTGTCTTCGGCGGCTGCCGGCGCCGCCTCGCCACGGGCCAGGGCCTGGCGGTCGACCCGGTCGATGCGGGGCACCTGCCCGAGGGACGGCACCGCCAGGCCGACGGCGCATTCGGCCAGGCCGTAGACCGGCACCAGGGCTTCCCGCCGGAAGCCGTAGGGGGCGAAGGCGGCGCAGAAGCCCTCGACGGTGTCGGCGCTCACCGGCTCCGCCCCGTTGGCCGCCAGCCGCCAGGAGGAAAGGTCGAGGCCGGCGAGGTCCGCGGCCGCCACGCGGCGCAGGCACAGCTCGAAGGCGAAGTTGGGGGCGGCCGTCAACGTGCCCCGGTAGCGGTGGATGGCCCATAGCCAGTCCTCGGGCCTGGCGAGGAAAGCGAGCGGCGACATGAGCACCAGCCGGCAGCCGTTGTAGAGGCTGCCCAGCCAGGCGCCGATGAGGCCCATGTCGTGGTAGAGGGGCAGCCAGCTGACGCAGACGTCCTTCGGCATGAGCGCCGCCGCCCGGCTCCAGGCCCGGATGTTGGCCAGGAGGTTGGCGTGGCTGAGCATGACGCCCTTGGGGTTGCCGGTGCTGCCGGAGGTGTATTGCAGCAGGGCCAGGTCGCCGGGGCGTGCCGGGAAGGGCGGCACCGCCGGTCCTGCCGGCAGGTCCGCCAGGGTGAGCACGGCCCGCAGGGTTTCCACCCGGGATTCCACCAGTCGGGAGACGCCCCGGGCCTCGGCCACGGTCAGCAGCAGGGGGGCCTGGCAGTTGGCCAGGATGCCGGCCTGGCGGTGCAGGTGGTCGGCGATGCGGGACAGGCTGGCCGGCGGGTAGAGGGGCGCCGGCACGCCGCCGGCCAGCAGCGTGCCGAAGAAGGCGGTGAAGAAATCGAGGGAGGTGGGCAGCATGATGGCCACCGCCTGCCCCGGCTGCAGGCCCCAGGCGGCCAGTCCCGCCGCCACCCGCTGCGCCCCGGCCAGCAGGGCGCCGTAGGTGAGCGGTTCGCTACGGTCGGCGGCGGCCAGGAAGCGGATGTGCTCCCGTTCCGGACAGCGGCCGGCGTGCCAGAGGAGCACCTCCATCAGGGTTGCGGCGGCGTCGGGGGCGAGGATGTCCTCCGCCGCCAGGGGCGCTTCGACGGCGGCGGCCGTCGTGCCTTCCCCCCGGGCCTCGCCCAGGGCGGCCAGCAGGTCCCCCGGCGTTTCCGCCCGCCCCAGGGTGCCTTCCGGCAGGCGCACGCCGAAGGCCGCCTCCACCCGCAGGAGGAGTTCCCCCCGAGCGAGGCTGTCCAGGCCCAGATCCCGCTCCAGGGAGCTGCGCAGGGCGGCCCTGCCGCCGCCGGCCCGCAGTTCGGCCCGCAAGGCTTCCACCAGCGCCAGGAGGCGGGCGGCACGCTCGTCGTCAGGTGAACCATGCGCCAAAGCCATCTCCCATCCACGGAACGCCACCCGGCATGATCCCGTTGGCGGCGATACCACTCCATGCAGAAAAGATACACCCGGTCGGCTAGTATGAACGCATGACCGCGTTACTGACAGGAGGCCCCATGAAAACGATCGCCATCGCCCTGTTCGTCGCCCTGCTCTCTCCGCTTGCGGCCTGGAGCGCCGAACCGCCTGCCCATCTCACCGGCGGCATCGGCCAGGAGGAGCGGGAAACGCTCAAGAGCCGCGCCGGCGAGTTCAGCCTGCACCTGTCCATCGCCGAAGCGGGTGCCGGTCACTACCTGAGTGGCGCCCGCGTCCTCGTGGAGAAGGCGAACGGCGGGGAAGTCCTCGCCGTGGACGGCGCCGGCCCGTGGTTCTACGCCGCCCTGCCCCCCGGCCGCTACCGTGTGACGGTGGAGGCCGAAGGCCGCAAGGAAACCCGGCCGGTGCGGATCACCGGCCGCCGCCCGGCGGAACTGCGCTTCTACTGGCCGGCGGCGAAGGGGGAGTGAGCGGCGGCAGGCCCTGCCAGGATCCGCTTCAACTGCCGCAGGGCCGGCTCGAAGCTGCCAACCACGATGGGGGCCGGCACGGCCAGCATGAGGTTGGCCGGCAGCCCGAAATCCTCCACCAGGTTGCCGTCCCGGTCGCGCCACAATCCCGCGGCATCCCGGGTCAGGGGACCGCAACGGACGCCCACGCGGTCAACCACGCGTTGGTCGCTGCTGACGTAGCCGACGACGGGCTTGCCGAGGGCGATGGCAAAGCCGACCTCGAAGGCTGTCCCCGAATCCACCTCGGCGCCCCGGAAGGGATCGAGGTTGGCCACCACGCCATCCGCCGCCCGGAGGAGAGCGATGTTGTTCTCGTAGATGCGCTGCGCCGTGAGGGTCGGCTGATCCACCGGATGCAGCGCCTCCAGCCCCAGGCTGGCGCACAGCGCCTTCTGGGCCGCCGCCCGGACGGCTATGTCGGGAAAGAAGACGTCCGGGCCGGCGATATAAACCTTGGGCCGGGACGCCTCGGGCGGCATCAGCCCACCCAGCGCCGCGCGTTGCGGAACATGCGCATCCAGGGCGAATCTTCTCCCCAGCCGGCCGGGTGCCAGGACATCTGGACGCTGCGGAAGACGCGTTCCGGGTGCGGCATCATGATGGTGAAGCGGCCGTCCTCGGTGGTGACGGCGGTGAGGCCGCCTGGCGAACCGTTCGGGTTGTAGGGGTAGACCTCGGTCGGCTCACCCTTGTTGTCGATGTAGCGCAGGGCCGACTGGCACTTGGCTTGGTCGGCGGCGTTGTCGAACACCGCGCGGCCTTCGCCGTGGGAGACGACAATGGGGATGCGCGAGCCTTCCATGCCGGCGAAGAACAGGGACGGCGAATCGAGCACTTCGGTCAGCACGAAGCGGGCCTCGAACTGCTCGACGCGGTTGCGGCGGAAGGCCGGCCAGTGCTCGGCGCCGGGGATCAGCGACTTGAGCGCGCTCATCATCTGGCAGCCGTTGCACACGCCGAGGGCGAAGGTGTCCTTGCGGTTGAAGAATTCGGCGAATTCGTCGCGGCAGCCTTCGTGCATGAGGATGGTCTTGGCCCAGCCCTGGCCGGCGCCGAGCACGTCGCCGTAGGAGAAGCCGCCGCAGGCCACCAGGCCTTTGAAGTCCTTGAGATTGACGCGGCCGGCGAGGATGTCGCTCATGTGCACGTCCACCGAGGCAAAGCCGGCGCGGTCGAAGGCGGCGGCCATTTCGTAATGGCTATTGACGCCCTGCTCGCGCAGGATGGCCATGCGCGGCTTGGCGCCGAGCTGGAGATAGACCTGGGTGAAGTCGTCCTGGGGATCGAAGGTCACCTTGGGCGACAGGCCGGGGTCGCTGGTGTCGAGGATGCGGTCGTATTCCTGCTGGGCGCAGTCCGGGTTGTCGCGCAGGGTCTGCATGCGGTAGCTGGTTTCCGACCAGGCGCGCTGCAGGTCGACACGGGTTTCGCGCAGCAGCTTCCTGGCGTTGCGGACGACGCGAATCTCGTCGCTCTGGTTCGGGTAGCCAACGAAGTGATAGGGCAGCCCGGCGGCGCGCAAGGCGGCGGTGACGGTGGAACGGTCCTCTCGCCTGACCTGGATCAGGGCGCCGACTTCCTCGTTGAACAGGGCGCGGACGACGTTCTCGAAATCGCGGCCGGCCATCAGGTCGGGGCGCTTCTCGGCGCCGTCGACGTCGAGGGCGGCGGCATCGAAGCAGATGCCGTCGAGGTCCAGCGTCACGCCGCAGCGGCTGGCGAAGGCCATTTCGGCGGCAGCGGCAAAGAGGCCACCGTCGGACCGGTCGTGGTAGGCGCGGATCAGGCCGTCGGCATTGAGCTTCTGCACGGTATCGAACAGCGCCTTGAGCCTGGCCGGCTCGTCGACGTCCGGCGCATCGTTGCCGGTGGCGTTGTAGACCTGGGCCAGGCAGGAGCCGCCCAAACGGTTCTTGCCGAGGTCGATGAGGATCAGGTCGCTTTCGCCACACTCGCGGTCGAGCACCGGGGTCAGCGTCCTGCGCACGTCGTTCACGGCGGCGAAGGAGGTGATGATCAAGGAGAGGGGCGACACCACCTGCTTCTTTTCGCCGCCCTCTTCCCAGGCGGTGCGCATGGACAGGGAATCCTTGCCGACGGGGATCGACACGCCGATCTGCTTGCACAGCTCGGCAATGCCTTCGACGGTGGCGTAGAGGCGGGCGTCCTCCCCCGGCACGCCGCAGGGGGCCATCCAGTTGGCGGAGAGCTTGACCTTGCCGAGGCTGCCGACGTCGGCGGCGGCCAGATTGGTCAGCGCTTCGGCGATGGCCATGCGGCCGGAGGCCGGCGCGTCGAGCACGGCGACCGGAGTGCGCTCGCCCATGGCGAAGGCTTCGCCGAGGTAGCCCTGGTAGCCCATGGTGGTCACCGCCACGTCGGCCACCGGCACCTGCCACGGACCGACCATCTGGTCGCGGGCGGTCATGCCGCCGACGGAACGGTCGCCGATGGAAATGAGGAAGGTCTTGTCGGCGATGGCCGGCAGCTTCATCAGGCGGTAGGCAGCGTCCTTCAGCTCGAAGCCGGCGGCCTCGAAGGGGACGAAGCTCGGCGGCAGCGTCGTCACGTCGCGGGTCATGCGCGGCGGCTTGCCGAGCAGCGCCTCCATTTCCATGTCCACCGGGTTCACGTTGAAGTGACGGTCGGTGACGGTCAGGTGGCCGTCGCCGGTGGCTTCGCCGACCACGGCGAAGGGGCAGCGCTCGCGCTCGCACAGGGCGCGGAATTCGTCGATGCGGCCCGGCGGGATGGCCAGCACGTAACGTTCCTGCGACTCGTTGGACCAGATTTCGGCCGGCGACATGCCCAGTTCGAGGATGGGCACTTCGCGCAGCTCGAACTTGGCACCGACGCCGCCGGAGTGGGCCAGCTCGGGCAGGGCGTTGGAGACGCCGCCGGCACCGACGTCGTGGATCGACAGGATGGGGTTGCCGTCGCCCGCCTCTTGCCCGTCGCCTTTCGGGCTTCCCATCTGCCAGCAGCGGTCGATGACTTCCTGGGCGCGGCGCTGGATTTCCGGGTTGCCGCGCTGCACCGACGCGAAATCGAGGTCTTCGGCGTTGACGCCGGCGGTCATCGACGAGGCGGCGCCGCCGCCCAGGCCGATCAGCATGCCGGGGCCGCCCAGTTGGACGAACAGGGTGCCGACCGGGAAGGTCGGCTCCTTGAAGGACTGCGCGGCCTGGATGCTGCCGAGGCCGCCGGCGATCATGATCGGCTTGTGGTAGCCGCGTACGAATTTTTCACCATTGACGGCCACGTCCTGCTCGTAGGTGCGGAAGTAGCCGGTCAGGTTGGGGCGGCCGAATTCGTTGTTGAAGGCGGCGGCACCGATGGGGCCTTCGATCATGATGTCCAGCGCCGAGGCAATGCGCGAGGGGCGCCCGTAAGGGTGCTCCCACGGCTGCGGCGCATCGGGAATGTTCAGGTTGGAGACCGAAAAGCCGCACAGGCCGGCCTTCGGCTTGGAGCCCTTGCCGGTGGCGCCCTCGTCGCGGATTTCGCCGCCGGAGCCGGTGGACGCACCGGGGAACGGCGAAATCGCCGTCGGGTGGTTGTGCGTCTCGACCTTGGTCAGGATGTGAGTCAGTTCTTCCTTGTAGCTGTAGCCGCGGTCGGCGTCCGGATAGAAGCGCGGAATGGTCGCGCCTTCGATGATCGAGGCGTTGTCGGCGTAGGCCAGCACGGTGCCCTGGGGATTCGCCTGATGCGTCTCGCGGATCATGCCGAACAGGGTCTTGTCCTTGGCCTGGCCGTCGATGATCCACGATGCGTTGAATATCTTGTGGCGGCAGTGCTCGGAGTTGGCCTGGGCGAACATCATCAGTTCGACGTCGGTCGGGTTGCGGCCGGCCTTGGTGAAGATATCCAGCAGGTAATCGACCTCGTCGTCGGACAGCGCCAGGCCAAGCGCGCCGTTGGCCTCCACCAGCGCCGCTTTGCCGCCGGCCAGCACATCGACCGTGGACAGCGGCTTCGGCTCGAAATGGCGGAACAGTTCGCCGGCCTGGTCGAAGCCGGCCAGGACCGATTCCGTCATGCGGTCGTGCAGCAGGCCGGCGACGGCCTTCTTCTCGTCGGCGGTCAGCGCCCGGCCACCCTTCACCACCACATGGAAGGCGACGACGCGCTCGATGCGCTCGATGGCCGGCCCCAGGTCGCAGTTGCAGGCGATGTCGGTGGCCTTGGACGACCACGGCGAAATGGTGCCGATGCGCGGCGTCACCAGGAAGAGCTCACCCATTTCCGCACCGGCCGGCACTTCCTCCAGCAGCTTCGCCAACTTGGTGCGCTCGTCGGCGGAAAGCGCACGCTTTTGGGCCACGACGTGCCAGTAATCGGCCGCCACCGACTCGATGTCGGCCACCGCCGCCGTCAGGCGGGCGAGGAGGCGTTGCAGGCGGAAGGCGGAAAAGGCGGCGTCGCCCTTGAGGCAAAGAATGTCGGCCATGGGAAGAGTTCGGGAGGAATCGGGGTGAGGCGGGAAAGGGTCGAATTATAACCGAGCGGCCGACCCCGCGCCGCTCGCCAAACCCATGAAAAACGGCGCCGCCGCCCGCATCGGCGGCCGCGGCTGTGCTATACATACGGCTTTCCGCCAATGCGAGCCATTTCCATGAGCGCCCACGAAAGCCAAGTCGTTTTCGGCACCGAAGACATTCTCGTCAGCCTGTGCAATTCCGTGACCAAGGTCCTGCAGGTGGCGACCCAGAGCCCGATCCAGTATTCCGGCATGGTCCAGCGCATCACCCGCACCTGCCTGAAGCCGGACATCGGCTGCTTCGTGCTCTTCGACGGCGGTTTTTCCGGCCTGGTGGTCATCAACTTCTCGGCCCAGGCGGCCATGGAACTCTACGAAAGCTACCTCCTCAGCATGGGCATGGCCAAGGAAGACCTCGCCACCACCTTCACCTCGGACGAGGTGAGCAACGTCATGGGCGAGCTGATGAACCAGATCGTCGGCGACTTCACCGGCAAGATCCGCCGCGAACTGCAGACCCACATCACCCAGAACCAGCCCAAGATGCTGGTGCTCAACAAGCAGGTCATGCTCAGCGTGGACACCAACCTGGAAAAGCCGGAAGCGCGCCGCGTCACCTTCTACACCGGGGGCAACAACATCTTCTACCTGGAACTGGCCATCGACCGCACGGAGTTCATCAAGCTCCACGATTTCGAGGCCGAGGAAGCGGTGGACCCCGACACCCTCATGCAGCAGGTCAATGGCGAAGCCGCCAAGGCGGGCAAGAAGCCCGCCCCGGCCCCCGCCGACGACCACGAAGATCTGCTCAAGTCCCTGGGCATGTAAGGCTGCGACTGCCAGCGGCTCCCGCCGTGACGGCCCGGCTGGAACGATTGTTGCAAGTGCACAATCGTTCCCGCAGGAGGTTGCCATGGCCCACATGCTCAATGAAGAGACGATGTTCTGGATCCGCCTGGCGGCATTCGCCCGGCTTTCCGAGCAGATCCTTTGCTCGGGCGCCTCGCTGGCCGATGCCGAGGAGCTGCTTTTCGGCTGGCAGTTGCCGGGCAGCTTGCCCGCCCGCTACGCCTGCCTGACCGGCGGTGTCGCAAACGCGACAGCGGCGGAGTGAATTCCGCCGCCACGATCGACGCCGGAGTCGCGCAGGCGGCGCCCGGCCCTGGCGGTCGTCGGCGTCGAGCGCCATCAGGTGCCGGAGCACGGCTGGGCGCCGGGCGGTTTCCAGACGCCGCGCCGTGCCGGCAGGCCGTTCGCCGCTCAATCCCAAGCCAGCGCCCCGCCCGTCTGGTACTCGGTGACGCGGGTTTCGAAGAAGTTCTTCTCCTTTCTCAGGTTGGCCTGCTCGTCGAGCCAGGGCAGGACGTTTTCGGCGCCGGGGAAAGGTTCTTCGACGCCCACCTGCCGCGCTCGCCGGTTGGCGATGAAGCGGAACTGCTGAACGTGCAGTTCGGCGTTGTAGCCGAGGATGGATTCCCGCAGGATGTAGCCGGCGTAGGCGCGCTCGGCCGCCTCGGCTTCGTCCCACAGGTCGCGCAGGGCCCGGGGGTCGAGGACCAGGCCCTCCTCCTTCAGCAGTTCGCGGATGACGCGGATGCCGAAGGCGCAGTGCAGCACCTCGTCGCGCATGATGTACTGCAACTGCTCGGCGGCGCCCTTCATCAGGCCGCGCCGCTGCAGCGCGAAAACCGGGGTGAAGCCGTTGTAGAACCAGCAGCCTTCGAAGATCACCGCGAAGAAGAAGTAGGAGAGCGCGAAGTCGTGCAGGTTGGCGCGGTCGGTCAGGTCGAAATCCGACCGCAGCACCTTCTCCAGCCGGCGGTTGGCCAAGGCGATCTTGCCGTGGATTTCCGGCACCACGCGGTAGCGGTTGTAGATCTCCTGCTGGTCGAGACCCAGGCTTTCGATGCAGTGCTGGTAGGTCCAGGTGTGCAGCGCTTCCTCATAGACCTGGCGGGCCTGGTATATCTGGATTTCCGGCGCGCTCATCTTCTCCATCACCGCCAGGCCGATGTTGCGCATGGCGAGGATGTCGGAGGTGGTGAGGTAGGCCAGCACGTTCTCGAAGACGTGGCGCTCGGCGGCGGAGAGCTTGTGGTGGTAGTCGTGCACGTCCTGGGCCATGGCGATTTCCAGCGGCGTCCAGTGGTTGCGGTTGGCCTTGAGGAAGAACTCCCAGGCCCAGGGGTACTTGAAGGGGGCGAGCTGGTTGATGTCGGCCTGGCCGTTGACGATGCGCTTGTCGGCGGGGTTGATGGGGGCGAGAGCCGGGCGCGGCGTGGGGGCACTATGGGTGCGAGGGGATTCCAGCGGCGTGCGGTCGGCCGTCGGGGCGGCCGATTGGGGGGCATCCCAGTCATCGAAGCGGAAAGCGGCGTTCATCGGCATGCCTCCCGCTGCCTGTCTTTCCGGACATCTGCGCAGGCAAACAACCGTTCGCCCCGAGCCGATCGAAGGGCGTTACATCCACGGGCTTCGACGGGCTCAGTCCGAACGGAGGTGGGTTGGATGGTGGTCGGTTTCATTGGCAGGCCTCGCACTCGGGGTTGTCGATAGAGCAGAACTTCGGCGTTTCATCGGCCACCGCGGCATCGTCGCGCCCCCCCGCCTTTTCCGCCTGGCTGGCGCCCAGGGTGCGCAGGTAGTAGGTGGTCTTGAGGCCGCGCTTCCAGGCGAGCTTGTAGAGCTCGTCCAGCTTCCTGCCGGATGGCATGGCGAGGTAGAGGTTGAGCGACTGGGCCTGGTCGATCCATTTCTGGCGGCGGGCGGCGGCTTCCACCAGCCATACGGGGTCGATCTCGAAGGCGGTGGCGTAGCGGGCCTTCAGTTCGTCGGGCACGCGGTCGATGCGGGCGAGCGACCCGTCGAAGTACTTGAGGTCGGCGACCATGACTTCGTCCCACAGGTCAAGCGCCTTCAGATCGCGCACCAGGGCTTCGTTCACCACGGTGAATTCGCCGGAGAGGTTGGATTTGACGTAGAGGTTCTGGTAGGCCGGTTCGATGCTGGCGGAGACGCCGACGATGTTGGAGATGGTCGCCGTCGGCGCGATGGCAACACAGTTGGAGTTGCGCATGCCGTAGCGGGCGATGCGCGCTTTCAGCGCCGGCCAGTCGAGCGTGGCGCTCCGATCCACCTCGACCGCCTCACCCCGCCCTTCCTCCAGCAGGCCGATGGAGTCGAGGGGGAGGACGCCCCGGTCCCACAGGCTGCCGGTGAAACTGAAATAGCGTCCCCGCTCCCGGGCGAGCTCGGTGGAAGCCCAATAGGCTTGGAAGCAGACGGCCTCCATGCTGCGGTCGGCGAAGGCCACCGCCTCCGCCGAGGCGTAGGGCAGGCCGCGGGCGTAGAGGCAGTCGGCGAAGCCCATGATGCCCAGGCCCACCGGCCGGTGGCGCAGGTTGGCGTTGCGCGCCTTGGGGGTGGCGTAGAAGTTGAGGTCGACGACGTTGTCGAGCATGCGCAGGGCCGTCTGCACCGTGCGGGCGAGCTTTTCCTGGTCCAGCTCGCCGTCTTTCAGGTGGGCGGGCAGGTTTACCGAGCCGAGGTTGCACACGGCGGTTTCGGAATCCGAGGTGTTCAGCGTGATCTCGGTGCACAGGTTGGACGAATGCACGACGCCGGCGTGCTGCTGCGGCGAGCGCAGGTTGCAGGCGTCCTTGAAGGTGACCCAGGGGTGGCCGGTCTCGAAGAGCATGGTCAGCATCTTGCGCCACAGCGCCACGGCGGCCACTTTCTTGAACAGCCGGATCTCGCCGGCGGCGGCCTTGGCCTCGTAGGCGACGTAGGCCGCCTCGAAATCGGCGCCGCACTTGTCGTGGAGATCGGGCACGTCGGACGGCGAGAACAGCGTCCACTCCTCGCCCGCCATGACCCGCTGCATGAAGAGATCGGGGATCCAGTGGGCGGTGTTCATGTCGTGGGTGCGGCGGCGCTCGTCGCCGGTGTTCTTGCGCAGGTCGAGGAATTCCTCGATGTCCAGGTGCCAGGTTTCCAGGTAGGCGCAGACGGCGCCCTTACGCTTGCCGCCCTGGTTCACCGCCACCGCCGTGTCATTGACCACCTTCAAAAAGGGAATCACCCCCTGGCTCTGGCCGTTGGTACCCTTGATGCGGCTGCCCAGGGCGCGCACCGGCGTCCAGTCGTTGCCCAGGCCACCGGCGAATTTCTGCAGCAGGGCGTTTTCCTTGATGCTCTGGTAGATGCCGTCGAGGTCGTCGGCCACCGTCGTCAGGTAGCAGGAGGAAAGCTGCGAATGCCGCGTGCCGCTGTTGAACAGGGTCGGCGTCGAGCACATGAAATCGAAGCTGGAAATCAGGTCGTAGAAGGCGATGGCGCGGGCTTCCCGGTCGATTTCGTTGAGGGCCAGGCCCATGGCGACGCGCATGAAGAAGACCTGGGGCGTCTCGATGCGGCGCCCGTCGATGTGCAGGAAATAGCGGTCGTACAGCGTCTGCAGGCCGAGGTAGCCGAACAGGCGGTCGCGCTCGGGCTTCAGCGCCGCGGCTAGGCGGGCGAGGTCGAAATCGGCCAGGCGGGGATCGAGCAGTTCGGCGGCGATCCCGCGCCGGACGAATTCCGGGAAATAATCGGCGTCGGCCGTGGCGCTCGCCGCCAGTCCGGCGCCCACTGCTTCCTCGCGCAGGCTGGCCAGCAGCAGGCGGGCGGCGGCGTGGTTGTAGGCCGGTTCCCGCTCGATCAGGGTACGCGCGGCGAGGATCAAGGCCTGCCTGACGTCGGAGAGCGCCACGCCGTCGTAGAGGTTCTTCAGGGCGTGGTCGAGAATGGCGCGCGCCGAGACGCCCTCCCCCAGCCCAGCGCAGGCGGCCTCGCAGCGTGCCAGCAGGGCGGCGAGATCGAGGGGCCGGCGTTCGCCGTCGACGGTGACGTGCAGTGCAGGCGCCCCCTGGTCCTCCGCCAGCACCGCCCGCTCGGCGGCGCGGCGTTCGCGGTAAAGCACGTAGGCCCGCGCCACGTCGTGCTCGCCGGCGCGCATGAGGGCAAGTTCCACCTGGTCCTGGATATCCTCGATATGCACCGTGCCACCGTCGGGCAGGCGGCGGGTCAGGGAACGGACGACGGTTTCGGTGAGCCGCGCCACCACTTCGCGCACCCGCGAGGACACCGCGCTCTGGCTGCCCTCGACGGCGAGGAAAGCCTTGGTCAGGGCCACCGAAATCTTCTCGGGGTTGAAGTCGACGACGGCGCCGTGGCGGCGGATGACCTGCAGTGCCGCCAGGGCCGTTTCGTTGCCAGGGGAAAGGGCTAGAACATTCGAGGACACGACGATTCTCCGGAGTGGGGGGCGGAGAACCGAAGGGGCGCGCCGGACGCGACGTGGCCCCTGCCAGCCGCAGGCGGCAGCGGAAAACCCTCTCGAACGGAAACAAACGAAGCCACGCACAGACCTTTCGCCAGGGACACCCCGCCCCATCGTTGGTTGGAAGGACGTTGCGGCAGGTCTCCTGGCTCTCGGCTCGACGCTTTCCGCCGCCTTCCCGGTGCGAAACCAGTGGCAAAGATGGGCGGAACGCTCGCCGATGACAGTTGCGGGGGCAGCCCCGGATTTCAGGTTACAGACCTGGCACCGGATTCCCTTTTAATCCCCGGAGGGGAACCATCAACGAAGCGGAGTTTAGGCCAACGGCAAACGGCAGGTCAAGGGCAGAATCACTATATCTAGTAGGCCAACACAAAATGCATCACTAGATATTGAGCCAGCCGACTACCCCCTTCCCCCGTTCGCCCTGAGCCTGTCGAAGGGCGATGCGCCAGGGGCTTCACAGGCCTGTCCTGAGCTGCATCGAAGGGCTCAGCCCGAACGGTGCGTGTTGGTGGCTTGCCGAACCGGCATCCCGGCGGTTGCCCCGGCCCGGGGCAGGAATTCGAGAAAAGCCCCCACCGCCGGCGCCGCCACCCCGGCCCGCTGTACCAGCACGGTGACGGAACGCGCCTGCAGGGGCGGCAGGGGATGCACCGAGACGTTCGCCGCCGCCGGCAGGCAGGCCAGCAGGCTGCGGGGCACCAGGGCGACCCCCATGCCGCAGGCGGCGCAGCCGATCATGGCGTGGTAGGAGGACAGCTCGATGAAGCGTTCGGGCACCAGCCCTTCGCTGGCCAGCCAGCTCTCCAGCCGCTGCCGGTAGGCGCAGCCCGGCTCGAAGGTGAGCAGGGTGCGGATCTTCAGGTCGGCGGCGCGGCCCACCGGCGGATGGTCCGCCGCCGCCACCGCCACCAGTTCCTCCTCGAACACCGGCGTGCTGGCGAGGCGCGGGTCCACCACCGGCCCCGCCACCAGGGCGCAGTCCAGGGTGCCGTCGAGCACTTCGGCCACCAGGCCGGAAGTGGCGCCGGTGCGCAGTTCGAGCTGCACCCCTTCGTAGCGCCCGTGGAACCCGGCCAGGATGGGCGCCAGCCGCGCCGCCGCCGTGCTTTCCATGGCCCCCACCCGCAGACGGCCCATCGGCACGCTTCCCGCCACCGCCAGGCGCGCCTCCGCCGCCAGCTCCAGCAGGCGGCCGGCGTAGTCCTCCAGCACCCGGGCCGACGGCGACGGGATCAGCCGCTTGCCCTCGCGCAGGAAGAGCGGCACGCCGAGATCCTCCTCCAGCTGGCGGATGCGGGTGGTGACGTTGGATTGCACCCGGTGCAGCTTTTCCGCCGCCCTGGTGATGCCGCCCTCGCGGATGACGGCCTGGAAGATGGCGAGATCGTCGAGATCCACAAATCTCTCCTTGAGATAGTTGTCTTCATAATAATTCATTTTTCAAGAACAACAAGCGCCGCTAACCTGCAAGCGTCCCTCCACGGAGCACCGCCATGAACCCCAATCCGCACCGCGCCGGCTACCTCGCCGCCCTCGGCACCGTCGCCATCTGGACCGGCTTCATCCTGGTCTCCCGCCTGGGCGGGAAGAGCGCCCTGACGCCCTTCGACATCCTGGCCCTGCGCCTGGGCACCGCCGCCCTGCTCCTGGCCGTCTTCGCCAGGCCGCTGCCGGCCGCGGCCTGGCGTGACCGGCGCCTGTGGGCGCTGGCGGCCATCGGCGGCGTCGGCTACGGGGTGCTGGTCTATTCCGGCTTCAAGTCCGTGCCGGCGGCCCACGGGGCCATCCTGCTGCCGGGACTGCAGCCCTTCCTCATCGCCCTCGCCGCCTGGTGCATCGCCGGCGAGCGCCCGAGCCCGGCCCGCACCCTCGGCTACGCCGCCATCGCCGGCGGCATCGCCCTCACCGCCGCGCCCCTCCTCGCCGGCCAATGGTCAGCCGGCATGCTGGCGGGCGACGGGCTCATCCTCGCCTCCTCGGTCACCTGGGCGCTGTTCAGCGTGCTGGCCAAGCGCTGGCGCTTCGATCCCTGGCTGCTCACCCGCTTCGTCGCCATGGGCTCGGCGGCACTCTTCCTGCCGGTTTACATCGTGGCCCTGCCCAAGGCCCTGGATGCGGTACCCTTGTCCACCCTGCTGGTGCAGGGCCTGTACCAGGGCATCGGCCCCACCATCCTGGCCATGGTGCTCTACCTGAAGGCGGTGGAAACCCTCGGTCCCGCCCGGGTGGGCGCCCTCATCGCCCTGGTACCGGTACTGGCCGGCCTCGCCGCCGTACCGCTCCTGGCGGAGCCCCTCACCGCCTGGCTCGCCGGCGGCCTGGCGGCGGTCTCCCTCGGCGCCTGGCTGGCGTCCCGCCCCCTTCCCAACCCTACCCCAAGGAGCGCTCCATGCCCTACGTGAATATCAAGATTACCAAGGAAGGCGCCACCGCCGAGCAGAAAGCCGAACTCATCGCCGGCGTCACCGGCCTGCTGCAGCGGGTGCTGAACAAGAACCCGCAAACCACGGTGGTGGTCATCGACGAGGTGGAGACCGACAACTGGGGCATCGGCGGCGAGACGGTCACGGTGCGCCGGGCGCGGGAAAAGGGCTAGCCCGGAACCATCGGCCGGGGCGGCAGTCGAAAAGCCGACGCCGCCCATCCCGCTCCCCATGAACGCTCCCGCCCTGCCCACCGGCCCCAGCCTCTTCGCCTTCGACAACAGCTACGCCCGCGACCTGGAGGGCTTCTACGTCCGCTGGGCGCCGACCCCCGTGCCCGAACCGCGGCTGGTGGTGATGAACCAGGCCCTGGCCGCCGAACTCGGCGCCGACCCCGCGGCCCTGGCGTCCCCTGAGGGCGTCGCGGCCCTGGCCGGCAACGTCGTCCCGGCGGGGGCCGACCCCCTGGCCCAGGCCTACGCCGGCCACCAGTTCGGCAGCTTCTCGCCGCAACTGGGGGATGGCCGCGCCCTGCTGCTGGGGGAGGTGGTGGATCGCCAGGGGCGGCGGCGGGACATCGCCTTCAAGGGTTCCGGGCCGACCCCCTTCGCCCGCCGCGGCGACGGCAAGTGCGCCCTGGGGCCGGCCCTGCGGGAATACCTGGTGAGCGACGCCATGGCCGCCCTCGGCATCCCCACCACCCGCTCCCTGGCGGTGGTGGCCACCGGCGAGACCATCCGCCGCGACCGGCCGCTGCCCGGCGCCGTCCTTACCCGGGTCGCCGCCAGCCATGTGCGGGTGGGCACCTTCGAATTCTTCGCCGCCCACCGCGGGCCGGAGGCGGTGCGCCAGCTCGCCGACTACGTCATCGCCCGCCACGCCCCGGAACTGGCCGAGGCACCCCGGCCCTACCTGGCGCTGCTGGCCACGGTCGCCGCCCGCCAGGCGGAACTGGTGGCCCGCTGGCTGGGCGTCGGCTTCATCCACGGGGTGATGAACACGGACAACACGACGATATCCGGCGAGACCATCGACTACGGCCCCTGTGCCTTCCTGGAAACCTACCATCCGCGTACCGCCTTCAGTTCCATCGACGAGCGGGGCCGCTACGCCTACGGCAACCAGGGAGCCATCGCCCAGTGGAACCTGGCCCGCCTGGCGGAAACCCTGCTGCCCCTGATCGATGCCGACGAGGAACGGGCCGTCGTCCTGGCCACCGAGGTCATCGAGGACTTCCCCCGGCAGCACGAGGCGCGCTGGCTGGCGGTCATGGCCGGCAAGCTGGGGCTGGACGAGGGCGGCGAGGCGGAAAGCGACCGCGCCCTGGCCGAGGACTACCTGGCGCTGCTGAAAACCCGGCGCCGCGATTTCACCCTGGCCTTCCGCGCCCTCTACGACGCGGCCGCCGGCGACGACGCCCCGCTGGCCCGGCTCTTCGCCGCCGACGACGCCGACTTCGCCGCCTGGCACGGGCGCTGGCAGGCCCGCCAGCCCCGTCGCTCGCCGCAGCGGCTCGCCGCGATGAAAGTGGCCAATCCCTGGATCATCCCCCGCAACCACCAGGTCGAAGCGGCCCTCGATGCCGCCGTGGACCGCCAGGATCCGGCCCCCTTCCAGCGCCTGCTGGCGGTGCTGCAGTCGCCGTTCGAGGCGACGCCGGAAAACGCCGCCTACGCCGAGCCGGCGCCGGCGGAAGTCACCGCCTGCTACCAGACCTTCTGCGGCACCTGAGCACCCTGTGCCTCAATCGGCCTCCGCCGCCTCGGCGACGCCGTCCAGCAGGCCCTCCCGCCGGATCATGGCCTTGAAGGCCTTCATCACTGGCCGGGAAATGGCCGTTTCGGCCAGCACGCGCTGTTCGTAGACCGCTTCCTTCAGCGCCTCGCCACCTTCGCCCCGGGCGGCGGCGACCAGGGCGTGGCTGTCGGCCCCCAGGCGCTGCCCGGGCCGGAATTTCACGGCGTCGTAGAGCCGCTCCATGACCGCTTTCTCCGCCTCGGCCATCTTGCATTTGCCGTCAAGTATCTTGAGCATGACGGCGGTGGCGCAATCGACGTCGCTGGCGGTCAGCGCCCGGGCCGCCACCCAGGCGGCCACGTCCCGGGTGGTCATGCCGCGTCCCCGGCCTGGGCCGCCTGCAGGGCCTCGTAGCCGCCATCGACGCTGAACACGCGGCCGTAGCGGAAGTCGGCGAACATCTGGGCGAAGACCTTGCTCCCATTGCCCTTGTAGCAATAGATGACGATGGGCGTCTCCTTCGCCAGCCGGCGCATCCAGGCGGGCAGGCGATCCTGGGACAGGTGGGCGGCGCCCTCCAGGTGCCCCCCCTGGTAGGCGGCGGCATCGCGGACGTCGAAGATGGCGGCGGCAGGTTCGCCGGCGATCAGGCGCAGGGCCTCGGCGGCGCTCAGGCATCGGTAGGTGGCGGACATGGGGCGACTCGCAGGAAGGGACAAGGCCTCGGAGCAAGAGCGGTGCCACTTGCCGGACCGCCCGAAGCCCGGGCCCTTCGTCCGGCAACCGCCGGCTGCGGAGGGGCGCCTTGTCGCCTTTACGACATCGCCGACCCGCCACGGCGGGGGGTGCGGCAGACGCCCCCTCTCCCTCAACAGCCGATGACCTTGAACTCCACGCGCCGGTCCAGGGCGTCGGAGGCGTCGTCCTTGCCGCTGCCCACCAGTGCCTCCCGGGAGCCGACGCCGTTGGCGATGATGCGCTTGCCCAGCCCCGGCGCCTGCTGGTTGAGGCGGCTCTTCACGTATTCCGCCCGCAGCAGGGAGAGGCGCTCGTTCATGGGCTCCGGCCCGCTCGCGCTGGTGTGGCCGGAGACCTCCAGGCAGGAATTCCGGCGGGCCGCCCGGCTGGCGATCTGGGACAGCCACATGGGGTAGGGTTCGTTCAGCTTGGCGTCGGCCACGAAGGCGGTGGAACCGGGCCGGAACAGGAACTTGACCGCCACCCGCTGGTGCTCCAGGCCGAAATCCACCATCTGGCCGAAGGCGCTGCCGGCCGCCTCCTTGCGGCCCAGCTTCCAGTTGGCCAGGTAGAGGCCGGAAAAGACGCGGAACTGGTTGCCGTAGGGCACCCGCAGGGCACTCTCGTAGAGGGCCAGGGCGTCGACATACTTGCCGGCGTTGTAGGCGTCGATGGCCTCGCTGACGATGGAGGCGGCGAGGATGCGGTCCACGTAGAGCGGATCGATGGGGTCGCCGGCCTTGGTGCCCTGGCAGGTGCGGATGTAGCCCAGGAGGGAAGGATCCTCGGTCCACCCCGGGATGTCGCGGAAGAAGGTGGTCGGGGTGATATCCACGTTACCCGGGCTGGCGAAGGCCAGGCCCTTGCTCACCAGCTTGCCCGCCTTCATGTCCGCCAGGGCCAGGCAGATGCGGAAGGCTTCCCGCAGGCCCTGGGTCTTGCGCTCCTTGTTGACGCCGGTGAAGGTGCCCACCAGCACCAGGTTGGCCTTGGCCACGTTGGTGGCGTTGAAGGGGAGGACTTCGTACTGGGGGTACTTTTCCTTGATGAGGGCGACCAGGGTGGCGCCCATGGCCTGGGTGGCCTTGTTCTGGGCGCCGGTCATGCCGTCGATGAGGGGGTCGATGACCACCGTGTAGCGGCTGCCCGGCGCCGGGGCCGGCAACTGGGCCTTGCCGAGGAGATTGTTGGCGGCGGCCAGCACGGCCACCTCGTAAGGCAGGAACGGCGGCCCCGGCGCCGCCGGGGCCGCCGGCTGGGCGGGGGCGGCGGCCTCCCTGGCGGGCGCCGGGGCGTCCGCCTTGGTCTGGGCGGTGTTGCACCCGGCCACGGCCAGGGCGAGGCCGAGGACAGCGCAAAGGCGGAGGGACCATCGTACTGGGCTGGCGGTATTCATTATCGGCACTCCTTCTGCAGGGTATTGAGTTCTTCGGGGGACAGGGCATCGCCGAGCTGGAAGCGCTGCAACAGGTCGTCACAGCGCGATTTCGCCGCCTTGCCCGCCACCGGCGGCCGGGCCGGGGATTCCGCCCGGGCGGTGCGCACGGTCGGCTTGGCCGGAGGGGCGGTCGCCGCCGCCGGCGGCTCGGGCTTGGCGACGGGAGCGGGGACACTGGCTTTTTCGACCGGCGGCGGCGCCTCCGCCGCCACCGGGGTGGGAAGCGACGGCGCCGCCGGCGTTGTGGCGGGCGCCGGCG
>DAINDE010000063.1:0-1642 GCA_036732025.1 Rhodocyclaceae bacterium
TCGCTGCCGGCGTTGCCCTCCAGGTAGTCGTCGCCGGCGCCGCCGTCGAGGATATCGTTGCCGGCATTGCCCCGGATGTCGTCGTTGCCGCCTGCACCGAAAACCGTATCGTTGCCCCCTTGTCCATTCAGTCTGTCTCCGACACTGGTACCCAGGCAGAGATCCGATCGATCGGTGGTCACTTCGAAGAATTCGGCACCCGCCTCCGCACGAATAGCAGCCCATTGGCCATCCGCCTCGGCCTGTGCTATCCACTGATCCAGCGCCGCGATCCCGTCCCATCCGAGGCTGATGAGGCCCGCCCCCGCATAGTGGACAATCTCTAGCCGATCGATGATCGCGTTGTGCCTGTCGATTACGTATTGGGCGTTCAGATCCCCTTCCAGTACGGAAAAGTTAACTTCAATGCCGGATTCGTCGATCGTCAAATTGACTTCGTCTAGATACGGCTTCAGTCGCGTCTGCAGTACCAAGCCCTCATAGACGCTCTGTTTTAGTTCGGCGTAGCTTTGCTCCAATAGATTGAGCTGTGCGTCACTGATGCTGACAAAGACCGTACGGCTGGTCATATAGCCTTCGGGATTGCTCGGATTCGGCTGTTGATAGTTGCCCACGACGATTTGCTGACCAGTTCCGGTGGTGACCTTGTTGTCCCCCCACGGTGACGAACCCCATGCCATTGAACCGTTCGAGCACGCTCAGCAGATATTCGAGCCGTTCCTGCTTGACCTGCATGGCGGCGAGATGGGCGATCTGTTCCGGGCTGGCCATGCCGCCGTTGAGGTTCGACGTATTGGGGATGTAGCCCAGCCCCTCCTCCCAGCTCATGCCCTCCGGCAGGTAGATGAGGGTATAGCCCTTGGCGGTGGCCGCATCCTGGGAAAGGGTGAAGCTGCTGGTGCCGGCCCAGTGGTCGATCACGTCATCCAACTGGTCCATGAGCTGGGCGCGGGTCTGCAGCCCGGCCTCCATGAGGCCCTGCACGCGGGCGGCGAAGCCGCTGTCCTGGCTGGCGGCTTCCTGCAGGTCGCGCACGGCGCCGCTGCCCTGCATGTCGGGGAGCGCTGCGGCGGCGTCGGTGAGGGGAACGGCGGTGCCGAATTCCCGGTAGAAGGGGTTGTCGGCGAGGTTGAGCGCCCCGGCGGTGGCGGTGGTGCCGTCGCTCTTCACATAGGTGCCGGCGAACTGCAGGGTATTGCCGCCGGCGAGCCCCTGCCCGGCGGCGGTGGCGGCGAGGTTGATGGCGGAGACGCCTTGTTCGGCGAGGGTTTTCAGTTCCCCGGCCTGGCTGAGGCCATCCTGGTTCAGGTCCTGCCAGAGGCGGACCTGGGTGTAGGCGGCGTCGGCGGCGTTGAAGACACCGTCCTGGTTGGCGTCGAGGTCGGCGAGGGCGGCGAAGCCGTTGGCGCCGGTGTGCCCGTCGGCGAGCACCGTATCGACGCCGAAGAGTTCGGCGCCCCTGTCGATGGTGCCGTCGCCGTTCCTGTCCAGCACCAGGAGGGCATCGTCGGCCTTGACCCAGCCGGTGCCGGTCCGGGTGCCGTCGCCGTCGTGGTCGAAGAGGACGACGTTGGAACCGGTGGCGCCGACGGTTTCGATGCCGTCGCCGTCGAGGTCGAGGGCCAGGGGGTCGCGGGGTGGG
>DAINDE010000063.1:1652-17800 GCA_036732025.1 Rhodocyclaceae bacterium
GGTTTGTGTGCGGGGGCCGGTGTTGGGGTGGGCCTGGGGGGGGGGGGGGGGGGGGGCGGCGGGCTTCGTTGTATTTGTTATTTGTTTCAGATGGTACTTTATGTCGATTACGCTCCTCCACTTGTTTACGGTAGTTTTCCAGATCGTTTTGCTTTTGGTCGGACACAGGATCATTCCAGTCCCAAATTCCATTATTTGGGTTTGGAGGGGTGGTATACCATCGACCATCCTGCTCATTTCGCCAATAACTTGGCTGCCAAAACGAGTCCGATGGCACGCTGTTTGGCGGACACGAAAAGTCGGCCGTGCAATCACCTGCATCAGGAGAGTGTAGATTGTATTTTATAAAGGTTCCAATCGGCCCTTCTGTTATCCATAGAATTTTTCCAAGAATTCCCATTATCGTTCCTTTAGAAAATAAATACCGCAGTCAAAAAATATGCGACAACGCCAAAGCCAAGAAGCAAAAATAAATATTTAACCCATTTGGCATCAAGCTCTATCCCAAAGAATCTTTTCCATGAGTAATAAATAATTAGGAGAACAGATATGATAATAAAATCAATGAAAAGTGAATTCGGATACATTTTTGCACTCCCGCTGGCGTTGTATTTGTCTACTCAAGAAAAGCCAAAGGACACACTGATTTATTCCATAGCGATTGGCCCAAGGTAACGGTCTTGGGATAATCGGCACGGTGAGAGTTGAACGAGAAACGGGCATGCAAAGAAGCTTTTCCGAACTGGAATACGCGGCGAAGAAGAAGGTGACGCGGCGCGACCGTTTTCTGGCGGAGATCGAGGCGGTGACGCCGCGGGAACAATTGGGGAACAATTGGGGACGGACCACGGATATCGCTCACGCCCGTTCCCTCCATTCCCCATCATTCACCCCAGGGCCTCCGAATTTATTTGGCATAGTATGATCCTGATGATCTCATCCCGCGTCTTTCATGGGCAGCGTCTGTTCCGACAGGAGCCGCATGCCGAGGAGTTCCATCCGGGCATCGTCGTCCCAGAAAACAATTGGGGACGGACCACGGATATCACTCCCAAATGCCAATTCCCCGCCCAGTTCGGCCATATTCCTCTCAAATTCATGGTTTTTCGTGGCGATGTCTTTTAATACACCAACTGCCTTATCTGCATTATCTGAAATATCGTAAATATCTTTAATTGTGTCGCCATTTTTAACAAAAAACGAAATCAGGCCGCTGAGACTCATATGTCACACCTTTCGACTGTTTGTGTTGTTAAAGATAAAAACCACCATCCGGAGCAGCAAAGGAAAACAAGAGGTAATTAATGGCATGACTAACGAGGCCGCAATAGCTCCCCCGCCAAGAATTCGAACCAATCCGGTGTTGCCGATGGGCAAAATTGTTGCAAACATTGCAAAGCAAACCAAGAAAAATAGAAAAACATACGTCACATTTGAGGTTGATTTTTGGTAGATCAAACGTAAAAATAGCTCGTCCGCCAGCATTAGCAAGCTAATAAATTGGAGCGGCACAAGCATCACCAGTACCACCATGTGGGCCTTAATCAAATCAGTCTGCAAGGGGAAATTCGAGACAACGTTCTTGAAAATGTAAGTTTCTTCTACTACTGCCTTGTAATATGAAGACAATTCACTAGATAATTTTGGTGAAATGCTCAGAACGCTCATGCAGATGATCGATATGAAAACCCAGGCTAACGGATAATAAGCACAGAGTATTTTTGTCGGATTTTTGCAAGAAATTGATAATACCGAATGGCTATTTTTCACTATTTTTCTCCAATCGAATTTCGAGATTGCGAGGGCGTCTTGAAAACTGGCATCCTATCTTGAGCCATTACAATCCTTCATTTCCCGTCCTCCACAATTTCCATCTGCCGGGTCGCATTCGTCCCGAGTTCTATGACCTCATCCACCTGCAACCCCCGCGGAATCTGGTGGGTGATAAAGATCATCGTCACCTGCCCCTTCAGCTTGTTGATGGTGCGGGCGAAGTGTTCCGCCGTGTGCTGGTCCAGGTTGGAGACGGCTTCGTCGAAGACGAGGATCTTCGGCCGTTTGAGCAAGGCCCGGGCGATGGCGATGCGCTGCCTCTGGCCGCCGGAGAGCCCGGTGCCCCGTTCGCCGATCTCCGTCTGGTAGCCCTGGGGCAGTTTCTCGATGACCTCGTGGATTTCCGCCGCCTTGCAGGCCTGGATTACATCCTCGAAGCTGGCATGGGGGTGGGCCATTACCAGGTTGTCGTAAAGGGTGCCGGCGAAGAGCACCGTCTCCTGGGGAACGACGCCGAAGGTGCGGCGCAGCTCGTTAGCGGCCAGATGCCGGATATCCTTGCCGTCCAGGGCGATATGGCCCTGGCTGGGCGGGTAGAAGCCGAGCATGAGTTTGGCCAGCGTGCTCTTGCCGCAGCCACTGGGGCCCATGAGGACGGTGAGGTGCCCCGGCTTGAAGGCCAGGTTCAAGCGGGTGTAGAGCCAGGGGTGGTGCTCGGAATAGCGGAAGGCCAGGTCGTGCAGGGTGAGCTTCCCTTGCCCTGATGTTTCGCGGCTGGGGGTGAGGGCGTGGGGTTCCTGGGGGATGTCGAGGATATCCCCCAGGCGCTTCACCGCGATGTCGGCCTGCTGGAATTCCTGCCACAGGCCGACGAGGCGCAGGAGGGGCTGGCTCATGCGCCCGGCGAACATCTGAAAGGCCACCAGCATGCCGACGGTGAACCCTTCGTTGTCCATGACCAGCAGGGCGCCGACGATGAGGATGGCCAGGGTCATCACCTGCTCCAGGCCGTTGGCGACGACGTTGTAGCTGTTGCCCACCTGCTTGGTGGAAAAGCCGGCAGCGAGGTATTGGGCGAGGAGGTCGCCGTATTTCTTGTCCACGTCCGGCTCCATCTGCAGGGCTTTCACCGTGGCGATGCCGGCGACGTATTCGGTGAGGTAGGCTTGGTTGCGGGCGCCGAGCATGAACTGGCGGTTGAGCTGGTCGCGGAAGACCGGAGCGACGAGAAAGCTGAGGGCGGCGATGGCGCCCAGGAGGCCGAGGGCGATGAGGGTGAGCTGCCAGCTATAGGCGAACATCACCGCCAGGAAGATGAGGAGGAAGGGCAGGTCGAGGACGAGGGTGACGGCGGCGCCGGAGACGAATTCGCGGATGGTCTCCACCCCCTGCAGGCGCGCCACCAGGGTGCCGGTGGGGCGGTGTTCGAAGTAGGGGAGCGGCAGGCGCAGCAGGTGGCGGAAGACCTGGCTGCCCAGCACGGCGTCGATGCGGTTGCCGGTGTGCAGCACCAGGTATTGCCGCAACCAGGTCATGCCGGCGGTGAAGGCCATGAACATGACGAGGGCCACGCCGAGGACGACGAGGGTGCTGCGGGTCTGATGCACCACCACTTTGTCGATGATCACCTGGGTGAAGAGGGGCGTGGCCAGGCCGACGAGCTGGATGGCCAGGCTGGCGAGCAGCACGTCGCGCCAGATGGGCTTGTGCTTGAGGAGTTCGGGGAGGAACCAGCGGAAGCCGAAGGATTTCTGTTCGGCCTCGAAGCCGGGGACGGGTTCATCTTTGCCCGAGGCGGCTTCGCGGGCGACGAGGATCAGTTCCGGCTCGAACTGGGCGGCGGCATCGATGACGGTGAGGGTTTCCGGGGTTTGGGAACCGGCGCGGAAGTAGAGGAGTTTATTTCCGTCGGTCTTGAGGATGAGTACGGGAACGGCCGGAGCGGGTTCGGCAGCCGCTTCTGCCCCGGCGGCCTGGGGCGCGGCCTTGAGGAAGGCAATGGCGGGCAGGGGCAGGCGCTGCCAGTCGAGGCCGGCGATGGCCGTGCTGCCAGTCTTGAAGCCGAGGGCTCGGGCGGCTTCGTGCAAGGTGTCGCGGCCATGGGGCGGCGGGTAGTCGGCGGCGACGAGGGCAGGGTCGAAGGGGAGCCGGCAGAGGTTGCTCAGGCTGCCGAGCAGCCACAACAGATCGTCGCGGCCCATGGCCGCGGAGGGTGTTTCTTCCATGATTCCCTGGCGTTGATGTTGGCCGTCCGTTTGTTCAACCGCGTGTCGGACGATGTTTTGGGCCGCAGTGTAGCGGCCAGGAAATGCCTGATAAATATGACGAAACGCATATCGTATTAAAATTTAAGTGTTTTAAACGGCGTTTGAATTTTCCTGAAGACCTCTCTTGGCGAACCGCCGAGCGCCGTTCGCGCTTCGATACCTCATCCTTCGATACCTCAGGATGAACGGGCGCATGAGCGGCTCAACTGCGGAATCCGGGATTACTGGTCGGCTCGCTTGCCATCCTTTTTCCGGGGCTTGAAATCCCCGCCGGCGCCCCCATCTCCCATGCCACCATTTGCTTTCCATGGGAGTTTTCAGCATGTCCGAATCCGCCGCCACGGCCCAGAATCGTGAAACCCTCGGCTTCCAGGCCGAGGTCAAGCAGTTGCTGCACCTGATGATCCATTCCTTGTACAGCAACAAGGAAATCTTCCTGCGGGAGCTCATCTCCAACGCTTCCGACGCCTGCGACAAGTTGCGCTTCGAGGCGCTGAACAATAGCGCCCTCTACGGCGACGACTCCGAGTTGAAGATCCGCATCGCCTTCGACAAGGCGGCCCGCACCATCACCATTTCCGACAACGGCATCGGCCTTTCCCGGGAGGAGGCCATCGCCCACCTGGGCACCATCGCCAAGTCCGGCACCCGGGAGTTCTTCTCCTCCCTCACCGGCGACCAGGCCAAGGATGCCCATCTGATCGGCCAGTTCGGCGTCGGCTTCTACTCTTCCTTCATCGTCGCCGACAAGGTGACGGTGGTTTCCCGCCGCGCCGGCCTGGAGGCCAGCCAGGCGGTGAAGTGGGAATCCGGCGGCGAGGGCGACTACTCCGTGGAGGTGGTGGAGAAGGCCGGCCGCGGCACCGACGTCATCCTGCACCTGCGCGAGGGCGAGGATGAGTTCCTCGGTGGCTGGAAGCTGAAATCCATCATCCGCAAGTATTCCGACCACATCACCCTGCCCATCGTCATGAAGAAGGAGGAGTGGAAGGACGGCGAGCAGGTGCTCACCGACGAGGACGAAACGGTCAACCAGGCCAATGCCCTGTGGGCCCGCAGCAAGAGCGACATCACTGAAGAGCAGTACAAGGAGTTCTACAAGCACGTCGCCCACGACTTCGAGGACCCGCTCACCTGGACCCACGCCCGCGTCGAGGGCAAGCAGGAATACACCCAGCTCCTCTATATCCCCGCCCGCGCGCCCTTTGACCTGTGGGACCGCAACGCCCGCCACGGCATCAAGCTCTACGTGCGCCGCGTCTTCATCATGGACGACGCCGAGCAGCTCATGCCGCTGTACCTGCGCTTCGTGCGCGGGGTGGTGGATTCCGCCGACCTGCCGCTCAACGTCTCCCGGGAGATACTGCAGCAGAGCAAGGACATCGACGGCATCCGCCACGGCTGCACGCGCAAGGTGCTGTCCATGCTGGAGGACCTCGCCGAGAACGATGCGGAGAAGTACGCCAAGTTCTGGGAGGCCTTCGGCGCCGTCCTGAAGGAGGGCGTCGGCGAGGACTTCGCCAACAAGGAGAAGATCGCCGGCCTGCTGCGCTTCGCCTCGACGAATGGCGACACCCCGGCCCAGATCGTCTCCCTCAAGGATTACATCGGCCGCATGAAGGAAGGCCAGGAGAAGATCTACTACGTCACCGCCGACAGCTTCAACGCCGCCAAGAACAGCCCGCACCTGGAAATCTTCAGGAAGAAGGGTATCGAGGTGCTGCTCCTCTCCGACCGCGTGGACGAATGGGTGGTCGGCCACCTCACCGAGTTCGAGGGCAAGCAGCTGCAATCCGTGGCCAAGGGCGGCCTGGATCTGGGCAAGCTGGAGGACGAGGCCGAGAAGCAGGAAGCCGAGAAGGCAGCCGACGAGTACAAGGAACTCATCGACAAGGTGAAGGGTGCCCTGGGCGAGCGGGTGAAGGACGTGCGCGTCACCCACCGCCTCACCGATTCGCCCTCCTGCCTGGTGTCCGACGAGCACGATCCCTCCGGCAACCTGGCCCGGCTATTGAAGGCCGCCGGCCAGAAGGCGCCGGACATCAAGCCCATCCTGGAAATCAACCCCCACCACCCGGCGGTGCAGCGCCTCAAGTACGAGGAATCCCGCTTCGCCGACTGGGCCAACCTGCTCTTCGAGCAGGCGACCCTGGCGGAAGGCGGCCAGCTCGACGACCCGGCCGGCTTCGTCAAGCGCATCAACGATCTCATGCTGGCGCTCTCCATCGCTGGCAAGTAAGCCGCCGGGCTGCAAATGAAAACGCCGCCGGTTTCACCCGGCGGCGTTTTCATTGTTTATCCGGCAACCTTCGATCCGTTCGCCCCGAGCCTGTCGAAGGGCGGTGCACCACGGGCTTCGACGGGCTTGTCCCGAGCCCAGTCGAAGGGCTCAGCCCGAACGGAGGCGGGTACGGGTGTCGCGTCCCCGGATCGGTGTGCCTCGTGTGCCTACTTTGCCTTCAAGGCCTCGCTCATGCATTGGCGGCGCTCCGGTCCGGCCTTGCCCTTGCAGGCTTCATGGGCCTTCTGCATGGTTTCGCAGCGCTGCGGGTTGCGGGCCTTGGCGCAGTCCGCCGGCGGCATCTGATCGCGCATGCAGGCGCGGCGCTCCGGCCCGGCCTTGTCCTTGCAGGCTTCCATGGCCTGGGCGCGGGCTTCCTGGCGGGCCTTGCACTGTTCCGGGTTAGGGGCCTGGGCGCAGTCCCGGGGGGCGCGCTTGGCGGCGGCCGCTCCGCCGCCCGGGCCGGGACCCATGCCGCCCGCGCCCGGTCCGGGGCCCGACTGGGCGAAAGCGGGGAAGGCGAGGGCGCTGGCGAGCAGGGCGGAGCACAACAGGGTCATCCGTGATTTCATGGTTTTCTCCTTGAGCGGTGGTTCCAAACCCATTGTAGGCCGCCGGTCTTGCCGGCCAAGCCGGAGTTTGTAACCAATTGCAAGGCGCGGCGGAGGTTTCAGCCGATCACGCCTTGTCGTCGTCGGAGAGCTGGAAGTCGCGGATCCAGCAGGAGCGCCGCTCGATGTGGGAGCGCCGGTCCACGGTGACGACGCCGTCCTTGGTGGTGTAGGGAGGGCTGTCGAGCTGGTTGTTGTGGCGGCGCTCTTCGCCACGGATGACGGGGGGTTTGGCTTGGTCGCCGGATCGGGGGGGTTGGCTGGAAGTCATGGAAATCTCCCGCTGGAGGGCCAGCGCACGATGCCATCATTATGCCAGCCGCCTTGCGGATTGTGTGTTGCGGAAACATTGCCCGGGGTACCCCGTGCTATAGTCGCCGCCATGAATGACAGGAGCGTCCACGAGCACAAGCTGACCCTGGTCGAGGTGCTCGACATGCTGGTGGCCGACGGCATGGTCGTCCAGGCCGATGCCGAGGCCCTGCGCGCCGAGCGGCGCTTGCAGGGGGGCATCGTCCATCCGCTGGTGGTCATCGCCGACCAGAAGTGGCGTTCCGCCAAGCCGCCGGGCAAGCTCCTCAACATCGAGGCCCTCACCGAGTGGCTGGCGGATCGCCTGGGGCTGGAATATCTGCACATCGATCCCCTCAAGATCGATTTCACCGGCGTCGCCGATGTCGTTTCCAGCGCCTACGCCGGCCGCTTCGCCATCCTGCCGGTGCAGGTGACGACCCGGGAAGTGGTGATCGCCACCGCCGAGCCCTTCCTGCGGGAGTGGGAGGCGGAGCTCAAGCCCATCCTGCGCAAGGAAATCCGCCGTGTCCTGGCCAATCCCCTGGACATCAACCGCTACCTGGTGGAGTTCTTCAACCTCGCCAAGTCGGTCAAGAAGGCCGCCCAGACAAGCGGTGGCGCTTCCGGTCTGTCCAGCTTCGAGCAACTGGTGGAGCTGGGCAAGCTCAACCGCACCTTCGACGCCAACGACCAGCACATCGTCCATATCGTGGACTGGCTGTGGCAGTACGCCTTCGACCAGCGGGCTTCCGACATCCACATCGAGCCGCGGCGGGAGCTGGGCATCGTGCGCTTCCGCATCGACGGTGTGCTGCACCAGGTGTACCAGATCCCCATGGCGGTGATGGTGGCCATGACCAGCCGCATCAAGCTGCTGGGCCGCATGGACGTGATAGAGAAGCGCCGCCCCCAGGACGGCCGCATCAAGACCCGCACGCCGGACGGCCAGGAAGTGGAGCTGCGCCTTTCCACCCTGCCCACCGCCTTCGGCGAGAAGCTGGTCATGCGCATCTTCGACCCGGAGGTCCTGGTGCGGGATTTCCGCGAGCTGGGTTTTTCCGAGGACGACCTCTCCCGCTGGAACCAGATGACCAAGTCGCCCAACGGCATCATCCTGGTCACCGGCCCCACCGGCTCCGGCAAGACGACGACGCTGTACACCACTCTCAAGCAACTGGCCACTTCCGAGGTGAACGTCTGCACCATCGAGGATCCCATCGAAATGGTGGAGTCCTCCTTCAACCAGATGCAGGTGCAGCAGAACATCGACCTGACCTTCGCCGACGGTGTGCGCTCCCTCATGCGCCAGGACCCGGACATCATCATGATCGGCGAGATCCGTGACCTGGAGACCGCCGAGATGGCCATCCAGGCGGCCCTCACCGGGCACCTGGTGCTGTCCACCCTGCACACCAACGATGCGCCCTCGGCCATCACCCGGTTGCTGGACCTGGGGGTGCCTTCCTACCTCATCAACTCGACCCTGCTGGGGGTCATGGCCCAGCGCCTGGTGCGCACCCTCTGCCCGTCGTGCAAGAAGCCCTACCCGGTGCGGGACGACCAGCGGGAGACCTGGAAATCCCTGGTGGCGCCGTGGAAGGCCAACGAGCCCACCCAGTTCCACCAGCCGGTGGGCTGCCTGGACTGCCGCATGACCGGCTATCTTGGCCGGGTCGGCCTCTACGAAATCCTCCTCATGTCGCCGGAAATCCGGCGCCACGTCCGCCCCCAGACCGACATCGCCAAGCTGCGGGAAACCGCCTACCGTGAAGGCATGCGCCCCCTGCGCATCTCCGGTGCCATGAAGATCGCCGCCGGCACGACCTCCCTGGACGAGGTGGTGCGGATCGCCCCGCCGGCCGACGAAGTTTGACCCACATCAAGCCCGCTGCGACGTTCGAATAGATAATTCGGACTAATCATTTCGCAGGGGGTTTCATGGCGGTCGAGCTTTACAACGATGGGTCCCACATCGTTCACGCGTTTTACGATCTGGTGGACGACAGTTCCGGTCCCGTCGTGCAGTGCAACCAGTTCCTGGTCGTGGACAACGGCCATGGCGCCCTCATCGATCCCGGCGGCAACATGACCTACACCGGGCTCCTCATGGACATGCAGAAATATTTCTCGTCCAAGGACCTCGACTACATCCTGGCCTCCCACCCCGACCCGGACATCATCGCCTCGGTAAACAAGTGGTTCGTGGCGTCCCAGTGCAAGGTGTTGATTTCCGCCCTGTGGACCCGCTTCGTTCCCCACTTCACCACCGGCCGGGACGTTTCCCAGCGCATCGTCGGCATCCCCGACGAAGGGGCGGTGATTCCCCTCGGCCAGTGCAAGATGCTCGCCGTGCCGGCCCACTTCCTGCACGCCGAAGGCAACTTTCAGTTCTACGACCCCATCGCCAAGATCCTCTTCTCCGGCGACCTCGGCGCCTCCATCGTCTCGCCCCAGCAGGCGGCGGAGCCGGTCAAGGATTTCGCCGCCCACCTGCGCCACATGGACGCCTTCCACCGCCGCTACATCGTTTCCGGCAAGATCTGCCGCTACTGGGCGGCCATGGTGCGGCAGCTCGACATCGAGCAGATCGTGCCCCAGCACGGTTGCCGCTTCGTCGGCAAGGACGACGTCAAGAAGTTCATCGACTGGGTCGAAGCCCTGGAGTGTGGCGTCGACCTGATGAACCAGAACAACTACCGCCTGCCGGCCTGATGCCGGCCGGAACCGGCTTTCACAGGCGGCTTGCCGCCTGCCGCACGCTTTCCACGTAGGCCAGGGCATCCATCGGCTTGCCCTCGCGCTGGGCGCGCCAGATGATCTCGCCCAGGCATTCCAGCAGGACGTGTTCTGCCGCATGGGGCTCCAGGCGGGCGGCGATGGCCTGGTAGGCGGCGCGGATGCCGGGGGGCTGGTCGATGCTGACCTGCTCGTGGATGGCGAGGTGCAGCGAGAGGTGCAGGAAGGGGTTCATCTGCCCGTCTTCCGGCGTCCATTCCCTGGCCAGGGCGCCCTCGCTGTCGGCGAGCAGGGCATGGTATTCGGGATGGCGGGCGGCGATGTCGGCCGCCGCCACTTCCGCGCCCACCAGGGGCAGGCGCTCCACGTGTTTCTTCCAGGCGGTGCAGAAGAAGCTGCGCACCTGGTCACGGCTGGGGTTGAACATTTTCTTCCTCGAAAAGCAGGGTGACGACGGAATTCTGGAACTGCCGGTTGGCGCCGGCCCAGGGGTGGATCTGGCCGCTGCCGTAGGCGCCGGCGAGGGGGACGCCGGGGAAACGGCGGCGGAAGGCCAGCAGGTCGCGGTCCTCGTCGCCGTAGAAGAGGGGGCCGCGGCCCAGGCAGGAGAACATCAGGGCGAAGGCCGGCATCGCGGTGGCGGCATCCAGGCCCTCCGCCATGTCGCGCTCGGCCCCCAGGGGCTGGCGAATGGCCCAGGCCACGCGGTCTCCCTCTGCCAGCGGTTCGGCCAGGGTCAGGGAGCCGTCGGGATGGGCGGCAAGGAGGGGAATGGCCGGGCCGCCGCTGGCGCGGAGGGCGCACACCTGGTGCAACGATGGCGGTTGCCGCTCCCGCAATTCCGGCGGCAGCGCCCGGGCCAGGCTGTCTGCTGCCCGCTGGCCGCCGAGGCGCTGCAGGTCGTAGCCCTGGGCGGCCTCCACCGCCTGGGGGGTGCCCAGGGGTTGCAGACCGGTGGATAGCAGGGGGTGGCAGCGGGCACCGCCCACGCCGGTTTCGGCGCGGCCGTCGGCCGCTACCCGGGCCTGTTGCCAGACGGCGCCGGGGCCGTGGGCCAGGCCGTAGCGCGGCGGGCCATCCTGCCAAGGCGGGGGCAGGGTGGTGCCGGCTGCCAGGGCCAGGCGCGGCGCGCCGCCGTTATCGGCAGCCAGGGCGATGCCGCCGCCGACGACCAGGGCGGCGGCGGCGGGCTGGTCGAGGCTCCAGCCGGCTTCGGTCATCAGCCCGTAGGCGACCATGCCGAAGATATTGAGGCAGCCGGCGGCGCGGGCGGCGGCGAGGACCGCGGGCTGGGCATGGCGGGCGAAATCCGGACTGAGGAAAAGGAACACCCCGCTCGCCTGGGTCAGGCCGGCGGCGGCCAGTGCCGTGGCGACAGCGTCGGCGGCGAGCGCCGGTTCGGCCTGGCGGCCGGTGGCCAGGGCGCTGCCGGCGCTCACAGCGCCTTGCCCCGGAAGCGGCACAGGTCGGCGATGATGCAGCGCTCGCATTCCGGCTTCCTCGCCTTGCACACGTAGCGGCCGTGCAGGATCAGCCAGTGGTGGGCGTCCTGGCGGAATTCGGCGGGGGTGGAACGGGTGAGCTTTTCCTCCACGGCCAGGGGGGTCTTGCCGGGCGCGAGGCCGGTGCGGTTGGCGACGCGGAAGATGTGGGTATCCACCGCGATGGCCGGGTGGCCGAAAGCGGTGTTGAGGACGACGTTGGCCGTCTTGCGGCCGACGCCGGGGAGGGCTTCCAGGGCGGCCCGGTCGGCGGGCACTTCGCCACCGTGGAGGGCCAGCAATTGCCGGCAGGTGGCAATGACGTTCCGGGCCTTGGTCTTGTAGAGCCCAATGGTGCGGATGTATTCGGCCAGTCCTTCTTCCCCCAGGTCGAGCATGGCCTGGGGCGTGGGCGCCGCCGGGAAGAGCCGGGCGGTGGCCTTGTTGACGCCCACGTCGGTGGCCTGGGCGGAAAGGATCACCGCCACCAGCAACTGGAAGGGGGTCTCGTAGTGCAGTTCCGTCGTCGGCTGCGGGTTGGCCTCCCGCAGACGGCGGTAGAGTTCGACGATCTGGGGCTTGTTCAAGAAATTTTCATCCGAGGGTTGTCATCGCACCGCAACATGGGCCATATTGACCAGTACGCCATTCTACATAGTCGCGACCTGATGCTTGCCCAGAAATCCGCGCTGGCTGGTGCTGACGCTGGAAGCCTCTCGCAAATCGTCGAGGGCAATCCGGTGGCCACCATCGTGATCGATCGTGAACACCACGTCACCCACTGGAACCGGGCCTGCGAGGTGCTTACCGGCCTGGCGGCCAGGCGGGTGATCGGCACCTGCGACCAGTGGCGGGCCTTCTACGCCAGCGAGCGGCCCATTCTCGCCGATTTCATCGTCGACGGCGGCGTCGAGGATGCTGTCCGCCGCTTCTACGACGGCAAGTACCGCAAGTCCGATCTCATCGCCGGCGCCTACGAGGTGGAGGATTTCTTCCCCGCCTTCGGCACCGGCGGCAAGTGGCTGTTCTTCACCGCCGCGCCCATCTGCGACGCCAGCGGGAGGGTGGTGGGCGCCATCGAGACCCTGCAGGACGTCACCCAGCGCCACCTGGCGGAGGCCGCACTGCGCGAGAAGGAAGCCTTCCTGGCCCAGATCGTGGCCGGCAGTTCGGTGGCGACCCTGGTCATCGACCGGGACCACCGCGTTACCCACTGGAACCACGCCTGCGAGGTGATGACCGGCGTGCATGCCCGGGAAATGGTGGGTACCGACCGCCACTGGCAACCGTTCTATACCTCGCCCCGGCCCCTGATGGCGGACCTGGTGCTCGACGGCGCCAGCGAGGATGCGGTGGACGGGCTGTATCACGGTAAGTACCGCCCCTCTTCCCTGATCGAAGGGGCCTACGAGGCGGAGGATTTCTTCCCCAGCTTCGGCGTCGGCGGCAAGTGGCTGTTCTTTACCGCGGCGCCCCTGCGCGATCAGCGGGGCGAGGTGGTGGGGGCCATCGAGACCCTGCAGGATGTGAGCGAGCGGCGCCGGGCCGAGAACGCCCTCAAGGAAAGCGAGGAACGTTACCGCATCCTGAGCGTCACCGACGCCCTTACCGGGCTCTACAACTCCCGCCACTTCTACGACCGTCTCCATACCGAGATCGAGCGGGCCGAGCGCTACGGCCGGCCCCTGGCCCTGGCCATCATCGACGCCGACAATTTCAAGCGCATCAACGACACCTACGGCCACCTGCAGGGCGACCGGGTGCTGCAGTTGCTGGCCCGGATCATCGGTCAGTCCCTGCGCCGTACCGACAGCGGCTATCGCTACGGCGGCGAGGAATTCGCCATTCTCATGCCGGAAGCGACCCTGGAGGCGGCGGCCCTGGTTGCCGAGCGCCTGCGCAAGTCCTTCAGCGAACTGCCGATACAGGCCGAAGACGGTTCGCCCCTGGCGTGCAGCGTCAGCGTGGGGGTGACCGAGTACGTGCCGGGCGAGACGGTGGAAAGCTTCGTGCGCCGTGCCGATACCGGCACCTACCAGGCCAAGCAGCGGGGCAAGAATACCGTGGTGGCGATGAAGATTCCCGCCTGAGCGGGGTCAGCCCGCCGTCGAGGGCAAGGGTTCGGCGAGGCGGGCGGCGCGGCGCGCCGCGCGGTCTTCCGCCCAGTTCTTCCAGGCGATCATGCAGCCGAGCAGGATGAAGGCCCCGGGAGGGAGGAGGGTGAGGAGCAATCCCGGGTAATTCTCGGGCAGCAGCTTGATCGGCTGCAGGCCGGGAAAGACCATGTCGATGCCGCCCAGCAGGGTGCCGCTGCCGATCAGCTCCCGCAGGCCGCCGAGGACGGCGAGGGTCCACAACATGCCGACGCCCATGAAGATGCCGTCGAAGGTCGATTGCAGCGGCGGGTTCTTGGCGGCGAAGGACTCCACCCGGGCCAGCACGATGCAGTTGGTGACGATCAGCGGGATGAAGATGCCCAGCACCAGGTAAAGCTCGTGCAGGTTGGCGTTGAAGATCAGGTCCACCACGGTGACCAGGGCGGCGACGATGAGAATGAAGACCGGAATGCGGATCTCGTGGGGGATGAAATTGCGCAGGCTGGCCACCGCCACGTTGGACAGGGCCATGACCAGGATGGTGGCCAGCGAGAGCATGATGCCGTTGACCGCGTTGGTGGTGACGGCGAGCAGGGGACACAGGCCGAGGATCTGGACGAGGCTGGTGTTCTGCTTCCAGATGCCGTTCCTGGCGATGGTGCGGAATTCCTCGCGGGTGATCATGGCTTCTGTTCTCCTGCCGGCGCGAAGAGGCGATCGCGGTTGTCGGTAGCGAAGCGGACGGCCTTGGCCACGGCGCGGACCACGGCGCGGGGCGTCACGGTGGCGCCGGCGACGTAATCGAAGCGGCCGCCGTCCTTCTTCACCTTCCATTCCCGGTCGCCGACCGTGGCCAGGGAAAGGCCGGCGAACTGGGTGATCCAGGGGCGGACCTTGTTCTTGTCCTTCTTCGGCTCGATGTAGTCGCCCAGGCCCGGGGTTTCCCGGTGCTGGGTGACGCGCACGCCGGCCACCGTGCCGTCGGCGCGCAGGGCGACGAGGAGGCGGATCCTGCCGGCGTAACCGTCCGGGGCCACGGCCTCGAACACCACGGCCACCGGCTGGCCGCCGCGGCGGGCCCGATAGACGGTGGTCGCCTCGTCGGTGCCCAGGGCCGGCGTCGGCGGCAGGAGGAGGGTATCGTCGAGCAGGCGGTTGTCGTACTCGCCGCGGGGCAGCACCTCGTCCACCAGCTTCATCTTCTCTTCGGCGGCGGAAGCCTCCAGGGCCGGCTTGGTCCACAGGTAGGCGCCGGAAAGCAGGCCGGTGAAGGCGACGACGAAAAGGAAGAGGATCACCGCCGTGCGCAGGGCCATGCCGGGGGCGGAAAACTCCTTGGCGGCGGTCATGACTCGTCCTTCATGCCGAAGATGGCGGGCTGGGTGAACAGGTCGATGACCGGCACGCAGATGTTCATGATCAGCACGGCGAAGGCGACGCCGTCGGGGTAGCCGCCGAAGACGCGGATGATGTAGGCGAGCAGGCCAGCGCCGGCGCCGAAGATCAGCTTGCCCCGGGGGGTGGTGCAGCCGGAGACGGGGTCGGTGGCGATGAAGAAGGCCCCCAGCATGGCGCCGCCGGAAAAGAGGTGGAAGAGGGGGTTGGCGAAGGCGTGGGGGTTGTAGAGCCAGAGGGCGCCGGAGAGGGTGACGAGGGCGGCGACGAAGGCCACCGGCACCTGCCAGGTGATGATGCCGCGCAGCCACAGCCACAGGCCCCCCGCCAGGTAGCCGACGGCCACCCACTCCCAGCCGCGGCCGGCGAAGTTGCCGTAGATGTCCTGGTTGGCGAGCAGGGAGGGGACATCGATGCCGCCCTCGGCCCCCAGCTTGAGGGCGGTCTTGAGGGCGTCCAGGGGGGTGGCGCCGGAGAGGGCGTCCACCCGCGGGGCGAGGCCGAAGATGATGTCCGCCTGCTGCACCAGGGTCAGCCGCAGGCCCTGGCTGGGCCACTGGGACATGAGGGCGGGGAAGGAGACGATGCAGACGGCGAAGGCCACCATGGCCGGGTTGAAGGGGTTCTGCCCGAGGCCGCCGTAGAGATGCTTGGCGACGACGATGGCGAACAGCGTGCCGGTGACCACCAGCCACCAGGGAGCCAGCGGCGGGAAGGTGAGGGCGATGAGCCAGGCGGTGACCACCGCCGAGCCGTCGGAAAGGAAGAGGGCCAGGGGTTTGCCGCGGATCTTCAGCATGGCGGCCTCGGCGGCCAGGGCGGCAAGGGTGGCGATGGCCAGCTGGACGAGGATGGCCGGGCCCACCAGCCAGGCATAGGCGGCGATGCCGGGAACCAGGGCAAGGCAGACCTGGGTCATCACCCGGCTTACGCTGGCGTCCTTGAGGAGTTAGTGGGGCGTGCTTAACATCACGGCGTCTTCTCGTCGGGGGGCTGGCCGGCAGCCGTTTCCCGCAGGGTGTCGATGGCCTCGACCTCCTTCTGCAGGGCCGGCGGCAGATTGTCGGTATTCTTCGGCTGGGCGGCTTCGCGCTGGGCCCGGGCCCGTTCCATGGCAGCCTGGATGGTGGCCTTCTTGACGGCCTCGGCGTCTTCCGGGGCCGGGGCTGCCGCCGGCGGAGCGGCCGCCGCCGGCGCCGCATCGAGCAGGGAGG
>DAINDE010000064.1:0-16007 GCA_036732025.1 Rhodocyclaceae bacterium
CCGTTGGGGTGCAGGGCGCTCCAGTTGGGATCGGCCAGCGCCGCCAGGGCCAGACTGAAACTGGGCGCCGCCGGCTGCGCCAGCCCCTGGGCCTCGCCGCAGCGGCGGGCGAGGCGGCTGTCCAGTTCGGCGCCGGCGGCCAGCAGCAGCACGTCCCGCTCGAAGGGGGTGAGGCCGAAGACGGCCGCCAGGTGGTCGATGGCGGCCGGCGGGTGGAGCGGGTCGGCGGGGGCCTCGGCGTCGGGCTCACCGCTGCCGGGCGCGGCCAGGCGCCGGGCCAGGCGTTCCAGCTCCCGGGCGAGGGCCCGCTGGTTGGCGGCAAGCCACAGTTCGCTGGCGTCGGCGCGCATTCAGGTCACCTGCACCGTGGGGCCGACGAAGGCGCCGGGCGGGGGCAGGGCGTCGGGGTCGAAGAAGAGGGCGCTGTCCACGCCATCCACCCGCAGCCGCAGGAGGAAAGTGCCGACGGCGAAGCCGGTGGGGATGGGGACGTCGATGCTGGCGGTGGCGAGGGGCCCGGTGGGGTCGCGGGCGGGGATGTCGAGGGTCGTTTCGCCGATGAGGGCGGTGACCTTCTGGCTGCGGCCCACGGGGGGGGCCACCGGCAGGGTCAGGGTGGCGCCCCGGGCGACGGCGAAGGTGGGGGTTGGCGGCGGTGCGGCGGCCAGCCGCGGCGTGAGCAGGAAGGCGACGGTGTTGGAATCGACGCCCCGGTGGGGATCGGCGGGGGTGCCGAATTTGACCAAATGCTTGATCTGCAGGGTTTTCACGCCGGGCGTCAGGGTGGCGGGGACGGTGACGGTGATGCGGTCGTCGGCCACGGTGTCGGGGTCGATGGGGCCGTCGCCGAAATCCACCTTGGTGACGGCACCCTTCAGCGACGAGCCGGTGAGGGTGAGGGTGGCGCCGACTTCGACGGCCTGGGGCTCCACCCGGTCGATGGCAGGCCGGGCCAGGGGCTGCACCACCAGGTTGCGGGCTTGCACCGGCAGGGCAGCCTTCGTGCGCTTCTTGCTCTCGATGAGCACCACCGAAATCTGGTAGGCGGCGGTGGGCCGGTAGTGGCTCTGGATGGCCGCCCACAGGCGCGACATCTCCTCGCTGGGCAGCGACTGGGGAACGATGCGCAACTGCTCGAACTGGTCGGCCAGCTCGGCGGCGGGAAGGGTCTTGAAGGCGTCGGGGAGGATGCCGCCGCTGACTGGCGAAGCGGCCTCCAGGGTCTTGCGGATGGCGTCCCGGGTGAGGATGGGCGTCTCGTGCAGGAGTTGCATGGCGTAGCCCAGCAGGATCTCGGCGTGGAATTCGGAAGCGCCGTAGGCGGTGATCAGGTAATGCAGATCGAGGGCCAGGGGCGGGTTGGTCAGGCGCTCGCCGGCGGACCCGCGGGAAGGCAGGGCGGCGTTGCGCCAGGCGGCGTTGTGGCTGACCTGGTGGAGAAAGAGGTTGAGCTGGGTAGGCTCGGCGCCGTTGGCCGGCACCACCCGGTCCGGCGGCAGGGCGCTGACCTTCACCGGCCCCAGGGCGCTGGCCACGTCGTGGTCGATCAGCCCGTTGTTGAGCAGATCCTTGAGGACGGCGCTGACGGCGGCGATGGCGAGGGCGTTGCTCATGGCCGGCCCCGTTGGTTGAGGTAGCGCGTCAGGGCGCTCTCGCCGGCGGGGCGGGCGGTGGGGCGCGGGGCGGCCTTGGCCGGCGTCGGGTCGGCGCGAACGTCGATGCGGCCGATGCTGATGCGGATGGTGGAAGCTTCCGGCTGGCGGGGGGCGGGGGGCTGGCTGTCGGGGGCTGTGCTCCGGGCGGTTGCGGGCAGCCAGGGAGGGGTGCTGGCGGTGGCCTGGGGTGGGGCGGGGAGGGCGGGAATGCCCGAGGGGGCGGCCTGGACGTTGTCGGAGCGGAGAGGCGAGGGTTCCGGCGCGAAGGCCAGAGTATTGGCTGGAGCCAGCGGTGTGGGGATCGGCTGGCTTGCGGATTCGCTGATCGCCTCGGGCTGTTTCTGGCTGTCCGCAGCACGGGTGGCGTCGGTGCCTGCCTGGTGGGATACGTTACCGTTCGTCCTGAGTCCTTCGACTTGGCTCAGGACAGACCTGTCGAAGGGCGGTGCATCCCGGGCTTCGACGGGCTCAGCCCGAACGGAGGTGGGGGATACGGCGGTGGGTGGCTGGGTCATTCGCCCGGGGGCAACGGGTGACGGGGCGAGGCCAGGTACGCTGGCCGGCAGCGGCGGTGCGCCCGAGTGGCCCGGCGCCGGCTCGCCGCCCGGAGCGAGGTTCTCGAAGCGCGCCGCCAGACGCGGTTGCAAGCCTTGCGGCCGGCCGCGGGCGGCGGCGATGAGCGTGCTCAAATAGCTCATGCCCAGGCCCTTTCCAGGTAGCGACGGCGCCGGGCCGGCGGCAGGGCCAGCACGTCGCTTTCCCGCCAGCCGTAGGCCCGGGCGAGGAGGGCCACGTCGTCGAGGAGGCTTTCGGCCCAGGCATCCACCTTGCGCCAGACGAAGGGGCCGAGGTCGGCTTCCTCCGGCCAGCGGTGGCCGCAGGCGGGGCAGGTCAGCGCCAGTTCGGCGACGGCCAGGGGGTCGGCGGCGGCCCAGGCGGCTTCGAGGTCGGTGGCGTCGGCAGCGGCGCCGAGAAGATCGTCAAGGGCAGCGGCGTCGGAATCGGCGGCAAAGGCTTGCCACAGGCGGCCCAGGGTGGGCACCGGCTGATCGGCGGGGGCCGGCAGCGCCGGAATGGCCTGCAGGGTGGCCACGGGCAGGGCCAACTCCACCGCCGTGGCGCAGGCCGGACAGCGGGTGACGCCTTCCAGGGCAGGGCCGAAGAGGGCGGCGTGCAGCTCCAGCAGGCGGCCGTTGACGCGGCCGGCGGTCCATTCTGCCAGCTCGGTCCAGGGCAGCGCCTCCAGGGCGCCCACCAGGGCCGCCGGACGCCAGCCGGGCGGGGCGGCCAGGGCAGTGTTCCAGGCGTCGAGGAGGGCTTGTTCCCGCATCTGGAGTCCTCAGATGGCGTTCAGGCCGGCTCGTTGAAGGTGGGTTCGCTCGGTTCGGCCACCTCGTAGTCCCGCTCCCAGCCCTCGTTTTCCAGCTTGATGTGCTGGATGGCGACGGCGTTGGCGTTGGCGTCGAGGTCCGAGAGGGACTGGAATTCCGACACCCAGCAGCGGAACAGGCGGTAGGCGATGGCCAGTTGGCCGGCCTCGTTGTAGACCTCGATGATGACGTCCTTGCGGAAATCCTTGAGCGATACCTCGGCGCCGAGGCCGGAGCCGAAGTTCCAGACCTTGTTGGCCCACTTCTCGAACTCCGGGTCGTGGGTGACGCCCCGTTCCAGGGTGACGGCCTCGAATTCGGTGCGCCCCGGCGACTTGCGGCTGGAGGAGGGGTCGCCCCCTTCCCGGTGCTTGACCACCTCGGTGGTGCGCTTCAGGGTGCTGACCTTGCTGATGCCGGCCACGTAGCGGCCGTCCCACTTCACGCGAAACTTGAAGTTCTTGTAGGGATCGAAGCGCTGCGGATTGACGGAAAACTGTGCCATTTGCCTCTCCTTGTTCCGTTATCAGGCCTGGATCTGCCCGGCCAGCTGCTGGATCTTGATGACCACGAACTCGGCGGGCTTCAGGGGGGCGAAGCCGACCAGGATGTTGACGACGCCGCGGTTGATGTCGTCCTGGGTGGTGGTTTCCTTGTCGCACTTGACCAGATAGGCCTCCCGCGGCGTCGTGCCCTGGAAGGCGCCCTGGCGGAAGAGGCTGTTCATGAAGGCGCCGAGGTTGAGGCGGATCTGCGCCCACAGGGGTTCGTCGTTGGGCTCGAAGACCACCCACTGGGTGCCGCGGAAGAGGCTTTCCTCGATGAACAGGGCCAGGCGCCGCACCGGCACGTACTTGTACTCGTCGGCCAGGAGGTCGGCGCCGCGCAGGGTGCGGGAGCCCCAGACGACGCTGCCGGTGACCGGGAAGCTGCGCAGGCAGTTGATGCCCAGGGGGTTGAGCATGCCGTTCTCGCCGTCGGTGAGGCTCACCGACGGGCCGATGGGGCCGGAGAGGGCGGCGTCGATGCCGGCCGGCGCCTTCCACACGCCGCGGCGCTCGTCGGTCCGGGCCATCACCCCGGCGACGATGCCGCAGGGGACGAAGGTGTCCACCTGGCCGTCGCGCAGGGGGTCCCGGGCCGATACCCGGGGGAAATAAAGGGCGGCGTTGCGGGAAGCTTCGCCATTGAGCCCCAGTTCGGTGAGGAACTGGTTGTTGTTGGCGACGATGGCATTGGCACTGGTCCATTTGGCGGGCGCATCGACGAGGAGCAGGGCGCGCCGGGCGACGCAGAAGGCGAGGGCCTCCTTGTAGACGTCGACGAGGGTGTCGCCGGCCCGGGTGTCGGGGGGGATGCAGAGGAGGTTGAAGAGATCGGTCTTCTTGAGGGCGTAGAGGCCGGTCTTGTTGGCCTCGCTGCCGGTCCAGTCGGCCTTGGCGGAGAGGGCGGCGCTGTCCGAGGCGAGGTCGGCGGCAGCGACCTTGGTGGAGGCGTTGTCGTCGTCCCAGATGGTCTTGCCGGCGGCGGGGGCAGGGTGGGCGGCGGGGGCGTTGTTGGCGGGCAGGGCGGTGTTCACCCGCGCCAGCCGCGACTCGTTGGCCAGCACCCGGTCGGCCCGGCGGGCGCTTTCCTTGGTGGTGAGGTTGAAGAAGACCTCCTCGCCGCCGCCGGGGGCGGTGTCCTTGATCCGCAGGTTGAAGATGTCGGTGGTGGCCACCCCCAGCCGGGCGGCGATTTCCGCCGCCGAGGCCGCATCCACGGCCTCCACCCGGGCCCGCAGGGTGTTGCCCCAGGCGCCGGGGGAGGCGGCCCCCAGCTCCAGGTTGGTGATCTTGATCGCCGCCTTGTCCTTGCTACCGCCGGGTTTCTTGTAGAGCCGCACGATGACCGCCTTGCCGCCGCCGTTCTGGTAGAAGTCGCGGACGGCGTAGCTCATCGGGTAATCCACGTGCAGGGGACCGAAGGCCCGCTCGAAATCGCCGTAGCTGTTGACGATGAGGGGGTCGTCGGCGAGCCCTTTGACGGCGCGGCCGATGAAGGCGGTGATCGAGGTGGCCACGCCGGTGATGGTGCGCACGCCACTGGGCACCTCCTCGATATAGACACCCGGGTAACTCAGGGTAGCTGGCATTGAAGGCTCCTTCCGTTGGTCATGGGGTTCACGTGCCTCTCGGCCCGGTTGTCACTGCCGAGGCCTGCCGCCGTCCCGGCGCAGGCGGTACAGCACCCGCCGGTCGGGCAGCTCCAGGCGCTCGATGAAGCCATTGCGATCCAGCCAGGCCAGGGCCCGGCCGGTCTGGTCGAGGCCCCGCTCCACGCGCTGCGCCAGCAGCCACCAGCGGACGATGTGCTCCTCGGTGTCGCCTGCATCCGGGTGGGACTCCAGGTAACCCAGGATTTCCGATCCGATCCGCAGGATTTCCGCATCCTCCTTCACCTGGCACCTCGCTACTGGGCGGCGTCGCCGCCGCGGGTTTCCGGGTTGGGCCGCACCGGCACAACGGTGCATCAGGAGCAATGCCTATGCCATACCACGATGGAATGGAGAAGCCCAATGAATCAAGGGCTTGGAGCGGAGCACCCGGCCGGGGGCTGGGTGTGGCGCCACCCCGGGCCTTGGTGGTAGCGGCCGGGGACCGTGCCCGGAATCGCTGGCAATGCGGGGGTGGGTATGCCGATACCCGGGTGGGTATCGGCGCCGCCGGGCGCGGTGGGGTCAGCCCCGGTCCGGGCGGAAGTCCTCCGGCATCAGCCCGTGGCGGCGCAGCAGCTTGCGCAGGGCGCTGCGGTCGGTGCCCGCCAGCCGCGCCGCCTGGGAAACGTTGCCGTCGGTGCGGGCGAGGATGCCGTTGAGGTAGTGGCGCTCGAAATCGGCGATGGCTTCGGCCTTGGCGGCCGAGAAAGGCAGGGAGGCGAAATCCCTTGCCGCAGGCACCGAGCCGTAACCCTTGGGCGGCGGAATGTCGAGCTGGCCGCCGCGGCAGAGCAGAAGACTCTGCAGCAGGGTGTTTTCCAGCTCCCGGATGTTGCCGGGCCAGTGGTACCGCCGGAACCAGGCGACCGTGGCCTCGCTCAGCGCCGGCTGGGCCATGCCGTGGCGGGCGCTGAAGCGGTGCAGGCAATCCCCGGCGATCTCCAGCACATCGTCGCCGCGATCTCGCAGGGGCGGCAGGGAAACCACCAGGACCTTGAGGCGGAACATGAGGTCGGCCCGCAACTGCTGGCGGGCGGTGAGGGCGGCCAGGGACTCGTTGGTGGCGGCGATGACCCGCGCGTTGCCATGGAGGGTGCGGGTGCTGCCGACGGGGCGGAAGCCGCCGTCCTGGAGGAAGCGCAGCAGCGCCACCTGGGCCCGGGCGGGCATGGCTTCCACCTCGTCCAGGAACAGGGTGCCGCCCTCCGCCTCCGCCACCAGGCCGCGGCGGGCCTGGCGGGCGTCGGTGTAGGCGCCCTTCTCGCAGCCGAAAAGCTCCGATTCGGCCAGACCATCGGGCAGGGCGCCGCAATTGACCGGGATGAAGGGCTTGCCCTGCCGGTGGCTGCATTCATGCACCATGCGGGCCGCCGCCTCCTTGCCGGTGCCGGTTTCGCCCTCGATGAGGAGGGTGCACTCGGAACGGGCAAAGCGCAGCAGCCCCTCGACGGCGCTGCAGAAGGCGGGGGAAGAACCGAGCAGCCCGTAGGGGGCGGCCGGACTCATGGCGTGCTTCCCGGGTTGGGGAAGGGCGACCGGCATCGGGTCGACGGAAGGCATCTCTGCGGAGCCATTCTTGTCTCCTTGCGTGGGTGTCCCCTGGCAGGGCGTTATTTTGTTATGTAGGAAGCAAGCTAGGACAACACCATAACCCTGTCAAGGCCCGGCTGGCGCCGGTGGACGCGAAGGCAAGAAAAAGGGAGCCCGAAGGGGCTCCCTGAAGGGGCTGTGCGCTGCCGCTTAAAGCCCGGCGTCGTTGCGCAGCAACGCCGCTCGGTCGGTACTTTCCCAGGTGAATTCCGGTTCATCCCGCCCGAAGTGGCCGTAGGCGGCCGTCTTCTGGTAGATGGGGCGGAGCAGGTCGAGCATGTTGACGATGCCCTTGGGGCGCAGGTCGAAATGCTTCTTGATGAGGGCGGTGAGGGTTTCGTTGCTGACCTTGCCGGTGCCGAAGGTGTCCACCATGACCGAGGTCGGGTGGGCGACGCCGATGGCGTAGGAGACCTGCACCAGGCAGCGGGAGGCGAGGCCGGCGGCGACGATGTTCTTGGCCACATAGCGGCCGGCGTAGGCGGCGGAGCGGTCCACCTTGGAGGGATCCTTGCCGGAGAAGGCGCCGCCGCCGTGGGGGGCGGCCCCGCCGTAGGTGTCGACGATGATCTTGCGCCCGGTGAGGCCGCAGTCGCCTTGCGGGCCGCCGACGACGAAGCGGCCGGTGGGGTTCACCAGGTACTTGATGTCGCCCTTGATCAGTTCCTTGGGCAGCACCGGCTTGATGATCTCCTCGATGGTGGCTTCCCGCAGGTCTTCCAGGCTGATGTCCGGGGAGTGCTGGGTGGACAGCACGACGGTGTCGATGGAATCGGGCTTGCCGTCCACGTACTTGATGGTGACCTGGGACTTGGCGTCCGGGCGAGCCCAGGGCAGGCGGCCGTCCTTCCTCAGCATGGCCTGGCGTTCGACCAGGCGATGGGAGAGGTGGATGGGCAGGGGCATCAGCACCGGGGTTTCGTCGCAGGCGTAGCCGAACATCAGGCCCTGGTCGCCGGCGCCCTGGTCGAGGTTGTCGTCGTAGGCCTTGTTCACGCCCTGGGCGATGTCCGGGCTCTGCTTGTCGTAGGCGACGAGCACGGCGCAGCCCTTGTAGTCGATGCCATATTCCGTGTTGTCGTAGCCGATGCGCTTGATGGTGTCGCGGGCGACCTGGATGTAATCGACGTTGGCGGCGGTGGTGATCTCGCCGGCCAGGACCACCAGGCCGGTGTTGCACAGGGTTTCGGCAGCGACGCGGGAATGCTTGTCCTGGGCCAGGATGGCGTCCAGGATGGCGTCGGAAATCTGGTCGGCGACCTTGTCGGGATGGCCTTCGGAAACCGATTCCGAAGTGAAGAAATATTCGCTCAACTGAAGCTCCAGCGGTCCTGTTGTCCGGCGTTACCGGCTTCGGACCACGAGCTGGCGACGCTTTAGCAGAATTTGTGAATCGCCCCGCAAGTTGTCTGTTTAACTCGGCGATCCGATAATGGTAACCTTTTCCCCGCCGGTTGCAACCCCCGGTCCTGTATGGTTTTTCTCTTCCGCATCCTGAGTCGCCTGCCCCTGTCGGTGGTCCACGCCCTCGGCGCCTTTCTCGGCCGGCTCATCTACCTGGCTTCCTCCACCTATCGTCGCAACCTGCGGGCAAATTTGGCCCAGGCGGGCATCGACCTGGCCCTCGCCGGCCCGGCCGCCGCCGAGGCCGGCAAGCAGTCCCTGGAACTTTCCCGCATCTGGCTGCGCACCCTGGAGGAGGCCAACGCCCAGGTGGTCGAGGTGGTGGGCCGCGAACTGGTGGACGAGGCCCTGGCCGCCGGCAAGGGTATTCTCTATCTCACGCCCCACCTGGGCTGCTTCGAGATCACCGCCCAGTACCTTTCCTCCCTGGGGGACATCACCGTCCTATACCGGCCGCCGCGCCAGGCCTCCCTGCAGTGGCTGATCGAAACCGGCCGCCAGCGGGAGAAGCTGCACATCGCCGCCGCCGACCTGTCCGGCGTGCGCTCTCTCATCAAGGCCCTGAAGAAGGGGCAGGCCGTCGGCATGCTGCCGGACCAGGCGCCCAAGACCGGCGAAGGCGTCTGGCTCGATTTCTTCGGCCGTCCGGCCTATACCATGACCCTGGCCGCCCGCCTCAGCGAAACCGGCGCCACGGCGCTGATGACCTGGGGCGAGCGCCTGCCCGGCGGCCGCGGCTACCGCATCCACTTCAGCCGGCCGACCCGGGAATTCACCGGCGACACCGTCGCGCGCGCCCAGCAGATCAACCACGAGATCGAGCACCTCATCCGCCAGTGCCCCGCCCAGTACCTGTGGGGCTACAACCGCTACAAGCGGCCGGCCGGCGCCGAGCCGCCGCCGGTGGCGGAAATGCGCGCCGAGCCATGAAGCGCCTGGCCTCCCACGGCGTCGTGGGCCTGCTCTGGCTGCTCCACTGGCTGCCCCTGCCGCTGCTGCGCGGCCTGGGCTGGTGCCTGGGGCGGCTCCTGTACGCCTTCGGCCGGGAACGCCGGCGGGTGGCGCTGACCAACCTGCGCCTGTGCTTTCCCCGGTGGAGCGAGGCCGAGCGCGAGGCGGTCGCCCGCCGGCATTTCGTCGCCTTCGCCCGGGCCTTCCTCGACCGCACCCTGGGCTGGTGGGCCGCCGAGGGGCGCCTGCGCCGGTTGATCCGGCTCAAGGGCGGGGAATACCTGAAAGACCCGGAGGGCCGCCCGACCATCCTGCTGGCGCCCCATTTCGTCGGCCTCGACGCCGGCGGCACCATGATGACCCTGGCCACGCCCCTGGTCAGCGTCTATTCCAACCAGAAGAACCCGGTGTTCAACGACGTGCTGCTCCAGGGCCGGCTGCGCTTCAATGCCCCCATCCTCCTCTCCCGCCAGGACGGCATGCGCAAGGCGGTGAAGGCCATGAAGGACGGCTACCCCTTCTACTACCTGCCGGACATGGATTTCGGCCGCAAGGATTCCATCTTCGCGCCCTTCTTCGGCGTGCCGGCGGCCACCATCACCGGCGTTTCCCGCCTCGCCCGCCTGACCGGCGCCCGGGTGGTGCCCTGCATCACCCGCCAGGTGCCTTCGGGATATGAGGTGGAATTGCTGCCGCCATGGGACAATTACCCCGGTTCGAGTGTCGAAGCCGATACCGAATTCATGAACCGTTTCATCGAAAGCCAGGTACTGACCATGCCGGAGCAGTATTTCTGGTTGCACAAGCGCTTCAAGACAAGACCGGCGGGAGAACAGAGGTATTACCGATGAGCCTGAACATTGAAATCCGCCCCGTGACGCCCCCCGACGTGCCGGCCATCTCGGCCCTGGCCCGGGAAATCTGGCAGGCCAGCTACCCGGGTATCATCACCCAGGAGCAGATCGACTTCATGCTGGAGCAGCGCTACGGGCATGAGCGCCTCTACGACGACCTGGAAGACCTGCACAAGTGGCTGGACCAGGCTTTCTACCAGGGGCGCCGCATCGGCTTCGCCTTCAGCGAAATCTACAAGGGCGAGTTCAAGCTCGACAAGCTCTACATCCACCCCGACGTCCAGCGCCAGGGCGTCGGCGGCCAGCTCATCGCCCACGTGGCGGCGCGGGCGAAGAAGATGGGCTACCCCTGCGTCATCCTCCAGGTGAACAAGCGCAACGCCAAGGCCATCAACTCCTACAAGAAATATGGCTTCGAGGTGCGGACGAGCACCGTGGACGACATCGGCGGTGGCTATGTCATGGACGATTACGTGATGGAGAAGAAACTTTAGGAATTTGAGGTAACCTCATGTTCCTGATATGCTTTTGCTGAGTCCAGTGCCGCCGCCTCCGTTCGGGCCGAGCCTGTCGAAGCCCGGGGAAAACCGCCCTTCGACAGGCTCAGGGCGAACGGTGCGGCGGTGCTGGTCCGAAACACCCATTTAAGAGAGCGCAGTGAAGCTGAAATTCACCAAGATGCATGGCCTGGGCAACGATTTCGTCGTCCTCGACGGGGTCCGCCAGCCCATCGACCTGACCCCCGGGCAACTGCGCTTCCTCGCCGACCGCAATTTCGGCGTCGGCTGCGACCAGATCCTGCTGGTGGAAGCCCCCAGCCAGCCCGGCGTCGATTTCCGCTACCGCATCTTCAACGCCGACGGCGGCGAGGTGGAACAGTGCGGCAACGGTGCTCGCTGCTTCGTCCGCTTCGTCCATGAGCAGGGCCTCACCGACAAGCGGGAGATCCGTGTCGAGACCAAGAACGGCATCATCGGCCCCCGTCTGGAAACCGACGGCACGGTGACCGTGGACATGGGCGTGCCCCGTTTCGCCCCGGCGGAGATTCCCTTCGAGAGCGACAGCGACGCCGTGGTCCAGCCCCTCGACGTGGCCGGCGAGAGCGTCGATATCAGCGTCGTCTCCATGGGCAACCCCCACGCCGTGCAGGTGGTGGCGGACGTGGATACGGCCCCGGTCGCCGCCCAGGGGCCGCTCATCGAACGCCACCCGCGCTTCCCGCAGCGGGTCAACGCCGGCTTCCTGCAGGTGGTGGATCGCCACAACGCCCGCCTGCGCGTCTTCGAGCGCGGTTCCGGCGAAACGCTGGCCTGCGGCACCGGCGCCTGCGCCGCGGCAGTCGCCGGCATCCGCCGCGGGCTGCTCGACTCCCCCGTGCGCATCGCCACCCGCGGCGGCGACCTCAGCATCGCCTGGGGCGGCCCCGGCCAGCCGGTGCTCATGACTGGCCCGGCCACCACCGTCTTCTCCGGAGAAATCGACCTATGAGCACCCCCATCACGGCGGACGACGTCGCCCACTTCCTGCAGTCCAACCCCGGTTTCTTCGAGCAGAACGCCGAGCTGCTGGCCCACCTCTACGTGCCCCATCCCCACGGCGGGCGCACCATCTCCCTCAACGAGCGGCAGATGCTGGTGATGCGCGAGACCAACCGCCAGCTCGAAGGCAAGCTGGCCGAACTGATCGCCTTCGGCGAGGAAAACGACGCCATCAGCGAAAAGGTGCACCGCCTCGCCGTGGCCCTCATCGCCGCCGAGACCTTCCAGGCCGTCATCCACCTGCTCAACTTCCACCTGCGGGACGACTTCGCCGTGCCCCACGTCGCCCTGCGCCTGTGGGACCGCCCCGAGGGCATCGAGGACCTGCCCGAATTCGCCGCCGTCGGCGAGGACCTGCAGGCCTTCGCCGAGGGCCTGGCCCGGCCCTACTGCGGCACCACTTCCGGCTTCGGCACGGCGGCCTGGTTCGGCGAGCACGCCGACCACATCCGCTCCCAGGCCCTCATCGCCCTCAGGAACGGCGGCGGCACCATCGGCATGGTCGCCCTGGGCAGCGAGGACGCCCAGCGCTTCTTCGCCGACATGGGCACCCTCTACCTGGAACGCCTGGGCGAGATGGTCTCCGCCGCCCTGGCCCGGGTCACCCGCACCGTGCTGTGATCCCCGACGACGCCGTCGCCGCCTACCTGGCCGAACTGGCCGAGCAGCGGCGGCAGTCGCCCCATACCGTCAGCAACTACCGCCGGGACCTCGGCAAGCTCCTCGCCCTGGCCGGGGAAACGCCCCTGGCCGGACTGACGGCCCACCACATCCGCCGCTTCGTCGCCCTGCTCCACGGCCAGGGGCTCTCCGGCCGCTCCCTCGGCCGCCATCTTTCCGCCTGGCGGGGCTTCTTCGCCTGGCTGGGGCGCCGCGGAGAGGTGGGCGCCAATCCCTGCGACGGTGTGCGCCCCCCCAAATCGCCCAAGCGCCTGCCCAACGCCCTTTCCGTGGACGAAGCCAACCGCCTGCTGGCCGACGCCGATGACGACGACGATCCAGCCCTCGCCGCCCGGGACCGGGCCATGTTCGAGCTCTTCTACTCCTCCGGCCTGCGCCTGGCCGAACTGGTGGCGCTCGACCGCGATGCCCTGCCGGCGGTGCGCGACGAGGGCGAGCTGCGCGTCACCGGCAAGCGCGGCAAGACCCGCCTCGTCCCCGTCGGCGCCAAGGCCCGGGAAGCCCTGGCCGCCTGGGCCGCGCTACGGGAAGGCATGGCGGCGGCGGGGGAGGCGGCCCTCTTCGTCGGCCGCCGGGGCAGCCGCATCAACCCCGGGGTGGTGCAACGCCGGCTGACCCGCCTGGCCATCCAGGCCGGCCTGCCCCGCCACGTCCATCCCCACATGCTGCGCCATTCCTTCGCCTCCCACCTCCTGCAATCCTCCGGCGACCTGCGGGCGGTGCAGGAAATGCTCGGCCACGCCAGCATCGCCTCGACCCAGGTCTACACGCATCTGGATTTCCAGCACCTGGCCACGGTGTACGACGCCGCCCATCCGCGGGCGAAGCGTTCCTGACCGTCAGCGCATCCACAGGGTCGCCGAGTCCCCCAGCCAGCGGGTGGCGTCGCGGCGCAGCCATTCGTCGGCCACCGGGGCGTTCCTGACGACGGCGTCGAGGAAGGCGGTGGTGACGGTCTGCACGGCCTGGGCGTGGCGGCTGTCGGTGCCGGCCGCGGCGCTGCGGCGGAAGGTCTCCGGGCCGCCCCCGTCACCGCCGGGACCGCCGCCGGGCGGCCCGCCGAAGGGCATGGCGCGCTGGCCGTCCGGGGGCGCCTGACGTCCGCCGACGATGCGCCGGCCGCCTTCGGGGCCGTTGTCGCTACCGGCCAGGGTGGCGTGGATGCCGTTTTCCAGCAGGAGCAGGTACTTGTCGCCAGGCGGCATGCCCTGCCAGGGCGTGCGCCGCAGGGCGGGCGTGCCCACCAGGCCGTCCGGGTCGTCGTCCTCGCTGCCGGTCACCGACAGCACCGGGAGCTTCATGGCGGCGAAGCGGGCACGGCCGGTGCCGGCGGCCAGTTCGACGTGGGGGCTGAGGAGGATGGCGGCTTCCAGGGCCAGGGGCGGCGGCAGGGCACCGCGGCTGACCTGTTCGCCGGCCAGGGCGGCGGCGGTCTGGGCGCCGATGTCGTAGCCGGCGAGGGCCAGATGGCTGCTGTCGGCCCGGCCGTAGAGGGGCTGCCCGGCGGCGCGCCGGTCGATTTCGGCGACGGCCTGGGCGACCAGGGCCAGCCGGCGGCTCAGGGCAGGGGCGGCGTACTGCTCCCGCACCCGGTCGCGGCGGTCGAGGTTGCTCCGGCGCGCGCGGTCGCGGGCTTCGGCGTTGCGGCCTTCTTCGGCCGGAAGCCGGCTCCAGGCGGTTTCGCCCAGTTCCGCCGGTTGCAGGCTGAGGACCGCATAGCCCGCTTCCGCCCAGGCCTGGCGCCAGGCCCGGCCGGCCGCGGCGGATTCACCCAGGCCCGGGAGATAGATGAGCAGGGGCGTCTTTTCCCGGGATTCCGGGGCAATGAAGGCGATATCCACGGTGGTGCCAGCCAGTTGCCAGGTTTCCCGCAGGGATGCCGTGGCGTGGCGCCGTTCCGGAACGTAGCCGGGGCGCAGGCCCGGGGTCGTCGCCTGGGGGCCGCCGGAGGGCGGACCCTGGGGCGGGGTCATGCCGCACCCGGAAACGAGCGCGGCGGCCAGCAACAGGGGCAAGGGGGCGAGCCGGCGTGTCGTTTCCGGGGCGAGCATGAACGGGGCCTCAGGCGGAGGTGGAAACCAGGGTGCTGGCGGATTCCTCGCCGGTTCGGCCGTAGGTGGCCATGAGCTGCATGATCTGGTGCAGGATGTGGGCGCTCAGATCGGCTTCCTGGGAGCCGGCCGTGGCGGAGGTCGTGTCGGCGCTGTCGCCGCTGCCCTGGGACTGCTGGTAGGCCATGGCTTCGGCAAAGGTCACCTTGCCGTCGCCGTCGCTGTCGGCCGCGTCGAAGTTGGCGATGACGCTGTCGAGCAGTTCGCTGCGCCGGGTGTCGCCGGCGGCGGTGGCTTCTTCCAGCTGAGCCGAGAGTTCGTCCTGGGTGAAGCCGCTGTCGGCTTCCGGCGGGGGCGGCGGCGGGGGCATGGCGCCCATGGCCTCGGCCATGCGGCCGGCGTTGAAGTGGCTGTCCAGTTCCTCGGCCAGCTTGGTGAGGCCGGAGGTCATTTCCTCCTTGGTGATCTTGCCGTCGCCGTCGCCGTCGAGGGAGGAGAAGACTTCGTCGACGCTGGCCGAGCCGCTGCTGCTGGCGCTGGATTCAAAGGCGGATTGCAGGTCGCTCTTTTCCAGGTAGCCCTGGCCCTTGGTGTCGAGCTGGCTGAAGAGGTCTTCCGCCAGCTTGGATGGGTCGGGGCGCGGGGGCGGGCGCATGCCGCCCATGGCCTGGGTGTTGTTGTAGAAGCTGCCGCTGCCGCCGATGGTGGTCATGACGGGCCCTCCGGGTCGTTGTGGGAGCGGCCAGTGTGGCAGGCGCGTGTAGGCGCCGTGTGTCGGCTTTGTATCGGTCCGGATACAGTCGGGTCAGGCCTCCTGCCGGGGCAGGGTGAGGCGGGCGATGAGGCCGCCGTCGGGGGCGTTCTTCAGGGTCAGTTCGCCGCCGTGGCGGCGGGCGGCTTCCCGGGCGATGGCGAGGCCGAGGCCGACGCCGCCGGTGTTGCGGTTGCGCGATTCCTCCAGGCGCACGAAGGGCTCGAAGACCTGGGCCATGCGGTTTTCCGGGATGCCGGGGCCGTGGTCGCGGATTTCGATGGCGACGCCGGCCGCTCCGTCGGCCAGGGTGATCTCGGCCCGTTCGCCGTAGCGCAGGGCATTTTCCAGCAGGTTGGCGAGGCAGCGGCGCAGGGCCATGGGTTGCACCCGCAGGGGGCGGGCCTGGCCGCTGACGGTGACGTCGTCGCCGTTTTCCCGGGCATCCTCGGCCAGGGTCTCGACCAGGGACTGGAGGTCCAGCATCTGCCAGGACTCGCTCCGGGATTCGCCGCGCAGGTAGTTGAGGGTGGCGTCGAGCATGGCCGCCATTTCGCCGATGTCGGACTGCAACTTGTCGCGGCCGGGGGTTTCCCCGCCCATCTGCTCGACCCGCAGCTTCATGCGGGTGAGGGGGGTGCGCAGGTCGTGGGAGACCGCCGCCAGGAAGCGCCCCCGGGTTTCGATCTGGGAGCGGATGCGGTCCTGCATGCGATTGAACACCTGGGCCGCCTGGCGGGCCTCGGCCGGGCCGCTTTCGGCCATGGGCGGTTCGTCGATGTTTTCCCCCAGGCGGGCGGCGGCATCGGCCAGATTGCGCATGGGCCGGGCGGCCATGCGGGCACCGACCCAGGCGGCCCCGGTGAGGGCGATGAACTGGACGAGGAGGATCAGCCAGATGCGGGACCGGGCGTGCCCGGGCGGCCCCGGCGGGCGGCCCTCGCGCTCCGGCGGCGGGGGCGGCG
>DAINDE010000065.1:0-15522 GCA_036732025.1 Rhodocyclaceae bacterium
ACGCCCATGCCGTGGTCGATGAAGAAGCGGCGGCCGATGGAGGCGCCGGGATGGATCTCGATGCCGGTGAGGAAGCGGGCAAGGTTGGCGGTGAAGCGGGCCAGCCAGCGCAGGCGGTGGCCCCACAGCCAGTGGGCCAGGCGATGGAAGATGAGGGCATGGATGCCCGGATAGCAGGTCAGTACCTCCCAGAACGAGCGCGCCGCGGGATCGCGGTCGAAAACCGAACGGATGTCTTCGCGCAGGGTACTGAACATGACCTCGGAATCTCCCTATAAATTTGGTGGGCAATTGTAGAATACTCGACTGAAATTGTCAGCTATTGCCCGGCAGCGCGTGACAGGCCGGCGCCAATCCGGGACAATCGCCTTTCCCACGCGCAACCGGCCCCCACCATGTCCGCCCCGCCCGCTCCCGACGCAGACAAGATCGGCGAAGCCCTGAAAGCCCAACGCTTCCAGATGCTCGAAGACATCGCCAGGGAACTGGCCGGGGAAGTGGTCTTTCCCACCTATTTCGACGCCGCCTTCCGCCTGCGGGACGCGCTGCAGGATCCCGACATTTCCATCGCCCACGTGGCCGAAATCGTCCGCCTTGAGCCCCTGGTGGCCGCCAAGATCCTCCATCTGGCCAATTCGGTCATGTATTGCCCCAGCGGCGTGCCGGCCAAGGATCTCCAGGCCGCCATCACCCGCCTGGGACTCAACGTCGTTCGCACTACGGCGCTGGCCATCGCCATGAACCAGTTGATGCGCTCCAAGGCCATCCTGCCTTTCAAGGAACAGGCCCGCATGCTGTGGGTGCATTCCCTGCAGACCGCCGTCGCCGCCCGCCTCCTGGCCCGCATGCACACCCGCATCAATCCGGAGGAAGCCCTCCTCGCCGGGCTGGTGCACGACCTGGGCGCCTTCTACATGCTCTACCGGGCGGCCCAATACCCCGAACTGTGCGCCCGGCCGGAAACGGTCAAGTACGTCATCGTGCAATGGCACGAGAGCATCGGCGTGACCTTGCTGCAGGCCCTGGGCCTGCCCGAGGAGATCGTCGAGGCCACCATCGACCACGACCAGCCGCGGCCGGCCCCGGACCCCATCCGCAGCCTGGCGGACGTGGTCTACCTGGCCAACGTCCTGGCCGGCGAACATTTCGAGTGGATCTACCAGGACGTGGACCCCGAGGCCGGCGACCCCGCCGCCATCCGCGAACGCTTCTCCCCCCTGATGGAACAGATCGGCCGGGAAACGGCCGAGATGCAGGCAGCCTTCGCCTGACGCCCCGGGGCGCCCCTAGCGCCCGTGCCCCGTCTTCTGCCGGGTGGCCGCCAGGATGCCGCGCAGGATGTTGATTTCGTCCTTCTCCAGCCGGGAGCGACCGAAGAGCCGGCGCAGCTTGGGCAGCAGGCGCCCCGGCTGGGCGTGGTTGTAGAAGCCGGTCTCGGTCATCACCGCTTCCAGGTGGGCATAGAAGCCTTCGATCTCGTCGTGGGTGGCCGGCGGCGAGGCGAAGGGCGTGGCCGGATCGGCGGCCGGCGGCACGCCGGCGTAGGCGCCCATGCGCAATTCGTAGCACAGCACCTGCACCGCCGCCCCCAAGTTGAGGGAGCTGAATTCCGGATTGGACGGGATGGTCACCGCCGCGTGGCAGCGCTGCAATTCGTCGTTGGAGAGGCCGGTGGTTTCGTTGCCGAAAACCAGGGCCACCTCACCCTGGGCCGCCGCGGCCAGCAGCTCGCCCACCGCCTCGCGCACGCTGCGGGGCTGGGGGCCCAGATCCCGCGGGCGGGCCGAAAGGGCCACCGCCAGGGTGCTGCCGGCCAGCGCCTCGTCCAGGTTGCCGCAGACGCGGGCGGCGGCCAGCACGTCGTCGGCGCCGGCGGCCCGGGCATCGGCCTCGGCATCGGGAAAACGCAGCGGCGTCACCAGGGCGAGGCGGGCGATCCCCATGTTCTTCATGGCCCGGGCGGCGGCGCCGATATTGCCGGGATGGCTGGGACGACAAAGGACGACGCGGACGCGGTCGAGCAAATCGGCGGGTTTCATAGTAAAATTAGCGTTTTGCAAATTTCGCGGCCAGCCGGTACTCCCGTTCTGGCCGCCAGTTCTTTTCCAACATGCATCCCGCCCTGAACATCGCCATCAAAGCGGCGCGCCGCGCCAGCCAGATCATCAACCGCGCTTCCAACGACCTCGATCTGCTCAAGGTCGCCAGCAAGCAGCCCAACGACTTCGTCACCGAGGTGGACCAGGCTGCCGAAGCCGCCATCATCGAGGTGCTGCAGGAAGCCTACCCCAATTACGGCATTCTAGCAGAGGAGTCCGGCGAGACCGCCGGCAAGGGCAAGCGGGATGCGGAGTTCCAGTGGATCATCGACCCCCTGGACGGCACCACCAACTTCATCCACGGCCTGCCCCAGTACGCCATTTCCATCGCCCTGGCCAAGGGCGGCATCGTCGAGCAGGCGCTGGTCTTCGACCCCAACCGCAACGAGATGTTCACCGCCAGCAAGGGCGCCGGCGCCTTCCTTAACGACCGGCGCATCCGCGTCTCCAAGCGCACCAAGCTGCAGGATTCCCTCATCGGCACCGGCTTCCCCTACCGCATGTTCGATCATGCCGACGCCTACCTGGCCATCTTCAAGGAACTGACCCAGAAGACCGCCGGCCTGCGCCGCCCGGGCGCCGCCTCCCTCGACCTCTGCTACGTGGCTTGCGGGCGCTACGACGGCTTCTGGGAATTCGGCCTCTCCCCCTGGGACATGGCCGCGGGCGCCCTGGTCATCGCCGAGGCCGGCGGCCTGGTAAGCGACCTGGCCGGCGACCAGAACTTCCTCCAGACCGGCAACATCGTCGCCGGCACGCCCAAGGTTTTCGCCCCCCTGCTGCAACTCATCGCCAGCCACCGAACCCCTGCCCTGAACGCCTGACCATCCATCGCCTGCCGGCCGCGTAAACCAAACCTGCCGCCGGCCGTTACAAGAGAATGAGTTCCCGCGCTTCACGCCTGCCGCTGATCGACCTGTTCAAGGCCGTCGCCTCGCAACTTATCGTCCTCCATCACTTCTCGGCCTACGGCCCCCTGGCCGAGGCCTTCGGCGACATCACGCCCGACGTCGCCGGCTGGCTCTACGACTACGCCCGCATGGCGGTCCAGGTGTTCCTGGTCATCGGCGGCTTCCTCGCCGCCCGCAGCCTCGCCCCGGAAGGCCGGGCCGCTTTCGGCGAACCGCTTCACCTGGTGTGGAAGCGCTACCAGCGGCTGGTGGTGCCCTTCGTCGGCGCCCTCCTGCTGGCCATGCTCTGCGCCGCCGTGGCCCGCGCCTGGATGGACGACGACGCCATCCCCGACAAGGCCACCCTGGCCCAGTTCTTCGCCCATACCCTGCTCCTGCACAACATCCTGGATTTCGACGCCCTTTCCGCCGGCGTCTGGTACGTGGCCATCGATTTCCAGCTCTTCGCCCTCTTCGCCCTCGTCCTGGCCTTCGCCCGCGCCATGGCCGGCAACCAGCCGGTCAATCCCGCCCCCTTCCTGGTGTTCGCCCTGGCCTTCGCCTCCCTCTTCCACTTCAACCTCGATGCCGCCTGGGACAACTTCGGGCTCTACTTCTTCGGTTCCTACGCCCTCGGCGCCGGCGCCTGGTGGGCCTCCGACCGGCGCCGCCCCATCGCCTGGCTCGGCGCCATCTGGGCCGTGGGCATTGCTGCCCTGTTGGTGGACTTCCGTCTGCGCATCGCCATCGCCGTGGCGGTGGCCATGATCCTCGGCCTGGGGCGCCGCAGCGGCCTGCTCGACCGGTGGACCGACTTCCGTCTCACCGCCTATCTGGGGCGCATCTCCTATTCCGTCTTCCTGGTCCATTTCCCCATCTACCTGCTGGTCAGCGCCCTCTACGACCGCTACGCCCCCGACGGCGACGGCCCCGCCCTCGTCGCCCTGCTTGCCGCCTGGGCCTCCAGCATCGCCGCCGGCCACGTCTTCCACCATCTGGTCGAGGCCCGTCCCCCGGGTTACTGGGCCGACCTCCTGCGCCGCTTCGGCCTGCGCTTCATCCTCGGCAACAGCCGCTGAGCCGGCGGGGGCCGCGCTGCCCCTTCCGCGCTAAAATCGCGGCCATGCAAAGCGACCTGTCCCAGCACACCCCCATGATGCGCCAGTACCTGGCGCTCAAGGCCCAGCATCCAGGCACCCTGTTGTTCTACCGCATGGGGGATTTCTACGAGCTGTTCTTCGAGGATGCCGAGAAGGCCGCCCGGCTCCTCGACATCACCCTCACCACCCGCGGCCAGAGCGCCGGCCAGCCGATCAAGATGGCCGGCGTGCCCTTCCATTCCCTGGAGCCTTACCTCGCCAAGCTGGTGAAGCTGGGGGAATCGGTGGTGATCTGCGAGCAGATCGGCGACCCGGCCACCAGCAAGGGGCCGGTGGAGCGGGCGGTGTCCCGCATCGTCACCCCCGGCACCCTGACCGACGCGGCGCTCCTCGACGACAAGCGTGACGCCTGGCTGCTGGCGCTCACAAGCCACCGCAACCTGCTGGGCCTGGCCCGGCTCAACGTGGCAAGCGGGGAATTCATCCTCACCGAGGTCGCCGTCGAGCAACTGGCGGCGACCCTGGAGCGCATCCGCCCGGCGGAAATCCTGCTGCCGGAATCCTGGGCCGGCGATGCCCCCCTGGACTGCGCCCGCACCCGCCAGCCGGACTGGAATTTCGAGTTCGACTCCGCCCGCCGGCTGCTCTGCGAGCATTTCGCGGTGGCATCCCTGGCCGGCTTCGGTGCCGAGGGCCTCAAGCCCGCCGTCGGCGCCGCCGGCGCCCTGCTCCAGTACGCCCGGGCCACCCAGGCCGGCGGCCTGCCCCACGTGCGGGGCCTGACGGTAGAGCTGGAAGCAGCCTACCTGGGCCTCGACCTCGCCACCCGCCGCAATCTCGAACTCACGGAGACCCTGCGCGGCCAGCCCGCGCCGACCCTCCTTTCCCTGCTGGATCGCTGCGTCACCAGCATGGGCTCGCGTCTCCTGCGCCATACCCTGCACCATCCGGCCCGGGAGCGCGCCCTCCCCGCCGCCCGCCACGGAGCGGTGTCGGTTTTGCTGGAGGACTACGGCCGCCTGGCCGGGGAGGTCCGCCAGGAATTGAAGGGCTTTGCCGACGTAGAGCGCATCGCCGGCCGCATCGCGGTGAAGAACGCCCGCCCGCGGGACCTGGCCAGCCTGCGGGATTCCCTGGCCCGCCTGGCCGGCCTGCGAGAACCCGTCGCCGACACGCCGTCACCCCTGCTCACCGCGATCGCCGCCACCCTGGCCACCCCGGAAGAACCGCTCGCCCTGCTCCAGCGGGCCGTCGCGGCCGAGCCCGGGGCCCAGGTTCGCGACGGCGGCGTCATCGCCACCGGCTACGATGCGGACCTGGACGAGCTGCGCGCCCTCAACGACAACTGCGGCGCCTTCCTGGTCGATCTGGAGGCCCGGGAGCGGGAACGCACCGGCATCGCCAGCCTCAAGGTCGAGTACAACAAGGTCCATGGCTTCTACATCGAGGTCACCCACGCCAACGCCGACAAGGTGCCCGACGACTACCGCCGCCGCCAGACCCTGAAGAACGCCGAGCGCTACATCACGCCGGAGCTGAAAGCCTTCGAGGACAAGGCCCTGTCCGCCCAGGAACGGGCGCTGGCCCGGGAGAAGGCGCTCTACGACGAAATCCTGGCGGCGTTGCTGCCGGCGGTGCCGACCTTCCAGGCCATCGCCCGGGCGGTGGCCCACCTCGACCTGCTGGCGGCCTTCGCCGACGCTGCCCTCAAGTACAACTGGTGCCAGCCGGAATTCAGCGATGAGCCGGGCCTCGCCATCGAGGCCGGCCGCCACCCGGTGGTGGAGGGTGAATTGGCGGGGACGGCGGAAACCTTCATCGCCAACGACACCGCCCTCGCCGAAAACCGGCGGCTGCTCCTCATCACCGGCCCCAACATGGGCGGCAAGAGCACCTACATGCGGCAGAACGCCCTCATCGCGCTGCTCGCCCACATCGGCAGCTACGTGCCCGCGACCCGGGCGGTGCTGGGGCCCCTCGACCGCATCTTCACCCGCATCGGCGCCTCCGACGACCTCGCCTCCGGCCGCTCCACCTTCATGGTGGAGATGACCGAGGCCGCCGCCATCCTTCACCACGCTACGCCGCAAAGCCTGGTGCTGATGGACGAGATCGGCCGCGGCACCTCCACCTTCGACGGCATGGCGCTCGCCTTCGCCATCCTGCGCCACCTGATCGAGAAGAACCGCAGCCTCACCCTGTTCGCCACCCACTACTTCGAGCTGACCCGGCTCTCCCACGAGTACCCGGAACTGGCCAACGTCCACCTCGGCGCCGTCGAGCACGGGGAGCGCATCGTCTTCCTCCATGCGGTGGAGGAAGGCCCCGCCAACCAGAGTTACGGCATCCAGGTGGCCGCCCTGGCAGGCATCCCCGCCGCCGTGGTCAAGGCCGCCCGGCGCCAGTTGCGGGAATTCGAGCAGCGCGCCGCCATCGATCCGCTGCAGCCGGACCTCTTCGCCAACGCCGCCCCGGAACCCGCCGAGCCGGAGCCCCCCCCGGCCCTGGAACGGCTGGCCGCCATCGACCCCGACCGCCTCACCCCGCGGGAAGCCCTCGATGCCCTCTACGCCCTGAAAGGCCTGCTGCCGTGATCCGCCGCCTCGCCGCCGCCCTCCTCCTTGCCTGGGCTTCCCTAGCCGCCGCCGACACCTGGAAATTCGCGGTGCTGGGCGACACCCCCTATTCCGACGCGGAGCGGGAGCAGTTGCCGGCGCTGCTCGCCGCCGTCGCCGCCGACGGGGTGGAGCTGGCCATCCACGTCGGCGACATCAAGTCCGGCCAGAGCCGCTGCGACGATGCCGTCTTCGCCGACCGCCGCCAGTTGTTCGACACCTTTCCCCAGCCCTTCGTCTTCGTCGCCGGCGACAACGAATGGACCGACTGCCACCGCGTCTCCAACGGCGGCTACGACCCCCTCGAGCGCCTGGCCGCCCTGCGCCGCCTGTTCTGGCCGGACAACCGCTCCCTCGGCCAGAAGAAGATCGCCGTCGAGCAGCAGTCGGCGGCCTGGCCGGAGCATGCCCGCTTCCGCCTCGGCCCGGTCCTCGTCGTCACCCTGAACGTCCCCGGCGACGACAACAACTACGGCCGCGCCCCCAAGCCCCAGGCGGAATTCGAGGCCCGCAACCCGGTGGTGCTGGCCTGGCTGCGGGACAGCTTCGCCCTCGCCCGCCGGGACAAGCTGGCGGGGGTGGTGGTGGCGATGCAGGCCAACCCCGGCTTCCGCCAGTTCAACCGCGGCCTGGGCCACCCGGGGTTCAAGCAACTGCTGGAAACCCTGCGCGCCGAAACCGAGGCCTTCCCGGGCCAGGTACTGTTCCTGCACGGCGACACCCACAGCCACCAGATCGACCAGCCGCTCCTCGCCGGCAACGGCGAGACGCTGACCCGCTTCACCCGGGTGGAAAGCTACGGCTCTCCCTTCCTGGGCTGGGTCAAGGTCATCGTCGACGACCAGACGCCGGGACTCTTCCGTTTCGAATCCCACCCCTGGCCCCGCTGACTCCCCGCCGGCCTGTGGAAAGTACGTATCGACAGGCTGGCCGGCCTTCTCCTAGATTGCCCGGACTGCTCATCCTGGGGAGGAGATATCCGCCATGCATTTGCGCCGTTGGTCGTCCCTGCTTGCCGGCCTGGCCCTTGGGCTCGCCGCCACCGGCGCCACCGCCGACCTGACGGTCAGCCAGGTGGCCCCGCTTTCCGGCCCCCTGGCTCCCACCGGCACCCATCTGCGGGCCGGCGCCCAGCTCTATTTCGACACGGTCAATGCCGCCGGCGGCGTGCACGGCGTCAGGCTGCGCCTTACCACCCGCGACGACGGATACAAGGCGGCGGAGACCGTGCGCCTGACCCAGCTGGCCCTCAAGGAAGATCAGCCGGTGGCCTTGTTCGGCATCGTCGGTACCGGCAACGTCGAGGCCCTCCTCAAGGAGAAGACAGTCGAGGCCGCGGCGGTGCCCGTGGTCACCGTACGCACCGGCGCCAGCACCGTCGTCGGCAGCGGCAACCCCTGGCTCTTCGTCACCCGCGCCAGCTACGCCGAGGAAATCGGCACCATCCTGCGCCAGTACCTGCCCCTGGGCTATCGCCGCGTGGCGATCTTCCACCAGGACGACCCCTTCGGCCAGGACGGGCTGCAGGCGGCGGAGGCCGGCATCAAGGAACTGGGCGGCGAGCTGGTGGCCAAGGGCAGCTACGAGAAGAACACCACCAAGGTGGAAGCGGCGGTGAAAGCCATCGCCGCCGCCAACCCCTCCCTGGTGGTGATGGTTTCCAATACCGCCGCCAGCGCCGAGTTCGTCCGCCAGTTCCGGGCCACGGGGCAGCCGGCGCAACTGGTGACCATCTCGGTCACCGACGCCGGGCAGGTGGTCGAAAAGATCGGGGCGGCCAGCGCCCACGGCCTGGCGATCACCCAGGTGGTGCCCGATCCGGGCAACGGCACCATCCCCCTCATCCGGGAAATCCGCGAGGCGATGAAGCGCTTTCCGCCCAAGGACGCCGCCCTCAACCACACCCTGGTGGAAGGCTACGCGGGGGCCAAGATCCTGGTGGAAGCCTTGCGCCGGGCCGGCCCCAGCCCCTCCCCCGGCAAGCTCCGGGAAGCCCTGGCCGGCCTGCGGGGCTACGATGCGGGCGGCCTGCCGATCAGTTTCTCAGGCACCACCCGGGGCGGGTCCCACTACGTGGATATCACCATCATCAACGGCGCCGGGCGCCTGGTGCGCTGACCCCGCCGCCGCGGCACGCCCTCAGTCGCAGTCGTGGCCTTCGCCGCCATGGACATGGCCATGGGCGATTTCTTCCTCGCTCGCCGGGCGGATGGCGGTCACCGTGCAGGTGAACACCAGGGCCATGCCGGCAAGCGGGTGGTTGCCGTCGAGGACCACCTTGTCATCGGCGATGTCGGTGACGCGGTAGATGACGAATTCCTCGTCGTCCGATCCTTCCGGGGCGCCCTCGAACTGCATGCCGACCTGCAGCTCCTTGGGGAAATCCTTGCGCGGCTCGATCTGCACCAGTTCGGCGTCGTAGTCGCCGAAGGCCTCGTCGGGCTGCAGCTTGACCTTGACCGACTCGCCCACGGCCTTGCCCTGCAACTCTTCCTCGATACGCGGGAAGATGTCGTCGTAGCCGCCGTGAAGATAGACGATGGGCTCCCGGCCCTCGTCCACCACTTCGCCGTCGGGATCGGTGACGTGGTAGTCGAGGGTGACGACGGTGTTCTTGGCGACCAACATGTTCATGAGTTGAGTTCCTTGACGAGGCGCAGCACTTCCAGCGCATGGCCCTTGTAATTGACGTTGTACAGGGCGTGGCGGATGACGCCGGCCTTGTCGATGACGAAGGTGGAGCGGACGATGCCGAATTTCCTGTGGCCGTCCACCTCCTTGGCCTGCCACACGCCGTACTGCTTGCAGACCTCCCCCTCCTCGTCGGAAAGGAGTTCGACGCCGATGCCTTCCTTGTCGCGGAATTCGGCGTGCCTCAGGCAGTCGTCCCGGCTGATGCCGAGGAGCTTGCAGCCGTGCTGCTCAAAGTCTTCCTCGTGATCGGAGAAATCGGTGGCTTCGACCGTGCAGCCCGGCGTGCCGGCCTTGGGGTAGAAAAAAAGCACGACATGGTGACGGCCCCGGAAGGAGTCGAGCTCCACGGTTTCCATGTCGGCATCGGGCAGTGCAAAGCTTGGCGCCTGTTCTCCAGCCTTGAGCAGCATGGTGTTCTCCTGATGTTTTCGCTCTGCTGTTGGGGGTGACAGGTCTATGCGAAACGGCCTATCTGCGAGCGATTCTATCGGAGGTCACTATACCTGACTACTGGGAACGGGAACTACCTTTTTCGGTTGTGCCAGCAGGCTTTTCGGGAATCTGGACGAAGGTCTCGTCCTGGCGGATCATGCCCAGGTCGAAGCGGGCCCGCTCCTCGATGGCGTCGTAGCCCTGCTTGAGGTCGCGGACCTCGGCGTCGAGGCCCGCGTTGCGGATTTCCAGTTGCTTGGTCGCTTCCTTCTGCTGCTGGAGCTGGCGGTCGTAGTCCCACACCCGCAGCCAGCCTCCCTTACCCAGCCAGAGCGGGTACTGCAGGAGGCCGATGAGGGCGATGAGGCCGACCGTCAGCCAGCGCACGGAAGAGGTTTCTTAGCGGATGTTGTAGAAGGTCTCGCGGCCCGGGTAGGAAGCGGTATCGCCCAGGTCTTCCTCGATGCGGATGAGCTGGTTGTACTTGGCGATGCGATCCGAACGGGAGAGGGAACCGGTCTTGATCTGGCCGGCGTTCAAGCCCACGGCGATGTCGGCGATGGTGGAATCCTCGGTTTCGCCGGAGCGGTGGGAGATCACCGCGGTGTAGCCGGCCCGCTTGGCCATCTCGATGGCGGCGAAGGTTTCGGAGAGGGTGCCGATCTGGTTGATCTTGATCAGGATGGAGTTGGCGATGCCTTTCTGGATGCCTTCCTTGAGGATCTTGGTGTTGGTGACGAAGAGGTCGTCGCCGACGATCTGCACCTTGTCGCCCAGGCGCTCGGTGAGTAGCTTCCAGCCATCCCAGTCGCCTTCAGCCATGCCGTCCTCGATGGAGACGATGGGGAACTGTTCGGCCAGGTTGGCCAGGTAGTCGGTGAACTGGGCGGAGGTCAGTTGCAGGCCCTCGCCTTCCAGGTGGTACTTGCCGTCCTTGTAGAACTCGGAGGCGGCGCAGTCCAGCGCGATGAGCACGTCCTGGCCGGGCACGTAGCCGGCGTTCTCGGTGGCCTGCATGATGAGCTGGATGGCCTCGGCGTGGCTGCCCAGGTTGGGGGCGAAGCCGCCTTCGTCGCCGACGGAGGTGGGCAGGCCCTTCTTGTCCAGCAGCTTCTTGAGCGCGTGGAAGACCTCGGCGCCGCAGCGCAGGGCGTCGCGGAAGGTGGTCTGGCTGACCGGCATGATCATGAATTCCTGGATGTCCAGGCTGTTGTTGGCGTGGGCGCCGCCGTTGATGATGTTCATCATCGGCACCGGCATCTGCATGGGGCCGGAACCGCCGAAGTAGCGGTAGAGCGGCAGGCCGGATTCCTCGGCGGCGGCCTTGGCCACGGCCATGGAGACGGCCAGGATGGCATTGGCCCCCAGGCGCGACTTGTTGTCGGTGCCGTCCAGGTCGATCATGGTCTGGTCGATGAAGGCCTGCTCCTGGGCATCCAGCCCGATGATGGCTTCGGAGATCTCGGTGTTGATGTTCTCCACGGCCTGGAGGACGCCCTTGCCCAGATAGCGGCCGGCGTCGCCGTCACGCAGCTCGATGGCCTCGCGGGAGCCGGTGGAGGCGCCGGAGGGTACGGCAGCGCGGCCCATGACGCCGGATTCCAGCAGCACGTCGGCTTCGACGGTGGGGTTGCCGCGGGAATCGAGGATTTCGCGGGCGACGACATCAACGATAGAACTCATGTCTCTTCCTTTACAGAGGGTTTATTGCAAATTGAACGAACAGGCGCCGGCGGACGGGCCGGGGAGGTTTACTTCAACTCCTCGAAGCCGGCGGCCTTGACGGCCTTGTCCAGGGCGACGAGGGTGGCGAGGAGGCTTTCCATGCGGTCCAGGGGCCAGCTGTTGGGGCCGTCGGACCAGGCCTTCTCGGGGCACGGGTGGGTTTCCATGAAGAGGCCGGAGATGCCCACCGCCACCGCCGCCCGGGCCAGGACGGGAACGAATTCCCGCTGTCCGCCGGAGGTGGTGCCTTGCCCCCCCGGCAACTGCACCGAGTGGGTGGCGTCGAAGACCACCGGGCAGCCGGTCTCGCGCATGATGGCAAGGCTGCGCATGTCGGAAACCAGGTTGTTGTAGCCGAAGGAGGCGCCGCGTTCGCAGACCATGAGGTTGTCGGCACCGCCGTTGACCTCGCGGGCCTTGGCGACGACGTTCTTCATGTCGCCGGGGGCGAGGAACTGGCCCTTCTTGATATTGACCGGCTTGCCGCAGGAGGCCACGGCGTGGATGAAGTCCGTCTGCCGGCAGAGGAAGGCCGGGGTCTGCAGTACATCGACCACGGCGGCGACCGGCGCAATCTCCGCTTCGGTATGCACGTCGGTGAGGACCGGCACGCCGACCTGGCGCTGCACCTCGGCGAGGAATTGCAGGCCGCCCTCCAGCCCCGGGCCGCGAACGGACTTGCCGGAACTGCGGTTGGCCTTGTCGTAGGAGGCCTTGAAGATGTAGGGCACGCCCAGGCGGCCGCAGACTTCCTTCATGTGGCCGGCGACGTCGATGCACAGCTCGAGGGACTCGGCCGTGCACGGGCCGGCGATGAGAAAGAACGGCCGGTCGAGCCCGGCTTCAAAGCCACAGAGTTTCATTTCTTCGCCTTTGCTTCCTGCTGGGCCAGGGCCGCCTGCACGTAGGCGGTGAACAGCGGGTGGCCGGTGCGGGGGTTGGAGGTGAATTCCGGGTGGAACTGGACGCCCACGAACCAGGGGTGCATGGACTGGGGCAGTTCCATCATCTCGGGCAGGTCTTCCGTCGGCGTGCGGGCGGAGATGACCATGCCGGCGGCTTCCAGCTTGGGCACGTAGATGTTGTTCACTTCGTAGCGGTGACGGTGGCGCTCGGTGACCTTCTTGCCGTAGATCCGCTCCGCCAGGGTGCCGGCCTTGATCGGGCAGGTCTGGGCGCCCAGGCGCATGGTGCCGCCCAGGTCGGAACCGGCGTCGCGCTTTTCCACCTTGCCTTCCCGGTCCAGCCACTCGGTGATGAGGGCCACCACCGGGTGCGGCGTGTCGGGGTTGAACTCGGTGCTGTTGGCGCCTTCCAGCCCGGCCACGTCGCGGGCGAATTCGATGGTGGCGAGTTGCATGCCGAGGCAGATGCCAAGGTAGGGCACCTTGTTCTCGCGGGCGTAGCGGATGGCGGCGATCTTGCCCTCCGTCCCCCGCTTGCCGAAGCCGCCGGGGACGAGGATGGCGTCCATCTTCTTCAGCGCGCCGACGCCTTCCTTCTCGATATCCTCGGAATCGATGTAGTGGATGACGATCTCGCTGCGGGTATGGATGCCGGCGTGCTTCAGTGCCTCGATCAGCGACTTGTAGGATTCGGTGAGATCCACATACTTGCCGACGAAGGCGACATTGACCGTGTGCTCCGGGTGCTCCTGGGCGTAGATCAGCTTCTCCCAGACCGAGAGGTCGGCGGCCCGGGCGAGGATACCCAGCTTGTGGCAGACGATCTCGTCGATCATCTGCTCGTGCAGCATGCCGGGGATCTTGTAGATGGAATCGGCGTCCAGGCACTCGATGACGGCTTCCGGCATGACGTTGCAGAATAGCGCGATCTTGCGCCGTTCCTCGGCGGGCATGGAGCGGTCGGCGCGGCAGAGCAGGATGTCCGGCTGGATGCCGATCTCCCGCAGCTCCTTGACGGAGTGCTGGGTGGGCTTGGTCTTCAGCTCGCCGGCCGTGGGGATGTAGGGCAGCAGCGTCAGGTGCATGTAGCAGGTGTTGTTGCGGCCTTCCTCGATGCCCATCTGGCGGATGGCCTCCAGGAATGGCAGGGACTCGATGTCGCCCACCGTGCCGCCCACCTCGACGATGGCCACGTCGGCGCCGGCGGCACCGGCCTTGATCTTGCCCTTGATCTCGTCGGTGATGTGGGGGATGACCTGCACCGTCTTGCCCAGGTACTCGCCCCGGCGCTCCTTCCTCAGCACCGAGTCGTACACCTGGCCGGTGGTGAAGTTGTTGCGCTTGGACATCTTGGCGCTGGTGAAGCGCTCGTAGTGGCCCAAGTCCAGGTCGGTCTCGGCGCCATCCTCGGTGACGAAGACCTCTCCGTGCTGGAAGGGGCTCATCGTGCCGGGGTCGACGTTGATGTAGGGGTCGAGCTTGAGGTGGGTAACCTTGATGCCGCGGGATTCCAGAATGGCCCCCAGCGACGCGGCGGCGATGCCTTTGCCCAAAGAGGACACGACACCACCCGTGACGAAGACGTATTTGGTCATGGAAAGACAGGCTGCGGGAAAGCCGAATTGTAGCCGATAACCCGCCCGGTCCGATAGGTGCCCGCGCCGTTTTGGCGCCTGTCCCGGGGGGCTCCTATGCCATGGGCGTCGTCACAGGAGATCCTCGATGGCCGCCGCCAGTTCCGCCGGCCGGGTCTGGGGAGCATAGCGCCCCTTCACCAGTCCGTCCCGGCCGACCAGGAACTTGGTGAAATTCCACTTGATGGCCTCGGTCCCCAGGAGCCCGGGCTGCTCCCCTTTCAGGAAGCGGAACAGGGGATGCGCCCCCTCGCCGTTGACCTCGACCTTGGCGAACAGCGGAAAACTCACGTCGTAGTTGAGGCTGCAGAAAGTGGCGATGTCCGCCTCGGTGCCCGGCTCCTGGGCGCCGAACTGGTTGCAGGGAAAGCCCAGCACCACCAGGCCGCGGGCGACGTACTGGCGATAGAGGGCCTCCAGCCCCTCGTACTGGGGCGTGAAACCGCAGTGACTGGCGGTATTGACGATGAGCAGCACCTTGCTGCGGTATTCCTCGAGGGACTGAGGGCGGCCATCGATGGTGGTGGCCGTGAAATCGTAGACCGTCTGCGCCATGGAAGCCTCCTTGTCGGTAAGCGTATTGAAGTTAAGCCGGCAAGCACCCCCCCTACCTCCGTTCGGGCGGAGCCTGTCGAAGCCCTTGGATGTACCGCCCTTCGACAAGCCTGTCCTGAGCAATGTCGAAGGACTCAGGGCGAACGGAATAGCAGTTGCCGAGCTAATAATGCCACCGGCGTTGATCAATGGAAATCCCGGCTCGTCGTCGGCAGTCGTCCCAGCCAGGGCGTGAGGTCCACCAGCCGCTTGGCCAGCAGGTGCACCACCCCGGATTTCGCCTCCAGCTGGCCGTAGACCCCCAGCAGGCGGGCGCCGAGGAGTTCGCGGCGCTGTTTTTCCGCCAGTTCCGGGCGGACCACCACATTGGTGTAGCCGGTCTCGTCCTCCAGGGTGACGAAGACGATGCCGCTGGCGGTACCTGGGCGCTGGCGGCCGGTGACGATGCCGGCGGCGCGGGCGAGCAGGCGGTCGGGGCCGGCCTGGAGCTGGCCGGCGGTGAGGAAGCGGCGCTCGGCCAACCGCTCCCGCAGCAGGGCCAGGGGATGGCGGCGCAGCGTCAGGCCCAGGCTCCGGTAGTCGGCCACCAGGTTCTCGCCTTCGTTGGGCGCCGGTAGGTCCGCCGCCGGCTCGGCCCGTAACGGCACGCCGGCGAAGAGGTCGCCCTGCACCACGGCGGCCGTCGCCGCCCAGGCCGCCTGGCGGCGGTGGCCGGCGAGGCTCGCCAGGGCGTCGGCGGCGGCCAGGAGGTCGAGGTCGCGGCGGTTCAGGGCGGCCCGGGCGGCGAGGTCGCCAACGTCGGCGAAGGGCCTGGCCGCCCGGGCGGCGGCGATGCGTTCCGCGGCGGCCTGGGCGAAGCCGGCGATCTCCCGC
>DAINDE010000066.1:0-400 GCA_036732025.1 Rhodocyclaceae bacterium
CGGCCGCCCGGCTGGCCGCCGCCGCCTGTCCGGCAGGCCCGGCCCGGCTTACCCTGCGCCGTTTCGACCTGGGCGCCGACGGCGCCACCCTGACCCTGGCCGGCACCGCCTGGGCGGCCCGCGACGGGGTGCCCCTCGGCGACGACCTCCTCGCCCGCCTGCGGCGGCAGCCCCTGGCCTGGTCCCTGGTCCTGCTGGTCGATGCCCTGCTGCTGGCCTGGCTGCTCCTGGCGCTGCTTCCCGGCCCCCGCCGCATCGCCCTGCGGGGCGTCTTCATCAGCTACCGGCGGACCGATTCCGCGGCCTGGGTGGGGCGCCTCCATGACCGGCTGGCGTCCCGGCTGGGGGCCGGGCGGATCTTCCTCGACGTGGAATCGATCCCGGCCGGCACCGACTTCGC
>DAINDE010000066.1:410-14240 GCA_036732025.1 Rhodocyclaceae bacterium
AGGGCGGCTTCCTGCGGCCGGGCTCGCCCGCGGACTTCGCCACCTTCATCGCCGCCAGCCTGGCCCGCGTCGACGTCCTCCTGGCGGTGGTCGGGCCCACCTGGGCCGAGACCCGGGACGCGGCCGGCAACCGCCGCCTGGAAGCGGCGGACGACTACGTGCGCTGCGAGATCGCCACGGCCCTGGCCAGCGGCCTGCGGGTGATCCCCGTCCTCGTCCCCGGGGCGGCCATGCCGGGGCCGGGGCAACTGCCGGCGGACCTAATGCCCTTCGCCCACCTCAACGCCTTTCCCCTCACCGAGCGCAGCTTCCTGCGCGACGTGGACGACCTGGCGGACCAGCTCGAAGCGGCGCCCTCCCTCAGCCCCGCCAGCGGCGGCTGATGGCCTTTTCCAGGCCGACGGCGAGGGAACAGGCGAGGCCGACGGCGAAAATCTCCGCCCATTCCTCGATGCCGATGGGGGCGGTGTGGAAGATGCGCTGGCAGGGCGGCCAGTAGGTGAACAGCGCCTGCAGCCCGAGCATGGCGCCGCAGCCGGCCCAGATCCAGGGGTTGGAAGCCAGCCCCTGGCGCCAGAAGCCCCGGGTCAGGGAGCGGCAGTTGAAGAGGTAGAAGGCCTCCACCACGACGAAGACATTGACGGCGACGGTGCGCGCCTCGGCCAGGTTGTGCCCCTGCTGCAGTTCGAGGAGGAAGAGGCCGAAGGCGCTGGCCAGGAGCAGCACCGACACCAGGACGATGCGGCGCACCAGGGCGCCGTCCAGCACCGGCGTGTCGGGCCGCCGGGGCGGCCGGCGCATGATGCCGCGCTCGATGGGCTCGAAGGCGAGCGGCATGCCGAGCAGCACGGCGGTGCTCATGTTGATCCAGAGAATCTGCAGGGGTGTGATGGGCAGGGTGACGCCCAGCAGGATGGCGGCGACGATGACCAGCCCTTCGCCGAAGTTGGTGGGCAGTGTCCAGGTGATGAACTTCACCAGGTTGTCCCAGACCCCCCGCCCCTCCTCCACCGCCGCCTCGATGCTGGCGAAATTGTCGTCGGTGAGCACCATGGCCGCCGCCTCCTTGGCCACCTCGGTGCCGCCGAGGCCCATGGCGATGCCGATGTCGGCCTGTTTCAGCGCCGGCGCGGCGTTCACCCCGTCGCCGGGCATCGCCACCACCTCGCCCCGGCCCTGCAGGGCCCGCACCAGGCGCAGCTTCTGCTCCGGCTCGATGCGGGCGAAGACGTCCACCTCCGCTGCCGCCCGGGCCAGGGCGGCCTCGTCCAGGGCGGCGAGGTCGCGGCCGGTGAGCACGTGCTGGGCGGCGATGCCCAGGCGGGCGGCGATGGCGGCGGCGGTGGCGGCGTGGTCGCCGGTGATCATCTTCACCCGGATGCCGGCGGCGTGGCAGGCCTTCACCGCCGCCACCGCCGCCTGGCGCGGCGGATCGATCATCCCCACCAGGCCGATGAGGGTGAGTCCGGCCAGGCAGCCGTCGCCCTCCAGGGTGGCGTCGGGGCGCCGGCAGCGGGCCAGGGCCAGCACCCGCAGGCCCTGGGCGGCCAGGTGGTGGGCGGCGGCCTCCACCGCCGGCCGGTCCAGGGCGGTCAGCGCGCCGTGGCGGTCCACGGCGCCGGTGCAGCGGTCGAGCACCCGCTCCACGGCGCCCTTCACGTACAGGACATGGCTGCCCTCCCCTTCGTGCAGGGTGGCCATGCACTGCCGCTCGGCGTCGAAGGGCAGCTCGTCCCGGCGGGGATGGAGGCGGCGCAGGGTGGCCTCGTCCAGCCCCGCCTTGCGGGCCGCCACCAGCAGGGCGGCTTCGGTGGGGTCGCCGGTGATGGTCCACGGCCCGTGGCCGCGGGAGAGGCCGGCGTCGTTGCAGAGGGCGCCGGCCACCAGACATTCCCGCAGGGCCGGGCCGATATCGGCGGGCAGGCCGTCCTGCTCGAAGGCGCCCTCGGGTCCGTAGCCGTGCCCCCCCACCTGGCAGGCCTCGCCGCCGCACCAGAAGGCGCGCACGGTCATGGCGTTCTCGGTCAGGGTGCCGGTCTTGTCGGAGCAGATGACGGTGGTGCTGCCCAGGGTCTCCACCGCCGGCAGGCGGCGGATGATGGCCCGGCGCCGGGCCATGCGGGTGACGCCGATGGCGAGCGTCACCGTCACCGCCGCTGGCAGTCCCTCGGGGATGGCGCCCACGGCCAGGGCCACGGCCGCCATGAACATGGCGAAGGCGGTTTCCCCGCGGAAGAGGCCGACGGCGAAGGTGAGGGCCGCCAGGGCGCCGATGGCCCACAGCAGCCAGCGGGAAAAGGCCGCCATGCGCCGGGTCAGCGGCGTGGACAGCTCCGGCGCGGCGGCGACGAGGCCGGCGATGCGCCCGATCTCGGTGGCGTCGCCGGTGGCCACCACCAGGCCGCCTCCCTGCCCCGCCACCACGGCGGTGCCGGCGTAGGCCATGTTGCAGCGGTCGGCCAGCAGGGTGTCCGCCGCCAGGGGGGCGGCGTGCTTGGCAGCCGGCACCGATTCGCCGGTGAGCGCCGATTCGTCGGCCGCCAGCCCGGCGCTCCTGAACAGGCGCAGGTCCGCCGGCACCCGGTCGCCGGCGGCCAGCAGCACCACGTCGCCGGGGACCAGCTCGGCGGCGTCCAGGCGGTGGCGATGGCCCCCCCGGCGCACCACCACCGGCGTCGCCAGGCCGCGGGCCAGGGCGGCCAGGGCGCCTTCGGCGCGGGCCTCCTGCCAGTAACCGATGAGGGCATTGACGGCAACCACGGCGAAGATGACTCCGGCATCCACCCCCTCCCCCAGGGCGGCGGTCACCGCCCCGGCCAGGATGAGGACCAGCACCAGGGGCTGCAGCAACTGGTCGGCGAAGCGGCGCCAGGCCGGCTTCCCGGGGCGTTCCCGCAGCCGGTTGGGGCCGGGGCGGGCGCGGCGGGCGGCGACTTCCTCGTCTGCCAGCCCTTCCTCGCAGCGCACCCCGAGGGTTTCCTCCACGGCCGGGACGGCCAGGGCGTGCCAGGGTTCGGGGGCCGGGGTCATGGCGTCAGGGGCGGCGGTTGGCCATCAGCAGATAGGGCAGCGCCAGGAAGGGCCAGAGGATGGAAACCCAGCGGGTGAGTCCGTTGAAATTGAGGAAGTGCCCTTGGCGCCAGGCCGCCAGGGCCGCCGCCGAGTAGGGGTTGGCCGGCGCCAGGTTCACCAGCACCGTGCCGGCCATGAGGGCCAGGGCCGCCAGCATCTGGCGCGGCGTCGCCGGCAGCAACAGGGCCGGGGCGAGGACGACCAGGCCCACCATCAGCCCCATCTGGGCGCCCGGGGTGAGCCAGGCCAGGGCGTTGCCCGGGCCCACCAGCACGGCGGCGCCGAGGGTGCGCACCAAGAGGCAGAGGAGCAGGAAGCCCGGCACCGCCAGGTAGGCCTGGCCGGTGCGCGCCACCAGCAGGCGCACCAGCAGGCCAGCGGCGATGGCGTTGAACGCCGTCACCGCCGCCTCGACGAGCATGAAGCTGGGGGCGGCGAAGGGCATGGCGGCCGGCAGCCCGAGGACCTGGCGCAGGTCGCCGGCGCCGAAGAGCAGGATTTCCGGGGAAATGGCCACCAGCAGCCAGAGGCCGAGCAGGGTCAGGCCCAGCTCGGCGTGGGGGACGGGCGCCACCACCCGGTGCTGCCAGGCCGCCAGCCGCGGAAAGAAGCGGGGGCCGGTGTGGTGGGCGAGCAGCGCCCCCAGGAGCCCGCCCAGGGCATTGCAGGCCAGATCCACGTTGGAAGGGACGCGGCTGGGCAGCCAGGTCTGCAGGCTTTCCAGGCAGAAGCTCACCGCCCCCGCCAGCAGCACGGCCAGGACCACGGCGGTGAAGCGGCCGGGCAGGCGGGGAAAGGCCAGGGTGAGGAGAAAGCCCAGGGGCACATAGACGGCGACATTGGCCGCCAGGTCGAAGACCGTCCAGTAGCGCGGCCAGCCGCCCTCGAGGAAGGCGAAGGGGGAGACGCCGGTGTCCCGCCACCCGGAAAAGGGGTGCAGGCTGCCGTACACGACCAGTCCGCACCAGGCGAGCGCCAGGTAGCGGGCGAGGAGCACGGGTCCGGTGGTCTTCATGGCGGCATTGTAAGGCGGATTGGCCGGCCCGCCCCGCCCCTACCGCACCTTGATCTCCGTCCACAGCCGCGACATCAGGCGGCGCTGCTTCGGCTCCAGGTCCCGCAGCATTTCCAGGCGGGCGAGGTCTTCCCGGGTCGGGAAGAGGGCCCGTTCACCGGCCACCTCGGGCCGGATGTGGGGTACCGCGGCGGCGTTGGGGTTGCCGGCGCCGATGAGGTTGGAGACGTCGGCGGCGTTGGCCCCGTCGAGCATGAAATCGATGAAGCGGTGGGCCAGATCGGGCCGCCGCGATGATTTGTGGATGACGAAGTTGTCCACCGCCAGCACCGCCCCCTCCTTCGGGATGGCGAAGCCGATGGCGAAGGGCCGGCGGGCGGCCTTGGCGTCTTCCCGGGCGCGGAACATGTCGTTGGAGTAGCCGTGGGCGACCCAGATGGTGCCGATGGCCAGTTCCTTGATGTAGGTGCTGTTGGAGAAGGTGGCCCAGTAGGGCTTGGCGCGCAGGATGAGGTCGCGGGCGGCACGCCAGTGGTCGGGGTCGGTGTCCTGCACCGAATGGCCGAGGTAGCGCAGGGCCGCTGCCATCAGTTCCCGCTGGCTGTTCAACACCGTCACCCGGCCCCTGATCCTTTCCAGGTACTTGGGCTCGAAGATGAGGGCCCAGGTGTCGGTGGGCAGCGCCAGTTCGCGCATCTTGTCGGCGTTGTAGCCGATGAGGGTCACCGTCGTGGCGTAGGGCACCGAGTAGCGGTTGCCCGGGTCGTACCAGGCGTTCACGAACGCCGGGTTGAGGTTGGCGAAGTGTGGCAGGCGGGCCTTGTCGACGGGCTTCAGCTCGTTCTTGCGGATCAGGGTCTGCACGGCGTTGCCGGTGGGCACCAGCAGGTCGTAGCCGGCGGCACCAGCCTCCAGCTTGGCCAGCATCTCCTCGTTGTCGGAGTAGTAGTCCTGCTTGAGGGTGCAGCCGCACCACTTCTCGAAGCGCTCGGCGGTGTCGGCCGAAATGTAGTTGTTCCAGTTGTAGAGGTAGAGGGTATCCGCCGCCCCCGCCGGCAAGGCGGCCAACCAGAGGAGGAGTGCGGCGATGGCCTTCATCGGCTGCTCTTCAGGGTTTCCGGCGCGAAGCGGGCGGCCAGGGCGATGAGGGTGAGGGTCAGGGCCATGAGCAGGGTGGACACGGCATTGACCTCCGGCGTCACCGCCACCTTGATCATCGAGTAGATCTGCAAGGGGAGCGTCGACATGCCCACCCCGGCGACGAAGAAGGTGATGACGAAATCGTCGATGGAAAGGGTGAAGGCCATCAGGTAGCCGGCGACGACGCCGGGCAGGATCAGCGGCAGGGTCACCCGGCGGAAGGTGCGCCAGGGGGTGGCGCCGAGGTCCCGGGCCGCCTCGAAGATGCTCTCGTCCATGCCGGCCAGGCGGGCGCGGACGATGATGGCGACGAAGCCGATGGAAAAGGTGATGTGGGCGGCGAGGATGGAGAAGAAGCCGAGGGTGAGATCCAGCACCTGGCGGAAGAAGAGCAGCAGGGAGACGCCGAGCAGGATTTCCGGCATGGCCACCGGCGTCAGCACCAGGAAGGGCAAGAGCTTCGGCCGCCAGCGGTGCATGGCGATGCCGGCCATGGTGCCGAACACGGTGGCGACGGAGCTGGCGACGATGGCGATGAAGAGCGAGTTGGCCGCCGCCTGGAGCATGTTGTCGTCGGCCAGGAGGACGCCGTACCAACGGGTGGTGAAACCCACCCAGGAGGCGTTCAGCTCGGAGTCGTTGAAGGAAAACAGCACCACCACGGCCAGGGGCACGTAGAGGAAGGCGTAGGCGGCCAGCCCGGCGGCCCACAGCCAGGGGGAGCGTTTCACGGCGCAACTCCAAGGACGGTCCGGATGCCTTGCGCCCGTTCATGGTTCGACAGGCTCACCACGAACGGGAACAAGCGCCTGCCGCTTGCCCTGCGCCTGCCTATGCACGCGCCGCCTCCGTTCGGGCTGAGCCTGTCGAAGCCCGGGATGCACCGCCGTTCGGCAGGCCTGTCCTGAGCGAAGTCGAAGGGCCTGTCCTGAGCCGCGTCGAAGGACGCGGGGCGAACGGATCGCAGGCTGTTGCGTACCGGCATCATCCCGCTCCCCGCATCCGCGTCAGGCGCGCCGAAACCCCCGCCACCGCCAGCACCGCCGCCGTCAGCCCCAGGGAAAGCGTCGCCCCCAGGGGCCAGTCCCGGTTGTCGAGGAACTGCTCCTTGATCAGGTTGCCGATGAGGATGTCGCCGGTGCCCCCCAGCAGTTCCGGCACGGCGAACATGCCGAGCACCGGGATGAAGACCAGCACCGCCCCGGAGAACACCCCGGGCAGGGAAAGGGGCCAGGTCACCCGCCAGAAACGCGTCCACGCCCCCGCCCCCAGGTCCTGGGCGGCCTCCAGCAGCGCCGGGTCGTGCTTTTCCAGGTTGGTGTAAAGGGGCAGGATCATGAAGGGCAGGTGCACATAGACCATGCCGACGATCACCGCCGTCGAAGAATAGAGCAGGTTCAGGGGGCCGAGGATGATGATCCAGGCGTAGACCCGGATAAGGAAATTGCTGGCGAAAGGCAGGATCACCAGCAGTACGAAGAGATCCCGCTGCCGCTTGGGGCTGCGGGCGATGAGCAGCGCCAGTGGGTAGGCGAGGACGAGGCAGAGCAGCGTGGTGAGCCCGGCGACGAGGAAGGACTTGGCCAGGATCCAGGCGTAGATGGCGTCCTCCCCGACGAAACGGTAGGCCTCCAGGGAAAGGCCGTGCTCCGCCAGGGGCGCCAGGCCGCCGAATTCCCCCGGCTCGCGGAAGCTGGCGGCGGCCATGATCAAGGCCGGCACCAGGAAGAAGACCACCAGGAATCCCGCCGGCGGCAGGGTCACCAGCCAGCGGGTCAGGCGCTCGGCGGAGGGTCTAAGCCCGGAGAAAGACGCCCGCATCGTGCCTCCATTCCACGCTCACCCGGTCGCCGATCTCGTGGAAGCGGGCCTTGCCGGGGGCGGCGTTGGTGGTCAGGGCCTCCAGGGTGACGCCATTGTCGAGCCGCACCTTGTAGACGGTGACGTCCCCCAGGTAGAGATATTCCCGCACCGTGCCGACGAAATGGTTCTTCAGCGTCGCCTGCTCGGTGTGGGCGGAAATGCGCAGGTGCTCCGGCCGCAGGGCCAGTGCCCCGCGGCTGCCGGCGGCCGCCTCGGGATGGGCCGGTGCGGCGATCTCGCCCAGGCCGGCGGCGGCGAGCAGCAGGCCCTGGCGGCCGGATTCGCGGACTTCCGCGTCGATCAGGTTGATGGTGCCGATGAAGTCGGCGACGAAGCGGTTCTTCGGCGCCGAATAGAGCACCTCCGGCACGTCCAGTTGCTCCACCCGCCCGGCGTTCATGACGGCGATGCGGTGGGAGAGCGCCAGGGCCTCCTGCTGGGCGTGGGTGACGAAGACGAAGGTCACCCCCACCTCCCGCTGCAGGGCGATCAGCTCCTCCTGCATGCGCTCCCGCAGCTTGGCGTCCAGGGCGCCCAGGGGCTCGTCGAGCAGCAGCAGGCGCGGCTTGTTCACCAGCCCCCGGGCCAGGGCCACCCGCTGCTTCTGGCCGCCGGAAAGCTCGTGGGGATAGGCCTGCCCCTTGTCCTCCAGATGCACCAGGGCCAGGGCCTCGCCCACCCGGCGCTTGATTTCGTCACCGGATTTCCCCGCCATTTCGAGCGGAAAGGCGATGTTGCCGCTGACGGTGAGATGGGGAAACAAGGCGAAACTCTGGAAGACCGTGTGCACTGGCCGCTGCTCCGGCGGAATGCCCGCCAGGGGCCGCCCGTCGAGAAAGAGCTGGCCTTCGTCCGGCGCGTCGAAACCGGCGATCATGCGCAAGATGGTGGTCTTGCCGCAGCCGGAAGGCCCCAGCAGGGTAAAGAATTCACCCGCCTCGATATCGAGGGAAACCGCCTTCACTGCTTCGAGATCCCCGAAGCGTCGGGTGATGTTGCGCAGTTCGAGGAGGGCCATGCCTCGGGCGCCTGAAGGTCGTTGCGATGATCACATTATAGGCGGCCTGGATAAGCGGGGGCGGTTCCCCGCTTGCCGTAGCGGGAATTGGCTCCGGCCAGGCAAAAAAAGCCCGCTCCGGGGAGCGGGAAAGTGGAGCCCTCATCCGGGAGAGCGCGGAACGAGGGGGAGGAGACAACCAGAATCAGGGGTTGGCGGGGTGCTTCACAGGGCCAGGGTGATTTCCTCCCGCCGGATCAGTTCCTGCTCCAGGAGCACACCGTCCATCATCAGCGCATCCTGGGCCGAGAGGAGACCGACGGGGGTTCCCCTCCCGTCGACCACCGGCATGTGCCGGAAGCCGCCTTCGTACATCAGGTGCAGGGCGTGGCCGAAAGGTTTTTCCGGCGAAATGGTACGGGGGTCCCGGGTCATGACCTGGGCGACGGTGATCGAATCCAGCGGGCAGTCGAGGGCGACGCACCGGAAGACCACGTCGCGCTCGGTAAAGATCCCGGCCAGTTTGCCGTCTTCGACCACGAGGACGGCGGAGGATTTCCACTCCTTCATGATGAAGGCGCACTCGCGGATGGTATGCGTCGGCGCTACGGTGGGGAACGGACGGTTTCCAAGAACATCGCGGATGGAGCGGTAGGGCATGACGTCTCCTTTCAATGGCATTTCGTTGGCCGATGAAACCGCTGCATGCCGCGGGCCCTTGGCGCGCATGGGCCTTCGCCCATGGGGCCGCCGCTCTGCAGCCAGACTCCCTGCCCGCAAGCACGCATAATCCGAGCCAGTTTTCCGCCGGCGACAAAAACCAACAAAAACAGTCGGGTAAGATCCTTCAAGCGGCAGCGGGGGCGAAAACGGCGCTCCAATGTGGTGAATTGCCGGCCTGGCGATACCCATCCTGGTGCAGCCGGGAAGTCCCCGGCGGGTGTCGGCGCCCTATCGGCCGGCGGGCTTGCCGGGCTCCTGGGCGCTGCGGGGGCCCGGAAGGAGCAGCCGGGCCCGTAGCGTTTGCCGGTAACTCTCGAACCCATGCACGTCGTCGTGCCCCGCCCCGGCGATCAGCGCCAGCTCCGCCCGGGGCGCCCGGGCCTGGATGCGGCGGCTGTGCTCGGCGGGAATCAGCGTGTCCCGGTCGCCGTGGATGAGCAGCAGCGGGCCGCGGATGCCGTCGGCGACGGCGCAGGTGTCCAGGGGGTAGCGCAGCAGGAAACCCGGCAGGTAGGGGTAGGCCGCCGCCGCCACCTCCCGCAGGCTGCAGTAGGGCGAGATGAGCACGGTCAGCTCCGGCTGCACCTCCGCCGCCAGCCGTGCCGCCAGGCCGCTACCCAGGGAGCGGCCGACGATCACCCGTGTCCGGCCGGCATACTGCGGCGCCACCGTCGCCCAGGCCGCCCGCACGTCGGCCAGCAACTGGGCCTCGCTCTGCGGGCGGCCGCTGCTCTTGCCGTAGCCCCGATAATCGATCATGAAGAGATCGATGCCTGCCTGCCGGTAGAAATCGTGGTTGCTGAACCAGCTATCGAGGTTGCCGCCGTTGCCGTGCAGGTAGAAAACCACGCCCCGGGCCCCGGGCACCCGCAGGTGCAGGGCCGACAGCGTCGCCCCCGGCACCGGGATGCCCACCTCCCGGATATCGGCGGGCAGGTCGAAGCGGTGGCCGGCGGGCAGCGGCTCGCCGCGAAAGAGCAGCGTCTCCTGGTTCCAATACACCCAGCCGGCGAAGCCGACGTAGGCAAGCCCGAGCAACCCGGCGACGCGGCGCAGGGAAGCGAACAGGCGCTGGCGGCAAGAGGGGGCGGCGATCATGGCATTCCGGGCGAGGTGTATCTCAACCCCCATACGCAAACCCGCGGCGGGCGGATGCGCCGCCCCTCAGGCCGGCCGGCGAAAGCGGCGGAAGAGCACGGCGATCCAGGCCGCCAGCGCCAGGAAAAACACCGCCAGACCGGCCTCGATGGCGGGGGAAGACAACACCGGCGGCTGCAGGCGGTTGGCCATCACCACCAGCCAATGCACGTAGGCGAGAAACACCGCCACCGCCGCCCCGAACCACAGCCCATGGGCGCGCAGGAAGGCGATGGTTTCCTCCCGCCGTTCCGGCGCCAGCCAGTAATCGCGGTGCGGCAGGTTGAGCTTGCGGCCATCGCCCTTCACCAGCACGGCGGGCAGCAGGCCCACCAGCAACGGCGCGCCGATGCCCATGGCGAGCATGAGCGCCCGATACGCCCCCCGCGGCATGAAACCGTCGGCCAGCCCGGAAGCGGCGAAATGAGAGGCCACCACGGCCGGCAGCGCCGCCGAGGTCACCCAGACGAACACCGCCAGGGCGGCGAGGAGCAGCAACAGGGGCCAGGGGCTGGGGCGCGGATTCATGACCCGTATTGTGGCGCAAATTGCGCCCCCTCAGTCGGGGATGCTCGCCTCCACCAACTGGGCGAGCAACACCAGCGATTCCTGCCAGCCCAGGTAACACGCCGCCGTGGGAACAAAACCGGGGACGCAAAACCGGCGGACCACCAAAACCGGGGACGGACCCAATGCTGTTCACTTTACAATCTCCGGCGCCCAATCATGGCGTTGATTGAGAGGCTCGTCACCCTTACGGGGCAAGTATTGCTTGGTTCGGCGCTTGACCAATCGGGGATTGGATCGCCCCCTTGGGCTGGCGATAATGCCTGCTGCGGCGGACTCAAGCAGACTCCGCCACCACTTCTGGAACTGCTCTGGGGGGAAGGGCGCCGCTGGCGGGGAGTTTGCGGCGCATGAGGGCAAGTGTGTGCTTGAAACTCAAGCTGTCCGGGGGTCGCTCTCGCGTCAGAGCCGCCTCCAGCATCAGCCGTCGCACCACATGATGCGCCAGCAGCAGGCCCCAGAATTCCTGGCGCACCAATTCCGGTGTTTTGCTGCGCAGGATGACATCCGCAAAACCGGGGACGGAGCACGGTTTCCTCGCTTGGCAACGAAGCAGACCTGACGATTATTGCTCCGCTGGATGACATGCAGGGGAACATGGGGGAGGGTGATGCGGGGGCGGCGGGGCATGGGCGGACTCCGGCGGGAAGCGTGTTGGAGTGTAGCTTAAAACCGTGGTCTGTCCCCAATGCTGTTGCCCAATGCTGTTGTGGTCTGTCCCCAATGCTGTTTCGTCGCCGTCGTGGTTGGGAAAGAGCCAGATGCGCGGCCGGGCGATGCGCCAGTAGCCGCGCAGGGCGTCCAGCAACCGGGGCGACAAGAGCGTGTAGCGGTCCTTGCCGCCCTTGCCTTGGCGGACCTTGAGGCACATGCGGTCGGGGGCCGATTCGATGTCGCTCACCTCGAGAGCGCAGAGTTCGGACAGCCGCAGCCCGGCGGCGTAGGCGGTAGTGAGCAGCGTGCGCGAGCGCAGGTCGCGGCTGTGGGCCAGGAGGCGGCGCACTTCCTCCCGGGTGAGGATCTGGGGCAGGCGCTGGGGCACTTTGGCCATGGGAATCTCGAAGGCCACCGTCCGTTGCCCGAGGACGGCGGCGAAGAGAAAGCGGATGGCGCAGACCGCCTGGTTGACGCTGGCGTAGGCGAGCTTCTTCTCGGTGATGAGGTGCAGGAGGTATGTGTTGTGCAGGCCGCCCGGGAAAGGTTGTGCATGGAACGAAACAACTGCCTTGTTGAAGATGGGAGAGAGCGTCTCGACATTGATTGAGGCAAGAAGGCCTCGTAACGGTTCGGGGAAGCGACCGCGACTTGAGAAAGCATGGGCGGCGGCTTTGAATAGCGTCTTCTCGTAGCGGGCGGCCAACCAAACTGGCGAGCGGCAATGCATGTGGGTGAGTAACCTCCAGCGTGTAAGTGGGCGAGTGGATTTCATGCGGTCTAACGTGCTAGCTCAGCCGACGGCAAAAAGCGCAGCTTTTTGACGGTCGGCTGGAGCGTAGTGTTATGCCGAAACGGTAAAAAATGGAGCATGGTTTTTGGAAAATACTAAGAGCCAAGAAGTTGAAGAAGCCCCACGAGTGCTACCCCTGCCCCCCAAAGAATGAATGTAAAAGGACGCACCTCTTTCCAGCGGCTCGGGATGAATGGTTTTTCGGAGAGTTGGTGTTGAGCAATGGTAAGTTGCCGCGCAAACGCCATAGCAGCCAAGCCGCCGGCAAGCAGCAATGCTCCGACGGCATGAGAGCCTGCCGAAGATAGCCCCAGTAATACCGCAGCCACAAAAGCCCCGGTGACTCCGAGGAAGAGAGCAAAGCTGAGGCGGTCAGTTTTTTGCGGCATAACGTAGAGCTAACCGGCGCTGCGCGGCTTTATCGCGCAGCGTCCAGCGACCGAAGGGAGCGAGGTTGAGCGCCATGTTAGGTTGCTTTTACGCCACGAACTTTGTGGCCGAGAAAACAGAGGAATAGGCCAATGCTTGACCACAGGCCGAAAGCAAAAACTCGTGCGACTGTTTCGCCGAGCGATTGCGATGCCAAGAGTATGAGTCCGCATACGGCACGGCATGTACCGCTGCCATTCGGCAGTGGTTGGCTACCGAGGAGAAAACTTGCCCCGTAGAAAATGCCGAACGCTCCCAACAAAAGCAAGACGATGCCCATAGGTTTGAAACTGAGTTTATGCCCCGGCACCAAGCGTTTTTCTGTGTGCTCCTTGAGTGCCAGAGTCAATGCGAGAAGAAACGCCAAAAAGCCAAGGAAAACGAGAATGCTCGTGATGTCGGAGTTCGGTCGAGAAATTAGCGATGCGAGCGTAATTCCGCCCGCGCCAAGAATTACGAGCTGTAGAAGGATGCGTAGAGCCTTCATTGAAGCGACCTAACGACGAAGCTCACCGGAGGGACGCCGCAGGCGGCCCGTCCGGTGGAGCGGATTGTTCGGCGGCAGATTGACGGAGAAAGGATAGGACGATGGAAAACAAACTGTGGGCGCTGCTGGTGCCCGGACCCGATGACGTGTGGGCGATGCCCAGCAAGGAAGCGGCCGAAGATGCCGCGAACCGGCACAACGAGGCGATTGAAGCTGGCGGCTTTGCTGACAAGTGGGAGATGTCCCCGGCAGCGATTGCGGCCCGCGTGATTGAGTGGCCATACGACTCCGAGTCTCACGCCGAGGCGCTTGCCAGCGAAGAGCCTGAGACGCTGAGTAGCAACGAGCTTGGCATTCCTGACGGCGTGGCCGATGCGATTGGTCTGACGCCGAACGTGCAAGCTCAGGGGCGCGAAGCCGGCTTGCCGGCGAAGCGTCCCTCTGGAGCGGAATGTTAGGTTGCTGCGCGCAACGTGGCATGGGAACCAACATGACACTCCATGTTTTGTAGGGCTTGGGCGAATGTGTCGATATCAGAAGGCGTTACCGACAGCGAAAAGGTTGCAGTTTCGATAGGGCGAGTGGCCTCCATGGGGGCTGCGGAAGCTGAAAGCGTAACAAGCAAGTGACCTAGGTTGCCTTCACTTGCGAAGCTCGCAGTTAAACCACCGTAGCCCGGCAGATTTTGGCTGCCAAGTTTGACTGCGCGTACTTCACCCAACCGAGAGGGAAAGCCGGAAATTTGGTTGGCAACCTCTTTCGGGGCATCAAGTGCCGCGTAGAAAGATGTTTGAACGGAGATATTGCTGTTTGAAGCGGTGAGCCGAAGTTCAAGCATGTCTTCGTCGTACCAGACGACCTCCAGCGTAAGCCCGTGTGCAGGTGTACTCATAGCAACCTAACGACGCTGTAGAAAAACCCGTTTCTGGAACGCCCGTCGGGTCACGGCAGCA
>DAINDE010000067.1:0-13714 GCA_036732025.1 Rhodocyclaceae bacterium
GCGCCATCGACTGCGCCACCCTGGCCGGCCGGCAACCACTGACCCTGCTGGTCATCGGCCAATCCAACGCCGGCAACCACGGCGCCCCGGGCCCGGCGGGGACGCCAGCGGTGCCGGTCATCCACGGCGACGGCTGCTACCTGGCCCGCGGCCCCCTGCCAGGCGCGACGGGATCCGGCGGCAGCCCCTGGCCGTGGCTCGCCGGCGCCCTGGGCGACCGGCCCGTGGTACTGGCGGTGGTGGCGGCGGAATCCACCGCCATTGCCCAGTGGCTGGGCGACACACCCCTGCACAGGGAGCTGGCGGAACGCGTCGCCAGCATGCACCGCCTCGGCTTTCGCATTGACGCGGTACTCTGGCAACAGGGCGAGGCCGACATGCTGGCCGGCACATCGGCCGCCGATTACGAATCCCGCCTGCTCGCCCTGCGGGCCGGCCTCCACGCCCTGGACGTCCACGCGCCGCTGATCGCCGCCCGCTCCACCTACTGCAAGGGCCATCCCGGCGCGGCCGTGCGGGAGGCCATCGAGCATGCCGCCCGGAGCCGGAGCGACATCGTCCTCGGCCCCGACACCGACCGCCTGCAGGGCGACGAACGCCAGGACGGCTGCCATTTCTCCGCCCACGGCCTGCAGGCAGCCGCATCCCTGTGGGCCGACACCCTGGTACGCCTAAGACTCGCCGGGGCGACAAGATGAAATCCTTCACGCCGCTCCCCGGCGGTTTTGCCTAAACTGCAACGCTCTCCGCCACCGATGCCTCCTGGATATGCCATGCCCACGCCGACCGACTCCCTGACCGCCGGACACCCCCGCTTCACCGCCGCCCGCCTGGCGGCGCTCGCCCGGTAGCAGGGGCTGCTGGCGGCCTGGCAGGCGGCCGTCGCGGCCGACCCCGCGGCGGCGGCCGGCAGCGTCGATGGCGATTTCGCCGTGGCGCTGCGGGAACCTTCCGGCCGCTGCTTCCTGGCCGTCGACCGCTTTGCGGTGCGCAGCCTGTGCTACCGGCAGGACGGCGACACCCTGCATTTCGCCGAACGGGCGGACGACCTGGCCGGCGACGCCGGCGACATCGACCCCCAGGCCATCTTCGACTACCTGTTCTGCCACGTCATCCCCTCGCCGCGCACGATCTTCCAGGGCGTCTACCGCCTGCCGCCGGGCCACTATGCCCTGTTCGACCGGGGCCGCCTGACCGTCGCGCCCTACTGGGTACCGGCCTTCAACGAGCCCCGCCAGCCTTTTTTCCCCCGGCTCCGGGACGAATTCCGCCAGTTGCTGGCGGACGGCGTCGCCGCCCAGATCGGCGACCGCGACCCCAGCCGCATCGGCTGCTTCCTGAGCGGCGGCACCGACAGTTCGACGGTGGCCGGCATGGTCGGCCAGGTCACCGGGCAGCCGGCGGCGACCTACTCCATCGGCTTCGATGCCGAGGGCTACGACGAGATGGAATTCGCCCGCATCGCCGCCCGCCACTTCGGCACCCGCCACCACGAGTACTACGTCACCCCCGACGACCTCGTCCGCAGCATCGGCGAAGTGGCCGCTCACTATGACCAGCCCTTCGGCAATTCTTCGTCCCTGCCCGCCTATTACTGCGCCAAGGTGGCCCGGAGCGAGGGCGTGGACAAGATGCTGGCCGGCGACGGCGGCGACGAACTCTTCGGCGGCAACAGCCGCTACGCCAAGCAGCGCATCTTCGGCTGGTACGGCCTGCTGCCCGCCCCCCTGCGCCGGGGGATCATGGAACCCTTGTTCGAGCTGCCCGCCCTGGCCCGCACCCCGGTGCTGAAAAAGGGCGCCTCGTACATCGAGCAGGCCAAGGTGCCGATGCCCGACCGCATGCACATGTACAACCTGCTGCTGCGCCTCGGGCTGGGCAACGTCCTGGAGCCGGATTTCCTGGCCCGCGTCGACATTGACGGCCCCGCCAGACAGCAGCGGGCCGTCTGGGCCCAGGCGGTCACCGACAACCCCTTGAACCGCGTGCTGGCCTTCGACTGGCGCTACACCCTGGCCGAGAACGACCTGCCCAAGGTGCGCGGCACCACCGACCTGGCCGGCGTCGAGGTGGGCTTTCCCATGCTCGAACGGCGCCTGCTGGAGTTTTCACTCGGGCTGCCGGCGGAATACAAGCTCAAGGGCCTCAAGCTGCGCTGGTTCTTCAAGGAGGCCCTGCGCGGCTTCCTGCCGGACGAGATCATCACCAAGAAGAAACAGGGCTTCGGCCTGCCCTTCGGCGTCTGGGCCACCCGCCACGCCGGCCTCCGGAAGCTGGCGGCGGATTCCCTGCACAGCCTGGCCGGCCGCGGCATCGTCCGCCCGGCCTTCATCGATGAGCTGCTGACCACCCACCTGCCTGCCTTCCCCGGCTACTACGGCGAGATGGTGTGGATCCTGATGATGCTGGAGCAGTGGCTCGGCGCCAAGGCGCCGGCCTACAAGCTAGCCTGAGGCGCCTCAGGCAACCAGATTGCGCGCCAGGCGCAGGGCGAAGCGGCCGCGGCTGCGGTCCCAGGGGGTAAAGCGGGGCAACTGGAAGGGGTCGCTGGCCGGCCCTGCCGCGCCCCAGGCCGTGGACACGGCGGCCTGGAAGCCCAGCTCCCGCACCAGGGCAACGCTGGCCGGGGAATAATCGGCCGCCGGCTTGCCGTTGGGGTAGGCGAAAAGGGTCACCGGCTCCCCCAGGATTTCTTCCAGCCGGCGCTTGCCTTCGGCGATTTCGTAGCGGGCCGCCCCGTCGTCCAGGGTCGCCAGGATGGGGTGGCTGACGGTGTGGCCGCCGATCTGCATGCCGGCCCGGCGCAGAGCCCGCACCTGGTCCGCGGTCATCATCAGGTCGCCCGGCAGTTCGGCGCCGGCGCGCTCGCCGATGCGCTCCACCAGGGCCGCCCGGGCGGCGAGGGGCTGGTACTTGATGGCGCCGATGACGGCTTCGATGGCGCGGCGCTTTTCCTCGGCCGTACCGACCGCGTGGCGCCCAAGATCTCCCTCCCCCAGGCCGGCGAGATCGAGTTCCGCCGCCGGGCAGCGGCGCACGGCCTCGATGACCGAGTCGTTCCACATGCGGCCGCCGTCGAGGAAGCCGGTGGCGATAAAGAAGGTGGCCGGCAGGCCGTGGCGCTGCAGGAGCGGCAGGGCGACGTCGTGGTTGTCGGCGTAGCCGTCGTCGAAGGTGATGACGGCGGCCCGGGCCGGCAGGCGCCCTTCGCCCAGGCGCCGCACCGCTTCGTCCAGGGGCAGGACGTTGAACCAGGCCTTGAGCCAGCCGAGCATGGCGTCGAACCAGGCGGCGCTGGCTTCGCCGGGGAAGATGGGGTCCGGCGCCGGCAGCACCCGGTGGAAGATGAGGATGGACAGGCGCCCCCGGGCACCGCCCGGCGACAACAGGGAAAACATGGGGCGTTCGAGCATGGCGTCAGGGGCTCCTCTCCGTGCCCGGCCGGCAGGCGGCTCCCCGGCCCTCGCCGTAGAGCAGGCGGTGGGCCTCGGCGGCGGCAACGCCGTGGCCGGCGCGGTTCCAGTGGCGGTCGAAGGGCCAGTAGTCTAGTTTTTCGTGATTGGCCCGGTAGGCAGCGCGGAAGGCGGGCCCCAGGTCGCCGACCCGGAAGCCCCGCCGGGCGGCCTCGGCGATCAGGGCGCTGCGGGTTTCCGGCCGATCCTTGGGGGTCGATGCCTGGCGCGGGTCGTAGAGGGCGTAGCGGTCGCCGTCGAGGAGGAGGACGATGCACTCGGGAGGCAATCCGGCAGCCGCCGGCAGTTCGGCCAGGAACCATTCCACCGCCTGGCGCTGGCGCTGGACATCCCGGTCGGCGCGGTCGGACGCCGCGGCGTGGGCGGCGGCCGGCCGCAGGGGCTGGAGCAGCGCCTCCGGCGAAAAGGCCAGGTTGGCCTGGAAATAGCGGTAGAGGGAGATGTCGCCGATCTGTTTGCGGATGCGCTTCATGGCCGAGGAGGCCGGCATCGGCAGGTAGCGGAGCGCCAGGCCGCCGCTCTCCGGCGCCAGGTAGTAGTTGCCCAGGCGGGGCGTGAGGCTCTCGCCGATGTCGCCGTCGATCAAGACGATGACGGCTGCCGCCGGCCGGAATTCCTCCTTGGCCTGGCGGGCCAGGGCGACGTAGTCGCTGGCCGAGAGGCCGCTGACCCCCAGGCCATAGACCGGCGCCCCCGGCCCCAGGCGGGCGGCCAGTTGGCCCTGGAGGGTATCGGCATAGTCGTTCATGAGGGATTCGACGAAGCTGTCGCCGACGACGATGAGGGGCCGGCTGCCGGGCCGGTAGTCGAAGGGGGCGATGTGCCCGTAGTTGTTGGTGACGCCGCGGTGGGCGTTGAGCATGGCCCAGGTGAAGGAATAGGCGTAGGGCAGGTGCGGTTCGTAGCTGATCAGGGGCCAGCGGTTGGCCTGTTCCGTCCGGTAGAGACCCATGGAGACCGGCAAGCAGCGCAGGACCACCTCCAGCAGGGCGATCACCGCCAGGGCGCCGATGCCCAGCCAGGCCAGTTTGGAAAAAGCGGAGCGCATGGCCGGTCAGAAGTTGAAATAGATGAATTCGGAAACGCCGTGGGAGGCGTTGATGGCGGCCAGCAGCAGCAGGACGACGGCGGAGCCGCCCAGGCTGGCCCAGCCCAGGGCGGGCGGCCAGGCGGCCACCGCCAGCCGGCCGGCGCGCAGGCGGGCCATGATCTCCTGGGAATTGGGGAGGAACCAGGCCATGGCCAGCAAGGCCGCCGTCCAGCCCAACTGGCGGGTACCGGCGAAGGCGTCGAGGTGGCCGAAGGCGACGCCGCCGCCGAGGGGGCCCAGCAGCGGCCGCCATTCCAGCGGCACCACCAGCCCCCCCGCCCCGGCCATGGCGCCGAGGACGCGCAGGGCGGCGTCGACGCTGGTGGCGCGGAAGAACACCCAGGCCACCACCACGCAGAGGAAGGTCAGGGCCAGGGAAGCCAGCCGACCCGGCAGCGTCGAGCGGGCCAGGTCATGGCCGAGGAGGCGCTGGCGCAGGGCCTGCCAGAAATGATTGACGACCAGATAGGCGCCGTGGAGCCCCCCCCAGATGACGAAGGTCCACCCCGCCCCGTGCCACAGGCCGCCCAGGAGCATGGTGGCCATCAGGTTGGCGTAGCGCAGGGCCGGCCCCTTGCGGTTGCCGCCCAGGGCGATGTACAGGTAGTCGCGCAGGAAGCGGGACAGGGTCATGTGCCAGCGCCGCCAGAACTCGACGATGTTGCGGGCCTTGTAGGGCGAATTGAAATTGAGGGGGAGATCGACGTTGAACATCTTGGACAGGCCGATGGCCATGTCCGAGTAGCCGGAAAAGTCGAAATAGAGCTGCAGGGTGTAGGCCAGCGCCCCGCCCCAGGCTTCCACCAGGGTGAGGTGAACGCCGGGCGGGGCGTCGAAGACCGGCGCCACGAAGGGCTGGATGCCGTCGGCCAGGACCACCTTCTTGAACAGCCCCATGAGGAAGAAACCGGTGCCGATGAGGAAGTTGTCGAGGCGGAAGCGGTAGGTCTCGTCCCGGGCGAACTGGGGCATCATCTCCGCATGGTGCAGCACGGGCCCGGCGATGAGGTGGGGGAAGTAGGTGACGAAGAGCACGTAGGGGATGAAGCGGGGCTCCCGCACCTTGCCCTGGTAGGTATCCACCAGGAAGGCGATCTGGGTGAAGGTGAAGAAGGAGATGCCTATGGGCAGGACGATGGCGGGCAGATGCCAGCCGGTCCCCGCCACGGTGTTCACCGAATCGACGAAGAAATTGGCGTACTTGAACCAGCCCAGGGCCCCCAGGTCGGCCACCAGGGCCAGCACCAGCACCCGCCTGGCCGCCGCCTTGTCGCCCCGGGCCAGGTAGCCCAGCATGGCCTGGCCGGCGGCGAAGTTGGCGACGATGGAGCCCATCAGCAACACGATGTAGCGGGGACTCCAGTAGCCGTAGAAGGCGATGGACATCAACGCCAGCCAGGCGGCGGCGGCCCGCAGGCAGCGATAGCCGGAAAGGGCGAAGAAGACGCCCAGGGTCAGCGGCAGGAAGTAGAAGAGGAATTCGTAGGAGTTGAACAGCACGCGGGCGGCGATCCGATGTCGGGATGGTCGGGCGTATTTCCGCTCAGGCGGTGCCCGGCAGCCCCTTGAACCCCGCCCCTGCCAGCGGCGCCGACCGGGTGCCGACCGTCACCAGGCGATGGACCACGACGAGGACGATCATTTCGTAGTACTGCAATTCCCAGTAGCCGATGTTGACGAAGGCGCCGCCGACGGCGAAGCCGATGAGGCTGACCTGGATGGCCCGGGCCAGTTGCGCCGCCCAGGTGAATTCCGGCCGCCCCTTGCTCGCCGTGATGATCTGGCGGGCCTTGATCCAACTGAGGATCCCGAGGGACAGGAAGAGCAGCAGCCCCACGTAACCGTGTTCCCCGAGCATCTGGAAGTAGATGCTGTGGGCGGTATGCAGGTCGTCCGGGTTGGGGGCGTACATGGCGAAGACCCGCGGCCGGTAGAGTTCGAAGCCGCCGCCCACCAGGGGCCTGGCGTTGGCGATGTTGATGGCCATGTGCCAGGCGTTGATCCGCCCCATGGCGGAAGCGTCCTGGTCGTAGGTCTGGATGCTGCTCATGCGCTCCGTCCAGGAGTCGGGCATGAAGCCGATGGCGATGGGTACCAGGAGCAGGAGCAGGATGCCCGACATGATTTTGGCCTGGCTCTTCAGCCACAGGAAGAGGCACATGGCCAGCACGCCGAGGAAGGCGCCCCGGGAATGGGTGCCCAGGATGGCCATGCCGCTCAGGAGCATGGCCACCAGCAGGCCGCGCTTGATCCACTTGTTGTCGGTGACCGAGCGCAGGTAGTACATGAGGGGAATGCTCATCACCAGGGCAACGGCGATGGCGTTGTTGTCGGAGATGAAGCTCGATCCCGGCGGCCCGTAGACCCGCGCCCCGCCGCCGGTGAGGATGGTGAACAGGCCGCCCTTGACGCCGAAGAAGCCCACCGAGGCGACGATGACCCAGAGCAGCCACTCGATGTGCTGGCGGGTCTGGATCAGGGAAGCCGTGACCAGGATGAAGAAGAACACCTTCATCACCTCCACCCAGCGGTTGTACGCCGGCTCCGGCTCCAGGGCGAAGGCGAAGGTGACGCAGAACCAGAGTGGCAGCAGGACAAGGAGTACGGTGATGCCGGTGACCGGGAACTTTACCTGCTTGTAGTTGATAGCCATGCTGAGCAGGGTCACCCCGGCGATCAGGGCCGCCCAGGGGAAGTCGTAGGCGAAGCCGTAGGCCATGCGGTGGGGCGTCATGACGCTGATCCAGATGAACATCAGGACGCCGATCCACGGCCGTTTCAGGGCGAAGGGGATGAGCCCGAAGATGAGCAGGGCAAGGGCGATGTCCCTCATGGGAAGCTCCTTCTCAAACCGCCGTCGCCGGGGGTGCCCGCCGGCGCGGGAACGGCGCCGCCGGCCAGGCCGGCCAGGCGCGTGAACAAGGCAAGCTGGGCGGCACTGGTGGGCTCCCAGCCGAAATCCTCGGCATAACGCCGGACGGCGCGCCGGTCGCAGCCGGCCGTGGCCATTTCCCGGACGGCGGCGGCAAAACTGGCAGCGTCGCGGGCCGCCGCCAGGCGCCCGGCAACCGGGGAAGCCACCACCTCCGGCACCCCGCCCACCGCCGTCGCCACCACCGGCGTGCCGCAGGCCATGGCTTCGAGCAGGACGTTGGGCCAGCCTTCCCGGCTGGAAGGCAGCAGCAGGATGTCGGCGGCGCCGTAATGGACCGGTAGGCGCTCCTGGGGCACCCGGCCGGTGAAGGTCACCCGCTCGCCGACGCCCAGGTGGTGGGCTAGCTCGGCCAGGGCTTGGCGCTCCGGCCCGTCGCCGACCACCGCCAGCCGGTAGCCGGGCAGGCGGGCCAGGGCCTCGATGGCGATGTGGTGCCCCTTGTTTTCCACCAGGTTGCCGACGGAGATAAGGGTCGGCGCTTCAATCCAGCCGAGTTCGGCCCGGGCGACGGCGGGTTCGCCGGGCCGGAAGCGCTCCAGGTCCACGCCGTTGCGCAGGACCAGTATCTTGGCGGGATCGGCGCCGATGGCCACCAGCCGCTCCCGCAGGGCGGCGGAAACGGTGATGGAGGCGGCGGCACGGTCGGCTGTCCAGCGCATGAGGCGGCGCGGCAGGCCGAAGTCGGCGATGATATTGACGTCGGTGCCCCGGGCGGTGACGACGAAGGGCTTGCCCAGGGCCTTGGCCACCAGGGCGGCGGCGACGCCGTCCGGATAATAGTAGTGGGCGTCGATGACGTCGGCGTCGAAGCCTTCCCGCTGCAACCGGCGGATGGCCCGCAGGGCCGCCGCCGCCAGCAGGAAGGGGGCGATGTGCATGCCCACCCGGGGCGGCAGGAAGTAGCGCGGGTGCAGGACGTCGACGCCGCGGTGCGTCTCCCGGGCCGGCGTTCGCGCCATGAGGGCGTAGTCGCCGTAGCGCGGATGGGTGGAGAAGAACCAGGGCACCGGCGCCACCACCCGGGTGTCCACGCCGCCTCCCTTGAGCAGCTCCCGCAGCCGGGTCTCGACGAAGATGCCGTGGCCGGGCCGCACGCTGCTCGGGTAGAGCGTGGACAGGAGGATGGTGCGCACCGGCCGGCTCATGGGTTTCCCGCTCAGGCGGCCAGGGCCGGCACCAGGCGGCCGTAGGCGGCCCGGTAGTTGGCGACGCTGGCCTGCCAGCTGCGCTCGTGCTCGACGAAGGCGCGGCCGGCCTGGCGCAGGGCCGGCCAGCGTTCCCGCTCGCCGAGGAGCTGGACGATGGTGTCGCGCAGGGAATCCACCTTGCCCGCCTTGAACAGGAGGCCGGTCTTGCCGTGGCGGATGAGCTCCCGATGCCCGCCCACGTCGGAGGCCACCAGCAGGCGGCCCTGGGCCATGGCTTCGAGGGGCTTGAGCGGCGTCACCAGTTCGGTCAGGCGCATGGGGTGGCGGGGATAGGCGAGGACGTCCACCAGGTCGTAGTAGGCGCCCACGTCGGCATGGGGCACGCGGCCGGTGAAGACGATCCTGTCCAGCAGCCCCAGGCTCTCGGCATGGGCCTTGAGGGCGGCCTCCTGGGGGCCGCCGCCGACAAGGAGCAGCCTCGCTTCCGGGCGGGCGGCGAGGATGCCGGGCAGCGCTTCCACCAGGAGGTCGAGGCCCTCGTAGGCGTAGAAGGAGCCGATGAAGCCGATGACGGTGGCGCCGGCCAGTCCCAGGCGAGCCTTGAGAGCCTCGTCGGGGGCGCCGCCGACGGCGAAGGCATCGATATCGACGGCGTTGGGGATCACCGTCACCTTGGTGGCCGCGATGCCCCGGGCGACGATGTCGGCGCGCAGGCCTTCGCAGATGGTGAAGACATGGTCGGCGCGCTTGAGGGCGTGGGTTTCGAGGCTGCGGGTCAGGCGGTAGCGCAGGCTGCCTTCGCTGGTGGTGCCATGGTCCACCGCCGCGTCCTCCCAGAAGGCGCGGACCTCGTAGGCCACCGGCAGCCCCAGGCGCCGGCCGACGCGCAGGGCGGGGATGGCGTTGAGGACCGGCGAATGGGCGTGCAGGATGTCGGGCTGGACCGCGGTGGCGACTTCCAGCAGGCGCCGCTCCACCTGGCGCATGAGGGCCATCTCCCCCAGGCCGGGCAGGCGCAGACCGCCGTCGCCGGCGGGGGTGCGGTAGAAGTGCCAGCCGTCCACGTCCTCCTCGGCGGCAGTGCAGCCCACGTGCTTGGGCGTGGTCAGGTGGAAGGTCTCCCACCCCAGGCGGCGCTGTTCCCGCAGGATGGAGAGGGTGCGGAAGGTGTAGCCGCTGTGCAGGGGAATGGAATGGTCGAGGATGTGCAGGATGCGCAGGCTCATTGGCCGTCCTCCATGACGTTGCGCAGGAAGGCGTCGAACATCAGCGTCGTCCAGATGGAGGCGCTGTAGTCCCGGGCGCCGGATTCGTGGGCCTCGATGAGGTGCTGCAGGTACTTGCGGTTGAACCAGCCGGTGTCGTGCAGGCGGGGACCGAGGAGGGATTCCCGCACCCGCTCCTTGAGGGGGCCGCGGAACCAGCGGGCCAGGGGCACGGCGAAGCCCATCTTGGGGCGGTACAGCACGTCGTCGGGCAGGTGGGGCTCCATGGCCTTCTTCAGCAGGTACTTGCCCTCCTGGCCGCGGATCTTGAGGGACGACGGCATGGTCGCCAGCCATTCCACCAGGGGATGGTCCATGAGGGGCTCGCGCACCTCCAGGGAGTGGGCCATGCTGGCCCGGTCCACCTTGGTGTTGATGTCCCCCACCAGGTAGGTTTTGAGGTCCAGGTACTGGATCAGGGCCAGGGGGTCGTCGGTGCCGGCCTGGCCGGCGTGGCGCCGGAAGACCTCGATGGCGTCGTAGCCGCCCAGGGCGGCGCGGAACTGCGGGGTGAAGAGCTGGCGGCGCATGGGACCGCGCAGGATGGAGACGCTGTGGAAATAGGCTTCGACCGCCGTCCGCGAGAGGCCCTCGAAGGTGGTCTTGGCGCGGAACACCCGGGGCGCCCAGTCGGCCTTGGGGTAGAGGCGGCCGAGGGCGCCGAAGAGCGGCCGGCGCAGGCCCAGGGGCAGGGCCGAGCGCATTTTCTCTTCCATCAGGTGCAGGCGGTAGCGCCGGTAGCCGCCGAAGCTCTCATCTCCGCCGTCGCCGGAGAGAGCGACGGTGACGTGCCGGCGGGCCAACTGGCAGACCCGGTAGGTGGGGATGGCGGAGCTGTCGGCGTAGGGCTCGTCGTAGAGGCGGGCCAGGGTGTCGATGAGGCCGAAATCGTCGCTCTCCACCAGGTCTTCGGAGTGGCGGGTGTGGTAGCGCTCGGCCACCTTGCGGGCAAAGGCCGATTCGTTGAAGGCCGGGTCGGAGAAGGCGATGGAGCAGCTATTGACCGGCTCCGCCGAAATCCCCGCCATGAGGGCGACCACGGCGCTGGAATCGACGCCGCCGGAAAGGAAGGCACCGAGGGGCACCTCGGAAATCATGCGCAGGCGGATCGAATCGGTGAGGCGGCGGACCAGTTCCTCCCGCGCTTCCGCCTCGCCGATGCGGGCATCGAGGGTGAAACGCACATCCCAGTAGGACCGCGGCTCGGCGGGGGCCTCGCCACGGCGCACCAGCAGGGTGGCGGCCGGCGGCAGCTTGCGGGCGCCGCGGAAAATGCAGCGCGGTTCGGCGACATAGCCCAGGGAGAAGTACTCCTCCACCGCCGCCGGATCGATGTCGCGCTTCAGCCCGCCATGGGCCAGCAGGGTCTTCAGCTCGGAGCCGAAGAGGAAGGTGCCGTCGTCGAGGAAGGCGTAAAACAGGGGCTTGACCCCCAGGCGGTCGCGGGCCAGGAAGAGGGTTTCCCGATTGCGGTCCCACAGGGCGAAGGCGAACATGCCGCGGAAGCGTTCGACGCAGCGCTCGCCCCAGGCCTCCCAGGCATGGACGATGACTTCAGTGTCGCTGCGGGTGTGGAAGACGTGGCCCAGGGCCTGCAGTTCGGGGATCAGTTCCTGGTAGTTGTAGATTTCCCCGTTGAACACCACGCAGACGCTCTCGTCCTCGTTGTAGAGCGGCTGCTGGCCGGTGGACAGGTCGATGATGGAAAGCCGCCGGTGGCCCAGGCCGACGCCCGGCTCGATATGCACCCCGCCCTCGTCCGGGCCCCGGTGATGCTGGGACTCGTTCATGCGGTGCAGCACCGCGGGGTCGATGTCGCGCCTGCCGCGGCTGTCGAAAATGCCGGTAATGCCACACATAACTCTGTCTATCCGCCTGAAAGATGTTCGCCGGCCTGGCCGGCCGCCTGGGCCTGCCGCGGGCCGCGGGAAGCCGATAGTAACCCGTCATAGAGCGCCTGATAAGCGCCGACCATGGCGTCGAGGGAAAAACGCGCCTCGACGGCGTGCCGCCCGGCCTCGCCGAATGCCCTGGCCCGGGCCGGGTCTTCGGCCAACCGAACGATGGCCGCCGCCAGGGCCGCCGGATCGGCCGCGGGCACCAGCTCGCCGGTTTCGCCGGGAGCCACCAGCTCGCCGTTGCCGCCGACGGCGGTGGCGATGACCGGCAGGCCGCAGGCCATGGCCTCCAGGATGGTGTTGGAAATGCCCTCCCCCAGGGAGGGCAGGACGAAGCAGTCCAGGCCCCGCAGGATATCCGGAACGTCGTTGCGCCCCCCTGGCAGCCAGGCCAGGTCGGCCACCCCGGCGTCGCTCAGGATGGCTTGGGCAGCCTCGCGCAGGGGGCCGTCGCCCACCATCGCCAGCCGCAGGCGCGACCGCAGGTGGGGCGCCTGCTGCAGGGCGAGGACGAAGGCCCGGGCAAGGTTGGTCTGGTCCTTGACCACCTGCATGCGGCCGACGGTGCCGATGAGCCAGAGGCCGGGGTCGGCGAAGGGGCAGCCGGGGATGGGCTGGCGGCCGCCGGCCGGGGCAAAGCGTTGGGCATCGACGCCGTTGTAGATCTGGGAAACCTTGCCGGCGGCGATGCCCACCCGCTCCACCAGGTAACCCGCCAGATCGCGGGAAAGGGCCAGGTAATGGCTCACCCAGGGCCGGTAGAGGCGGCGGATCCACTGGTGCTTGCGGGAGGAGCCGTCGAAATCGCCCACGTCCCGGCCGTGCTCGCCGTGCAGTCGCACCGGCACCTCCGCCGCCCAAGCCGGCACCGCCACTTCCAGGGCGGCCAGGTTACGGGTGTGCACGATGGCCGGGCGGCGTTCCCGGAACAGCCGGTAGAGCCGCGGGTAGAGGCCGAAGGCGTGGCCCGGCGGCTTGTGCAGGGCCAGGTATTCGACGTCGTCGCGGCGGATGCGCTGGCGGAAATCGGTGATGTCGGTCAGGGCCACGATCATGTGCCGGTAGGCGTCGGCCGGCATACGGTTGATGATGTTGGCGACGCCGTTCTCGAGACCGCCAGTGTCGAAGCGGTAGAGGACATGCATGACCAGGGGGCGCGGGTCTGGCCGTGTCATCGCGCCGCCCTCGCCTGGCCGAGCATGGCGTTGACCGCCCCGCCGGCATCGGCGACGAAGGCAGCCAGGGCCTCCGCCGCCGAACCACCGGTGGGCTGCCGGGCGTAGATGAAGACGACGGCGGAATCATCGCCCTCCCCCTTCAGCCGCGACCAGGCGGTGTAAAGCTTGGCTTCGGCGTCGCTGGCGGTGAGGCGGCCGTTGATCCAGTACCACTGCCACACGGCCAGGTGCTCGGTCCCGGCCGCTGCGCTGGTGAGGCCGGGCGCCAGGTCGTAGGTCCGCACCCGGGCGGGTCCGCCGGCCGCGGCCAGGGCCTGGCTGCCCTGCCCGACGACGGTCCACCGGGTGTCCTTGGAACGGACCAGGGTGTTGGTGGACGTGACGAGTTTCTGGCCATAGCCCTGGTTGCGGTAGTAGGCGACGTACAGGCCGACGCTGCGGCCGTCCCGGGCGAAGGCGGCAGCCGCCGTGGCGGGCGGGTTTTCGTAGGCGGGGACGATGTCGGCCTCGGCCGGAGCCACCTGCTGCCAACCCCCCATCGCTTCGGCGGCCGGCAGTGCCAGGCGGGGCGGCGGGGCGGCGTCGCTGCGCTCCACCGCCAGTTTGGCCGCCACCGGCCAGGCGATGGCCGGCAGGGCGAGGGCCATCACTGCCCACCGCCGCCGCCTGCACGACGGGCCGGCGCCGCCGGTGCGCGCCTTCACGCCGCCGGTGCTGACCGCCGCGG
>DAINDE010000068.1:0-13514 GCA_036732025.1 Rhodocyclaceae bacterium
GCGCACGGCGCGGCCGGCAAGGCGGCGGTGGAGTTCGGCCAGGCGGGCGAGGAGGGCGGCCCGGTCGGGGGCCGCCTGTTCGGCGGCGGCGGTGGGGGTGGGGGCGCGCAGGTCGGCGGCGAAGTCGGCGATGGTGAAGTCGGTTTCGTGGCCGACCCCGGTCACCACCGGTATCGCCGAGGCGCGGATGGCACGGGCCACGGCCTCGTCGTTGAAGGCCCAGAGATCCTCGATGCTGCCCCCGCCCCGGCAGAGGAGGAGGAGATTGTTGCCGTCGCCGGCAGCCACGGCCAGGGCGGCGGCAATCTGGGCACCGGCCCCCTCGCCCTGAACCGGGGTGGGGTAGACGGTGATCTGCACGTAGGGCGCCCGCCGGCTCAGGGTGGTGAGCACGTCCCGCAGGGCGGCGGCCTGCGGGCTGGTGACGATGCCGATGCGGCGCGGGAAGGTGGGCAGGGGGCGCTTGGCTTCCGGGGCGAAGAGCCCTTCCGCTTCCAGCCGGGCCTTGAGCTGCAGGAAGCGCTCGAAGAGGCTGCCCTGGCCGGCCCGGCGCACCGTCTCGACGTTGAGCTGGAATTCGCCGCGGGGTTCGTAGAAGGACACCAGGGCCCGCACCTCCACCCGCTGGCCGTTCTCCAGGCGCCAGCCAAGCAGTTGCGCCCGGTTGCGCCAGAGGACGCAGCGCACCTGGGCCGCTTCGTCCTTGAGGGTGAAGTAGACGTGGCCGGAGCCGGCGTAGGTGAGGTTGGAAATTTCGCCGCCCACCCAGGTCAGGGGAAAGGCCGCCTCCAGGCAATCGCGTACCAGGCGGTTGAGGCCGGCGACGCTGAGTACGGCGGCGGTGGCTGGGGGAGCGGAAGGGCTGGCTGGCATGACGGGCATTGTAGCGCAAAGGCCGCCGGCGGATATTCGCTTGACAACTGGGGTGTTGCTGTATGTTATTGATTTTTTGAAATAAATAACTGTATGCCTTCTTTTTTGGCAGAGTAAGAAAAGTCCTTACGGACGGGCCACTTAGGTCGGTTCATGACAGTTCATCCACAAAGTTATCCACAGTTTTTGGGGATAAGCGAAAAGGGGTATCGGGTGGGGGGCTCGGGCATGGGGCTTGCCCTGGCGATGCCCGGCAGGCAGAATTGCCGGCTATCATCAATGCGGGGAATTTACGTGTTCGCCATCGTTCAGGCCGCCGGCTGGCCCATCTGGCCCTTGCTGCTGGCATCCATCATCGCCGTTGCCCTCATCATCGAGCGCCTCGTCGCGCTGCGCCATTCCAAGGTCGTTCCGGCCGGTCTCCTGCAGCGGGCCGTGGGCGAGTTCAAGAAGTCCGGCAACAACGACAAGCTCCTCGACGAACTCGACCGCCACTCGCCCCTGGGCCGTGTGTTGGCTGCCGGCCTGCGCAACGTCGGTTCTTCCCGGGAGGTGATGAAGGAATCCATCGAAGAGGCCGGGTCCGCGGTTTCCCATGACCTGGGCCGCTACCTGACCACCCTCGGCACCATCGCCTCCATCAGCCCGCTGATGGGCCTGTTCGGCACCGTGGTCGGCATGATCGAGATCTTCGGCTCCCAGTCGCCCACGGGTTCCAACCCCATGCAACTGGCCCACGGCATTTCCATCGCCCTCTACAACACCGGCTTCGGCCTGGTCATCGCCATCCCCAGCATGATCTTCTGGCGCCACTTCCGCGCCCAGGTGGACGGTTTCGTGGTGGAGATGGAGCAGCAGGCGGTGAAGCTCGTCGAATACATGCACGGCGACCGCAAATGAACTTCCAGCGCGGCCGCACCCGGGAAGAGCCGGAGATCAACCTGATCCCCATGATCGACGTGTTGCTGGTCATCATCATCTTCCTCATGCTGACCACCACCTACGCCAAGTTCTCCGGCCTGGAGATCAACTTGCCGACGGCGGAGGCCAACAAGCAACCGGAGCAGCCCAACGAGATCGAAGTAGCGGTGACGCCGGCGGGCCAGGTGCTGGTCAACAAGTCGCCCCTGGCGGCTGCCGACGTCAAATCCATCGCCGAGGCCCTGCGCCGGGCGGCCGGGGACCGGCCGGACCCGCTCATCGTCATCAACGCCGATGCCAAGGCTACCCACCAGAGCGTGGTGGATGTCATGCAGGCGGCCCAGACCGCCGGCTACCCGCACATCTCCTTCGCCACCCAGGCGCCGCGCTGATGGCGGCGGACTGGCTGCAGCGCCAGTGGTTCGAACGACGCCGGCTCTCGCCGGCGTTGTGGTTTTTGCTGCCGGGGCACTGGCTCTTCGTCACCGGCAGCATCCTGAAAGCCCGGCTGACGACACCGCAGCGCCTGCCTGTGCCGGTGGTGGTGGTGGGCAACCTTACCGTCGGCGGCGCCGGCAAGACGCCGCTCACCCTGGCCCTGGTGCAGGCCCTGCGGCAGCGGGGCCGGTGTCCGGGCATCGTCAGCCGGGGCTACGGGCGGCAGGGCCAGGGCGCGGCCGCGGTGACCCCCACCTCGGCGCCCGCCGAGGTGGGCGACGAGCCGCTCCTCCTGGCGCGCCGGGCCGGCGTGCCGGTATGGGTCGGCAGCGATCGCGCCGCGGCGGCCCGCGCGCTCCTGGCCGCCCATCCGGAAACCGACCTCGTTCTCTGCGATGACGGACTCCAGCACGGGCGCCTGGCCCGGGACGCGGAAATCGCGGTATTCGACGGCCGGGGGGCGGGCAACGGCTGGCGCCTGCCCCTGGGGCCGCTGCGGGAGCCTCTCTCCCGGCTGCGCCGCGTCACCGCGGTGGTCTGCAACGGCCCCCGGGACGAGCGGGTGGTGGCCCGGGCGCCCGGCGGCGTTTTCGACATGGTCCTGCGGCCCGGTGCCTTCTATCGCCTTGACGATCCTACCGTCACCTGCGCCGCCACCGATCTCGCTGGCCGTCCCCTGCACGCCCTGGCGGGCATCGGCGATCCCGGCCGCTTCTTCCGCACCCTGGAATCCCTCGGTCTGGCTTTTTCCCGGAATCCGTTTCCCGATCACCACGCCTTTACCGCGGCGGACCTGGACTTCGCCCGCGGCGGCGTACTGCTGATGACGGAGAAGGATGCAGTAAAATGCGCCGGATTGGCGACGGGGGAAGCATGGGTGCTGCCCGTCACGGCGGAGGTTCCCTCCGCCCTCATCGATCTCATTCTGGAGAAAATCCGTGGACGCCAGGCTTCTTGACATCCTCGTCTGCCCGATCTGCAAGGGCAACCTCGAACACCGCAAGGCCCAGCAGGAGTTGGTCTGCAAGCCCTGCAAGCTGGCTTTCCCGATCAAGGACGACATCCCCATCATGCTCGAGGACGAGGCCCGGCAGCTGGGGCCGGACGAGGAATGAACTTCAAGGTCGTCATCCCGGCCCGCTACGCTTCCACCCGCCTGCCGGCCAAGCCCCTGCTGGACCTGGGCGGCAAGCCCATGGTGGTGCGGGTGGCCGAACGGGCCCGGCTGTCCGGCGCCGACGAGGTCTGGGTGGCCACCGACCATCCGGAGGTGCGGGCTGCCGCAGAAGCCCACGGTGTTGCCGCCCTGATGACCCGCAGCGACCACCCCACCGGCACCGACCGCCTGGCGGAAGTGGTCGGGCTGTGCGGCTGGAGCGGCGACACCCTGGTGGTCAACGTGCAGGGGGACGAACCCCTCATTGACCCGGCGGTCGTCGCCGCCACGGCCCGGCAATTGGCGACGAGCGGCGCCGCCATCGCCACGGTCGCCCACCCCATCCGGGAAGCGGCGGACTTCTTCAACCCCAACGTGGTCAAGGTGGTCTGCCGGGCAGATGGCGACGCGGCCTACTTCTCCCGCGCGCCGATTCCCTACGCCCGCGACCATTTCGCCCGGGAGAAGGGGGGCAGGACCCTGCCCGCCGGACTGCCGGCCCTGCGCCACGTCGGCCTTTACGCCTACCGGGCGAGCTTCCTGCAGGCCTATGCCGGCCTCGCGCCGGCGCCCACCGAGCAGTTCGAGGCCCTGGAGCAATTGCGGGCCCTGTGGCATGGCTACCGCATCAGCGTCGCCGTCGTCGGCGAGGCGCCGGCCCCCGGCGTGGATACGCCCGAAGACGCCGAGCGCATGCGGAAACTGTTTGACCGGGCCGGAAATACCGAGTAATTTTTCACACTCGCAGCCGGCAGCGATCGGCGGAAAAATAAATTGTTTCCATAACGATTCCGAGGGACTCTCCAATGAAACTCATTCTGTTGGGCGCACCGGGCGCCGGCAAGGGAACGCAGGCAAAATTCATCTGCGAAAAGTTCGGCATTCCCCAGATTTCCACCGGCGACATGCTGCGCGCCCAGGTCAAGGCGGGCACCTCCCTCGGACTGGAAGCCAAGAAGCATATGGACGCCGGCGGCCTCGTGCCGGATGCCGTGATCATCGGCATGGTCAAGGATCGCCTGCAGGAAGCCGACTGCAAGAACGGCTACCTGTTCGACGGCTTCCCCCGCACCATTCCCCAGGCCGAGGCCATGAAGGAAGCCGGCGTGCCTATCGATTTCGTGCTGGAAGTGGATGTGCCTGATTCCGACATCATCACGCGGATGGCGGGTCGTCGCGTGCACTTAGCCTCCGGCCGAACCTATCACGTCACCTTCAACCCGCCCAAGGTGGCCGGCAAGGACGACGTCACCGGCGAAGACCTCATCCAGCGCGACGACGACAAGGAAGAGACCGTCAAGAAGCGCCTCGAGGTCTACCACGCCCAGACCAAGCCCCTGGTGGATTTCTACAGCAAGTGGGCGGCCGGCGGCGACACCAAGGCCCCGAAGGTGCGCAAGGTGGCCGGCGTCGGCAGTGTCGACGACATCACCAAACGCGTTTTCGACGCCCTGAAGTAAGGAGCGGACGATGGCGGTGAAAAATGCCTTCTACGCTCAGTCAGGAGGGGTCACCGCCGTCATCAACGCCACTGCCTGCGGCCTCATCCAGGAGGCCCGCCGGCACCCGGAGAGCATCGGCAAGGTCTTCGCCGGGCGCGACGGTATCATCGGTGCACTCACCGAGGATCTCATCGACACCAGCCTGGAGTCCGACGCCGACATCGCCCGCCTCAAGCACACGCCGGCGGGGGCCTTCGGTTCCTGCCGCTACAAGCTGAAGAGCCTGGAGGAACACCGGGCTCAGTACGAGCGCCTGATCGAGGTGTTCCGCGCCCACGACATCGGCTACTTCTTCTACAACGGCGGCAACGATTCCATGGACACCGCCTGGAAGGTGTCCCAGATTTCCGAAAAGCTTGGCTACCCGGTGGTCTGCGTCGGCATCCCCAAGACGGTGGATAACGACCTGCCCCTCACCGACTGCTGCCCCGGCTTCGGCTCGGTGGCCAAGTACGTCGCCACCTCCATGCGCGAGGCCGGCTACGACGTCGCCTCCATGGCGCGGACGTCCACCAGAATCTTCGTCCTCGAAGTGATGGGCCGCCACGCCGGCTGGATCACCGCCGCCTGCGGCCTGGCCAGCGAGGCCGAGGGCGAGCCGCCCCACCTCCTGCTCTTCCCCGAGGTGCCTTTCGATCCTGACCGCTTCATCGTCCGCGTGGACGAGTGCGTCAAGCGTTTCGGCTACTGCACGGTGGGCGTTTCGGAAGGCCTGTCGGACGACTCCGGCAAGCTCATTGCCGAATCCGGCGCCAAGGATGCCTTCGGCCACTCCCAGTTGGGGGGCGTCGGGCAGGTGGTGGCGCAACTGATCAAGGATCGCCTGGGGCATAAGTATCACTGGGCCCTGGCGGATTATCTCCAGCGCTCCGCCCGCCACATCGCTTCCAAGACTGACGTCGACCAGGCCTACGCCCTGGGCAAGGCGGCCGTGGACCTGGCCCTGGCGGGCAAGAATGCCGTCATGCCCACCATCGACCGCAAGGCCGATGCGCCGTATCGTTGGGAAATCGGCGTGGCGCCGCTGAAAGACGTCGCCAACGTCGAACGCAAGATGCCCCGGGAATTCATTTCCGCGGATGGTTTCCACATAACAGACGCGTGCCGCGCTTACCTGCGCCCATTAATAGAGGGGGAAGACCCCCCACCCTTCAAGGGAGGGCTGCCGGACTACGTGCGCTTGAAGAATATTGCCGTGCCGAAGAAGCTGGGGGAGTACAAGGTCTAGTTCAGGTTCAGCTGTTTCGGTCGGCTCAATGGTTTCTGCAGTAGTTTTGACTCATTAACCAAAGGAGGGAGTTGATGTCTACAGCGTTGATGTTGGCGCTAGGTTGCGCAGTATTGGCGGTACTCTACGGCTGGATTTCCAGTACCCAGATCCTCGCCCTGCCGGCGGGTAATGCCCGCATGCAGGAGATCGCCAAGGCGGTCCAGGAGGGAGCGGCAGCCTACCTTGCCCGGCAGTACAAGACCATCGCCATGGTCGGTGGTCTGCTGTTTCTCGTCATCGGCTTCGTTCCCAAGCTCGGCTGGCCGACCGCCATCGGCTTCCTGATCGGCGCCGTGCTCTCCGGCGCCGCCGGCTTCATCGGCATGAACGTCTCGGTGCGCGCCAACGTGCGCACCGCCGAAGCGGCCCGCGGCGGCATCGCCCCCGCCCTGGATGTCGCCTTCAAGGGCGGCGCCATCACCGGCATGCTGGTGGTGGGCCTCGGCCTCCTCGGCGTCGCCGGCTACTATGCCTTCCTCAAGGCCACCGCCGGCGCCAGCGTCGATCTGCACCACATGATCGAACCCCTGGTCGGCCTGGCCTTCGGCTCCTCGCTGATCTCCATCTTCGCCCGTCTGGGCGGCGGCATCTTCACCAAGGGCGCTGACGTCGGCGCCGACCTGGTGGGCAAGGTCGAAGCCGGCATTCCCGAGGACGATCCGCGCAACCCGGCGGTGATCGCCGACAACGTCGGCGACAACGTGGGCGACTGCGCCGGCATGGCGGCCGACCTCTTCGAAACCTACGCCGTCACCGTGGTCGCCACCATGGTGTTGGCGGCGCTGGTGATCAAGACCTCGCCGGGTCTCGGCGAGAACCTGCTGCTCTACCCGCTGGCCCTGGGCGGCGTGTCGATCATCGCTTCCATCATTGGCTGCGTCTTCGTCAAGGCCACGGAAGGCGGCAAGATCATGTCGGCCCTCTACCGCGGCCTGGCCGTGGCCGGTGTGCTGGCCCTCATCGCCTACTACCCGATCACCTCCTGGATGATCGGCGCCGGCGACGCTGCCGCCAAGATCACCACCATGAGCATGTTCGGCTGTTCAGTGGTCGGCCTGTTGCTCACCGCCGCCCTGGTCTGGATCACCGAGTACTACACCGGTACCGACTATGCGCCGGTGAAGCATGTCGCTTCCGCCTGCCAGACCGGCCACGCCACCAACATCATCGCCGGCATCGGCGTGTCGATGAAGGCCTGCGCCCTGCCGGTGATCTCGGTGTGTATCGCCATCTACGCCGCCTACGCCCTGGGCGGCCTGTTCGGCATCGCCATCGCCGCCACCTCCATGCTTTCCATGGCCGGTATCGTCGTGGCGCTGGATGCCTACGGGCCGATCACAGACAACGCCGGCGGCATCGCCGAAATGTCCGGTCTGCCCAAGGAAGTGCGTGACGTGACCGACCCCCTGGACGCCGTCGGCAATACCACCAAGGCGGTGACCAAGGGCTACGCCATCGGTTCCGCCGGTCTCGCCGCCCTGGTGCTTTTCGCTGACTACACCCACGGCCTGGAAGCCGCCGGCCTCGGCGGCATCACCTTCGACCTGTCGAACCACCTGGTCATCATCGGCCTCTTCCTGGGCGGTCTGATCCCCTTCCTCTTCGCCGCCATGGCGATGGAGGCGGTGGGCCGTTCCGCCGGCGCCGTGGTGGTCGAAGTGCGCCGCCAGTTCAAGGAGATCGCCGGCATCATGGAAGGCACCGCCAAGCCGGATTATTCCCGGGCGGTGGACATGCTGACCGTGGCGGCCATCAAGGAAATGATGATCCCGTCCATCCTGCCGGTGGCCGTGCCCATCGTCGTCGGCCTGGTGCTCGGCCCCGTCGCCCTCGGCGGCCTGCTGGTGGGCACCATCGTCACCGGCCTCTTCGTGGCCATCTCCATGACCACCGGCGGTGGCGCCTGGGACAACGCCAAGAAGTACATCGAGGACGGCCACTTCGGCGGCAAGGGTTCCGACGCCCACAAGGCGGCGGTGACCGGCGACACCGTGGGCGACCCGTACAAGGATACGGCCGGCCCGGCGGTGAACCCGTTGATCAAGATCATCAACCTGGTGGCGCTGCTGATCGTGCCCCTCATGGTCTGATTTTGATGCAATTGGCAAAAAAGGCAGCTTCGGCTGCCTTTTTTGTTGTATTTTCCACAGTTTGAGAAATATCCTTTAAGTAAAATCGCGCATGTTTCCCTTGGATAGGTCATGGTCGAACCGGATAGGCCTGTAGAGACGGGGGGCGGCCCCGGGGTGCGGGAGGACCTCCTGCACCACGATCCGCTGCTCGACTGCCTCGTCGAACTGACGCGCATCCATGGCCGGCCCAATACCCGGGCCGCCCTGGCGGCGGGGCTGCCCCTGGAAAACGGCCGCCTGACGCCTTCGCTCTTCGCCCGGGCGGCCAGCCGCGCCGGCCTCGCTGCGCGGATCGTGCGCCGCCCTCTGGAGCGCATTGATCCCGCCCTGCTGCCCGCGGTCCTCCTTGCCCGGGGCGACGAGGCTTGCGTCCTCCTGGGCTGGGATGAAACCGGCGAGCAGGCGCGCCTGTTATTCCCGGATTCCGGCCAGGGGTCGGTGACCCTCTCCCGGGAGGAGCTGGCCGGACGCTACACCGGCGTCGCCATCTTCGCCCGGCCCCATTTCCGTTTCGACAAGCGGGCGCCGGAGGTGCGCGAGGTCAAGCTACGCCACTGGTTCTGGGGCGCCCTGGCCGACCAGTGGCCGGTTTACCGCGATGTCCTGGCGGCGGCCCTGCTGATCAACGTCTTTGCCCTGGCCATGCCGCTCTTCTCCATGAACGTCTATGACCGGGTGGTGCCCAACCGGGCCATGGAAACGCTGTGGACCCTGGCCCTCGGCCTGTTGCTGGTGATTGCCGTCGACATCGTGCTCCGCCTGCTGCGTGGCCATTTCATCGACCTGGCCAGCGGCCGTATCGATCTCCAGCTCTCCTCGCAGATCATGGAGCGGGTCCTGGGGGTGCGCATGGAGGCGCGGCCGGCGGCGGTCGGCGCCTTCTCGGCCAACCTGCGCTCCTTCGAGACGGTGCGCGACTTCATCACCTCGGCCTCGGTGACGGCTTTCATCGACCTGCCCTTCGCGCTCCTCTTCATCCTGGTCATGGCCCTCATCTCCTGGCCCCTGGTCCTGCCGGTGCTGCTGGCCGTGGCCCTGGTGACGGTCTACGCCTATGTGCTGCAGCACAAGATGCACGATCTTTCCGAAACCACCTACCGGGCCGGTGCCCTGCGCAACGCCACCCTCATCGAAAGCCTGGCCGCCCTGGAAACCATCAAGACCCAGGGGGCGGAAGGGGTGATGCAGTCCAAGTGGGAAAAGTCGGTGGCCTTCCTCTCCCGGGTCAGCAACCAGATGCGCTTCCTCTCGGCCGCCGCCACCAACGGCGCCATGGAGGTCCAGCAACTGGTCAACGTGGTGGTGATCATCGCCGGCGTCTACCTCATCGGCGAGGGCATGCTCAGCATGGGTGGCCTCATCGCCTGCACCATGCTGGCCTCCCGGGCCATGGCGCCCCTCGGGCAGATGGTGGGCCTGCTCATGCAGTACCACAACGCCAAGACGGCGCTGGCTTCCCTGGAGCAGGTCATGGCCAAGCCTGTGGAACGGCCCGCCGATGCCTCCTTCGTCCATCGTCCCGAACTGCGCGGCGACATCGAGTTCCGTGATGTGGAATTCAGCTATCCCGGCCAGCCCATCGCCGCCCTCAAGGGCCTGAGCTTCCGCATCGCCGCCGGCGAAAAGGTGGTGGTCATCGGCCGCATCGGCTCCGGCAAGACCACCCTCCAGAAGCTACTCCTCGGCCTGTACCAGCCGACCGGCGGCGCCGTCACCGTCGATGGTGTGGACGTGCGCCAGCTCGACCCGGTGGATCTGCGCCGCAACATCGGCTACGTCTCCCAGGAGGCCACCCTGTTCTACGGCACCCTGCGCGACAACATCGCCATCGGCGCACCCTACGCCGACGATGCGGCCGTCGTCGCCGCCGCCGAGGCTGGCGGCCTGACCGATTTCGTCAATCGCCACCCGGAAGGCTTCGACATGCTCATCGGCGAGCGCGGCGAATCCCTCTCCGGCGGCCAGCGCCAGGGGGTGGCCATCGCCCGGGCCATGCTCATGGACCCGCCCATCCTCCTTCTCGACGAGCCGACCAGTTCCATGGATTTCACCTCCGAGCAGCAGTTCAAGCAGCGGCTCAAGGCGGTGGCGGGCCACAAGACCATGATCATCGTCACCCACCGCAACAGCCTGCTGGAACTGGCGACCCGGGTCATCGTCATCGACGACGGACGGGTGGTGGCCGACGGCCCCCGCGACCAAGTCATCCAGGCCCTGCAGAGCGGCCGCATCGGGAGGGCCGGCTGATGGCGCGCCTGGCCAGTCTGCTGGCAGCCCTGCACGCGCGCCTGGAAGCCGTCGCCGTCCGCGGTGCGCCCCTGGTGGAGAAGGTGCTCGGCCGATTGCCCGACCGGGAAGCCGAGGAAGCAGCCGATTTCGCCACCGATGCCGACCACGCCATCCTCCGCCAGGAGCCGCTACGAGCCCGGGTGCTTCTGCGTTCCATCGCCATTGTCGCCGCCGTCTTCATCCTCTGGGCCGCCGTCGCCCAGCTCGACGAAGTGACCCGGGGCGAGGGCAAGGTCATCCCCTCCCGCCAGGTGCAGGTGCTGCAGAGCATCGATGGCGGCCTGGTCTCGGAGATCCTGGTCAAGGAGGGCGACGTGGTGCAACCGGAGCAACTGCTGGTCAAGATAGACGAAACCCGCTTCGTTTCCTCGGTCAAGGAAAACCGCGCCCAATACCTGGCCCTGGTGGCCAAGGCTGCTCGCCTGAAGGCCCTCTCGGAAGGCAAGCCCTTTGTTGCCCCGGAGGAGGTCGCCAAGGAAGAACCCGACATCGTTGCCCAGGAGCGCCAGCTTTACGAGGCCAAGAAAGCCGAGATCGACGCCGCCCTTTCCATCGCCCGCCAGCAGCTCGCCCAGCGCCAGCAGGAACTGAACGAGGCCCAGGCGCGGCGAGCCCAGGCCGCCCAGGGCTATGAACTGACCTCCCGGGAACTGTCCGTCACCCGTCCCCTCATCAACTCAGGTGCCATTTCCGAGGTGGAACTGCTGCGTCTGGAGCGCGACGTTTCCCGCTACCGGGGCGAGCGGGACATGGCCTCGGCCCAGATCACCCGGGCCCAGGCGGCCATCGGCGAAGCACAGCGCAAGATCGAGGAGGTGGAACTGAATCTGCGCAACGAGGCCGGCAAGGAGCTATCCGAAACCACCGCCAAGCTCAACAGCCTGTCGGAAGGCAGTGTGGCCCTGTCCGACCGCGTCAAGCAGTCTTCCATCCGTTCCCCCGTCAAGGGTACCGTCAAGCGGCTGCTGGTCAACACCGTCGGCGGTGTCGTGCAGCCCGGCAAGGACGTCATCGAGATCGTGCCCCTGGAAGACGCCTTGTTGCTGGAAGCTCGTATCCAGCCCAAGGACATCGCCTTCCTGCGGCCGGGACAGCCGGCGGTGGTCAAGTTCACCGCCTACGACTTTTCCGTATACGGCGGCCTCGACGGCACCCTGGAGCATATCGGCGCCGACACCGTGACCGACGAGAAGGGCAATTCGTTCTACGTGGTCCGGGTACGCACCACCCAGTCCGGCTTCCGGGATGCCAAGCTGCCCATCATTCCGGGCATGGTGGCCGAAGTCGACATCCTCACCGGCAAGAAGAGCGTGCTCGCCTATCTCCTCAAACCGGTCCTCAAGGCCAAGAGCGTCGCCATGACGGAGCGCTGATGCAGCACTGGTTCGTCAGCGATACCGTCGCACCGCCCGCTGCCTGGCGGGAAGCCATTCCCGACGCCCGTTTCCTGCTGCGGGGGGCCGTCGCCCGCCAGCCGGACTGCGCCGCAGCGGTGGTCTGGATGCGCCTCCATGCCGATGCTGAACTGGAAGGCGCCATGGCCCTCATGCGTGCTGCGCTGCCTGCCGCCGTCGTCATCCTCTGCGACCAGCCCAGCGAGGAAGGGGCAGCTGCGGCCATCGCCGCTGGCGCCGCCGGTTACTGCAACACCCACGCCGCCCCGGAAGTGCTGCGCCAAGTAGCCCTGGTAGTCGCCAACGGTGGCCTGTGGATCGGTCGCAATCTCATGCAGAGGCTCATCGGCGGTACCTCCCGCATTGCTGCGCAGCGCCAGCCGGGTACCCGTGAACGCTGGTCGGACAAGCTTTCCGAACGGGAGCGGGAAGTGGCGCGCCTGGTGGCCGGCGGCGCCAGCAACAAGGAAATCGCCGAACGCCTCGCCATCACGGAGCGCACGGTCAAGGCCCATCTCGGCGCCATTTTCGAGAAGCTGGACGTGCGCGACCGTCTCCAGCTTTCCCTGCGGGTCAACGGCGTCCCGGTCTGATCCGCCGGCGGGCGGAAATATTTCACGGAAACGCCCGCCGCCTGTACTTTGGTCCAATGGTGCCCGCCTTGGCCGCTGCCTACACTGCCAGCATCAAATAATGTGCAGGGAGTGTCCGCCATGGCTCAAGCCAACATCGTCGCCAAAGTCGTTTTCGTTTCCGGTGAAGCCTATGCCCGCAACGGCCAGGGCCAGATGCGCCGGCTCCACGAAGGCGACGTCCTGCGCGAGGGCGAGACCGTCGTCACCAGGAATGGCGCCGAAGTCCAGCTTGCCTTCGAAGACGGCCGCGATCTGGTGCTGCGGGCCAACGAAACCCTGCAGCTCGACGCCGAAGTGGCAGCGGCCGAAAAACCTGACGCCCGCGACAGTGCCCTGCCCGAAGGCGGCAAGGGCGTAGACAAGATCCTGCAGGCCCTGGAGCAGGGCGGCAATCTCGACGACGTCCTGGAAGCCCCGGCGGCGGGCGCCCAGGGCAGCGGCGGCGACGAAAGCCATTCCTTCGTCCGCCTGCTGCGCATCGTCGAGGGCGTCGATCCCCTGGCCTACGAATTCGGTAGCGCGACCCGTGCCGTCATCAACACCGTCGGCAACGATCCCGTTCTCAATCGGGGCACGGGCACGGCCGAACCCGAGCTGACGGTCGACCTGTCGGCATCCCCCAGCGTCGTCGAAGGCGGCGCCATCACCTACACCGCCACCCTCAGTGTTCCCAGCACCGTTCCGGTGACCGTCACCCTCTCCAACGGTGCCGTCATCACCATTCCCGCCGGCGCTACCAGTGGCGCCGTCAGCGTTCCCGCACCCGCCGACGACGTGTATGCCGATGGAAGCACCATCAGCGTCAGCGTCGTCGGGGCCACCGGCGGATTCGTTCCCAATCCCACCCCGGCCACCACGGTGGTGACGGACGACGCCGATGCCACGACGGTGAGCCTGACGGCGA
>DAINDE010000069.1:0-12909 GCA_036732025.1 Rhodocyclaceae bacterium
GGGGCGGGTTGCGGCGCCCGCCAGGCCGCCGCCGCCAGGGCGAGGGCGAAGAAGGCCGGGGGCAGCCAGCGCGGCAGGGTCATCGCGCCTTCACCTCGAACCAGCGGATGGTGGTTTGCAGCGGGTCGAGGCGCCGGCTGGCCAGGGCTTCGCGCCAATCGCGGGCGGCGGCGCCGGAGCGGGCGAAGCGCAGGCCGGAACCGTGGCTGGCCAGGGTCCGGTAGCTGCCCAGGGGGACGAGGGCATGGCCGGCGGCGGCCAGTTGGGCTTCCAGGCGGGGCACGTCGTTGTCCTCGGCGAAGACGACGGCGCCCAGGGCCCGCAACTCGGTGGCGTCGTGGGCGTCGACGGTGGCGTAGTGGCGGTGGGTCCGGGCGGAGAGGATGGGCAACAGGGCGGGCTGGGGGCCGTCGTAGAGGGCGACGGGCCGCTGGCGGCCGAGTTCCACCACCTCGGGCGGCACGGCATTCACCCCCAGGGCCGGGAAGACGCCCCACAGGAGGGCGATCCAGAACAGGGTGGGGGCGGCGGCGGTGTGGGCCAGGGGGCGGGGGCGCCACCAGGCCCAGGCGAAATAGGCGGCGGGCAGGATCAGCCAGGGCCAGCCGCCGAGGCCGAACCAGAAGGCGAAGGCGGCCAGGCTGGCGCCGAAGAGGAGGGCCACCGCCATGCCCAGGCGGAAAGGCCAGCGGGCGGCGAGGCCGGGCAGGGCCCAGGCGAGGAAGATGGCCAGTGGAACGAGGGAGCCGACCAGGTAGCGGTCGAAGCTCTTGATGAAGAGGAAGGGCAGGAAGGTGGCCAGGAACCAGGCCAGCAGCAGGCGGGGCGCTTGCGGCTGGCGGCGCTTTTCCCAGGCGGCGGAGGCGAAGACGAAGAACCAGGGCAGGGCGATGTTGGCCAGGCCGAGGACGATGCCCGGCGTCAGGTCGAAGAAGCGACGGGACTCCATTTCGTCCGCCAGGACGTGCTGGGTCGCTTCCGGATAAAGGGCGCGGACGAGGAAGAACCAGGGCAGGGCCAGGGCGAGGCAGAGGGCGGCATTGGCCAGCAGGGCCGGCCAGTGGGGGCGCAGGCTGGCGGGGGAAAGGCGGCCGCCGGCCAGGAGGGCGAGGAAGCCGCCGCCGCAGACCAGGGCGACGACGGGCCCCTTGACCAGAAAGCCGGCGGCCAGCAGCAGGGCGGTGAGGGTGAGCCAGGGCCAGCGCCGCCGGTCCAGCCACACCAGCAGGCTCCAGAAGGCGGCGGCGGAGAGGGCGGCGGTGGGCACGTCGAGCATGAAGCGGCGCCCCTCGGTATGCAGGCCGAGGCAACTGAGGAGGATGAGGCCGCTGACGAAGCCGGCCCGGTCGTCCCGCAGCAGGCGGCGGGCGATGCCGGCCGCCGAGACGACTAGGAGGGCGGCGAAGCAGGCGGCAAGGGCGCGGGCGGCGGCGAGGGAAGGGCCGAACAGCTCGAAATCGAGGCGGCCCAGCCAGTAGAGCAGGGGCGGCTTGCGGATGCGCGGGGCGCCGTCGAGGAAGGGCACCAGCCAGTGGTCGCCTTCCATCATTTCCATGGGCGTGCGCAGGCCCAGGTAGAACTCGTCCTTGCCGGTGAGGCCGGTGGCCTCCCAGATGCCCGGCAGCAGCACCGCCAGGGCGAGGAGGAAGAGGACGAGGGTCTGGCGGCGCGGGGTCATGGGGGGCGATTCTACCGCCCCCCGGGGAGGGCGGGGATCAGCCGAGGGGGATGACCAGGATCAGCAGCAGGGCCCAGGCCATCAGGCCGCCGGCCATGATGCCGTAGGCGATGGCGCCGGCGACGATGTCCTCGGCCACGTGCAGCAGCACCGCCACGCCGTGGTAGATGACGTAGCAGGAGAGGATCGCCCCGGCGACGCCGACGGCAGCGGCGAAGAAGAAGTTGGGGACGAACAGTCCGAGGGAAGACAGCCACATGGGCACGGGGGCGGCGAAGGCCAGCAGGTAGGCGTGGTTCCGGTCGGCGGCGACGTCGTTGAGCCGGGCGATGCCCTGGATCACCGGACCCATGGCGGCGACGGTGAGCATTTCCGCGGCGAAGAAGAGGGCGCCGATGGCGGCCCAGTTGCGCTGGGCGAAGCCGGCCATGAAATCGTCGCCGTGGTAGGTGCCGGCGTAGTAGAGCATCAGCGGCGGCAGCAGCGACAGGGGCAGGACGATCGTCAGGAACACCCGGGCCAGGGACGGGTGCAGGCGGTCGAGGAGAAACCAGGCGGTGCGGGCGGCGGCGTTGGGATTGGCGCTGCGGTGGGCGGACATGGCACACTCCTTTCGGTAGGCGCCGGGAGGGTTCGGCGCCTGGTTGAAAATATATCACGTTGTGATGTATTTGTTTTTAGGCGACCCATCGCATGAAGTCAAGGAATACCGGCCAGCCCGCGGCGGAACTGGGCAAGGAAGACCTGGAGCGCCTCTCCCACTTCCGCTTCCAGCTCCGCCGCTTTCTGCGGGAGAGCGAGGACATTTGCCGGCGGGCCCGCATCACCCCCCTGCAATACCAGTTGCTCCTGCATGTGCGGGGCGTGCCCGGCCGGGACTGGGCCTACGTCGGGGAACTGGCGGAACGCCTGCAGGCCCGGCACCACGGCGTGGTCGCCCTGGTCACCCGCTGCGAGCAGGCCGGGCTGGTGGAGCGGCGGACGGCGGAAACCGATCGGCGGCAGGTGGAGGTGCACCTGACTCCCCGGGGAGAGGCCATCCTGCTGCGGCTGGCGGCGCTGCACCAGCCGGAACTGCGGCGCCTGCGGGAGGAATTTGCCCTCCCGGGCTGGTGAGGCGCGGCGACGCCTGCCGGTGCCGGCCCGGAGTAAAATCCCGCCATGACCGCCCCCCGCTTCGTCCATCTCCGCCTCCACTCCGAGTACTCCATCACCGACGGCATCGTCCGCATCGGCGACGCCGTCAAGCGGGCCGCCGCCGACGGCATGCCGGCCCTGGCCCTGACCGACCTGGCCAATCTCTTCGGCCTGGTCAAGTTCTATACCGGGGCCAGGGGCAAGGGGGTGAAGCCCATCGCCGGGGCCGACGTCTGGATCGCCAGTCCGGACTCCCCCGACGATGCCCATCGCCTGCTGCTCCTGGCCCGCAACAAGGCGGGCTACCTGCAGCTGTGCGACCTGCTGACCCGGGCCTACCTGGTCGAAGGACGCCGCGACCGGGCGGAAATCCGCCGCGAATGGTTCCGGGAGGTCGGCTGCGACGGCCTCATTGCCCTTTCCGGCGCCCACCTGGGCGACGTCGGCGAGGCCCTGGGCAACGGCAACGCCGCCCTGGCCGCCGAGCGGGCCCGGGCCTGGGCGGCGCTCTTCCCGGACGCCTTCTATCTCGAGGTGCAGCGCTACGGCCAGCCCCAGCAGGAGGCCCTGGTCCAGGCCACCGCCGACCTGGCCGGCGAACTGGGCATTCCCCTGGTGGCCACCCACCCCATCCAGTTCTTGAAGCGCGACGACTTCCGCGCCCACGAGGCCCGGGTCTGCATCGCCGAGGGCTATGTCCTGGGCGACACCCGACGGCCGCGGCCCTACACCGAGGAGCAGTATTTCAAGAGCCAGGCGGAGATGGCGGAACTCTTCGCCGACCTGCCGGAGGCGCTGGAGAACTCGGTCGAAATCGCCAAGCGTTGTAACATCGAACTGACCCTGGGCAAGAACTTCCTGCCCCTCTTCCCGACGCCGGACGGCATGAGCCTGGACGACTTCCTGGTGCAGGAGGCGAAGGCCGGCCTGGAGAAGCGCCTGGTCGAACTCTATCCCGACCCGGCCGAACGGGAGAGGCGTCGTCCGGAATACGACGAGCGCCTGGTCTTCGAATGCAACACCATCATCCAGATGGGCTTCCCCGGCTACTTCCTGATCGTGGCGGACTTCATCAACTGGGCCAAGGAGAACGGCGTGCCCGTCGGTCCCGGCCGGGGTTCCGGCGCAGGCTCGTTGGTGGCCTACAGCCTGCGCATCACCGACCTTGATCCGCTCGCCTACGCCCTGCTGTTCGAGCGCTTCCTCAACCCGGAGCGGGTGTCCATGCCCGACTTCGACGTGGATTTCTGCCAGGACAACCGCTGGCGGGTGATCGAGTACGTGCGCCAGCGCTACGGCGCCCAGGCCGTCTCCCAGATCGCCACCTTCGGCACCATGTCCTCCAAGGCCGTGGTGCGCGACGTGGGCCGCGTGCTGGACCTGCCCTATTCCCTGTGCGACCGCATTTCCAAGCTGATTCCGGTGGTGCAGAACAAGCCGGTGTCCCTGGACGAGGCCCTGGAGCAGGAGCCGGCCTTGAAGGAGCTGATGGCCGACGACCGGGACGGGGAATCGGTGCAGGAACTCTTCGACCTCGCCCGCCGTCTGGAAGACCTCACCCGCAACGTCGGCATGCACGCCGGCGGCGTCCTCATCGCCCCCGGCAAGATCACCGACTTCTGCCCCATCTACCAGGCCACCGGCGCCGACGCCTCCCCCGTCTCGCAATTCGACAAGGACGACGTGGAGAAGGCCGGCCTGGTGAAGTTCGACTTCCTCGGCCTCAGAAACCTCACCATCATCGAGCTCGCCCTCGATTACATCGAACGGCTCACCGGCGAGCGCCTCGACCTCATGAGCCTGGGCTTCGGCGACCCGGCCGCCTACCAGATACTCAAGGACGCCAACACCACCGCGATCTTCCAGGTCGAATCGGACGGCATGAAGAAGCTCTTAAAAAAGCTGGCGCCGGACCGCTTCGAAGACATCATCGCCGTGCTCGCCCTCTACCGGCCGGGGCCGCTGGGCTCGGGCATGGTGGACGACTTCATCCTGCGCAAGAAGGGCCAGCAGAAGATCGACTATTTCCACCCCGACCTCACCGCCTGCCTGTCGCCCACCTACGGCGTCATCGTGTATCAGGAACAGGTGATGCAGATCTCCCAGATCATCGGCGGCTACACCCTGGGCGGCGCCGACATGCTGCGCCGGGCCATGGGCAAGAAGAAGCCCGAGGAGATGGCCAAGCACCGGGAGACCATCGCCGCCGGCGCCAAGGAGAAGGGCTACGACCCGGCCCTGGCCGAGCAGCTCTTCGACCTGATGACCAAGTTCGCGGAGTACGGCTTCAACAAGTCCCACACCGCCGCCTACGCCGTCGTCACCTACCACACCGCCTGGCTCAAGGCCCACCACTGCGCGGCCTTCATGGCCGCCACCCTGTCCTCGGACATGGACAACACCGACACGGTGAAGATCTTCTACGAGGACACCGTCGCCAACAGGATCGCCATGCTGGGGCCGGACGTCAATGCCTCGGCCTACCGCTTCGAGCCGGTGGATCGGAAGACCATCCGCTACGGCCTGGGGGCGGTCAAGGGTACCGGCCAGCAGGCGGTGGAGTGCATCCTCGCCGCCCGGGAAAAGGACGGCCCCTTCAAGGATCTCTTCGACTTCTGCCGGCGCGTCGACAAGCGCATGGTGAACCGCCGCACCATCGAGGCCCTCGTCCGCGCCGGGGCGTTCGACTCGCTGGCCCCTTCGACAGGCTCAGGACAGGCCCCTTCGACAGGCTCAGGACAGGCGCCTTCGACCGGCTCAGGGCAAGTTCCCGATCGCCACAAGCTGCTGGCCTCGGTGGGCATCGCCATGGACTTCGCCGAGCAGGCCGAGCGCAACGCCATGCAGGTCAGCCTTTTCGATGTCGGCCCTGCCGCCGAGGAGCACGCGCCCCAATACGTCGAGGTCAAACCCTGGGACGAGAAGGAGCGCCTGATGCAGGAGAAGCAGGCCCTCGGCTTCTTCTTCTCCGGCCACCCCTACAACGCCTGCAAGAAGGAGCTTTCCCGCTTCGTCCGCCGCAGCCTGGCGCAACTGGAGCCGGCCAAGGAGCTGACCGCCATCGCCGGCATCGTCGTCGGCGTGCGCACCCAGATGACCCGCCGCGGCAAGATGCTCTTCGTCCAGCTCGACGACGGCACGGCCATGGTGGAAGTGTCGGTGTTCAACGAACTTTTCGAGGCCGAGCGGAGCAAGATCGTCACCGACGAGGTGCTGGTGGTGGAGGGCAAGGTCAGCTACGACGACTTCTCCGGCGGCAACCGCGTCGTCGCCGACCGCCTGATGACCCTGGGCGAGGCCCGCGCCCGCTTCGCCAAGCACTTGCTCATCCGCATGAACGGCGGCGCCGACGCCCGCCGCCTCAAGGCCCTGCTGGCGCCCTTCGGGCCGGGCCCGGCGAGCGTGCGGGTGCGCTACCGCAACGCCGACGCCGAGTGCGAGCTCCTCCTCGGCGACGCCGCCCGCGTCCGCCTGGACGATGCCCTCATCGCCGGGCTCCACGAGTGGCTGACACCGGACAACGTGGAAATCGTGTACCAATAGTCCGTCAGGTGGACAACCCGATAAACCGTTCGCCCTGAGCTTGTCGAAGGGCGCTTTGCCCTGGGCGGCGAGCACCGTATCCCGGGCTTCGACGGTCCGGCCCTGAGCCAAGTCGAAGGGCTCAGCCCGAACGGAGCGGGGGGCGGTCAGAAACCGCTACCCGGCTGGGCCAGGTATTCCGCCTCCTCCGGCGTGCTTTCCCGGCCGAGGATGGCGTTGCGGTGCGGGAAGCGGCCAAAGCGGGCGATGACTTCCCGGTGGCGCCGGGCGTAGTCGGCGAAGCTGGCCAGCGCAGGCGCATTTTCCGCCAGGGCGGCGAACAGCGCCACGGCACGGTCCTGGGCGGCCAGGGACTCGGCGTGCTCGAAAGGAAAATAGAAGAAGGCTCGCTGCAGGGGCGGCAGGGCTTGGTCGAAGCCTGCGGCGATGGCCTTTTCCGCCACGGCGAGGGCCTTGCCGTCGCTGGCGAAGGCCTTGGGCTGGCCGCGGTGGATCTGGCGGGAAAACTGGTCGAGGACGAGAGTCAGGGCCAGGGCGGATTCGGCCTGTTCGTCCCAGGCGTCCAGCAGGCCGGTGTGGGCCCACATGTGGAGGGCCCGGAAGCGGCTGCGGATTTCCGCGTCGGCGGCCTCGTCCTTGTTGAACCAGGCCGCCCGAGGGTGGCCGTAGCCGGCGTCGCCGGGAACTCCGAACCAGTAGGCGAGAACGTCCCGGTAGCCGACGGCGGCCATGCCAGGGCTACTTCACCATGTCGGTCTTGAAACCGATGCGCACGGCGCCCCAGTGGCGGCCATTGATCATGACGGGCATGGACAGGTCGTTGAGAATCTCGCCGGTGTCCCGCACGTAGGTCTGGAACAGGGAGGGTTTCTGGTTCTTGGCCAGCTTGATGCCGACCGGGTCGTTGAACATGCGCTTGTGGCGGCACTTGGCGGTGTCGACGGCGGGGTCGCCAGTGGGCGGGTTGGAGAAGACGCTGTTGTGGGCCGGGGCGTAGCCGTTGGTGTCGACGCTGAGGGAATAGACGAGGCCGGGGATTTCACGCAGCAGGTCGTCGTAGAGCCGGGTCAATTCGGCATCGCACTGGCCGTCGTAGCTGGTGGTAAAGCGCTTGGGATTGGAGCCGGGGATTTCCTTGTAGGCCTGGTCGAAGACATTCACGCCGCGGTCGGCCAGGCGCTGGAGGACGTCCGCCACGCGGTCGCGGAAGGCGATGGTGCGGTCGTGCAGGGTGTCGAACATGCTGTTGCCGGTGCGGAAATCGGCCAGGGTGCCCTGCAGGTCCTCGGTGGATTCCCGCAGCGTCTTGGCGGACTCCTCGCACTGCTTGACCTTGCCGGAGATGTCGAGGGCGTGGTTGCGGATTTCCTCGACCTCGCCGTGGATGCTCTGGTTGTTTTCCCGCAGGTTGCGGATGGCGCCGGCGATGGTGCCGAGCTGGTCGGTGGTGCGCTTGAAATCCTCGACCATGGTTTCCAGGTCGTTGGCCGAGGTTTCGATGTAGCTGTTGGCCTGAGCCACGTCGCCGACGATGGCGCGGGTTTTTTCCGACGTGTCGGACACCAGGGAAATCATCGACTGGGTGTTCTGGCCGATGACCTGGGTGGCGGACTTGACCTTTTCGGCCAGTTTGCGCACCTCGTCGGCCACCACGGCGAAGCCGCGGCCCGCTTCGCCGGCCCGGGCGGCTTCGATGGCGGCGTTCAGGGCCAGCAGGTTGGTCTGGTCGGAAATGTCGTTGATCAGCGAGACGATCTCGTTGATCTTCATGGAACTGGTGTGCAGTTCGCCGACGGTGGAGGCGAAGTGCTCGATGTGGGCGTTGGCCGACTTCATGGTGTCGGCGACGGTGTGCATCTGATCCAGGGAGCGCTGGGCGAGATCCAGGTTGTTGTGGGTGGAAGCCTCGATGGCGTCGGCGTTGAGCGCCACTTCCGCCACCGCCAGGTTGACCCGGTTGCTTGACTCGAACACGGCGGAGGAGAGCTGCTCCTGGCGCTTGACGGCGGCGCCGGTGAGTTGCACCAGGTAGTTCATGCGCGCCGCGTCGACGGCGATACTGACGCTCTTCTCGCGGGCATGGCTGATGAGGCCGCGGACCTTGCCGAAGAAGCGGTTGATGTTGGTGGAAACGCGGCCGACCGTGCCGCCGTCGGTGGTGCCGACGGTGAGCGACAGATCGGCGTTGCCGTCGGCGATGGCCGCCAGGTCGCGGTCGATCTTGTCGAGAGCCTTGTTGCTGCCGAAGAACCCCATTATTTGTCTCCTGCCCTGTGTTTTTCTGATGTCTTCCCCCGCAGGGGAATCCCGTCTCGCGTGCAATCATACGATGGCCGTGACGCCATTGCCACCCCGCATCTGTGGGCTATTACGGGTGATTAAGCGGATTTCTTGAACGGCGGCCGGGCGTTTCCGGGCGCGGCGCCCCGCCGGGAACGAAAAAGCCGCCCGCAGGCGGCTTTGCACAGGGAGCCGGAAGCGGCTTACAGCTTCTTGTGGTTCTTGGCCAGGTAGGCGGCGACGCCTTCCGGGGAAGCCTGCATGCCGGGCTTGCCCTTGTTCCAGCCGGCGGGGCAGACCTCGCCGTGCTCCTCGAAAAACTGCAGGGCGTCGACCATGCGCAGCATTTCGTCGATGTTGCGGCCCAGGGGCAGCATGTTGACCACCTGGTGCATGACCACGCCGTTCTTGTCGATGAGGAAGGAGCCGCGCAGGGCGACGCCGGCGGCTTCGAGCTCCACGTCGTAGGCGCGGCAGATCTCGTGCTTGACGTCGGCCACCAGCGGATAGCCGACCTGGCCGATGCCGCCGTCCTTGATGGCGGTGTTCTTCCAGGCCAGGTGGGTGAACTGGGAGTCGATGGAGACGCCGATGACTTCCACGCCGCGCTGCTTGAACTCTTCCAGGCGGTGGTCGAAGGCGATCAGTTCGGAGGGGCAGACGAAGGTGAAGTCCAGGGGGTAGAAGAACAGGACGACCGGCTTGCCCTTGAACTGGGACAGCTTCAGCTCCTTGATTTCGTTGTTGCCATAGACGGCGGTGGCGGTGAAATCGGGGGCCTGCTTGCCGACGAGAACGGCCATGGGAATCTCCTTGTAATATGCAAATGGGGGGTTGGGGAAACGTCGAATTTAACCAAGCCCCGATGGGCTGTCAAACGCCCCCCCGTGCGGAAACTTCACGTCGTGGGCAGTTGGCGGAAGCCCGATTCCACCTCTTCCGCCCAGTCCTCCACCTCGACGGAGAGGACCACTGCCTCCGCCGGTCCCTGGCGGGTCCAGGCGATGAGGCCGTGGACGAGGTCCGCCGGACCGCGGACGACGGCTTCCACGCTACCGTCGCTGCAGTTGCGGACCCAGCCGTCCACCCCCATGTCCATGGCCTGCAGGGTCATCGACCAACGGTAGCCCACTCCCTGCACGATGCCGTGGATGGTGAGATGGCGCGTGATGAAGTCGTTCATGGGGCCTCCTTTTGCGGCGGTGGCACTGGCATAATGATTGATTATAAGAACCATGACAACGCATCGCTCGGGAGAGGGGACCGCAAGCGTGTTGAAGGTGTTGGTATTCCTGCCGGTGGCCGGCGCCGTCCTGGTGGCGCTGCTGCCCGCCCGGCACGGACGTCTGCTCTGGCCGGCGGCCCTGGCGGCCGCCCTGGCGACCCTGGGTTACGCCCTGTGGCTGGCCGCCGCCTTCGACGCCGCCGCGCCCGGCGTGCAACTGGCCGAGAGCCAGCCCTGGAACATCCGCCTGGGAACCTTCTTCGCCCTGGGCATCGACGGCGTCTCCCTGGCCATGGTGCTCCTCACCGCCCTGCTCTCGGTGGTGGCGGTCCTCGCTTCCCGCCGCCTGGAAGGCAAGGGGCGCCTCTACTTCTTCCTGCTGCTGCTGCTCGAATCCGCCGCCCTGGGGGTGTTCACCGCCCGGGACTGGTCGCTCTTCTACGTCTTCTGGGAAGCGACGCTGCTCCCCCTCTTCTTCCTCATCGACCGCCTGGGCGGGGCCAACCGGCAGCGGGCCGCCCTCAACTTCTTCCTCTACACCCTGGGCGGCTCGGTGTTCATGCTGGTTGCCCTGCTCTTCCTCTACGACGCCGCCCCCGGCCACAGCTTCGCCATGGCCGACATGGCGGAAGGCGGGCGCAGCCTGCCGGCGTCCACCCAGCTCCTCATCTTCGCCGGGCTGTTCATCGGCTTCGGCGTCAAGATGCCGGTCTTCCCGCTGCACGGCTGGCTGCCCCTGGCCCATGTGGAAGCGCCCAGCCCGGTGTCCATCCTGCTCTCCGGCGTGCTGCTCAAGATGGGGGCCTACGGCCTCATCCGCGCCGCCGAAACCCTGCCCGCGGCGCTGCTGGCGACCCAGGACTGGCTGGCCGCCCTGGCCCTGGCCAGCCTGCTCTACGGCGCCGTCCTCGCCTGGCGGCAGCAGGATCTCAAGGCCATGGTGGCCTATTCCTCCATTTCCCACATGGGCGTGGTGCTGCTCGGCATCGCCTCCCTCAACCCCGCCGGCCTCACCGGGGCGGTGCTGCAGATGGTGGCCCACGGCCTGACGGCGGGGGCGCTCTTTCTCCTCGTCGGCCTGCTCTACCAGCGTACCCACCGGCGCGATCTGGCGGAATACGGCTCTCTGCGCGGCAAGGCGCCGCGCTTCGCCGTCTTTGCCGCCTTCGCCCTGCTCGCCGCCATCGGCCTGCCCGGCAGCGCCGGTTTCGTCGCCGAACTGCACGCCCTGGTGGGAGGCTTCGCCCGCTGGGGCGCCTGGCTGGCGGCGGTCTCCCTCGGCGCACTGATCGCCGCCGCCTACAGCCTGCGGGCCATCGGCCGCCTGTGCGGGACAGGCCCCACCATGGACCTTGCCGACATGACGCGGACCGAGGCCGCTGCAGCCGCCCTGCTGGCCGGCGGCATCGTCGCCCTGGGCGTCTGGCCCCAGCCGCTGCTCGCCCTGGCGGCGGGCAGCGTCGGCCCCCTGGCGCGGCTCTTCGGGGGATGAAGTGACGGCGCCGGAACCCCTCTCCCTGCGGCAACGCCTGCCCCACTGGCTGGACCACCTGGAACACGTCCTGCCGGCCCAGGGGCCCATCCGCGATTTCGTGCACCACAACACCCTGCACGGCTTCCAGCACCTGCCCTTCGCCGAGGCCGTGGCAGCCGCCCAGGCGCTGACGGGCGCCCGCGCCTACCCCGAGGAAGCGGTCTTCCATGCCCATTTCGCCGCCGGCCGCATCACCGTCGAAGACCTCGACGCCGCCCTGGAGGATGCCGGCGTGGCGGACCTGGAGGCGCCCGTGGTACGCGGCCTGACGCGGCGTGACGTGCTCCGGGCCGCCCTGCTGGAGCCGGCCGACCTGCCGGCGCCGGCCCGGCTGGCCTGGGCGCTGCGGGAGACGGCCCTGGCCGCCGACCCGCTCTGGCAGGCGGCGGCCAGCCTCCTGCCGGCGCCGCCTGCCGCCCGGGCTGGCTGGCGGGCGGAAGCCGCCGCCACCTGGGCTGGCCTCGCCGCCCGGCTGGGGCGGGAGTGGAGCCTGCGGGCCCTGCTCGCCCACCTGACCGGGGAAGACGTGCTGGCAACGGTGCGCACGGTGCTCCAGCGCCACCTCGCCGCCCACCTCGACCTGGGCCAGGCCGCCTGGCACAACCCGGCCCGGGGGCAGGGCTTCTACGCGGCCTGGCGGGCCAGCGCCGCCGCCGATTTCGCCTGGGACCTCGACGAACTGCCCAATGTGCGGGAAGAGCTGGCCTGGCTGCCGGACGACCCCGTGGACCTGCTGGCCCAGGAGCTGCCGGCCCTGGTGCCCGACCCCGGGCGGCACTACGGCTTCCTCCAGCGGCTGGCCCTGGAACTCCCCGGCTGGTCGGGCATGCTGCTGCGGCGGGAGCGCCACGGCCCCCGGGAGGACGGCGTGCCGGTGAGCCTGGCCGACTACCTGGCGGTGCGCGTCCTCCTCGAACGCCTGCTCAGCGAAGATGCCATCCGCCGGCTGGCCGGCGGCCCCCTGTCCCCGGCCGAGCTGGTGACCCATTTCGCGGCGCGCCCCGGCGAAGTGTTCGTCCGCCACGCCCTGGCCGCCGGGGCGCTGTCCGAAGACCTGGCCCAGTGCGCCCATTCCCTGCGCCAGGCGGCCGAACGGGGCCCCGTCGACGAAGGGGCCTGGGCGGCCCTCGCCGACGCCATCGCCGCCGCTGCCGCCGACGCCGGCGGTTTCGCCGGGGCGGCCTGGCGTCTCGCCGGCCTGGCCCGGCGCCTGGGGCTGGCCGCCGGCGACCTCCTGCACCTGGGAGAGGAAGGCGCCGCCGCCCTGGTGCACACCGCCGGCAGCCTCGATGCCCTGGCGCGGGGCGAGGTCTGGCTGCTGGCCTTCGAACGCCGCTACCGGGAGCAGTTGTTCGCCGCCCTCGCCGCCAACCGGGGCCGCGGCCGGTCTGCCGGGCCGGCGGCGGTACAGGGGGTGTTCTGCATGGACGACCGGGAGGAGGGGCTGCGCCGCCACCTGGAGGAAATCGCCCCGGCCGTGGACACCTACGGCGCCGCCGGCTTCTTCGGCAT
>DAINDE010000070.1:0-11801 GCA_036732025.1 Rhodocyclaceae bacterium
GGCGCCGATCTGCGGGTGGTGCTATTGTTTTTTTTTTTTTATGATATGGCGAGCAGCGAGATCTACACCTACGTCGCCCGGGAACGCCTGAAGGCGCTACACGCCGTACACCACCCCCGGGGCTGACACTGCCTCAACCGAAGAGGGTGATGAGCAGCCGCTGGAAGAAACTCAGGCCCGCCCACCAGGTCAACCCCTTGTCGCGGAACTCGATGCCGATCGGCGTCAGCAGCAGCCGGCGGGCGCCGAATTCGGTGGCGCCGTTTTCGGCAACGAACTGGGCTTCCATCAGGTAGCGGGCGATGGCCGGCTGCACCTGCTGGCCGTCGAGGACCCAACGGGTGCCGTAGTCGTCGTCGCTGCCCTTGAGCATGAGAATGGGGCGATGGTCCCCCATGAGCCGCAGTACCTTGAGGGTGTCGGCCCGGTTGGGAATGAAGAGTTTGGAGGGGGCTGCCATGGCCCGCCCATTATGTCGCCAAACGCCGGCACCGCGGAGGCCCGAATGTAAAATGCCCCCACCCTGGAACGATCCCCCTGCCATGAGCAAAACCGACCACGCCCCCGAAACTCCCGCCACCAAGTTCCTCAAGGCCCACCAGGTGCCCTTTTCCAGCCACCTCTACGCCTACGAGGAACACGGCGGCACCAGGGTTTCCGCCCGGGAACTGAACGTGGACGAGCACGCGGTGGTGAAAACCCTGGTCTTCGAGGACGAGGCCGGCCGGCCCCTGATCGTCCTCATGCACGGGGACTGCAAGGTATCCACCAAGGAACTGGCCCGGCAGATCGGCTGCAAGAAGGTGGAGCCCTGCAAGCCCGAGGTGGCCAATCGCCACACCGGCTTCCTGGTGGGCGGCACCAGCCCCTTTGGCACCAAGAGGAAAATGCCGGTCTATATCGAGAAGACCATCCTCGACCTGCCCCTCATCTACATCAACGGCGGCCGCCGCGGCTACCTGGTGGGCATCCACCCCCACGACATCCTGCGCACCCTGGCGCCGAAGGCCGTGGAGGCGGCGCTCAGAGGCTGATCAGACGGAGCGCTCGATGATGACGCCGACCCGCTTGACGCCCGGCATCATGCCCAGCTTCGCCACCGACACCCGCACCCACTGGGCGGCGAAGTTTTCCAGGAGGAAGGTGGCCACATGCTCGGCCAGCTTTTCCAGCAGGTTGAAGTGGGTGGTGGACAAGTCCGCCCGCAGGCGCTCGACGACCACCGCGTAATCGACGGTGTCGCGGATGTCGTCGGTGGCGCCGGCGGAAGCCGTCGACACGCCGATCTGCAGGTCGAGTTCGATGGTCTGGGGCATGGCCTTTTCCCGGGGATAGATGCCTATCCAGGTGGAAATGCGCAATTCCTCGATGAAAATGATGTCCATGCCGGGAGCGTGGTTTAACGCCAGTGTAAAATTTGCGGCGATTTTACCTCACCCCCTCGCCACCCATGCCGACCGCCGCCGTCATCGCCCTCGCCGTCATCGCTGCCTACCTGCTCGGCTCCGTCCCCTTCGCCGTCGTGGTGTCCAGGGCCTTCGGCCTGGCCGACCCGCGCAGCTACGGCTCGGGCAACCCCGGCGCCACCAACGTCCTGCGCAGCGGCAACAAGAAGGCAGCCCTGCTCACCCTCCTCGGCGACGCCCTCAAGGGCTGGGCCGCCGTGTTCGTCGCCCAGCGCCTGCAACTCGGCGACACGGCGGTGGGCCTGGTCGCCCTCGCCGTCTTCTTCGGCCACCTCTTCCCCGTCTTCCTCAAGTTCCAGGGCGGCAAGGGCGTCGCCACCGCCGCCGGCGTCCTCATCGCGCTGGACTGGCCCATCGGCCTGGCGGTGCTCGGCACCTGGCTGTTCATGGCCTTCGCCTTCCGCTATTCGTCCCTCGCCGCCGTCACCGCCGCCGCCCTGGCGCCGCTCTACGTGGGCCTGGCCCGGCCGGTGGGGGGCGAGATCCTGGTGGTGGGCCTCCTTTCCCTGGCCCTCATCGGCAAGCACTGGCCCAACATCCAGCGCCTGCTGGCCGGCCAGGAAGGGAAGATCGGCAGCAAGAAGAAATAGCCGGGTGCCTATCCCGCCAGCCGCTCGTAGAGCCGGACGGCGGTGTCGACGTAGCGCAGCAGCCGCTCGCTGGCTGCCTGTATCTGCAGGATAACCCTTTCCCTGGGCGTCGCCGCCGGCGCTTCCAGCGATCCCTGGAACAGCTGCCACTGTTCCCGCACCGCCTGCAACTGGGCGGCCAGTTCCGGCAGGCTGGCGGCGCTGCGCTGCAGCTCGTCGAGATTGGCCTCGAATTCGGCCCGGGCGGCTTCCAGCCGCCGGGCCATGTCGCCGTCCCCCAAGCCCCAGTCACTGAAGACGAAGAACTTGCCGATGCGCTGGGAAAGCATGCGGTTGCGGCCAGCCACGTTGACGTAATGGACTTCGGGAACGTCCGCCAGCGCTTCCGCCATGCGGGTCAGGCGATCGGCAGCGTCGAGGATGGCTTCGCTCAGCGCCAGGACCTCGCCGGCCCCGGCCGGGTCGGCGGCGGTCAGGCACCGCCGGTAGCCTGACCAGACCTCCGCCACCGCCGCCAGTTGCCCGGTGAAGGCCGTCGGCGCTTCGGCCCGGCCGAGGCGCGCGAGGCAGCGGTCGAATTCGGCCTCCATCTGGCGCAGCTTGACCCCGGCCCGGGCGGCGCCAACCCCGCCGGTCACCTGCGCCCAGGCCATGGCCATGCGCTGGGGCAGCATGCGCAGCCGGCCGCAGAGATTGATCACCATGGCCGGAGTCAGGCGGTCGCCGTCGCCGGCGTTCTTCGCCTTGCGCCGGAAGCGCAGCAACTGGTCGCCACCGCCGGTGGCGGTGTCCAGGAGGGCGGCGTTCTGCAGGTGCACGATGCGGCCGTCCACGACGATGACACCGCAGTCGCTCAACTGGCGCAGGCTGCGGGAGAAGGTTTCGGGGGTCATGCCGAGGTGGGCGGCGATGGTCTTCTTGCTCGCCTTGAGGACGACGGTGGTCTCCCCCGCCAGGCCGTGGCGACCGCCGGCCAGTTCCACCAGATAATCGAAGAGGCGCTGGGCGCCGGTGACGCCGAAATGGCTGCCCGCCGCCTCGGCCTCGGCCGCCCGCTGCTGGGCCGCCAGGGCCTGGATGATCCGCCAGGCGAAGCCGTTGTCCCGGCGGATGGCCGCCTGCACCGCCGTGCGGGGAAGGGCGACGAGGGCGCAGGTGGATACTGCCCGGGCCGAGGAGCCGTACACGTCGCCGCCGAACAATTCGCCCAGGGCCAGGACCTGGGGCCCCTGGGCCAGTTCGACCACCCGCCGGGCGTCGCCGTCGGCGCGGAGCGAACGTTCGACGGTGCCCCGCAACAGGACCAGGGCCTCGCGGACGGGCTGGCCGGCCTCGAAGAGGACGCCGTGGGCCGGCACCTCGATGGCGCGGGCCGCCGCCGTCAGTTCGGCGAGGATCGGCGCCGGCAAGCCGGCGAAGGGAGGAACCCCTGCCAGCGGCTCCCCGCCCACCCGGCCGGATGCAGTTTTTCGGGAATTCATCGCCAACTTTGCCGCCACGTGGAATCGGATCGGGGAATGTTACCCCGGAATTTCGCCGGCCGCCGGCAGGGTTACCCGGACCCGCAGGCCGCGTCCGCCCTCGCCGTCGAGCAGGACGATCTCGCCGCCGTGCCCGTGCACGATCTCGCGCACGATGGCCAGCCCCAGGCCGCTTCCGGTATGGTCCTCGCCGTCGAGGCGGAAGAAGCGCCGGAACACCTGTTCCCGGTAGGCTTCCGGGATGCCCGGCCCGCTGTCGTTCACGGTCAGCGCCACGGACCGGGTTTCGCCCGCGGCCACCCGCACCCCGACGGTTACCACGCCGCCCGCCGGGGTGTAGCGCAAGGCGTTGTCCACCAGGTTGGCGATCATTTCCCGCAGCAGCACCGGGTGGCCGGCGACGATGGCTTCGCCGCCGCCCTCGTAGCCGAGGTCGATCTGTTTGCGCCCGGCCAGGGGCAGTAGGTCGACCACCGTCTCCCGGGCCAGGGCCGCCAGATCCACCGGTTGCCGGGCCAGCATCAGGCCGTTGATGGGTTCCGCCCGGGACAGGGAGAGCAACTGGTTGGCCAGGCGGATGGCGCTGCCCAGGCTGCGGTGCAGGGCCTCCACCGCCGGGCGCATGGCGGGGCCGTCGTCCTGGCGCAGGGCGAACTCGGCTTGGGTGTTGATGACCGCCAGGGGCGTCCGCAACTGGTGGGCGGCGTCGGTGATGAAGCGCCGCCGGGCTTCCACCATGCGGCCGATGCGTTCCATGTGCAGGTTGATGGCGTCGGCCAGGGGCTCCACCTCCCGGGGGACGGCGGCGGTATCGAGGGGGGTGAGGTCGTCGTCGGGACGGGCGCGGATCTTCTCGCCCAGGGTCTCGATGGGCTTGACCGCCAGCATGGTGGCGAACAGGGCCACCGCCAGGGCGACCACCACCATCAGCGTCTTGCGCGCCACCTCCCGGGTGAAGAGGTGGCGCACGACATCCTGGCGGGCGTTGGTGGTCTCGCCCAGGACGATCATCACCGGCCGCGGGAATTCCTTGCGGTAGAGCGGCTTGAGCATGGCCCCCAGGCGCAGGGTCTCGCCCTTGTAGACGCCGTCGTAGAAGACGGCGACGTTGGGCTCCGCCTTCGCCGGCAGGGGCAGGCCATCGTAGCCTGTGATGGGGACCTCGCCGGGAATGCCGACGCTGTAATACACCCGGTCGGAGCTGCCGGATTCGAAGAGTTCCAGGGCGGAATAGGGGATGTCCACCACCACTTCGCTTTCCGTGGCGTAGATGCGCTCGGCGATGCCCTTCACCGAGGCCGACAGGGAGCGGTCGTAGGCCTGGTTGGCCGCGCCCAGGGCATCGCTGTAGCTGAACCAGGCATCCACGGCCAGCAGGGCGGAGAGGACGCCGACCAGCCAGACCGCCAGGCCGCGCTTGAGGCTGCCCGGCTTCACCCGGACTCCCCGTCGGCGCCGATCATGTAACCCAGGCCGCGCACGGTGGTGATGTGGGCGCCCGAACCTTCCAGCTTCTTGCGCAGGCGATGGACGTAGATCTCGATGGCTTCCGCCCGGGCGTCCTGCTCCAGGCTGAAGACCTTCTCGAACAGGAGATCCCGGGCCACCGGCCGGCCACAGCGGGCGAGCAGGGCCTCCAGCACCGCCAGCTCCCGCGGCGTCAGGGAGAGCGCCTCGCCCCGCACCCGCGGCAGGCGGCTGACGGTGTCGAATTCCAGATCGCCCAGGCGCACCGTCGGCGTATGTCCCGCCGACCGGCGCAGGAGGGCCTTCAGGCGGGCTTCCAGCTCGGCCAGCTCGAAGGGCTTGGGCAGGTAGTCGTCTGCCCCCAGGTTGAGGCCGCGGATGCGGTCGTCCACGCTGCCGCGGGCGGTGAAGATGAGCACCGGCACCCGCGACCCCCGGTCCCGCAGCCGGCGCAGGACGTCCAGCCCGTCGCGGCCGGGCAGGGAAAGGTCGAGAAGCACGCCGTCGTACTCGCCGGTGAGCAGGTGGTGCTCGGCGTGGTCGCCACGATCGGTGGTATCGACGGCATACCCCGCCTGGCGCAGGGATTTCGCCACCCATTCGCACAGCTCCGGGTGGTCTTCCACCAACAGGATTCGCATTGTCGCCTCCACGCCGGCATCGGCCACGGGTCCGCCCGGGGCTCGTGCCGGCTTATGAACGGATTGTTCCCCGCCCGCCGGGCGAAAGCAAATCGAAAGCTGTCTTGCCTCTAATGGCGCCACCCGCCGACCCCTTCCCGGTCGCGGCAACCATCCATCGTGAGGAGGAGACCATGCACCACCCAACCCTGAAGTTCGCCCTCGCCGCCGGGCTCGCCCTGGCCGGCACCGCCCAGGCCGCCACCATCGACGACCTCAAGGCCGAGATCGCCGCCCAGAAGGAGCGCCTGGAGAAGCTGGAGGAAATCCTCAAGGCCACCGCCGCCACTGCCGCCACGGCGACCAAGAAGGCGGAGGAGGCAAGCAAGGCGGCCGCCGCTGCCCCGGCCAAGGGCAAGGGCCTGTCCATGCCCGCAGGCCTGACCATCTACGGCATCGCCGACGCCGGCGTCGAAATCGGCGACTATGGCCACGGCACCAAGACCCGCGTGCAGAGCGGCCTGGGTTCCGCCAGCCGCCTGGGCTTCAAGGGCGAGCGCAGCTTCGATGACGACCTGACCGCCTACTTCCAGCTCGAAGCCGGCATCTCCGTCGACAACGGCCAGAACACCGGCCATTCCAGCAACGTCAGCAATCCCAGCCAGGGCTCGTCGTCCTCGGCCTCGGTCAATACGACGGGCGTCGCCATCTTCTCCCGCAACACCTTCGTCGGCCTCAACAGCAAGCGCCTGGGGGACATCCGCTTCGGCCGCGACTATGCGCCCATCTATTCCATCACCAGCACCTCCGACCCCTTCACCATCGGCGGCGCCACCGCCTTCCGCCTGTGGGCCAGCGCCGCCGCCAGCCGCTTCGACAACGCCGTGTTCTACGCCACGCCCACCTGGTCCGGTTTCCAGGGCAAGCTGGCCTACTCGGCGGGCATGGAGAACAACAGCGAAGCCAACGTCGGCATCACCGGCGGCGCCCCCGGCAACAGCAACACCGGCCCCGAGAACGAAGGCAAGGGCTGGAGCGCCAGCCTGACCTACGGTAGCGGCCCCCTCTTCCTCGGCGCCGGCTATCTCTCCTACCTGAAGATGGGCACCGTCACCGCCCCCGCCACCGAGAACGCCCGCCGCACCTCCTGGAACCTGGCGGCCACCTATGACCTCGGCGTCGCCAAGCTCTACGGCCACTTCCTGCACGGCAAGGACACCCAGGAAGGCGCCGCGGTGCACACCAGTCTCGACCGCAACGTGTGGTGGCTGGGCGTGGCCGTGCCCGTCGCCGACCGCCACACGCTGCGCGCCGTCTACGGCCACCTGGACGACCGCCGGCCCACCAACCGCGACTCCGACCACTACGGCGCCGGCTACGAGTTCGCCCTCGACAAGCAGACCGATCTCTACGCCTACTACGCCCAGGTCAGCAACCAGAACGGCGGCCAGAACTCCCTCTGCGCCGGCGGCACCTGCCAGGGCTACGACAAGGATTCCGGCCTGCCGGTCAATTACACGCCCAAGTCCCTCATGCTGGGCGCCCGCTACCGTTTCTGATTTACGCCGGGGGGCGGCCGTCGAAAGCGCTTTGAAAGGCCGCCCCCCTACCATGGTCCGGGAACGCTCCTCAAAGCGTCCGCCCAGTGCCAGAATGATTCGACAGGAGACAACATGAACACCACTCGCCGCCTCTTCCACCGCCGCCTTGCCGCCGGCCTGCTGGCCGCGGCCTGCGGCATCGCCCCGCCGGCCTTTGCGCAATCCGCTCCCGATCTCGTCGCCGCCGCGCAGAAGGAAGGCAAGCTGGTCATCTACGGCGTCACCGACAACGAGCAGACCAACCACCTGATCCGCGAATTCCGCAGCATGTATCCGGCCATCCAGGTCGAGTACAACAACATGAGCACCACCGAGCTGTACAACCGCTTCATCTCGGAAGTGGCCGCCGGCGGCTCCGCCGACGTCACCTGGTCCTCGGCCATGGACCTGCAGGTCAAGCTGGTCAACGACGGCTACGCCCAGCCCCACAAATCCGCCGAGACGGCCAAGCTCCCCGACTGGGCCAACTGGAAGAACGAGGCCTTCGGCACCACCTACGAACCCATCGGCATCGTCTACAACAAGCGCCTGATCCCCGCCGACCAGGTGCCCCAGAGCCACGCCGAGTTCGTCAAGCTGCTCACCACCCAGGCCGACAAGTTCAAGGGCAAGGTCAACACCTACGACCCGGAGAAGTCCGGCGTCGGCTTCATGCTGGTGACCCAGGACAAGCAGGTCAATGCCGCCGGCTTCAACGACCTGCTGCAGGCCTTCGGCGCCGTCCAGGCCCGGGTGCAGGCCTCCACCGGCACCATGATGGAACGCATCGCCTCCGGCGAGAACCTCATCGGCTACAACCTCAACGCCGCCTATGCCCTGACCCGGGCGAAGAAGGATCCCTCCCTCGGCATCATCCTGCCCAAGGACTACACCCTGGTCATCAGCCGCGTCATGTTCATCTCCAAGACGGCGAAGAACCCCAATGCCGCCAAGCTCTGGCTCGATTTCGTGCTGTCCAAGAAGGGCCAGGAGATCATCGCCAGCAAGGCCGACCTCTACGCCATCCGCCCCGACGTGGAAGGCGAAACCACCGCCGCCGGCCTCAAGAAGCAACTCGGCGACGCACTGCGCCCGGTGCCCATCGGCACCGGCCTGCTGACCTACCTGGACCAGGCCAAGCGCCTCGAATTCCTCAAGCAGTGGAATAGCGCCGTCAAGGCCAGGTAAATGACCCGGCCTCCGTTCGTTCTGAGTCCTTCGACGGGCTCAGGGCGAACGGAGGAATGATGGGCGCTTCAATCCCCCCAACCTCCCCGAGGTGACCCCCATGCTCCAGACATTGCCCCGCCGGGCAGTGGTGGCCCTGCTCGCCCTGTCCGTCTTCTTTCCCATCGGCCTGGTACTCTACCAGAGCATCCTGTCCGGCCCCTTCTTCATGCCGGCGGCAAAGCTCAGCCTGGGCTCCTACGCCTTCATCTTCGACGACCCGGACTTCTGGTCGGCGACCAAGAACACCCTGGCCATCGCCGTCGGCATGACCGCCATCGCCATCCCCCTCGGCGCCATCCTGGCCTTCATCATGGTCCGCACCGACCTGCCGGGCCGCAAGTGGCTGGAGACGCCGATCATGATCCCGGTCTTCGTCTCGCCCGTGGTGCTGGGCTTCGGCTACGTCGTCTCCCTGGGGCCGGTGGGCTTCTTCTCGGTGTGGTTCCAGGAAATTTTCGGCAGCGTGCCGTGGAACATCTACTCCCTCGCCTCGATCGTCGTCATCGCCGGGCTGACCCATGTGCCCCACGTCTATCTCTATTCCTCCTCGGCCCTGCGCAACCTCGGCTCCGACGTCGAGGAGGCGGCGCGGCTCACCGGCGCCAGCCCCTTCCGGGTCGCCCGCGACGTGTCCATCCCCATGGTCTCGCCGGCGCTCCTCTACGTCGGCGTGCTGGTCTTCTTCCTCGGCTTCGAGATCTTCGGCCTGCCGCTGATCCTGGGCGACCCGGAAGGCCACCTGGTACTCACCACCTACCTCTACAAGCTGACCAACAAGCTGGGCACGCCCTCCTATCACCTGATGGCGGCGGTGGCGACCTGCATCATCGCCGTCACCTTCCCCCTGGTGCTGCTGCAGCGGAGCCTGCTCAAGACCGCCCAGCGCTTCGTCGCCATGAAGGGCAAGTCGGCCCGCCAGCGCCGCCTCGCCCTCGGCCCCTGGAAGTGGATCGCCCTGGCCTTGATCCTGGCCTGGCTGTTCCTGACCGTGATCGTGCCGGTGGCCGGCATCGCCCTGCGCTCGGTGGTGAGTAGCTGGGGCCAGGGGGTGAATCTGCTGGAAGCGCTCACCCTCGACCATTTCCGCGCCGTCTTCGAGGAGGACACGATGATCCGCTCCATCGTCAACTCGATCCTCATCGGCACTCTGGGCGGCGCCATCGCCGTCGGCGGCTACCTGGCCATCGGCCTCACCACCCACCGGAAGCCGGACGGCCTCTCCCGCTTCGTGGACTACATCGTCCTCACCCCCCGCGCCGTGCCGGGGCTGATGGCCGGTCTCGCCGTCTTCTGGGTCTTCCTCTTCGTCCCCTTCCTGGCGCCCCTGCGCACCACCCTCTTTTCCGTGTGGTTTGCCTACTCGGTGGTGTGGCTGGCCTACGGCATGCGGCTGATCCAGAGCGCGCTGCTGCAGGTCGGCCCGGAACTGGAGGAAGCCGGACGCCTGGTGGGGGCTTCCAACGCCCGCGTCGCCCGCGACATCACCGTGCCCCTCATCCGCAACGGTCTCCTCGGCGCCTGGCTGCTGGTGTTCATGATCTTCGAGCGGGAGTACTCCACCGGCGTCTACCTGCTTTCCCCCGGCACCGAGGTCATCGGCGCTCAGATCGTTTCCCTGTGGGCGTCCGGCGCCGTCGACGTGGTGGCCGCCCTGTCCCTCATCAACATGGCGCTGGTCGGCATCGGCCTGGCCGTCGCGCTGCGCTTCGGAGTGAAACTTCATGACTGACAAGACCATCCTCTCGGTGGACAACCTCGCCCTGTCCTACGGCAGCAACCCCATCCTCAAGGGCGTGTCCATGCAGCTTCGCCGCGGCGAAGTGGTCTCCCTCCTGGGCCCTTCCGGCAGCGGCAAGACGACCCTGCTGCGGGCCGTCGCCGGCCTCGAGCAGCCCCACGCCGGCAGCGTCGCCATCGCCGGGCGCACCCTCTACGACGGCGCCGCCGGCATCGACGTGCCCGCCGAGAAGCGCGACCTGGGACTGGTCTTCCAGTCCTACGCCCTGTGGCCCCACAAGACCGTCTTCGACAACGTCGCCTATCCCCTGAAGCTGCGCAAGGTGGCGCCGGACGAGATCGGCCGGCGCGTGCACGACGCGCTCAAGAACCTCGGCCTCGGCCACCTGGCCGAGCGCTACCCGCACCAGCTCTCGGGGGGCCAGCAGCAGCGCGTCTCCATCGCCCGCGCCCTGGTCTACAACCCGCCGGTGATCCTCCTCGACGAGCCCCTTTCCAACCTCGACGCCAAGCTGCGGGAGGAAGCCCGCGCCTGGCTGCGCAACCTCATCGTCGAACTGCAGCTCTCGGCCCTGGTGGTCACCCACGACCAGGCCGAGGCCATGGCCATGTCCGACCGCATCCTGCTGCTGAACGGCGGGGTCATCGAGCAGCAGGGCACGCCCCAGGAGATGTACGACCACCCCCGGAGCCGTTTCGTCGCCGACTTCATGGGCAGCAACAACACCCTCAAGGGCCGCATCAGCGAGATCCGCGACGGCGAGGCCCGGGTGGACCTGGGCAACGGCTTCTCCCTGTGGGGGCAGCGGCGCACCGACGCCACCGTGGGCCAGGAAGTGGCGGCCATCATCCGTGTCGAGCACCTGCATCTTGCCGACGGGCCCGGCGAGCACCGGGCCGAGATCGACCTGGTCACCTCCATGTTCCTCGGCGACCGCTTCGAGTACGTCCTCCATGCCGGCGACCAGCTCCTGCGGGCCTGGGGCAAGCGGGCCGAGGCCGCCGGCCGGCGCTGGCTGGAAATCCCGCCGGCAGCCGCCTGGATCTTCTAACCGCCCCGCGGCGTCCGGCCCCGCCGGACGCCCCGTATCCCCGCCCCGACACCGCCATGCCTTCCCTCACCCGGCCGCAGCGCCTCCTCCGGCGCGTCCTCCCCGCGCTGCCACTGGCCGCCGCCGCCGGCGCCCTCGCCGGGCAGTTGCAGATTCCGCTGCCCTGGCTGCTCGGGCCGCTGCTCGCCGTCGCCTGCCTGCGCATGGCCGGCGCCCGCCTGGAGGCGCCCCCGGGCGGCCGGCAGTGCGGCCAGTGGCTGATCGGCAGCGCCCTCGGCCTGCATTTCCCGCCGGCGGTGATGGCCGAACTCGCGGGTGCCTATGAAGCGCCGATCTACGGCATGATGGACGTCGCCGACCGCATCGAAAATCACGATTGGGGCGCGCTGCCCAAGCCCGAAATCTGGCTGCACGGCCAGCCCGACGACACGTCGAAGCCCGTGCTGCTCTGGGACGGCGAGTGGGAAATCACCTACGTCACCTTCCGCGACATGGGCGCGGCGTTCATGATCGCCATCCTCGGGATCTACGTGCTCGTGGTCGCGCAGTTACGCTCCTTCGCGCTGCCGCTCGTGCTC
>DAINDE010000071.1:0-11199 GCA_036732025.1 Rhodocyclaceae bacterium
CGCCGCCGGCGGGTTCGTGCCGGCGGCCTGCCACAGGTTCGTCGGACATCCGCATGGTCAGGGAAATCCGCTGGCGCGGCAAGTCCACTTCCAGCACCTTGACCTTGACCACATCGCCGGCTTTGACCACTTCGTGGGGGTCCTTGACGAACTTGTTGGAGAGGGCGGACACATGCACCAGGCCGTCCTGATGCACGCCGATGTCCACGAAGGCGCCGAAGGCGGCGACGTTGGTGACCACGCCCTCCAGGATCATGCCGGGCTTGAGGTCCTTCATCTGCTCGACGCCCTCGGCGAAGGTGGCGGTCTTGAACTCGGGGCGGGGGTCGCGGCCGGGCTTTTCCAGTTCGCGGATGATGTCCTGGACGGTGAAGATGCCGAAGCGCTCGTCGGTGTATTTCTGGGCGCTGAGGCTCTTGGCCAGGGGGCTGCCGATGACTTCCTTGATGGGCTTTTTCAGGTCCACCAGGATTTTTTCCACCACCGGATAGGCTTCCGGGTGCACCGCTGAGGCATCCAGCGGGTTGTCGCCGCTGGGGATGCGCAGGAAGCCGGCGGCCTGCTCGAAGGTCTTGTCGCCCAGGCGGGGCACCTTCTTCAGCTCGTCACGGGACCTGAAGGCGCCGTGGGCGTCCCGGTAGCCGACGATGTTGGCGGCCAGGCCGGCGTTGAGGCCGGAAATGCGGGTGAGCAGGGGGATGGAGGCGGTATTGACATCGACGCCGACGGCGTTGACGCAGTCCTCGACCACGGCGTCCAGGCTGCGGGCCAGCTTGGTTTGCGACACGTCGTGCTGGTACTGGCCGACGCCGATGGACTTGGGCTCGATCTTGACCAGTTCGGCCAGGGGGTCCTGCAGGCGGCGGGCGATGGAGACGGCGCCGCGCAGGGATACGTCCAGTTCCGGGAATTCCTTGGAGGCGAACTCGGAGGCGGAATAGACCGAGGCGCCGGCCTCGGATACCACGATCTTGGTCAGCCGCGCTTCCGGGTGGCGCTTCATCACGTCCGCCACCAGCTTGTCGGTCTCCCGGCTGGCGGTGCCGTTGCCGATGGCCACCAGGCTGACGCCATGCTTCGAAGCCAGGCGAGCGATGGTGGCCAGGGAACCGTCCCAGTCGCAGCGCGGTTCATGGGGGTAGATGGTGGCGGTTTCCAGCAGCTTGCCGGTGGCGTCCACCACGGCGATCTTGCAGCCGGTACGGATGCCCGGGTCGATGCCCATGGTGGCGTGGTGGCCGGCCGGCGCGGCGAGCAGCAGGTCTTTGAGATTGCGGGCGAAGACGCGGATGGCTTCTTCCTCGGCCCGCTCCCGCAGCTCGTTCATCAGCTCCAGTTCCAGGTGGGTGTAGACCTTGACCTTCCAGGTCCAGCGCACGGTGTCGGCCAGCCATTTGTCGGCGGGGCGGCCCTGGTCGCGGATGCCGAAGCGGGCGGCGATGCGCTGCTCGCAGGGATTCTGGACGGTGCGCGGGGCTTCTTCGTTGAGCTCGGAATCGAGCACCAGGCTGATCGAGAGGAAGCCCTCGTTGCGCCCGCGGAAGAGGGCGAGGGCACGATGGGAGGGCATGGCGGCGATGGGTTCGGCAAAGTCGAACCAGTCGCGGAACTTGGCGCCTTCGGTCTCTTTGCCTTCCACCACAGCGGATTTCACCAGGCCGTGTTCGGTCAGGTATTCCCGCAGTTGGCCGAGGAGTTCGGCGTCCTCGGCGAAGCGTTCCATGAGGATCTGGCGGGCGCCGTCCAGCACCGCCTTGGTGTCGGCGAAACCGGCGTCGGCGTTGAGGTATTTCTCCGCCTCGGCTTCCGGCATCAAGCCGGGGTCGCCGAGGAGGGCCAGGGCCAGCGGCTCGATGCCGGCCTCCCGGGCGATCTGGGCCTTGGTACGGCGCTTCTGCTTGTAGGGCAGATAGAGGTCTTCCAGGCGCTGCTTGGTCTCGGCGTCGTCGATCTCGCCCTTCAGTTCCGGCGTCAGCTTGCCCTGTTCCTCGATGCTGGCGAGGATGGCGGCGCGGCGTTCCTCGAGCTCCCGCAGATAGGTGAGGCGCTCTTCCAGGTTGCGCAACTGGGTGTCGTCCAGTTCGCCGGTGGCCTCCTTGCGGTAGCGGGCGATGAAAGGCACGGTGGCGCCTTCGTCGAGGAGGGCGATGGCGGCGACGACCTGGGCGGGGCGCACCCCGAGTTCGATGGCGATGCGGTGTTCGATGGGGGGGAGCATGGACTGCAGCAGGATAAAAAAGAGGCGAACTATGCGCAATCCACCGGCGAAAGGCAAGCCGCCGGAATGTGCCCGGGCCATGGTCGGGAGAGCCGGCGGCCCGCCCCTTGCCGTGAGCATGCCCGGCGCATGGAGACTTGGTGTAGGATGCGCCGATCCATAACAACAGGAGGCGCACCATGCAAGTCCAGACCCATCTCTTCGGCACCCTGGAAGTCGACCCGGAAAAGGTCATCACCTTTCCCTTCGGCCTGGTCGGCTTCGAAAACAGCAAGCGCTTCACGCTGATCCATGAAGCCCAGGGCGCCGAGCCGGCCAGCTACACGCTGCAGTCGCTGGACGAGGCGGCGGTGGCCTTCCAGATCATCGACGCCGCCGCCGTCGGGCTCAATTACGAAATCGCCCTCACCGATGCCGAATCCGCCGAACTGCACACCCCGGCCCCGGAAGACATGGCCGTGATGCTGGTGCTCTACAAGCAGGACATCGCCGCCCCGGGGCCCCAGGGCATCGGCGCCAACGTGCGGGCGCCGCTGCTCATCAACACCCGGGCCCGGGTGGGGCTGCAGAAGGTGATCGAGAATCCGCGCCCCAACCTCACCATTTCCAACCTGGCGAGCCGGGTCTGATCACCGTGGGACGAGGCTGCTGCGATAGCGGGCGGCGTTGGCCACGTAGTGGGCCGCGGAGCCCTGCAGGCGGGCGACTTCCTCGTCGCTGAGTTCGCGGATCACCTTGCCGGGGGAGCCGACGATGAGCACCCGGTCGGGGAAGACCTTGCCTTCCGGGATGAGGGTGTTGGCGCCGACAATGCAACCCTTGCCGATGACGGCCCGGTTGAGGATCACCGAGCCGATGCCGATCAGGCTGCCGTCGCCGACGGTGCAGCCGTGCAGCATGACCAGGTGGCCGACGGTGACCTGGTCGCCGATGTGCATGGGCACCCCTTCGTCGGTGTGCAGCACGGAGCCGTCCTGGATGTTGGTGCCGACGCCGATGGTGATGGGGTCGTTGTCGCCGCGCAGCACGGCGTTCCACCACACCGAGGCGTTGGCGCCGAGGCGCACGTCGCCGATCACGGTGGCGTTGGGGGCGACCCACACCTCGGCGCCCAGTTGCGGCGACTTGTCGCCCAGGGTGAAAATGGCCATGGCCTGTCCTTTTCAAAATTCCAGGAGCCATTGTAATTGAGCGACCTCGCAGCCCTCACCCATGCCGTGCTGGCCTTCCGCGACGAGCGGGACTGGCGCCAGTTCCACAGCCTGCGCAACCTGATCGTCTCCCTCAACCTGGAGGCCGCCGAGCTGCTGGAACTGACCCAGTGGAAACAGGACGCCGAAATCGAGGCGCTGCCGGCCGACAGCGCCGGCCGCGAGGCCCTGGAGGACGAATGCGCCGACATATTGCTCTATCTGCTGTTGATCGCCGATGCGGCCAAGGTGAACCTGGCGGAGGCAGCCCGGCGCAAGCTGATCAAGAACGCCGCCAAGTACCCGGTGGCCAGGAGCTACGGCTCCCGCGCCAAGTACACGGACCTGCCCCCGGACGGTTCCCGGGATACGACCGCGGAACGGTCGTGACTTCCCGGGCGGAACCCTCTCGACCACAGCCATCGTTCAATCAGGAGACCGCAGGACCATGCCGCCGACCAAACCGATCCGGATCTTCCTGAGCCGGCCGAACTGGGTGCCCCCGCCGTTGCAGGCGGGGCTGGACGGGTTTACCAGGTTGCTGGCCGACATGGGCCTGGAGCCGCTGACGCTGGGCGTGACCCAGGCGGCCAGGCAGAACCCCATGCGCGAGGTCGTGCGCCTGGTCGACAGTACCTACGGAATGATCGTCCTCGGCCTGCCCCAGATCGAGCTGACCAAGGGCGCCATCAAGGCCGACAAGGTGACCGACAAGCGCTTCCCGTCGGAGTGGAATCACATCGAAGGCGCCGTCGGCTACGCCCGGGGTCGCCCGCTGCTCTTTCTCCGGGAACGGGGCGTCATCGATCGCGGCATGCTGGATGCCGCCTCCCTGGGCCTCTTCACCTTCGAAATCGACGGCGCCGACCCCCGCTGGGCCGACGCCGCGCTCCTGCGGCAAGCGGTCAGCGACTGGAAGACGGAGGTCGAGGCCTGCCGCCGCCGCACCATCTCCTTCGACGGGCTGCGGGTGCTCCGCTACCTGGAGCAAAGCGCGGGGCGAGGCGGCGTCGAATCCCGGATCATCCGGCGCGACCTGGGCAATCTCGACGTGGCGCGGCTGCGGCGCGTTCTGGGCAAGTTGATCGCTGCCGGGCTGGTCGCCGACCAGCCCTTCGAAAATGCGGTTTCCGAATACAGCATCACAGAGCGGGGGCGGACCTTCCTCGAAGGCTTCCAGATGGGCGCCCCCCTCAACCACCTCTGAACGGATAAAGGAAAGGACATGGCATGAAATGGCGGGATCTGCTGGCCGATTGGGGCGTCACCAAGCTCAAGCTGAGCGCGGGTTTTCTCGATGCCGAGTTCGAGCCGACCGACGACGTGCGCAACGCCGCTTGGGAGATGTACATAGAACTGGCGACCCGGGTCACGACCCAGGCGCTGCCTGACGAGGCCGGCGTCGATTCGGCGGCCTTGTCCAGCCTGCATGCCCTCTTCGGCGTCACCCGGGAGGTGCTCAAGAAATACGGCCCGCGCGCGGAAAAATTCGCGCGGGTGGCCATTGCCGTCCTCAACCAGGTGCTGCGGCCGTTCATGACCCGCTGGCACGGCCGCCTGGACGGCACCGGCCAGATACCCGCCGCCCAGCATCAGGTTTTCCGGGACGAATTGCGGCAGGTCCAGAAGGAACTGCTCGACCGCTATATTCCCGTGCTGACCGATCTGGCCGGGGTCGAGCCGCTGCAGGGCTGAGCCGCCCGCTGGGCGCGGGCCTTGCCCGGGTCAGGCTTCGTGGCTTTCCAGCCCGAACCTGGCCTTGTCGTCCTGGCCCAGCGCCGCCACCAGCCAGGGCATTGCCTCCAGCAGCGCCTCCTCCAGCTTCCACGGGGGATTGATGATGAACATGCCGCTGCCGTTCATGCCGAAGCCGTCCTTGGCCGGGCCGGCGACGGTGAGGGTGACATGGAGCCAGCTCTTTGCCGGCAGGGCTTTCAGGCGATCGGGGAACTGGCGGGACTCGATCTTCGCGAGCTGCGGGTACCAGATGGCGTAGGTGCCGGTGGCGAAGCGCTTCAGCGCTTCCTTGAGGGCCTGGACGACGTTGAAGTAGTCGCCCTTGGTTTCGTAGGACGGGTCGATGAGGACGACTGCCCGGCGCGATGGCGGCGGCAGCAGGGCCTTGAGTCCGGCCAGACCGTCGCCGGCGGTCACCGATACCTGGCGCCCGGCCTCCTTGAAGGTTTCCTGCAGCAGGCGGGCGTCGGTGGAATGCAGTTCGAAGAGGCGCAGGCGGTCCTGGGAGCGCAGGGCTTTCCAGGCCAGCCATGGCGAACCCGGATAACGCTTGAGCTTGCCGCCGGGATTGAGGCCGCGCACCCGTTCGACGTAGTCGGCCACCGCCGGCGGCAGATCGTTGCGGGACCAGAGGCGGCCGATACCGCCCTCGTATTCGGCCAGCTTGGTGGCGTGGCCGCTATCCAGGGCATAGCAGCCGGCCCCGGCATGGGTGTCGATGAGCCAGTAGGGCGCCTCCTTCTGGCCGAGGTGATGGCAGATCTGGAGGAGTACGACGTGCTTGAGGACGTCGGCGTGGTTGCCGGCGTGGAAGGCGTGGCGGTAGCTGAGCATGGAGCCCGGATTGTAGCCTAACCGGCCAGCCGCTCCAGGGTGAAGAAATCCAGGTGGTCGTTGCCCTCGACCAGCTTGTCGACCCGCAAGCGCACAGTGTGGCTGGGGTCGCGGAAATTGATACGGTGGCCGAGGCGCAGCCTGCCGGCAGGGGCGAGGATGCCGGCAGCCCTGCCGAAACCGGGCATCTGGGGCAGCAGCAGCACTTCGCAGGATTTTCCGTCGTCTCCCGCCGGCAATTCGATCACCAGCCCCTGGGGGGAGAGTTCCTGGATGCCCAGTTCCAGGCGGCCCTGGTGGCTGGCGATGCGGCGCACGATGCAGATGTGGAACTTGCTGTTTTCCCGCGGCTGCAGGCCGACGATATCGCCCGCTTCCACCCGGTAGCGGTCGCCCTTGACGTAGCGCAGGCCGAAGCCTTCCGGGCTTTCGTCGATCAACGCCCACTCGCTGATGGCCAGTGGCCATTTCCGGGGGTCATGGTGGGGGTCGTTGTAGCGCCGGCTGAGGGCGCGGCCCTTGAGGAATTCCATCACCTGGTCGAGGCCGGTGACCAGGTCGGCCCGGGGCTTGAAGCGGGTGCGGCTGAAGCGTCGGGCCGCCTGGCCGCCGATGGCGGTGCGCAGGGTGCGCAGGATGGTTTCGGGGGCGTTCAGGGTGAGTTCCAGCACCTCACCGGGGGTGCGGCGAAGATGGCGGTCGAGAACGGCCACCGCCGGGCGGAAATCCGCCACCAGATTGCCGGCCAGGGGAGTGCCGGCGGGGGTGCGCAGCAAGGGGCGCCCCGGGCTGCCTTCGCTCACGTTGACCAGGAATTGCCCCGCCGAAGAACGGCTGTTGCGGATTTCCGGCGTGGCCTCGCCGATGAGGGCGAGGGGGGCCAGTTGTTCGGTGCAGCCCCGGATGTGGCCCAGATCGCTGCGGGGAAACTTGTTGGGATCGACGTAGGCCAGCAGCAGCGCCCCGGCGTAGAGGTACTCGATGGGCGGCTCGCTGCCGTTGCGCGTGTTCAGCTTTTGCTCGCGGGCGAGGCGGTAGAGGTCGTGCAGCATCAGCCAGGAGGAGGCCGAAGGCGCCGCGTAGGCCCGGTAGGCCAGTTGTTGGCGCTGGAAGATGAACTGCATGGCCCGGCGGATGGCGCCTTCCTGCAGGCGACCGAAGCCCGGGTCCACCCGCTGCGCCGGGATGCTGCCGGCGACGGCGGCGTAGGCGGTGGCCAGGCCCTTGAGCAGGTTGTCGGCCGCCAGGGCCAGAGTCGCCGTTTCGTTGGCCAGGGGCAGGACCGCTTCGTCGATCAGGCGCTCGATGTCGGGGAGGATGCGTTCCGCCTCCTGCCGCGCCTCTTCCAGCAGGCGGCTGCGCATGTGCAGGTTGGCAAGCTGGCCGATGGCGGGAACGATCTGGGCGGAGAGGGCGCGCATGGCCTCCGCCGGCGCTTTCCCCGCGACCTCCTCGAGCCACTGGCGCAATTCGCCCACGCCCTTGTCCTGCTCGGGAGCGCGGGAAAAGGGCAGCAGGTCGCGAAGGAATTGGAGGGGAGTATCCATGAATCGTAATTATGAAGCTTGGAAAAGATTATGGCGAAGGTAAGGGGAGGCGTTAGGGATAAATTCTCACTCTTCGTATACTTCCGACCATGGAACTGATCGAACTGGCGACCATCGCCTTCCTGCTGGCTGCAGCCTGGCTGTGGCTGGACAGCCTGAAAACCCGGGAAATCGCCCTGCAGGCGGCGGCCCTGGCCTGCCACGACGAGGGCCTGCAAATCCTCGACGACACCGTGGCCTGCCGCTCCCTGCGCCTGGCCCGGGACGACGCCGGGCAGCTCCGGCTGCGCCGGGTCTATGCTTTCGAATACAGCGAAACCGGCGACAACCGGCGCGAAGGCAGCGTCGCCCTCCTTGGCCACCAGGTGGAACTGCTGCACCTGCGCCCCCACCTGTACGTCGTCCCCAAGACTCCGGATTCCCATGAAACCTTGCATTGAGCCCATCGATTTCCACGGCATCGAAGCCCTGCGGCTCACTGGCCCCCGCGGCGCCCAGGCCGTCGTCGCCAGGCTGGGCGGCCAGGTGCTGTCCTGGATCACCCCAGATGGCCGCGAGCGCCTCTTCCTGTCCGACCGGGCCGTCTTCGACGGCAGCGTCGCCGTGCGCGGCGGCATCCCCGTGTGCTTTCCCCAGTTCGCCGGCTTGGGCGGGCTGCCCAAGCACGGCCTGGTGCGTACCCGGAGCTGGCAGGTGGCGGGGGAGAACTGCGGCGACGATTACGCCATGGCCACCCTGGCGGTCGAGGACGACGAAGCCAGCCGGGCACTGTGGCCCCACGCCTTCCGCATCGAGTTGACGGTGATGCTGGAGGCCGGCCGCCTCGACGTGGAACTGGCGGTGGAGAACACCGGGACGGCGCCCTTCGCCTTCACCGGCGCGCTCCACACCTACCTGCGCGTGGTGCAGGTGGAAGACGTGGCCCTGGAGGGGCTCTACGGGTTCACCTACCGCGATGCCGCCGGCGGTGACCGCCTGGTGCGGGAGAGCGGCACGGCCCTGGCCGTCGAGGGCGAGACCGACCGCGTTTACCACGACGTGGGGCGGCCGCTGCTTCTGCAGGCGGGGAATCTCAGCCTGGGCATCCATGGCGAGGGGTTCCCCGACGTGGTGGTGTGGAATCCCTGGGTGGAGAAATGCCGCCAGCTCCCCGACATGGCGCCGGACGCCTGGCGCCGCATGCTTTGCGTCGAGGCCGCCGCCGCCCGCCAAGCCGTTACCGTCGCTCCAGGCCAGAGCTGGGCCGGGCGGCAGACCCTGGTCGTCGTTTGAATTTTCCGGAGACAACAATGAAAATCGGTACCCCCCTCTCTCCCTCGGCCCTGCGGGTCATGCTCCTCGGCAGCGGTGAACTGGGCAAGGAAGTGATCATCGCCCTGCAGCGCCTGGGGGTCGAAGTCATCGCCGTCGATCGCTATCCCGATGCCCCGGGGCACCAGGTGGCCCATCGCGCCCACGTCATTTCCATGACCGATGGCGCCGCCCTGCGGGCCCTGGTGGCGCAGGAGCGGCCCCACCTGATCGTGCCGGAGATCGAGGCCATCGCCACCGATACCCTGGTGGAGATCGAAGCCGAGGGCTTCGCCGAAGTCATCCCCACCGCCCGCGCCGCCCGCCTGACCATGAACCGCGAAGGCATCCGCCGCCTGGCGGCGGAGGAACTGGGCCTGCCGACGTCGCCGTACCGCTTCGCCGACTCCCTGGCCGAACTCCAGGCGGCCATCGACGGAGGCATCGGCTACCCCTGCGTCGTCAAGCCGGTGATGTCCTCCTCCGGCAAGGGGCAATCCACCGTCAAGGGGCCGGAAGACGTGGCCCGGGCCTGGGCGTACGCCGCCGCCGGCGGCCGGGTCGATGCCGGCCGGGTCATCGTCGAGGGCTTCATCGATTTCGACTACGAGATCACCCAACTCACGGTCCGCGCCCGGGACGCTGCGGGGGCCGTGCAGACCTATTTCTGCGAACCCATCGGCCACGTGCAGGTCGCCGGCGACTATGTGGAATCCTGGCAGCCCCAGGCCATGAGCCCGGAGGCCCTGCGCAGATCCCGGGAAATCGCCGCCGCCGTGACCGGGAACCTCGGCGGGCGGGGCATCTTCGGTGTGGAGCTGTTCATCAAGGGCGACCAGGTGTGGTTCTCGGAAGTCAGCCCCCGGCCCCACGACACCGGCCTGGTGACCCTCTGCTCCCAGCGCTTCTCGGAATTCGAACTGCACGCCCGGGCCATCCTCGGCCTGCCGGTGGACGTGGCCCTGCGGGAGCCGGGGGCTTCGGCGGTCATCTACGGCGGCCTGGAGGCACCGGGCATCGCCTTCGAAGGCGTTGCCGAAGCCCTGGCGGTGCCGCGCAGCGACCTGCGCCTGTTCGGCAAGCCGGAGTCCTTCAAGAAACGCCGCATGGGCGTCGCCGTGGCCAATGGGGCAACGGTGGAGGAGGCGCGGGAGCGGGCCAAACTCGCCGCCAGCCGGGTGAGGCCGGTGGCCGGTTAACGGGCCGGGCGGTCGCCCGCCGGCGAGCCATTTTGATGCGCATTAGAGCCGCCGTCGCAGGTTTGTGCTGCAGTGGCGGGATCGTCGCCGAGATCGCCCCGTCATGACCATCGTTCCCCTTACCCCCGCCGCCCTTGGGCGCGCCCTGGCCGCCGGCTGGCGCCTGGCCAACGCCACCCGTGCCGTCAGCATCGCCTATGCCGGCATCTTCACCCTGGCCGGGTCGTTCATCCTCGGCGGGCTGCTGGCCCTGGGGCTGGCGCCGCTGGTGGTGGCCGCCGCCGGGGCCTTCATGCTGGTGGGGCCGGCGGTCCTCGCCGGTTTCTTCGGCATCGCCGCCGCCTGGGAGGCCGGGGAACGGGTGCGCTTCGCCGCCGTGGCGGAAGGCTTCCGCCGGGCCTCTCCGGGGCTCTGGGTGGTGGCCCTGGTGTGCGCCCTGCTGTTCATGATCTTCGTCACCGACGTGGCCACCCTGTACAGCTACATGGTGGGCGGCACGCCGGTGTGGCTGGGTGATGTGGCGGCCGGGAACGTGGGGCATTTCCTCAAGTGGGGCTCGATCTCCGGGGCCGTCTTCGCCCTGCTGCTGTTCTGCGTTTCCGCCTTCTCGGTGCCGCTCCTCTGCGAGGGCAGGGCGACGCTGGTGGGGGCCGTGGCCGCCAGCGTGCGGGTGGTGTTCGGCAGTTTCCCCACGGCTTTGCTGTGGGCGGTGTTCCTGGCCGGGACGGTGATCGCCAGCATCCTGCTGCTGCCCTTGCTGCCCCTGACCCTGCCCTGGCTGGCCTACGCCAGCCGGGCGCTGTACCGGGAGGCGTTGCCGCGGGAGTAGGGCGGCCGGGGCGGTATAATCGCGCCCTTTCCCCCGATTCGTAGCCTGCCGTGACCCCCCTCGACACCGAAATCTCCCGCCGCCGCACCTTCGCCATCATTTCCCACCCCGACGCCGGCAAGACGACGTTGACCGAAAAGCTGCTCTGGTTTGGCGGCGCCATCCAGGTGGCGGGCGAGGTGCGGGCGCGCAAGGCCAGCCGCCACGCCACTTCCGACTGGATGGAACTGGAAAAGCAGCGGGGCATCTCGGTGACCTCGTCGGTGATGCAGTTCCCCTACCGGGAGTGCATGATCAACCTGCTCGACACGCCGGGTCACGAGGATTTCTCCGAGGACACCTACCGCACCCTGAC
>DAINDE010000072.1:0-11141 GCA_036732025.1 Rhodocyclaceae bacterium
CCGGAGTCGAACCGACCTACACGGATTTGCAATCCGGTGCATAACCGCTTTGCTATCGCGCCGTGCCGAAAAACTGTATCAGGTGCAACTAAAAGGGGAAAGCCATGCTTTCCCCAAAAAATTCTTGGAGCGGCAGAAGAGTCTCGAACTCTCGACCTCAACCTTGGCAAGGTTGCGCTCTACCAACTGAGCTACTGCCGCGTATCTCTGGAGGCGCGAGCCGGAGTCGAACCGACCTACACGGATTTGCAATCCGGTGCATAACCGCTTTGCTATCGCGCCGTGCCGAAAAACTGTATCAGGTGCAACTAAAAGGGGAAAGCCATGCTTTCCCCAAAAAATTCTTGGAGCGGCAGAAGAGTCTCGAACTCTCGACCTCAACCTTGGCAAGGTTGCGCTCTACCAACTGAGCTACTGCCGCGTCGAACAGAGCCGGCATTATAGACGCTGATCTGCCGGTGTCAACCCTTATCGCCGCTGCGTTTGGCGATTTCCGGCCAGGCCATGCGCAGGTAATAACCCATGGACCAAAGGGTGAGCAGGGCGGCGATCCAGATCAGCCAGTTGCCCAGGCGCTGGGTGTCGATTCCATCGATGGGCGCGTGGTACAGGAGGAGCGGTATGGCCATCATCTGGGCGGTGGTCTTGATCTTGCCCAGCATGGAAACGGCCACGCTCTTGGAGGCGCCGATCTTGGCCATCCACTCCCGCAGGGCCGAAATGGTGATCTCCCGGCCGATGATGATGGCGGCGACGATGGCGTCCGTGCGGTCGAGCTGGACCAGCACGATGAGGGCCGCCGCCACCATGAGCTTGTCCGCCACCGGGTCGAGGAAGGCGCCGAAGGCCGAGGTCTGGTCGAGCTTGCGGGCGAGGTAGCCGTCCGCCCAGTCGGTCAGGGCCGCCGACATGAAGATGAGGGTGGCGGCGAGGTTGCGCTCCTGCACGCTTGCCCAGTCGGCCGGCAGGTAATAGACCGCAATCAGCAGCGGAATGGCGACGATGCGCAGCCAGGTGAGAAAGATGGGCAGGTTGAAGGGCATGCGTCAGTGTAATGCAGCGTAGATTTTTTCCGCCAGTTCCCGGCTGATTCCCGGCACTGCCGCCAGTTGGTCCGGGCTGGCGGCAAGCACCCCCGGCAAGCCACCGAACTGCGCCACCAGGGCCTTGCGCCGGGCCGGGCCGATGCCGGGCAGGCTCTCCAGCCGAGAGGTGCTGCGGGCCTTGCCTCGCCGGGCGCGGTGGCCGGTGATGGCGAAGCGGTGGGCCTCGTCGCGGACTTCCTGGATCAGGTGCAGGGCCGGATGCTCGGGCGGCAATTGTAGCGGCTCCCGCCCATCCGGGAAAATCAGCGTTTCCAGACCGGGCTTGCGCTCTTCGCCCTTGGCGATGCCGATCATGGGCAGGTCGCCGAGGCCGAGATCGGCCAGGGCTTCGTAGGCGACGCCGACCTGCCCCTTGCCACCGTCGATGAGGATGAGGTCGGGGGCCGTCCCTTCCCCAGCCGCCAAACTGTCGTAGCGCCGGCTGACCGCCTGGCGCATGGCGGCGTAGTCGTCGCCGGGGGTGATGTCGCGGATGTTGAAGCGCCGGTAGTCGGACTTCTTCATGCCGCTGCCCTGATACACCACGCAGGACGCCACGGTGGCCTCACCCTGGGTATGGCTGATGTCGAAGCACTCGATGCGCGCGAGTGGCTCGCTGAGCCCCAGGGCCTCCTGCAGGGCGATCAGGCGCTGCTCCTGCTGGGCGGTGGCCTGGTTGCGGGCGACGATGGCCAGCCGCGCATTCTGCAGGGCCATTTCCACCCAGGTGCGGTGGACCACGGAACGGGGCTCCAGGACCGGCACCGCCCGCCCGGCGAGTTCCGCCAGCATGGCGGCGGTGGTGTCACCCCCCTCCTCGTCCGCCGGCGGCGGCGAAACGAAAACCCGCGCCGGCGCCGGATGGACGGCGTAGTGCTGCTGCAGGAAGGCCGCCACGGCGTCCGCCGGCGTCGAATCGCCGGCATTGGTCGGGAATTGCGGCCGGTCCCCCAGGTGGCGCCCGCCCCGCACCATGGCCAGGTTGACGCACAACTGCCCGGCTTCCCGCAGGGCGACGACGATATCCACGTCCTCCCCCTTGGCACTGGAGACGAACTGCTTCTCCTGCACCTGGCGCAGGGACTGGATCTGGTCCCGGTAGATGGCCGCCATCTCGAAGGCGAGCCGGGCCGAGGCGTCTTCCATGGATTTCGTCAGGCGCTTGATCACTTCCTGCTGGCGGCCGTGCAGGAACATGGCGGCAAACTGCACGTCCCGGGCGTAGTCCTCGGCCGAGATGTGGCCAACGCAAGGGCCGCTGCAGCGGCGGATCTGGTAGAGCAGGCAGGGCCGCGAGCGGTTGGCGAAGACCGTGTCCTCGCAGGTGCGGAGCCGAAACATCTTCTGCAGGGTCTGCATGCCGTCGCGCACCGCCCACGCGGAGGGATAGGGGCCGAAATACTCGGCCTTGCGGTCCGGGTTGCCGCGGAAGAAACCGAGGCGCGGGAACTCGTCCCGGGTGATGACGATGTACGGGTAGGACTTGTCGTCGCGGAAGAGAATGTTGTAGCGGGGGTTCAGCGACTTGATGAGATTGTTTTCCAGCAGCAGCGCCTCGGCCTCGGAGCGGGTCGCCGTCGTCTCGACGTGGGCGATCTGGCTCACCATATGGGCGATGCGCGGGCTCGGCAGGTTCTCCCGGAAGTACGACGACACCCGCTTCTTCAGGTTCTTTGCCTTGCCCACGTAGAGTACGTTGCCACTGGCGTCGAGCATGCGGTAGACCCCCGGCAGCTCGGTCAGGCTGGCCAGGAAGGCCTTGGCGTCGAAGGCACGCGCCTTTTGGCCGGAACTCATGCGTCCAGGTAGCGGCGCACCCCGTCGAACACCGCCTCGAAGCTGTCCCGGGAGAGGCGCCCGGTACGCCAGTTGTAGCCGCTGCAGTGGTAGCTGTCGAAGAGCATCCGCCCGTCGGGCAGGTGATGCTGGACGTTGTGGCCGAAAACGAAGGCCTTGGGTTTGAGGCCGTAGGCCCACAGCACCGCCTGATGGGCGATGGCGCCGAGGGCGACGATGGCCCGCAGATCGGCCATGGCAGCCAGTTCGGCCCGGAGGTGGCCGTTGCACTGGCGGATTTCGGCGGTGGTCGGCTTGTTGGCCGGCGGCAGGCAGCGCACGGCATTGGTGATGCGGCAGTCGGCAAGGACCATGGCCGGGTTGGCCCAGCCGTCGGCCAGGGGCTCGGCGACGCTGGCGAAGCCGAAGCGATGCAGGGCCGGATAGAGGAGCTCCCCCGCCACGTCGCCCGTAAACGGCCGGCCGGTGCGGTTTGCGCCCTTCTCCCCCGGCGCCAGACCCACCACCAGCAGGCGGGCGGAAAGGCCGCCGAAGGCGGGAACCGGCCGGCAGTGCCATTCGGGCTCCCGCTGGCGCAGGGTGGTCAGGTGATCGGCGAGGCGCGGGCAGGCGGTGCAGCCCAGGGGATGTTCGAAGCTCGGCATAGCCTGGAATGTTAACATGGCGGCCATGCAAGCCCGTTGGGACATCTTCTGCCGCGTCATCGACAACTACGGCGATGTCGGCGTCTGCTGGCGCCTGGCCCGCCAGCTGGCGGCCGAGCACGGCCTGGCGGTGCGCCTGTGGGTGGATGATCTGGCGGCCCTGGCGCCGATGGCGCCGGGCATCCTCGCCGATGCCGATGCCCAGGAGACAGCCGGTGTCGAGATCCATCGCTGGCCAACGGATTTCCCCCAGGTCGACGCCGCCGACGTGGTGATCGAAGCCTTCGCCTGCGATCTTCCGACACGCTATCTGGAGGCCATGGCCCGCCGAAGCCCGGCGCCAAGCTGGATCAACCTGGAATACCTGTCGGCGGAACCCTGGGTGGAAAGTTGCCACGGCCTCGCCTCGCCCCACGCTCGCCTGCCCTTGACCAAGCATTTTTTCTTCCCGGGCTTCACCGCCAAGACCGGTGGCCTGCTACGGGAAACCGGCCTCATCGCCGGGCGGGATGCCTACTGCGCCGCGCTTCCGGCCCGTGACGCCCTGGAGGTCAGCCTCTTCTGCTACGACACGGCGCCGATAGGCGAATTGCTCGACGCCTGGGCCTTGGGCGAGCACCCCATCGTCTGCCACGTCGCGCCGGGCAAGCCCCTGGCCACCGTCGCCGCCCACCTGGGGAGCGACGGCCCCTGGCAGCGAGGCAATCTCGACCTGCGCCCCATGCCCTTCCTGCCCCAGCCGGATTACGACCGGCTACTGTGGCGCTGCGATCTCAACTTCGTCCGTGGTGAGGATTCCTTCGTCCGCGCCCAGTGGGCTGCCCGGCCCTTCGTCTGGCACATCTATCCCCAGGAGGACGCCGCTCACCTGGCCAAGCTGGACGCCTTTCTGGAGCGCTACGTCCATGGCCTACCCCGGGAAGCCGCTGAGGCGCTTCGCGCCTTCTTCCACGCCTGGAACCGCGGCGGCGGTGCCGCCGCCCGCTGGCCCGCCCTTCTTGCCCATCTGCCCGCCGTCGCCGCCCACAACCGCCGCTGGGCCGAGGCCCTCGCGAGCCAGCCCGACCTGGCGACGAACCTCGTAAATTTCTGCGCTAACGGGTTATAATTTAACGTTTTCCATTTCCCGTCCCACCGATTTTCGGAATTTCCAGTATGAAGACCGCTCAAGAACTCCGCTCCGGCAACGTCATCATGGTCGGCAACGATCCGCTCGTGGTGCAAAAGGCCGAATACAACAAGTCCGGCCGTAACGCCGCCGTCGTCAAGATGAAGCTCAAGAACCTGCTCACCGGCGCCCCGTCGGAAGCGGTTTACAAGGCCGACGACAAATTCGAACAGATCGTCCTCGACAAGAAGGAAGTGACCTACTCCTACTTCGCCGACCCCATGTACGTCTTCATGGACGCTGAATACAACCAGTACGAGGTCGAAGCCGAGAACATGGTCGACGCCCTCAAGTACCTGGAAGACGGCCTGCCCTGCGAAGTCGTTTTCTACGACGGCAAGGCCATCTCCGTCGAACTGCCCAATAGCGTCGTGCGCGAAGTGGTCTACACCGAGCCCGCCGTCAAGGGCGACACCTCCGGCAAGGTCATGAAGCCCGCCCGCTTGGCCACCGGCTTCGAACTGCCGGTGCCGGCCTTCGTCGAAATCGGCGACAAGATCGAAATCGATACCCGCACCGACGAATACCGCAGCCGTACGAAGTAAGGGGTAGGCTCGCGCCAGCGTCGTTGCACCTCGCTTGCCGTAGCGCTGCTACTGTCTGCGCGGGGTGCGCCTAACTGGCGCTTCGCTTTGCCGCTTTTGGTAATTGATTGGGCAGCTTCGGCTGCCCGGTTGCTTTTCAGCGCGCCAATTTGGCGATGGCGGTCTGCGCCGCAAGATAGGTCGGATCGGTCGCCAGAGCGTCGCGGGCAAGTGCCGTTGCCGTAGGCAGCAGCTTTTCGATCCGCTGCCCAATGGACGGATCGACTGCCGGCTGCCACTGGGCAAGCACCTCACCCACCGCCTCCGGCGCATTGCACACCAGCAACATGTCGCAGCCGGCGGCATGGGCGGCCTCGACGCGCTTGACCATGTTGCCAACCACGCCGGCGCCAGCCATGGACAGATCGTCGGTGAAAACGACCCCGCCAAATTTAATATCGTTTCTCAAATAACTTATCCATTTATTTGAAAATACGGCAGTATTGCAATCCGTGCATTGATAGATGACGTGGGCGGCCATGACCCCATCCAGGGGCAGGCGGCGGTAGGGCTCCAGGTCTTCCGCCATGGCATCCAGGGGGCGGTCGTCCACCGGCAGCTCGACGTGGGAATCGGGGATGACGTAGCCGTGGCCGGGGTAGTGTTTGCCGCAACTGCCCATGCCCGCCTGGCGCAAGCCGGCGATGAGGGCGCCCGCCAAGTCGATGACGGCTTCGGGGCGGCGATGGAAGGCGCGGTCGCCGATCACCCGGGAGGGGCCGTAATCCAAGTCGAGGACCGGGGTGAAGGAGTAATCGACACCGCAGGCCCGCAGCTCGGCAGCCAGGACGTAGCCTACGGCCTGGGCGGCCTGTCGGGCGGCGGCGGGGTTCTCGTCCCACAGGCGGCCGAGGGCGGCCATGGGCGGCAGGCGTGTGAAGCCCTCGCGGAAGCGCTGCACCCGGCCCCCTTCGTGATCCACCGCGATGAGTAGCCGAGGCGCCCGCAGGGCGTGGATTTCCGCAGTCAGGCGCCGGAGTTGCTCGATATTGGCGTAGTTGCGGGAAAACAGGATGATGCCGCCGACCAGGGGGTGGCAGAGCCGCTTCCGGTCCAGGTCGGTGAGTTCCGTCCCGGCGATGTCGATCATCAGCGGGCCAAGGGGCAGATCGTTCATGGTTTTTCGAGAATGACGTAGGCGACGGCATAGTCCGCTTCGTCGCTGATGGAAAGGTGGGCCACCAGGCCCTTTTCAGCCACCCGGACAGCCAGGGCTGCACCCAGGGCGAAGACCGGCTTGCCCAGTTCGTCGTGGGCAACACCGATGGCGGTCAGGGTCGCCGGCGCCCGCAGGCCCGTCCCCAAGGCCTTGGCAAAGGCTTCCTTGGCGGCGAAACGCTTGGCGAGAAAACGCCCTTTGTCCGGCGCCCGGGCAAAACCCTCCCGCTCGCAGGGGGCCAGCAGCTTGTCGACGATGCGCTCGCCGTGGCGCTCCCACATGCCCTTCAAGCGAGCCACGGCGACGATGTCGGTGCCGATGCCATGGATCATTCGCCGCGATCCGCCGCTTCCCGCATGAGCTGTTTCATCTCCCGCACCGCTTCCCGCAGGCCGACGAAGGTGGCGCGGCTGACGATGGCGTGGCCGATGTGCAGCTCCCGCACCCCGGCGAGCCGGGCCACCGGCTGGACGTTGTAGTAATTGAGGGCGTGGCCGGCGTTGAAGCGCATGCCCAGGGCCCGGATGGCGTGACCGGCGCGGCGGATCTTGTCCAGTTCGGCGAGGACCGCCGAGGCTTCGGCGTCGCGCCCCTTGTCGTAGAAGGCATGGGCATAGGGGCCGGTGTGGATTTCGCAGACCCGGGCGCCAATGCGGGCCGCCGCTTCCACCTGGGGCAGTTCGGCGTCGATGAAGACGCTGGTGACGATGCCGGCGTCGGCCAGGCGGCTGACGACATCCTTCAGCCGGGCTTCCTGGCCAGCCACGTCGAGGCCGCCTTCTGTGGTCACCTCGTGGCGGCCTTCCGGCACCAGCATGGCCATTTCCGGCTTGAGGGCGCAGGCGATACCGACCATTTCGTCGGTGGCGGCCATTTCGAGGTTGAGCTTGATCTGGGTGAGATCCCGCAGGCGGCGCACGTCGTCGTCCTGGATGTGGCGACGATCTTCCCGAAGATGGACGGTGATGCCGTCGGCGCCGCCCAGATGGGCCTCCACGGCTGCCCAGACCGGATCCGGTTCGTAGGTGCGGCGCGCCTGGCGCAGGGTGGCGACGTGGTCGATATTGACGCCCAGTTCAATCATAACTCTTGCAACTCCTTGAATATCTTGCGGGTTTCCAGCTCCTTGCCGGAGAGATAATACGCCATCAGGGTGCGCATCAACTGTTTTGCCTCGGCCCGGCTACGGGGATCGGTGAAATCCTCGGCCGCCAGATCGAGCAAGGTGCGGCCGAGCACGGCGTCCTCGGCCGCGTCGCCGTGGGCCAGGCGCACCGGCCCCTGCTCCATGCGGTAATGGTAGTGGGCATCGGCGGCGATGGGCCGGCCGTCGCTGTCATGGTCCAGGGTGAGGCCGTAGCCGAGTTCCTGCAGCAGTGCCTTCTCGAAGGAGCGCAGGTCGGCCTCCCGCACCTTGCCGGCCGGGTCGGAGGCGAGGTGGCCGAGGATATCGCGGTAGCGCTCGAAGAGGCGCTCGTGGGCGTCCTCCCTGGGCAGGAGGTGCATCAGCAGTTCGTTGAGATAGTAGCCGCAGAAGAGCGCTTCGCCATGGAGCAGCGGCAGACCGCCCTGCCACTCGGCTTTCATCAGGGTCAGCACCTCGCCCTTGCCCGCCCAGCCCAGTTCCAGGGGCTGGAAGGCCATGAGCAGGCCACGCAGGGCGGAACGGGGCCGGCGGGCGCCCCGGGCAAGCAGGGCCATGCGGCCAAAATCCCGGGTGAAGGCCTCGACGATGAGGCTGGTTTCCCTGAATGGGTAGCTATGAAGGACGAAAGCCGGCTGCCCGTCGACCTTTTGCCGCTGCATGGGCTACTCGTAGCCGAGGCTCTTGAGGAGGCGCTCGTCGTCCGTCCAGCCGGACTTCACCTTGACCCAGACTTCCAGGTAGACCTTGCCGTCGAAGAGGCGCTCCATGTCCTGGCGGGCTTCGGTGGCAATACGCTTCAAGGATTCACCGCCCTTGCCGATGACGATGGCCTTGTGGCTGTCGCGGTCTACGACGATGGCGGCGTAGATGCGGCGCAAGGCCCCCTCCACCTCGAATTTCTCGATTTCCACTGTGGTGGCATAGGGCAGTTCGTCGCCCAGGAGGCGAAAGAGCTTTTCGCGGATGTATTCGGCGGCGAGGAATCGCTCCGACTTGTCGGTCAGTTCGTCCTCGTCGAACAGAAGGCCTTCGTGGGGGAGGTGCTTGCGCACTTCCGCCAGCAACTGTTCGGTTTGCCGCCCCTTGGCGGCACTGATGGGTACCACGGCGGCGAAATCACGCTCTGCGGCAACCTCGGCCAGGAAGGGCAGCAGGACCGCCTTGTCCTTGAGGCGATCGGTCTTGTTCACCGCCAGAATCACCGGCCGGTCCGCCGGCAGGAGTTTCATCACCGCCCGGTCCTTGGCGTCGAAGCGGCCGGCTTCGATGACGAAGACCACCACGTCCACGTCGGCCAGCGTCTGGGTGACGCCACGATTCATGGCCCGGTTGAGGGCATTGGAAAACTTGGTCTGGAAGCCCGGCGTGTCGACGAAGACGTACTGGGCGTCAGCATCGGTGCGGATGCCGGTGATACGGTGCCGGGTCGTCTGGGCCTTGCGCGAGACGATGCTGATCTTCTCGCCGACCAGGTAGTTGAGGAGCGTTGACTTGCCGACATTGGGCCGGCCGACGATGGCGACGTAGCCGGAGCGTAAGGATTTCATGCGTTGAGGGCCTTGAGGGCGTTGTCGGCCGCTGCCTGTTCGGCCAGGCGGCGGCTGGTCCCCTGCCCGGTCACGTGCAGGGTGGGCGAGTCCAGTTCGCAGGCCACCTGAAAACGCTGCTCATGGGCGGCACCCATGGTTTCAACCAGGACGTACCTGGGCAGCGGCTTCTTGCGGGCCTGCAGCCATTCCTGCAGGCGGGTCTTGGCGTCCTTGGTCGCCTGCCCGGGCAGCAGGCCGTCGTACAGGCCGGCGTACAAACGGTTGACGGTGGCCTGGACGGCTTCGAAGCCGCCGTCGAGGAAGATGGCGCCGAATACGGCTTCCAGGGCGTCCGCCAGGATGGAGGGCCGCTGGTTGCCGCCGCTGCGCAATTCGCCTTCGCCGAGCCGCAGACACTCGCCGATACCGAGGGTGCGCGCAATCTGGTGAAGGCTATCCTGGCGCACCAGATTGGCGCGGAGACGGGAGAGGTCCCCTTCCGGCAGGAGGGGAAAACGCCGGTAGAGTTCCGCCGCCACCACGCAATTGAGCAGCCCGTCGCCCAGGAATTCCAGGCGCTCGTTGTGCGGAGTTCCGTAGCTGCGGTGGGTCAGGGCCATCTGCAGCAAGCCCTCATCGGCAAATCGGTGGCCGAGGGCCTTGGCCAGACCGGAAATCGTCATCGACCTCAGTTGCCGGCCGAGGAGCCGGAGTACTCGATCACCAGGCTCACCGGGTGGAAGAGCGGAATCCGCTTTTCGTAGGCGAAGGAGATGACGACCTGGCCGTTCTCCTTGGTGATGTCGAGATCCGTGGCGGAGAAGTCGCGGATGTGGTCCACCTCGGCGTACTTGCCAAAAGCGGCGCGAATCTCCGGCACGGTGGCTCCCTGCTGCACGTTGGCGGCGGTGGCTTTGACGTTCTTGAGAATCTTGTAGTACTCGATGGCGGTCGGCGCGACCTTGATGCCGAGCATCGCGATCACGGCGACGATCGTACCCCAGAACAACAACCCGGAAAGGCTGATACCCCGCTGATACTTCATCCCATGTCTCCCTTATTTGAATGACCCGATCCGGCTGGGATCGCTGAAATTGAGCCAGATAAAGAAAGCCTTGCCGACGATGTTCTCCTCGGGGACGAACCCCCAGAAGCGGCTGTCCCGGCTGTTGTCGCGATTGTCACCGACCATGAAGTAGTGCCCGGGAGGAACCGTGCAAATCACGCCGGAATGATTGTAGATGCAATTTTCGCGGAAGGGGAACCGGACGGCATCGGGAATGTAGGCCGGCATGTCGCTGTCGTTGAGGAAGCGGTGTTCGACCTCTCCGAGCTTTTCCACGTACTGTTGCGAGTAGTACACCCGCTCCGGATGCAGGTAGTCGCCGACCTTCTTCACCTCCACCGGCTCGCCGTTGATGGTGAGGCGCTTGTCCTGGTAGGCCACCTTGTCACCGGGCAGGCCGACTACGCGCTTGATGTAGTCGAGGGAGGGATCCTCCGGGTAGCGGAAGACCATGACGTCGCCCCGCTGGGGCGAATTCATGTCAATGATCTTCTTGTTGATGACCGGCAGGCGGATGCCGTAGGTGAACTTGTTCACCAGGATGAAGTCCCCCACCTGCAGGGTCGGAATCATCGAACCGGAGGGAATCTTGAAGGGTTCCACCAGGAAGGAGCGCAGCACGAAGACCAGCAGGATGACCGGGAAAAAGCTGGCGCCCCACTCCACCCACAGCGGCTCCTTGGCGTCCTTGGTCCGCAGCTTGCGGAATTTGAGGACGTCGATGGCGTACAGGGCGCCGGTGACGACCACCAGAATGAACAGGATCAGGGCGAAATTCATCGGTTTCCTTCTTTTTAGTTATCGACGCGCAGCACGGCCAGGAAGGCCTCCTGCGGGATTTCCACGCTGCCCACCTGCTTCATGCGCTTCTTGCCGGCCTTCTGCTTTTCCAGCAGCTTCTTCTTGCGGGTGATGTCGCCGCCGTAGCACTTGGCCAGCACGTCCTTGCGCAGGGCCTTGAC
>DAINDE010000073.1:0-9442 GCA_036732025.1 Rhodocyclaceae bacterium
TGCTCGTGATCGGCGTCGTGATCTTCGCCGTGTCCTCGGCGCTCTGCGGAGCGACCCCCGAGGGCGACATCGCCGAGGCCCAGGCCATGCTGGCGGACCCGGACCTGCGGGACTTCGCCGAAGAGGAGCTGGCCGCCGCCCGCAGCCGCCTGCCGGAACTGGAGCTGGAACTGCAGAAGCTGCTCCTGCCGCGGGATCCCAACGACGAAAAGAGCGTCATCCTGGAAATCCGGGCCGGTACCGGCGGCGACGAGTCGGCCCTGTTCGCCGGCGACCTCTTCCGCATGTACAGCCGTTTCGCCGAGCGCCAGCGCTGGCAGGTGGAAGTCCTGTCGGCCAGCGAATCGGACCTCGGCGGCTACCGGGAAATCATCTGCCGTCTCGCCGGGGCGGGGGCCTATTCCCGGCTCAAGTTCGAGTCCGGCGGCCATCGCGTGCAGCGGGTGCCGGAAACCGAGACCCAGGGCCGTATCCACACCTCCGCCTGCACCGTGGCCGTCATGCCCGAGGCCGATGAGGTGGGCGACGTCGAACTCAATCCCGCCGACCTCCGCATCGACACCTTCCGCGCCTCCGGCGCCGGCGGCCAGCACATCAACAAGACCGACTCGGCCGTGCGCGTCACCCACCTGCCCACCGGCATCGTCGCCGAATGCCAGGACGGCCGCTCCCAGCACGCCAACAAGGCCTCCGCCCTGCGCGTCCTGGCGGCCCGCATCAAGGACGTCCAGGTGCGGGCGCAGCAGAGCGCCATCGCCAGCACCAGGAAGAGCCTGATCGGCTCCGGCGACCGCTCCGAGCGCATCCGCACCTACAACTTCCCCCAGGGGCGGGTCACCGACCACCGCATCAACCTCACCCTCTACAAGATCGCCGCCATCATGGACGGCGACCTGGAGGAACTGCTGGGGGCGCTGGCCAACGAGCACCAGGCGGAGCAATTGGCGGCCCTGGCGGAGCAGGAATGAGCTTTACCCGGGGAGCCGCCTGGCGCCTGGCCGAGGAGCGCATCGACCGGCTCGACGCCCGCCTGCTGGTGCAGCACGCCGCCACCTGCAGCCACGCCGACCTCATCGCCCATCCGGAAAAGACCCTCACCCACGAGCAGGCGGTTTGGCTCGAATCCCTGGTGGCGCGCCGGGCCGGCGGCGAGCCCCTGGCCTACATCCTCGGCAGCGCCGGCTTCTACGGCCGGGAATTCACCGTCAGCCCCGCCGTCCTCATCCCCCGGCCGGAGACGGAAGGCCTCGTGGACCGCGCCCTGGCCGCGGTGCGCAGCCTCAGCCGGCCGGCCATCGCCGACCTCGGCACCGGCTCCGGCGTCATCGCCGTCACCCTGGCCCTTATGCGGCCGGACGCCCGGGTGACCGCCGTCGAGCTTTCCCCGGAAGCCCTCGCCGTGGCCCGCGGCAACGCCGAGCGCCTGGGGGCGCTGGTGGATTTCCGGGCCGGCAGTTGGTACGAGCCCCTGGCCGGGGAGCGCTTCGACCTCATCGTCTCCAATCCGCCCTACGTGGTCCATGGCGACCCCCACCTGGAAATGGACGGCCTCCCCTTCGAGCCCCAGGGGGCGCTCACCGACGGCATCGCCGGCGGGGATGGGCTCTCGTGCATCCGGAGCATCGTCGCCGGGGCCGCCGCCCACCTGAAGCCCGGCGGCTGGCTGTGGTTCGAGCACGGCTACGACCAGGGCAAGGCCTGCCGGAACTTATTGTCGGCGTCCGGGTTCAAAGGCGTGCTTACCGAAACCGACCTGGCCGGCATCGAGCGCCTCAGCGGCGGCCAGCTTTGACATCGCCACAGGAAAACACCATGTCCGACCCCGTGCAGCAACGCATCCACGAAACCGTCACCGGCAACCCGGTGGTCCTCTACATGAAGGGCTCGGCCCAGTTCCCCCAGTGCGGCTTTTCCGCCACCGCCGTGCAGATACTCAAGGTCTGCGGGGTCAACGACTTCGTCACGGTGAATGTCCTGGAAGACCCGGAAATCCGCCAGGGCATCAAGGACTACGCCAACTGGCCGACCATCCCCCAGCTCTACGTCAAGGGCGAGTTCGTCGGCGGCTGCGACATCATGCGCGAGATGTACCAGACCGGCGAACTGCAGAAACTGCTGGAAGGCATTTCCGCCTGATCGCTTCTCCGGTCCCCTTGCAACGCCGCGCCAGTCGCGGCGTTTTTCTTGCTCAGGCCAGGGCCGGCGCCATCCGTTCGCTGAATTCCTCGTAGGCCCGTACCGCCTCCGCGGCGTACATCAGGGTCGGGCCGCCGCCCATGTAGGTGCAGATGCCCAGGGTTTCCATGAACTGCTCCCGGGTCACCCCCAGGCGGATGAGGGCCTTGACGTGGAAGCCGATGCAGGCGTCGCAGCGGCTGGAAACGCCGATGGCCAGGGCGATCAGTTCTTTCTCCAGCTCGCTCAGGGCGCCGCCCTTGAGGGCGTTCCGGGCCAGGGCGCTGAAGCCCTGCATGGTGTCCGGGATTTCCTTGCGCAGGGTGTCCATGGCCCGGGCCACGTCGTTGGTGATGGTGACGAAGGACTTGCTCATGCTGCTCTCCTATTCGCATATAAGCATATGCTTATTATAAGGCCGGCAGGGCGGTGGGGCAAATTCCTTTTCGGGATCAGAAGGCGGCCAGGCGCTGGTTGGCCAGGGTCAGCCGGCTGGCCAGCACTTCCAGGAAGCTCTGGTAGAAATGCATGCGGCAGGATTCGGAGGCCTTGTCCAGGGCGTCCCGGCGGATGGTAATGAGGCTGGACGGCGCCAGGGCCACTACATCGGCGCCCCGCACGTGGCCGCTGCGGCTGACCACGGCCATTTCCCCGAAGCACTCGCCGGGGGTGAGCAGATTGAGCAGGCGGCCGCCCTTGGTCACCTTCAGCTCGCCGTCGGCGAGGAAGCAGAAGAAGTTGCCGGTGTCGCCGTCGCGCATCACCACGGACTCCCGCTTCACCCGGTGCCAGTGGGAAAAGCGCAGGACTTCCCACAGTTCGCCGTCGGGAAAGTGGGCGAAGAAGGGCATGGCCCGCAGGATGTCGAATTTCTCGGTGTCGTCCAGGGTCGCCGAGCGGGCCTTGACCGGGCGGTTGCGGGCGACCTGGGCGAGGTCGTGGGCGAACTGCTCCCAGGTCTGGTAACGGTCTTCCAGGTCCTTGGCCATGGCCCGGGCGACGATGGCGTCGAGGGCCGGCGGCAGTTCCGGGCGCAGGGAGGTGGGCGGGGGCGGTTCGGCATGGATGATCTGATAGACCATCTTGAAGCCGGTATCGGCGGTGAAGGGCAGGCGGCCGGTGAGCAACTGGTAGAGGACCACGCCCAGGGACCAGATGTCGGTGCGGTGGTCGAGGGGCTGCTCCTGGACCTGTTCGGGCGACATGTAGGCGGGGGAGCCGATGCCTGAGATCTGCGTGCGCTGGACACCGACGCTGCTGATGGCGGCCCCGAAATCGGAAATCTTGATGTCGGCGTCGTTGGCCAGGAGGATGTTGGCCGGCTTGATGTCGCGGTGGGCGAGGCCCAGGCGGAAAGCGTAGTCGAGCGCCCGGGTGCACTTGAAGACGTACTCGATGGCGCGCTCGACGGGCAGCAGGTGGTCGGGCCGGGTGTAGTCGTCGAGGGTGCCGCCGGGCACGTATTCCATGACCGTGTAGCAAAGCTTTTCTGCCACCACCGCGTCGTAGATCTGGGCGATGTGGGGGTGTTCGAGCTTGCCGACGAGGGAAGCCTCGTTGAGGAAGAGGCGGGAATAAAGGTGGCCCCGTTCCGGGTCGAGGAGGGCCTCCGGGGAGGCCACCTTGATGGCGACGTCGCGCTGGGCGAAGGGGTCGCGGCCGAGATAGACGGTGCTGGTGGCGCCGTGGCCGAGGACACGGACGACGTCGTACTTGCCCAGCTTGCGGATCATCAGAGCCGCTGGCGGGCGCGGGCGACGGCTGCCTTGACCTGGGCCGGCGCCGTGCCGCCGATGTGATTGCGGGAAGCGAGCGAGCCCTCGACGGTGAGGACGGCGAAGACGTCCTCGCCGACCAGGGGCGAGAAGGACTGCAGCTCGGCGAGCGTCAGCTGGGGCAGATCGACGCCCTTCTGCTCGGCGGCCTTGACGGCGTGGCCGACAGCCTCGTGGGCGTCGCGGAAGGGCAGGCCCTTCTTGACCAGATAGTCGGCCAGGTCGGTGGCGGTGGCGAAGCCCTGGGTGAGGGCGGCCTTCATGGCCTCCGGCTTGACCGTGATGCCGCCGGCCATGTCGGCGAAGATGCGCAGCGTATCGGTGACGGTGTCCACGGCGTCGAACAGCGGCTCCTTGTCCTCCTGGTTGTCCTTGTTGTAGGCGAGGGGCTGGGATTTCATGAGGGTGAGGAGGGCGATGAGGTGGCCGTTGACGCGGCCGGTCTTGCCCCGGGCCAGTTCCGGCACGTCCGGGTTCTTCTTCTGGGGCATGATCGAGCTGCCGGTGCAGAAGCGGTCGGCGATCTGGATGAAGCCGACGCGGGGGCTCATCCACATCACCAGTTCCTCGGACAGGCGGCTGATGTGGGTCATGAGGAGCGCGCAGGCGGCGCAGAACTCGATGGCGAAGTCCCGGTCGGAGACGGCGTCCAGGGAGTTCTCGCAGACCGCCTCGAAGCCCAGTTCGGCGGCGACGAATTCGCGGTCGATGGGATAGGTGGTGCCGGCCAGGGCGGCGGCCCCCAGGGGCAGACGGTTGGTGCGCTTGCGGCAATCGGCGAAGCGCTCAAAGTCGCGGCCGAACATCTCGAAATAGGCCAGCATGTGGTGGCCGAAGGTCACCGGCTGGGCCACCTGCAGATGGGTGAAGCCGGGCATGGGGGTGGCAGCTTCCTTCTCGGCCAGGTCGAGGAGGGCGCTGCGGAAGGCCTTGATCAGGCCGAGGATGTCGTCGATGGCGTCGCGCAGGTAGAGGCGGATGTCGGTGGCCACCTGGTCGTTGCGGGAACGGCCGGTGTGCAGCCGCTTGCCGGCGTCGCCGACCAGCGCGGTGAGGCGCTTTTCGATGTTGAGATGCACGTCCTCCAGGTCGAGGGACCACGCGAAGGCGCCGCTTTCGATCTCCTGCGCCACCTGGGTCATGCCGCGCTCGATGTCGGCGAGGTCCTGCGCGCCGATGATGCCCTGCCTGGCCAGCATCCTGGCATGGGCGAGGGAGCCGCGGATGTCCTGGCGCCACATGCGCTTGTCAAAATCGACGGAAGCCGTGTAGCGCTTGACGAGATCGGAAACGGGCTCGGAGAAACGGCCCGCCCAGGTGTATTGGGAAGCGTTGGAAGTCATTTGCGGAGGCGGATTTCGGGGTTAGAGTTCCGGTTGGCGCGTCGCGACTGCACCGGAAAACACAAAACCGACATGATAAGGCAAATCCCCGCCATCCATCCGCTGCCCGACTGGGGCAACCTGGGCGTCATGCTGCGGGTGCTCCTCGGCGTCAATGCCGCCGTGCTGGCGGCAGCCCTCGTCCAGGTGCCGGGGACGGCCGGCTGGCTCGATCGTTTCGTCGAGATGGCAGCCTTCGCCGAACCCCTCCTGCTGGCTTCCCTGTTCCTCCTCGCCCTGCTGCGCCGGCCCCTGCTGCGGCTGCCGCTCCGCCCTGCCCAGGCGGTGGTGGTGGCCCTGGTGGCGGGGCTGGCCGTCCTGCTGTCGGCGATCTGGTCCACCGTCGGGCTGGCCGACAACAGCGCCGACAGCCTGGTGCGGGCGGCCCTGCTGGCGGGCGGGACGGCGGCCCTGGGCCTGGGCTATTTCGAACTGCGCGCACGGGCCTTTTCACCGGCGGTGGCGGACGCCCGCCTGGCGGCGCTCAACGCCCGCATCCGCCCCCACTTCCTGTTCAACTCGCTGAATGCCGTACTCTCCCTCATCCGGGCCGAACCCCGGCGGGCGGAGGAGGCCCTGGAATCGCTCTCCGACCTCTTCCGTGCCGCCCTGCGCGACCCCCGGGAACTGACCCCCCTCTCCGACGAGATCGCCCTGGCCCGCCAGTACCTGGAACTGGAACGCCTGCGCCTGGGGGAGCGCCTACAGGTCGCCTGGGAAATCGATGCCGTCCCCCTCGACACCCCGATCCCCCCGCTCATGTTGCAGCCCCTCATCGAGAACGCCGTCTATCACGGCATCGAGCCCTTGCCGGAGGGCGGCGTCATCCGCATCGCCTTCGCCCGGGAGCGCGACGCCTTGCACATCGCCATCGCCAACCCCACCCACGGCGGCGACGGCGGCGCCGGCAACCGCATGGCGCTGGCCAATATCCGCGAACGCCTGTCCCTGTACTACGACCTGGAGGCCCGCCTGGAAATCGAGCAGGCCGACGGCCAATACCGCGTGAGGATCACCCTGCCATGCCGAACCCCCTCCTCAAAGTCCTGATCGTCGACGACGAGCCGCCCGCCCGCGCCCGCCTGCGGGCTCTCCTCGACGACATCCGCGAGGAGCAGCCCACCGTCGTCGTCGGCGAAGCGGAAAACGGCCTGGCCGCCCTGGCCAAACTGCGGGAGGCGCCCGCCGACGTGGTGCTGGCCGACATCCGCATGCCGGTCATGGACGGCATCGAACTGGCCGGGCACCTGGGGGGCGTGGAGTCGCCGCCGGCGGTGATCTTCACCACCGCCTACGACAATTACGCCGTGCAGGCCTTCGACCTCAACGCCATCGACTACCTGCTGAAGCCGGTGCGCAGCCAGCGCCTGGCTGCCGCCCTGCAGAAGGTGCCGGCCGGCCACCGCCCCGCCGCCGACACCCTGGCGGCCATCGGCCAGGAGGTGCGGGGCCGCGGGCGCAGCCACCTCTCCTGCCACGAACGGGGGCGGCTGCTCCTGGTGCCGGTGGCGGAGGTGCTCTACTTCCGCGCCGACCTCAAGTATGTGACGGCCCGCACCCGGGAGCGGGAATACCTGCTGGACGAGGCGCTGACCCACCTCGAGCAGGAGTTCGCCGACCGCTTCATCCGCCTGCACCGCGCCGTCCTCGTCGCCCGGGACGCCCTCTCCGGCTTCGAGCGGGCGGCCGGCGACGATGCCGAGGCTTATGGCTGGGCCCTGGTGCGGGGCATCGACGAGCGGCTGCCAGTGAGCCGCCGGCAATGGTCCCTGGCCAAGTCCTTCGCCAAGGGCGGGTGAGGCGTCAGCGGCGCCGCCACACCTGCCAGCGTTCGCTGCCGGCGAAGACGGGAATCGAGTCACTCACCGGCTCGTCGGCGATCTGTTCGAAATTGCCCGCCAGCAGTTCGCGGAGGCGGGGCGTGTCGATGCCGAAGGGCGGGCCCTTGGGCTCGTCCCGGAAGAAGAAGTAGCCGGCCAGGAGCCCGCCCGGGGGCAGCAGGTCGGCCACCCGGCGGCCCCACTCGTCCCACAGCTTGCGCGGCAGGGCGCAGAGGAAGGCGCGCTCGTAGATGAGTTCATAGGGGGCCGCCGGCGCGAACCGGAAGAAATCGGCACAGAGCAGCTCCCCCGGCCAGTCGCCGAGGATCGTCCGTGCCGCGGCGATGGCGGCGGGGGAAAAATCGAGGGCCGTCACCGGCCAGCCCCGGGCGGCCAGATAGCCGGCCTCCCGGGCGCTGCCGCAGCCGGGGATGAGGGTGGCCAGGGGCCACTCCCGGGCGGCGGCGAAGGCTGCCAGGGCGGCGGGAACCCGGCCCGATTCCCAGGGGGTGGCGCCTGCCTGGAAACGGGTGCTCCAGAATTCCGGATTCTCCGGGCGCTGCTCGGGGGGCTTGGCCGGGTCGCTCACGGCGTGCGCAATTGGCGCATGGCGCTTTCCACGGCGCCCTCCAGGTAGGCCTGGTAGAAATCCGCCAGGCGGGTGCCGGCGATGGGTTCCGCCAGCCGCCGGCCGCCGCTGCCGTAAAAGGCCACCACCGGCACCAGGCGGATTTTTTCCCGGTCGGCGAAAGCGCCGTGGGTGGTGGTTTCCCCGCCAAAGCCGGTGAGCGCCGCCGGGCTGTCCTGATCCACCTGGCGGACGAGGATGCGGCCCCGGAAGCGCGGATCGGCCGCCAGGGGGAGCAGGTAGTGGCTGCGCACCGTCTCGCAGTAGGCGCAGTCGCGGCGGCTGAAAAGCACGACGAGGGGGCCGCCGTTGCGCACGGCCTGGGCGGCTTCGGCCCGCAGGTCGACGGCGGGGGGCGGCCCGGCGTCGGCGGGGCGGGCGGCACCGGCGGGCAGGGCCAGCCATGCTAGAATCAGCCCTCCCCAAAGCCGCAGTCCTCTTGCCATGTCCGCTCCTTCCCGCATCGTCATCGCTTCCCGCGAATCCCGCCTGGCCCTGTGGCAGGCCGAGCATGTTAGAGATCGCTTATCGAGTTTAAATCCGGGAACGGAAGTTGTCATTCTCGGCATGACCACCCAGGGCGACCAGATCCTCGACCGGCCCCTGGCCCAGATCGGCGGCAAGGGGCTCTTCATCAAGGAACTGGAAGTGGCCATGGCCGAGGGCCGGGCCGACCTTGCCGTCCATTCGATGAAGGACGTGCCCATGGTGATGCCCGAAGGCTTTGTCCTGGCCGCCATCTCGGCCCGGGAAAACCCCCGCGACGCCTTCGTCTCCAACAAGTACGCCGGCCTCGACGACCTGCCGGCGGGCGCTGTCGTCGGCACCTCCAGCCTGCGCCGGGAAGCCATCCTGCGCGCCAACTACCCCCACCTGGAAATCCGCAGCCTGCGCGGCAACCTGGACACGCGCCTGCGCAAGCTCGACGAGGGCCAGTACGACGCCATCATCCTGGCGGCGGCGGGCCTCATCCGCCTGGGGCTGAAGGACCGTATCAAGTCCATCCTCACTCCCGAGCAGTCCCTGCCGGCGCCCGGCCAGGGCGCCCTCGGCATCGAACTGGTGGAAGGCCGGGCCGACATGGCCGCCGTCGTCGCCGCCCTCGACGATGGCGAGACAGCCCACTGCGTGCGGGCCGAACGGGCCTGCTCCCGCGCCCTCGGCGGCAGTTGCCAGGTGCCCCTGGGTGGCTACGCTGTCATCGATGCCGGCCTACTCTGGCTGCGCGGCTTCGTCGCCACCCCCGACGGCATGGAAATGGTGAGCGGCGAAGTGCGGGGCGACCCGGCCGCCGACGAAAGCCTCGGCCAGCAACTGGCCGACCGCCTGCGGGCCGAAGGCGCCGGGGCCATCCTGGAAAAGCTCGCCCACTGCCAATGACCGGCGAAACCGCCCCGTCCTCGCCTGCCGGGGCGGGGCCGGCGTCGAAGCCCCTGGCCGGGCGTGTCGTCGCCGTCACCCGGCCGCGGGGGCAGGCGGCGCCCCTGGCCGAAGCCATCGCCGCCGCCGGCGGCGAGCCCCTGCTCTTTCCCCTCCTCGACATCGGCCCGGCGGCGGATCCCGCCCCCCTGGCCGCGGCGGCCGGCCGCCTGGGCGACTACGCCCTGGCCATCTTCATCAGCCCGAACGCCGTCGATTACGCCCTGCCCGTCCTCCTCGCCG
>DAINDE010000074.1:0-8441 GCA_036732025.1 Rhodocyclaceae bacterium
GCGCACCGCCGCCGAGCGCGGACTGCAGCCGCCGGGCGGGGTGGGGCCGGCCAAGCGGGAGGGGGACGGCCGGTCGCCGGCCGGCGCCTTCCCGATCACCGGCCTGTTCGGCGACGGCGGCCCGGCGAGCGATCCGGCCCGGGCCGCCCGGCTGCCTTACCAGGGTGCCACGCCCGATCTCAAGTGTGTCGACGACCCGGCTTCCCGCCACTACAACCGCATCGTCGACCAATCCCGGATGGAACGGGACTGGCGTTCCTGCGAGGACATGCTGCGCCCGGACCGCCGCTACGAGATCGGGGCGGTGGTGGGGTGCAATTGCGACCCGGCGGAGCCGGGGGCGGGATCGTGCATCTTCCTGCACGTGTGGGAGTCGCCGGGGGTCCCGACGGCGGGGTGCACGGCGATGGCGCGAGAGGACATGCTGGCCCTGGCCGGCTGGCTGGACGGGGCGCTGGCGCCGGTGCTGGTGCAGTTGCCGCGGGTGGTTTATCGCCAGGTGCGGGAGGCGTGGGGGTTGCCGGAGGTTTGAGGGGCAGGGCCACGGCTCCTCTCCGGTTCGCCCGGAGCCGACCTCCGACCGTTCGCCCTGAGCTTGTCGAAGGGCGTTTAGCCCCGGGGGGCGGAGGTACATCCAGGGGCTTCGACAGGCCTGTCCTGGGCACCGTCGAAGGGCTAAGCCCGAACGGAGGTGGCGGAGGCGGGCGTTGTCGGGTTGCCGCCGCGCTGCGCCTTCCTCTAGACTGCCGGCATTCCCACCCTTTCCCCTGCCACCCACTGTGCTCAACCGCATCTGGACCGCCTTCATCCTCCTCGGGTTCGTAGCCGCCGTGGTGCAGACCCTGCAGGGCGACCTGGAGGTGTTTTCCCGGGTGCTGACCGGGCTGTTCGATACGGCCAAGACGGGCTTCGACATCGCCCTCGGCCTGGTGGGCATCATGAGCCTCTGGCTGGGTATCATGAAGATCGGCGAGCGGGGCGGGCTGATCCAGCTTTTCGGGCGCGCCGTGGCGCCCTTCTTCCGCCGCGTCTTCCCCGGGATTCCGCCGGGGCACCCGGCCGGCGGCAGCATCGTCATGAACTTCTCGGCCAACATGCTGGGCCTGGACAACGCCGCCACGCCCCTGGGGCTGAAAGCCATGCGGGAGCTGCAGGAGATCAACCCGCAGAAGGACACCGCCAGCAACCCGATGATCATGTTCCTGGTGCTCAACACGGCGGGGATCACGCTGATTCCCTCCACCGTCATCGCCATCCGCCAGAGCATCGCCCTCAAGCAGGGCCTGGTGGGCTTCAACGCCGCCGACATCTTTTTGCCCACGCTGCTGGGCACCTTCGTCTCCTTCTGCGCCGGGCTGGTGGCGGTGGCCCTGTGGCAGCGCATCAATCTCTTCTGCCGGCCGGTGCTGGCCTTTTTCGCCGGTTTCGCCGCCCTCATGGCCGGGCTGTATTGGTGGCTGAACGGCATGGCGCCCGAGCGCATGGCCCAGATGATCGGGCTCCTGGGCAGCGGCGTCATCGTCTCGCTCATCGTGCTTTTCGTGGCGGTGGCGGCATGGCGGGGCATCGATGTGTACGAGAGCTTTGTCGATGGGGCCAAGGAGGGCTTCGGCGTCGCCGTGCAGATCATCCCCTACCTGGTGGCCATGCTGGCGGCCATCTCGGTTTTCCGCACCACCGGCGGCATGGATTTCCTCATCGGCGCCATCCGCAGCGCCGTGCTGGCCCTGGGCCTCGACGACGCCTTCGTTCCGGCCCTGCCGGTGGGGCTGATGAAGACCCTCTCCGGCAGCGGGGCGCGGGGGCTGATGGTGGATGTGATGACCACCTACGGCGTCGATTCCTTCCCGGCCAAGCTCGCCGCCATCATCCAGGGCTCGACGGAAACCACCTTCTACGTCCTGGCCGTCTATTTCGGCAGCGTCAATATCACCAAGACCCGCTACGCCGTCGCCGGCGGACTGATCGCCGACGCCGTCGGGCTGGTGGGGGCGATTCTCATCGGCTACGCTTTTTACCGCTGATGGTCCTGTGTCCACCCTCGTCGTCTTCAACAAACCCTACGGCGTCCTGAGCCAGTTCACCCCGGAGGGGAAGTGGCGGGCGCTGGACGAGTTCATCCCGGTCAAGGGCGTGTACGTGGCCGGGCGGCTGGACGCCGACAGCGAGGGCTTGCTCATCCTCACCGACGACGGCGCGCTGCAGGCCAGGATCGCCGACCCGCGCCACAAGCTGGAAAAGACCTACTGGGCCCAGGTGGAGGGCATCCCGGCGGAGGCCGATCTGGAGCCCTTGCGCCGGGGCGTGAAGCTGTCGGACTTCACGGCCAAGCCGGCCAAGGTACGGATCATCGGCGAACCGGCCGGCCTCTGGCCTCGCGACCCGCCCATCCGCCACCGGGCGGCGATTCCCACGAGCTGGCTGGAAATCCGCATCGGCGAGGGAAAAAACCGCCAGGTGCGGCGCATGACCGCCGCCATCGGGTATCCTACGCTGCGTCTCGTCCGCCCCGCCGTGGGCGCCCTGACCCTGGCCGGCCTGGCTCCGGGGGAGTGGCGTCGCTTCGAGGGCGGGTATCAGGATCTCGTCAAACCCAGGGAGCCACGTCCATGAAGAAGTTTCTGAGCCTGTTCGCCGCGCTCGTCCTCGGACTTGCTGGCGCAGCCGCCAATGCCGCCACCCCCAAGGCGGCGGAAGACCCGAGTGCCACCGTGGTGAGCGTCGGCGCCCCCGCCCCCCGCGGCCACAAGGCGCCGACCGCCGGCAAGAAGGCGCCGGCCAAGAAGGCCGCTGCCAAATCCGCCGGCACGGGCAAGAAGGCGCAGAAGCGCACCCGTACCCGCGGCAAGTGATCCGGCGGCCGATGGCAAGCCTGAAAAGGAGCCTTTTCCTGGCGGCAGCCTGCCTGGGGGGCATCTCCACCGCCCAGGGGGAGATGCCGAAGATGGAGCTGACCGCCGGCTTCTACCGCATCGAGGCGGAGGTGGCGGCGGACCAGGAAAACCGCATGACCGGCCTCATGCACCGGCGCAGCATGGGGCCCCAGCAGGGCATGCTGTTCGTCTTCCCCCAGGTGGCGATCCACTGCATGTGGATGCGCAACACCTTCATTCCGCTTTCCGTGGCCTTCCTGGATGAGCGCGGGCAGATCCTCAACATCGAGGACATGGCGCCCCAGACCGAGGATAACCACTGCGCCGCCCGGCCGGCCCGCTTCGCCCTGGAGATGAACAAGGGCTGGTTCGCCCAGAAGGGCATCAAGCCGGGCATGAAGCTGAACGGCATCGAGAAGGCGCCGCCTCCCCGCTGATGAAACGGAGCAAGTGGCGCCCCCGCTTCGCCCGGGGGCCGGAAAACCGAGACGTGGCCTCCTGGCTCGCCGAGCCCGGCTCCCTCACCGCCCGCTGCCAGGCGGCCAGCGAGCGCTTCCGCGTGGCGGTGCTGGCCTACGGCCTGGGCGATCCCCTGGCCGACGAGGGATTGCGCCTGCCGCGGCGCCGCGGCCATGCCTGGGTGCGGGAGGTGATGCTGGAATGCGACGGCACGCCGGTCATCTTCGCCCATACCGTCCTGCCGGCGGCGCCCCGGGGCAAGCTCTCGCGGTGGCTGGCCCGGCTGGGCAGCCGCTCCCTCGGCTCGCTGCTGTTTTCCCACCCGGGCTTCCGCCGGGGCACCATCGAATTTCTTCGGCTGGACAAGCGTCATCCCCTCTACCAGCGGGCCGCCACCGTGGGGGAGGCGGGGGATTGCCTGTGGGCGCGGCGCTCCCTCCACCGCCTGGGGCGCCAGCGGGTGCTGGTGACCGAGGTCTTCCTGCCGGCGCTTAGCCGTCTGGAAGGCTGACAACCCCACATTCCTGTTTTTTCTGTCGCCGACTGGCGACAGAAAAAACGCCACCGGATCAGGGATCTTCGAAAAATAGCCAAAAACGCGTCGCTTTCCGACGACAGATTTGGGGCGCTCCGTTCCACCGGTTGTGGCCGATGTCTTGTATTTAAAGGGTTTTACGGGTTGGCATGGGGATTGCGAAAGCCTGGGCAATCCTTATTCGCCGAACGAAGATGCCCATGAACACCACCACCTTCACCGCCGTGCCCCTGGCACTCTTCATCTGCCTCAACCTGGCCCTGGCACTGCTGCTTTTGCGCCGCAAATTCGCTGAGGACCATGGCGACGCCGAAAACGCCTGGCTGAGTGTTCCGCCGACCCTGGAGCCCGGGCAGGGGCACCACGGCATGCCGGAGAGCGACAGCGACGTGCACCCACTGACGGAAGCGGAAATCTACGTTATTTTTGGCCGGCGGGACGATGCCCGCCAAGTGCTGGACTCGGCACTGCGCGACGGAAGGCTGCGCAATGATGAGGTCGAGCGTTTCTGGCGGGATCAGCAGGCGGCCTGAAACGGCCTGCCGCTAGTCCGCGGCTGGCAGGGAAATCTCGTCACTGCGGCCGGCCCCCGCCGTCATTGCCCGGCAGAGGGCGACGAATTCCCGGGCGCCAGCGCTCTGGTGCTTCTGGCGGTGCCAGACGAAGGTGAATTCCCGGCCGAGATCCAGCTCCGGGCATTCCAGAGGCACCAGGCTGCCCCGGCGGAAGGCGTCGCGCAGGGCCAGCCGGGAGATGCAGCCGATGCCCAGCCCCGCTTCCACCGAGCGCTTGATGGCCTCGGTGTGTTCCAGCTCCATGCGGATGTGCAGTCCGGAGAAATGCCCGCGCAGGGCCTGCTCCACCGTCTGCCGTGTGCCGGAGCCGGGTTCCCGCAGGATCCAGGGTTCCGCCAGCAATGCCGCCAGGGGCACCGGCCCGCGGCCGGCCAGGGGATGGTCCGGCCGGGCGAAGACCACCAGTTCGTCCCGCACCCAGGGGGCGGCTTCCACCGCCGGGTCGGCGCACTGGCCCTCGATGAGCCCCAGGTCGAGGTCCAGGTTGGCCACGTCGTGGATGATGGCGGCGGTATTGCGCACCTCCAGTTGCACCCGGCTGTCCGGGTGCCGGCGCAGGAAGTCCGCCACCACGAGCACCGCCAGGTAGTTGCCGATGGTGAGGGTGGCGCCCACCTTGAGCTTGCCGAAGCCGGCGCCGCCGGCCATCAGTTGCTCGAATTCGCCGGCGTGGTCGAGGATGGCCACGGCCTTGGGCAGGAGTTGGGCGCCCAGGGCGTTGAGGCGCAGGCTTTTACCCAGCCGGTCGAAAAGCCGGCTGCCGAACTGGCGCTCCAGTTCCCCCAGGGCGGTGCTGGCCGCCGACTGGGAAAGGGCGATGGCCGCCGCGGCGCGGGAGACGCTGCCGTGGCGGGCGACGGCGACGAAAACCTCGAGCTGGCGGTAGCTATGGCGCATATCCAATTATTGGATTAACGAAATCATTATTATCCATTGTACAGATAAACCGCCATTGCCTAGACTAGCCTTACCCCAATCCCACAGAGGCAGCATCATGAGCAACCTTGGCGTCGAGCAAGTCATCAGCGTCCGGCACTGGAACGAACACCTGTTCAGCTTTCGTACCACCCGTGCCCCGGGGCTGCGCTTCACCAACGGCCAGTTCGTGATGATGGGCATCGAGGTGGATGGCCGCCCCCTCACCCGCGCCTACAGCGTCGCCAGCCCAAACTACGAGGAGCACCTGGAGTTCTTCAGCATCAAGGTGCCCAACGGCCCGCTGACCTCCCGCCTGCAGCACCTCAAGGAAGGCGATCCCATCCTGGTCAGCAAGAAGCCCACCGGTACCCTGGTCATCCACGACCTGTTGCCGGGCAAGCATCTCTACCTCTTTTCCACGGGCACCGGACTGGCGCCCTTCCTCAGCCTGATCCAGGACCCGGAGGTGTACGAGCGCTTCGAAAAGGTCATCCTGGTGCACGGCGTGCGCACGGTCTCCGAGCTGGCCTACCGCCGCTTCATCAGCGAGGAGTTGCCCCGGCACGAGTTTTTCGGCGACGAGGTGCGCGAGAAGCTGGTCTATTACCCCACCGTCACCCGGGAACCCTTTGCCAACCAGGGGCGCCTCACCGATCTGGTGGAAAGCGGCAAGCTCTTCGCCGACATCGGCCTGCCGCCCCTCGATCCGGCCACCGACCGCGCCATGATCTGCGGCAGCCCCCACATGCTGCAGGATTGCTGCGCCATGCTCGACCGGCGCGGCTTCAAGGTCTCGCCCCACATCGGCGCCCCGGGGGATTACGTCATCGAGCGGGCCTTCGTGGAGAAGTAGGGCGCCGCTCCTGACAGGATATTTTCGTCGGAAAATTCCTATATGACAAAAGTCAGGTCATACTACGCGCCGCATTCCCGTTGGCAGGCGCAGAGGAGGCCGCATGAAGATTTTGCTGGTGGAGGACACGCGGGCGGTGGCGGCGGTCATGGCGGCCCGCCTGGGGTCCTACGGCTACGAAGTGGTGGTGGCGGAAAATGGCCAGGTGGCGGTGGACAAGTTTTCCGCCGTGGCGCCGGATCTCGTCCTCATGGACATCGAGATGCCGGTGATGAACGGCTTCGAGGCCGCCAACCGCATCCGTGGCCTGGAGGCGCGGCAGAAGTGGGCGTGGACTCCCATCATCTTCCTCACCGCCTCCAATACCCCGGAAAACCTGGTCACCGCCATCGAGGCGGGGGGCGACGATTTCATCGCCAAGGATGTGCCGGAGACGGTGCTCGACGCCAAGATGAAGGCCATGACCCGCATTGCCGCCCTGCGCCGGCAGCTTTCCGCCGCCAACCGCAAGCTGGAGGAGCAGGCCAGCCGGGACGGCCTCACCGGCCTGTGCAACCGCCGCAGCATGGACCTGCGCTTCGACGCCGCCTGGGCCCAGGCCGTCGCCGCCGGCCAACCCTTCGGCCTGCTCATGCTGGATGTCGACAATTTCAAGAAATTCAACGATACCTACGGCCACCTGGCCGGTGACGACTGCCTGCGCGCCGTGGCCGGAGCCATCGGCGGCATGGTGGAGTGTCATGTCGCGGCGGGCGGGGGGGCGGGTGCCTTCGCCGCCCGCTACGGCGGCGAGGAGTTCGCCGTGGTGCTGCCGGCGGTGTTGCCGTCCGATTTCCGGGATCTCGCGCAACACATCGTCGAGGCCGTGCGCGCCTGCGCCATTACCCACTGCGCCAACGCCGGCTTTGGCATTGCCACGGTTTCTGTCGGCGGCATCCACCTGGCACGGGCGGATGGGGAGATCAAGAACCTCTTCCGCGAAGCCGACGCGCGCCTCTACCGGGCCAAGGAAGGCGGTCGCAACCAGGCTGTCCTGGCACCATGAACAAAGGCGCCCGGGGGCGCCTTTGTTCGCTCGGCAACGGCGCTTGCCTTAGCCGGCGTAGTTCTGCTCGGCGAAGGACCAGTTCACCAGGTTGTTGAGGAAGGTCTCGACGAACTTGGGACGCAGGTTGCGGTAGTCGATGTAGTAGGCGTGTTCCCAGACGTCGACGCAGAGCAGGGCCTTGTCGCCGGTGGTCAGCGGGGTGCCGGCAGCACCCATGTTGACGATGTCCACGGAGCCGTCGGCCTTCTTCACCAGCCAGGTCCAGCCGGAGCCGAAGTTGCCCACGGCGGAGGACTGGAAAGCCTTCTTGAATTCGTCCAGGGAACCCCACTTCTTGTCGATGGCGGCAGCCAGGGCGCCGCTCGGGGCGCCACCACCGGCGGGCTTCATGCAGTTCCAGAAGAAGGTATGGTTCCACACTTGGGCGGCGTTGTTGTAGACGCCGCCGGCCGGGGCCTTCTTGACGATGGCTTCGAGGTCGAGATTTTCGTACTCGGTGCCCTTGATCAGGTTGTTCAGGTTGGTCACGTAGGCCTGGTGGTGCTTGGCGTAGTGGTAGTCGAAGGTCTCCGCCGACATGTGGGGCGCCAGGGCGTCCTTGGCATAGGGCAGGGGGGGCAGTTGGTGTTCCATTGTTTTCTCCGTTGTTGGTGGGCGCAGGCCCGGATGGGGTAAAGAAAAATTCTAATTAGCTTCGTCGGGGGCGACAACCTTGTCCACCGTCACTTCCGCCCCGCCGCTGGCGAAGGCGAGGCGCAGCGCGTCGCCCGCCGCCAGCGCAGTGGCATCCCGCACGGCACGGCCCCGGCTGTCTAGGGCCAGGGCGTAGCCCCGGGCGAGCACGGCATGGGGATTGAGTTGGCTCAGACCGGCGGCGAGGGCATTTAGTTTCCCCCGGGTTTCCACAAGCTGCCGGGCCGCGGCGTGTTCCAGGCGCAGATGCAGGTTGGCGAGGGCTTCCATCTGCCGGCCGGGCCGGGGACGGGCTTGCCGCAGGGCGGCGCCGGCGGCCTGTAGGCGCAGGCGGCGGGCATCGTTGTGGCGCAGCAGGGCGGCGTTCAGGCGCCCGCCGAGGTGGGCGAGATCACGGCCCTGCCGGGCCAGGCGCTCGGCCGGGTGCACCAGGCGGGCCGCCAGCCAGTCGAGGCGCTGGGCCTGTTCGGCGACGGTGCGCACGGCG
>DAINDE010000075.1:0-7904 GCA_036732025.1 Rhodocyclaceae bacterium
GGGGGTTCTTGGCTATGGGGGGGGCCCCGTGGGGGGGGGCTGGCTCCGTTTGTATGGCGGGGCCTAGGCCCGGCGCCGCCGCCGGCGCCCCTTGGGGCGGTGCCGCCAGCGGCACCGCCGCCAGGGAAGGCAGGGCCGCCCCGAGATCGTGGGCGGCCAGGCAAAGTTCGCAGGTGTGGGCCGGCAGCGCCCCCTCCTTGCCGCCGGCGTGCTCGACGGCATGCATCCCCGCCGCCAGTTGGGCGAAGAAGACGACGAAGGCGAGGAGCAGGCGTTGCAGGGCGGTCACGGGCGGCAGTTTACCGGGAAGCGGGGCAGGGCCTCAATCGACCTGCACCAACAGGCCTTTGAGGTATTCCCCTTCGGGGAAGTTCAACCCGACGGGATGGTCGGCCGCCCCCGCCAGGCGGCGCACGATGCGGGCGTCGCGGCCGGCGTCCAGGGCGGCGCCGGCGACGATCTTCTGGAACAGTTCGAGGCCGATGCCGCCGGAGCAGGAATAGGTCATGAGCAGTCCGCCGGGCCGCAGCAGGCGGCAGCCCAGCAGGTTGATGTCCTTGTAGGCCCGGGCGGCGCGGTCGGCGTGGGCGGCCGAGGGGGCGAACTTGGGGGGGTCGAGGACGATGAGGTCGAACTGCCGGCCCGCCTTCCGGAAATCGCGCAGGGCCTGGAAGACGTCGGCCTCCAGCCATTCCGCCCGCGCCGCCGGCAGCTTGGGGTTCAGTGCCAGGTTGGCCCGGGCCTGCTCCAGGGCCGGGCCGGAGGAATCGATGGACAGCACCGCCGCCGCGCCCCCCGCCAGGGCCTGCAGCGAAAAACCGCCGGTGTAGCAGAAGCAGTTGAGGACTTCCTTGCCCGCCGCCAGTTGCCCCAGAAGCAGGCGGTTGTCCCGCTGGTCCAGGTAGAAGCCGGTCTTGTGGCCGCCGGCGATGTCGATGCCCAGGCGGACGCCGTTTTCGAGGATGCTCAGGGGGCCGCCGGGGGCTTCGCCGTGAATCCAGCCGGTGACCGGCGCCAACCCCTCCAGGCCGCGCACGTCGGAATCGGAACGCTCGAAAACGCGGGCGCAGCCGGTCGCCTTGACCAGGGCGGCGACGATGGCGGAACGCCACGTATCGGCGCCGGCGGAGGTGAGCTGCACCACCACGGTGTCACCGTAGCGGTCGGCGATCACCCCGGGCAGGCCGTCGGATTCGCCATGGATGAGGCGCAGGCCCTCCTGGCCGGCCAGTTCCGGCAGGGCGGCGCGGCGGGCCACGGCGGCGGCGACGCGGCGCTTGAAGAAGGCGTCGTCCACCGTCTCGGCGGCGTCGAAGGTCCAGAAGCGCGCGCGGATCTGGGATTTCGGGCTGTAGGCCGCCCGCCCCAGGGGGCGGCCGTCGTCGGCCATCACCTCGACGGTGTCGCCGGGGCGGGCCCGGCCTTCCAGGCGGCCGACGGAACCGGCGAAAAGCCAGGGGTGGCGGCGTAGCGCCGAGCGCTCCTTGCCGGGGAGAAGAATGAGTTTGGCCATGGGGAATGCTTATGCCGAGAGAGGGATGCGACCGGCCACCAGTATACCCACGAGGTCGGCGGGCCGCTGCGGCCGCGCCAGATGGAAGCCCTGCACGTAGTCGCAGCGCAGGTCCGCCAGGGCGGCGAGTTCGGCGGCGGTTTCGACGCCCTCGGCCACCACCGGGATGGACAGCGCCCGGGACATGCCGAGGATGCCGGAAACGATGACCCGGGCCTCGCCGCCTTCGGCGATGCCGCGGACCAGGCTCTGGTCGATCTTGAGCTTGGCGTTTTTCATCTGGCGCAGGGCGCCCATGGAGCTGTAGCCGGTACCGAAGTCGTCGATGGCCAGACGGTAGCCGGCCTCCTGCAGCCGCTCGACGAGATGGCTGCCGCTGCGGGCCTCGGCCACGGAGGCGGACTCCGTCAGCTCGAACTCGACCATGCCGGGATGCAGGCCGAGGGCCTCCAGTTCCCCGAGGAAGCGGGCCTCGCCGTCGGTCCGGTAGAACTGGCGGAAGGAGACATTGACGGCGACGGAGGGGACGGCGATGCCCCGGGCGCGCCACCAGGCATGGTCCTCGGCCACCAGCCGCAGGGCGATCAGGCCGATGTCGCAGATGAGGCCGCTCTCCTCGGCGACGGGGATGAAGAGCCCCGGAGAAACGGCGCCGCGAACCGGATGCTGCCAGCGCAGCAGCGCTTCCAGCGCCACCACCCGGCCGTCGGCAATGGCGACGATGGGCTGGTAGGCGAGATGGAACTGGCCGGCGGCGCAGGCTTCCCGCAGGTCCTGCTCGATGAGCATGCGTTCCCGGGCGCGGGCCTCGATCTCCCGGGAAAAGAACTGGAAGCCGTTCTTGCCCTGCTGCTTGGCGTGGTACATGGCGGCATCGGCGTTGTGCAGGAGATCCCCCGCCGTGGTGCCGTCCTCGGGGACCAGGGCGATGCCGATGCTGGCGCCCACCGCCGGCGCCACGTCGCCCACCGGCACGGGCTGGCGCATGAGGAATAGCAACTGCTCGGCGATGCGGGCCACCGCCTGGGGGCCATCCGGCTGATCCACGATGACCACGAACTCGTCCCCCGAGATGCGGGACACGGAATCGTTGGCCCGCAGGGACGACTCCAGGCGCCGGGCCAGTTCGACCAGGACCCGGTCGCCGACGGCATGGCCATAGGTGTCGTTGACCTGCTTGAAGCCGTCGCAGTCGACAAAGAGGACGGCGAAGCCGCGGCCGTCGCGGTGCCAGCGGGCGACGGCCGCCTCCAGGTTGTCGCGGAAGGAATTGCGGTTGGGCAAGCCGGTGAGGGTGTCGTACATGGCCATGTAGGCCATGCGCGCCTCGGCATCGCGGACCGAGCGCCGCAACTGGGCCGAGGCGACGATGGCCAGCAGCACCCCCAGGCTCATGATGGCGAAGCCGCTGAAGAAGAACATCAGCACCTCCCGGTATACCGGTGCCAGGGAGGCGGTCATCTCGATGTAGCCCAGGTGGCGGCCCCGCAGGCGCACCGCCTCGCTCACCGTCGCGCTGGGGGCGGGCAGGCCGAAGACCCGGACGACGGCGTCCCCGGCCTCGTAGCTGGCGAGTTCCCGCCCGTCCGCCAGCACCAGGCTGGCCGACAGCACCGCGGGGGCGGTACGGCAGGCCGCGAGGATTTCCTCGGCGTCGGAGCGGCTGGCGAAGGCCAGGGCGCCGGCGCTGTTGCTGCCCATCACCCGGGCCAGGGTAAGGAGCCCTTCCTGGGCGCTTCCCCGCCAGGCGAAGAACTGCACCACCGAGAGCAGCAACAGGGCGGCCAGCATGGCGAGGAAGCTGACGGCGACTTCCCGGTACTGGCGGAGGCGGCGCAGGCAGGCCATGTTAGGGCGTGTTCACCGTAAGCGACGGGCTGCGCAAGGTTCCTGCGAACACGCTCTAGTCCTCCCGCACGTAGCGCGCCAGGCGCAACAACTTGGCGCTGGCGGCGAGCCCCGCCCGCCGCAGCGCCCCGGCCCCGATGTCGAAGCCGACGCGCCGGCCCTCCTGCACCAGGTTGACCATCACCCCCTGGTCCACCATGCCGTGGGCGGCGGCGATGGTGAGGACGGCGCTGTTGCCGAGCTGGCGCAACAGCGCCATCCCGCCGGGCGTGACGTAAAGGGCATCGCAGCTTCCGGCGCGGCCCCCGCTTTCGCTGCGCACCCGGATCCGCCGGCCGCCCGCGTCCTGGCCGTCCAGGGCGAACAGGCCGGCGCCCAGCTCGTCGCCGTCGGCCACGCAGAGGACGAAGTCGGGCCGGCGGCCGCTCCCTTCCGGCCATTGCACGAAGGCGATGATGTTGTAGACGATGGCGGCCTTGAGCTTCGTCTCGGCGGTCGGCTCCGGGGCCGGCCCCGCCGCCCGGACGGGAAGCCAGGCCGGCAGCAGGGCGAGGGCCAGCAGGAGGACGGGAGCGCGGCCCATGCCCGGTCTCAGAAGCGCCCCAGCCACTGCAGATAGGCCTGCCGGCCGATCTGGGGCATGGCATCCACCGGCGCGTAGTAATCGGGCACCGGATCGCGGTAGCGCCGGTCGCCGACGTTGACGACACCGATGCGCAGTTCGCTGTCGGCGGAAAGGGCGCGGTTGAGGGTGAGGTTGGCCACGGCGGATGGCGGCACGGTGCCGGCCAAAGTCCGCCGGCGGCCGGTGCCCAGCCATTCGATGCCGACATCCCAGCCCAGCAGCGCCGGAAAATACGCCTGGGCCTTGAGGAGTTCCCGCGGCGAGTTGGTCAGCCAGCGATGGTCGCCGTCCCGGCCGTCCTGGACGGTAACGCTGCCCTTGAGGCGCAGCCCGGCCGGGGAGCGATATTCCGCCTCCATCTCGCTGCCGACCACGTGGATATGTCCGCCGTTGGCGAAAAAGGTCAGCCCGTCGGCCGGGTCCACGCGGGATTCCAGGGGCCGGCGCAAATCGTAGTGGAAGACCGTGCCGGTCAACCGCAGGTCCTCGGCCAGCAGATGCTCCACGGCCAGCTCGGTGGTGGCGATGCGTTCGATGCCGACGTCCGGGTTGGCCTTCTGGAAGCCGTCGGCGCCGTAATAGCGTTCGTACTGGTTGGGCGCCCGGAAGGCCTGGCCGGCCAGGAACTTGACCGCCGTCGCGGCGCCGGGCCGGTAGATGGCCGCCAGGCGCGGGGACCATTCGCCGCGGAAATCGGACACCTTGTCGTAGCGCAGGCCGAGGTTGAGCAGCCAGCGCTCGGTGAGGCGCCACTCGTCCTGCAGATAGGCCCCTGCCGCGGCGGCGTCGCGGTGGAGCGACAGGTGGGTGACGGCCGGGTCCACGTCGAAGTTCCGCTGGTCGAGGCGCCAGTTGCGCCGCACTTCCACGCCGCCCATGAGGACGTGATTGGCGATGCCGCGATAGGTCAGGCGGTACTCGCCCCCCGCCTGGTCGGCCCGGGCCAGATCCCGGTTGAGATACTCCGGCGGGCCGGCATAGGGCCAGTCGCCCTGGTAGCGATAGCGGGTGAGGTAGCCCCGCACCAGCTGGGTGACGGCGGTGGACACCTCGCTCTCGTGGCTGACCTCCAGGAAAGCGTGCTCGTCCATGGTGACGGCCGGCGTCCCGAAGCGGGTACCGTAGGGAGCCGCCGGGTTTTCCTTGGTGCGCCGGCTGAAGGCGGCGGCAACGCGCAGGCCGTCGACGCTGAACTTGGCGAAGAACTTGCCGTAACGCTCCCCGTCGAGATCCCGGGCGACGCCTCCGTGTTCCGGGAAGGCCAGCCGGGTGCCGCTGCCGTAGCCGGCGGCGCCGTAGAACACCAGGTCGCGGCCGTCGTCGAAATGCCGGCCGAAAGCGAGGCTGGCCCGCCGGCTGCCGCCAGTGCCCACCTCGACCCGCGGCTCCCAGCCAGCGATGTCGCTACCGCTGCGGGTCACCAGGTTGGCCACGCCGAACAGGGCGTTGCCGCCATAGACCGAGGAGGAAGGACCGGCGAAGTATTCGACCCGCTTGAGGATGGGGGTGTCGAGCACCGCTTCCATGCCCACCAGCGCCTGGTCGTAGATGCCGTCGTTGGTGCGCAGGCCGTCGACCATGAGCAGCACCCGGCTGGTGTAATCCCCCGGGCGATTGAAGCCGCGTATTCCCGGAAAGCTGTAGGAATGGTCGTTGGCGACATCAACGCCCGGCAGGCTGCGCAGGGCGTCCGCCACCGTCCGGTAGCCAAAGGCCCGCATGTCGGCGTCGTCCACCACCCGCACCAGGGCAGGGGCCTCCAGCGCCGGCTGGGGGAACCGGGAAACCGAACTCACCTCCATGGTGAGCAGGCTCTCCAGAGGCAGTCGCAGGGGGTCCACGGCGGTCTGGGCCGCCACCGGCCACGCCGCCACCGCCGCCAGCCCCCATCCCGCCCAGGCGACCCGCCTGGCCCTACGCTGTTCCATGTTCCCCCCGTCCCGTGGCCTACCGTCGTATTTTGGCCCAGAACGTATTACCAAAGTAATAATTTGTTGGCAAGACAGGCAAAAAAAACCCCGGTCGCCTGCCGGCGGCCGGGGCCTCACCTCGCGGGCGGGATCAGCCCAGGGCCTTGCGGTTGCGCTGGTGGCACTCGGCGGCGTACATGACCTTGAACATGGTCTTGCCGGTGCCCTTGAAGAGGCGCTTGGTGGACTTGGAAACGCAGCGGCGCTCCAGGGAAGAACGGCGGGTACGGTTGATGGCCATGACTAACTCCTTGATTCCGGCGATTTTTCGAAACCGCAAATGGTAGTCGGAAGCAGCGGACAGGTCAATGTTTCCGAGCCGATACAAAGCCGACATGGAGCGGATACACCCCGGCCCCACCATGGCACCGTCGCCAATCCGGCACACCGCAAGGAGAAAACCATGCCGCAACGCCGCAACCGCATTCCCGCCGCCGCGGCCGTATGGGCCATCGCCGCCCTCGCCGTCGCCGTGGACCCGGTGGCGCGGACGGGCCTTCCCCTCTTCTTCGCCTTCCACTGACTCCCGAAAGGAACATCATGCACCCCATTTTCCGTTTCCTCGCCATCGCCAGCCTGTCCACCCTCGCCACCACCGCCGCCCTCAAGGCCATGGCCGCCGAGGGCTTCCCCCACGAACGCGGCGCCCACCACGCCATGGGCGCCATGCCGCCCTCCCCCTTGCAGGATTTGCGCGAGGTGCTGCCCACCCTCAAGCTTTCCGCCGAGCAGGAAGCGCTGCTGAGCAAGGCCCAGGGCGCCTTCGCCCAGGCCGGCGCCGCCCGCGACTACCAGCGCCGCAAGGCCATGGAGGAATTCCGCCAGGGCCTGTCCGCCAATACGCCGCTGGGCGCCCTTGCCCGCAAGGCCGCCCAGGACCGGGAAGCCGGCCTGGAGCGGATGCAGGAGGCGGACAAGGCCTGGATCGCCTTCCTCGACAGCCTCGATGCCGGCCAGTCCAGCCGGATCCGCAAGCACCTGCAGGAGCGCATGGAGGGCTTCGAGAAGGCCCGCGCTAGAATGGGCGACGACTTCCGCCGCGACCACGCCGACTGCCCCATGCCCGGCCGCCCGCAACCGCGCTGAACCCCAATGGCCCCACCGACCCGCATCCTCCTCGTCGACGACGACCCCGAAATCCGCTCCCTCCTCGGCGGCTACCTGGCCGGCTTCGGCTTCGCCACCACGGGCGTGGGCGACGGCGACGGCATGCGGGCGGCGCTGGCCGCCGGGCCGGTGGACCTGGTGATCCTCGACCTCATGCTGCCCGGCGAGAACGGCCTCGCCCTGTGCCGGGAAATCCGCGCCGGCCGGGACCTGCCTGTCATCATGCTCACCGCCCGGGGGGAAGCCTCCGACCGGGTGGTGGGCCTCGAACTGGGGGCCGACGACTACGTGGTCAAGCCCTTCGACCCGCGGGAACTGGTGGCCCGCATCAACACGGTGCTGCGCCGCTTCCGCCTGGCCGGCGAGCGACCGCCCCCGGCCCCGGCCGAAGAGGTGCGCTTCGCCGGCTGGCAGCTTCACCGCACCACCCGCCAGCTCACCTCGCCGGCGGGGCTGGTGGTGCCCCTTTCCAACGCCGAGTTCCGGCTCCTCTGGGCCTTCCTCGAAAGCCCCCAGCGGGTACTCTCCCGCGACCAGCTCCTCGACGCCGCCCGCGGCAAGATGGCCGAGGCCTTCGACCGCAGCATCGACCTCCTCGTCTCCCGGTTGCGCCAGAAGCTGGATGACGATCCCAAGTCCCCGGCCCTGATCAAGACCATCCGGGGCGAAGGCTACCTGTTCGACGCCCGGGTGAATTCATGAAGCACCTGATCCCCGACACCGTCTTCGCCCGCCTCTTCGGCCTCGTCTTCGCCGCCCTGGTGGCCAGCCACCTGATCGCCGGCGTCCTCCTCGGCACCGGCCTGGCGGACCGCCCGCCCCCCGGACCGCCACCGGGAAT
>DAINDE010000076.1:0-7828 GCA_036732025.1 Rhodocyclaceae bacterium
ACCAGCCGATCATGGCGGCGCCGATGCCGCTGGTGATGTGGTCGTAGCCGGGGGCGATGTCGGTGGTCAGGGGGCCCAGCGTGTAGAAGGGGGCTTCCTTGCAGTATTCGAGCTGGAGGTCCATGTTCTCCTTGATCATGTGCATGGGCACATGGCCGGGGCCTTCGATCATCACCTGCACGTCGTGCTTCCAGGCGATGTCGGTGAGTTCGCCCAGGGTCTTCAATTCGCCCAGTTGGGCTTCGTCGTTGGCGTCGTAGATGGAGCCGGGGCGCAGGCCGTCGCCGAGGCTGAAGGCCACGTCGTAGGCCTTCATGATTTCGCAGATGTCCTCGAAGTGGGTGTAGAGGAAGCTCTCCTTGTGGTGCGCCAGGCACCACTTGGCCATGATCGAGCCGCCGCGGCTGACGATGCCGGTCATGCGCTTGGCGGTGAGCGGCACGTAGCGGAGCAGGACGCCGGCGTGGATGGTGAAGTAATCCACCCCCTGCTCCGCCTGCTCGATGAGGGTGTCGCGGAAGATTTCCCAGGTCAGGTCCTCGGCCTTGCCGTTGACCTTTTCCAGGGCCTGGTAGATGGGCACGGTGCCGATGGGGACCGGGCTGTTGCGGATGATCCACTCGCGGGTTTCATGGATGTTCCTGCCGGTGGACAGGTCCATCACCGTGTCGCCGCCCCAGCGGATGGACCAGGTCATCTTCTCGACCTCTTCCTGGATGGAGGAGCCCAGCGCCGAGTTGCCGATGTTGGCGTTGATCTTGGTGAGGAAATTGCGGCCGATGATCATCGGCTCGCTTTCCGGGTGGTTGATGTTGTTGGGGATGATGGCGCGGCCGCGGGCGATTTCGTCACGGACGAATTCCGGGGTGATCTCTTCCGGGATGCTGGCGCCGAAGTTCTGGCCGGCGTGCTGGCGGCCGAGCAGGTCGGCAAGCTTCTGGCCCATGGGGCCGGAGTTCTTCAGATTCTCGATATAGGCGCGGCGGTTGTTGTTCTCGCGGATGGCGACGAATTCCATCTCGGGGGTGATGATTCCCTGGCGGGCATAGTGCATCTGGGTGACGTTGGCGCCGGCTCTGGCGCGCAGGGGTTTGCGGTGCAGGCCGGGGAAGCGTAGCTCGTCCAGGGCGGGGTCGGCGGCGCGGGCGCGGCCGAAGTCGGAAGTCAGGCCGGCAAGCTCTTCGGTGTCGCCCCGCTCGGCGATCCAGGCGGCACGGAGTGCCGGCAGGCCAGAGCGGATGTCGATCCTGGCTGCCGGGTCGGAATAGGGGCCCGAGCAGTCATAGACGTAGATGGGCGGATTCTGCTCGCCGCCGAAGGCGGTGGGGGTGTCGGCCTGGCTGATTTCCCGCATGGGCACGCGGATGTCTGGCCGGGAACCCGCCACGTAGATCTTGCGGGAATTGGGCAGCGGCTGGATGGCGGCCTCGTCCACGTGGGCGTGGGCGGCGACGAATTTTTCGTGGGCGTTCATGGGGGCTCCTTGCATGGGTGCGGCGGGGGTAAGACGTGCAAGGAGCGAGTTGGTTCGTTTCCCTACGACGGCATGACCCGGTCAGGTTCGAAGGGTATCTCTCAGCCCGGCCGGGCACCCCTAACGAGTGACTGCAAGTTACTGGAAACATGGGCAAAATGCAAGAAAGGGGCGCGCCGGTTCAAGATTCTGAGAAACTTGCCGAAATAAGCCCTGCAGGTATTGGAAACTAAATAAAAAAGAGGAAGCTATGCGCCGTGCACTCATCCTGGCCCTGGCGGCTGCGCTGCCCCTTGGGGGCCTCGCCGCGCCCACCTGGCAGATCATTTCCAGCGAACAGGGCAAGCGCATCGAACTGGACCGCACCAGCATCAAGCGGGAGGAGGGGGGCAAGGTGCTGGCCGTGGGCCGGGTGACCCTGGAGAAAGAAATCCTCGACATCCGTTCCGGTTCCGGCTACCGCATCATCGAAGCCACCACGCGCTACGACTGCGCTTCCCGCAATGCGGTGACGGTCAAGCGGGTCTTCAAGAAAAGCGAAAACGAGGTCATCCGGGAGGAGGAGCAGAAGGGCTCCGAGCTGCCGGTGCGCAGCGGCACTCTCGACGACAAGGTGTTGCGCGAAGTCTGCCGCCCGGGCAAGACCGACATCAAGGAAGTGGCGCAAAAGGCCAACGAGGCCGCGGGGCAGTTGAAGCAGGCCAACGAGGCCCTGGTGAAGAAGGAGCTGGCCAAGCCCGAGAAGGCGGCCAAGCCCGTCGCCACCAAGGTCGAAGCAGAGCATGCGCCGCTCAAGGAGGCCGCCCGGCCGGCACCTGCGGCCAAGGAGGCACCGCCGCCGGCGCCCACGCCCAGTGCCGTCGTCGCCAAGCTCCAGCCCCAGGTGCGCAAGCCCCTTGAAGCGGCGGCGCCGGCCCATGCAACCGCGGAGCACCTGCACTGGGCCTACGAGGGCCCCGGCGGGCCGGAAAACTGGCACCGGCTGGACCCCAGGAACACGCTCTGCGCCACCGGCCAGCGGCAGTCCCCCATCGACATCCGCGACGGCATCAAGGTGGACCTGGAGCCCATCCGCTTCGATTACCGGCCCTCCGCCTTCCGCATCGTGGACAACGGCCACACCGTCCAGGTGGCCCTGGACGCCGGCAGCCTCACCGTCACCGGCAAGACCTACGAGTTCGTCCAGTTCCACTTCCACAAGCCTTCCGAGGAAAAGATCAACGGCCAGGGCTTCGACATGGTCGCCCACCTGGTCCATCGCGCCGACGACGGCAAGCTGGCGGTGGTGGCGGTCCTGCTCGAGCGGGGGGCCGAAAATCCCTTCATCCAGACCCTGTGGAACAACCTGCCCCTGGAGCGCCAGCAGGAGGTGCGGGTGGCGGCTTCCCTCGACCTCAACGCCTTGCTGCCGGCCAACCGCAACTACTTCACCTACATGGGCTCCCTCACCACGCCGCCCTGCAGCGAGGGCGTCCTGTGGCTGGTGATGAAGCAGCCGGTGGCCGTGTCGCCGGATCAGATCGCCGTCTTTTCCCGCCTCTATCCCCGCAACGCCCGGCCCATCCAGCCGGTGGCGGGGCGCCTCATCAAGGAAGGCCGTTGACCGGCGGCGAGGCGGGGTGGTAGCTTAATGACCCGTCGGTCATTAAGCTACCATGTCCTCCCCTCCCGTTCCCCCCCGCAAGCGCCGCAAGGAAGCCCGTCCCTCCGAACTGACGGCGGCGGCCCTCGACCTCTTCGTCGAGAAGGGGTTCGCTGCCACCCGCCTGGAAGACGTGGCGGCCCGGGCCGGGGTGTCGAAGGGCACTCTCTACCTCTACTTCGACAGCAAGGAAGCCCTGTTCAAGGCGGTGATCCAGGAAGGCATCGTCCCCGCCGTCGAAGCCGGGGAGGCGCTCCTTGCCCGGCACGAGGGCGGCGCCTTCGACCTTCTGCGCGCCCTGCTCGAAAACTGGTGGGCGAAGATCGGAGGGACGCGCTATTCGGGCATCCCCAAGCTGATGATCGCCGAATCGAGGAACTTCCCCGAAGTGGCGCGCTACTACTACGAAAACGTGGTGCAACGGGGCCGCGCCCTGCTCGGCGCCGCCCTGGAACGGGGTATGGCCAGCGGCGAATTCCGCCGCCGGGACATCAACACCTGCATCGACGTCATCATCGCCCCGGTGCTCATGCTCATCGTCTGGCGGCACTCCCTGGCCTATTGCATGATGGTCCAGCCGGACCCCCAGGCCTACCTGGCCATGCACCTGGACCTGCTGCGGAGCGGCTTGGCGGCCAAGGTATAATGGCGCTTTATTGGAACCTATATATTAGCTTGTGCTAATATGCATCTCCGGAGAGGAACATGAATATCGAGCAAGCCCGCTTCAACATGATCGAACAGCAGATCCGCCCCTGGGAGGTGCTGGATCCCGCCGTGCTGGACCTGCTGTTCGTGGTCAAGCGCGAGGACTTCGTGCCGGCCGCCTATCGTTCCCTGGCCTTCGCCGACATGGAAATCCCCCTCGGCCACGGCCAGGCCATGCTGGCGCCGAAGATCGAGGCCAAGCTGCTGCAGGAACTCGGCGTGAAGAAGACGGACAAGGTGCTCGAGATCGGTACCGGCAGCGGCTACATGGCCGCGCTCCTGGCTGCCCGCGCCGAGCACGTGGTGACCGTCGAACTGGTGCCCGAACTGGCTGATATGGCTCGCCGCAACCTGGAGCAGGCCGGCGTCGCCAACGTCACCGTGGAAACCGGCGACGGCGCCCAGGGCTGGTCCCACCGCGGCCCCTACGACGTGATCGTCCTTTCCGGTTCCGTGCCCGCCCTGCCCGGTGCCCTGCTCAAGCAACTGCGCGTCGGCGGCCGCCTGGCGGCCATCGTCGGCGAGGCGCCGGTCATGGAGGCCCAGCTCGTCACCTGCACCGCCGAAGGCGTCTACAACACCGTCAATCTCTTCGAGACGGTGGTGCCGGCGCTGGCCAATACCGAAGCCAAGTCCGCCTTTTCCCTCTGATGCGCCAGATATCCCCCCGCTCCCTCGCCGACTGGCTGGCCGACGCCGGGCGCGACCAGCCGCAACTGCTCGACGTGCGGGAGCCCTGGGAGTTCGAGTTGTGCCACATCGCCGGCTCCCGGCACCTGCCCATGCACACCGTGCCGGCACGGGTGGGCGAACTGGATCCCGGCTGCGACGTGGTGGTGGTCTGCCACCACGGAGGGCGCAGCATGCAGGTGGCCATGTTCCTCGAGCGCAACGGTTTCGGATCGGTCCATAACCTGATGGGGGGCGTCGAAGCCTGGGCCCAGGAAGTCGACCCCGCCATGCGCCGCTACTGAGGCCCCATGAAAAATACCGCCTGGCTGCTTGCCGCGACCTTCGTTTCCCTCTCCGCTTCCGCGGCGGACCTGATGCAGATCTACCGGGAGGCGGCGGACAACGATCCCACTTTCGCCGCCGCCCGGGCGACGCTGGATGCGGGCCGCGAGAAGCTGCCCCAGGGCCGGGCGGGGCTGCTGCCCAGCCTGACCATGTCGGGAACCACCGTCTGGAACGACAACGACATCGCCATCGGCCCGGTTTCCTTCAGCCGCCGCTACAACAGCAACAGCTACGGCGCCACCCTCAGCCAGCCCCTGTTCCGCTGGCAGAACTGGGTCCAGTACGACCAGTCCCGCTGGCAGGTGGCCCAGGCCGAAGCCCAGTTCGTCCAGGCCCGCCAGGATCTCATCCTGCGCACTGCCCAGGCCTACTTCGATGTCCTCTACGGCGAAGAGAACCTGCGCGCCCTGCAGGCCAACAAGACGGCCATCGCCCAGCAACTGGAGTCGGCCAAGAAGAATTTCGAGGTCGGCACCGCCACCATTACCGATACCCACGAAGCCCAGTCCCGCTACGACCTGGCCGTGGCCCAGGAAATCGCCGCCGAAAGCGACCTGGAAGTGAAGCGCCGCGCCCTGCAGGCCCTGATCGGCCGGGAGCCCGGGGTGCTGGCCCAGGTCAGGCCAGAGGCTGCCCTGTCGCCGCCGCAGCCTGCCGACATGGGCAAGTGGGTGGAAGCGGCCGAGAAGGATAGCGTTTCCGTCCAGGTGCAGCAGGCCGCCGCCGAAATCGCCGCCCGCGAGGTGGATCGCCAGCGGGCCGGCCATTACCCGACCCTCGACGTGGTCGCCAACGTCGGCCACAACAAGACCCTGGCCTCCGCCGGTTCCGGCATGCTGGACACCGACTACCAGAACATCGGCCTGCAACTGAACGTGCCCATCTTCCAGGGCGGTATCGTGTCCTCCCGGGAGCGGGAAGCGGTGGCCAACCGCAGCGCCGCCCAGTCCAACCTGGAGGCGGCCCGCCGTGCCTCCGCCCTGGCGGCCCGCCAGTACTACCTGGGCGTGGTGAATGGCCTGGCCCAGCTGAAGGCCCTGGCCGCCGCCAAGGTTTCCTCCCAGTCGGCCCTGGAGTCCAACAAGCTGGGCTACGAGGTCGGCGTGCGCATCAACATCGACGTCCTCAACGCCGAGAATCAGGTCTATCAGACCCGCCGCGACTACGCCAAGGCCGCCCTCGACACCCTCATGGCCCAACTCCGCCTCAAGGCCGCCGTCGGCGCCCTGGGGGAGGACGACCTGCAGCAGGCTAACGCCCTGCTCGATCCCGCAAGCGCAAGATAAGGGCCAGGGCCCGTTCCGTCGCTCCCCGGTGGGCGGCGGCGAAATGCCGCGCCGATTCGCCCATGGCGGCGAGTTCGCCGCTGTCTTCCAGAAGCCTGCTGCTTGCCGCCAGCATCCCGTCGGCATCGGCCACACGCCGGGCAGCGCCGGCGACAATGGCGTCGGCCGTGGCCTGGGCGAAGTTGAAGGTGTGCGGCCCCACCAGCACCGGGCAGCCGCAGTTGGCCGCCTCGATCAGGTTCTGCCCCCCCAGCGGCAGCAGGCTGCCGCCGACGTAGGCCAGGTCGGCCAGGGTGTAATAGGCGGCCATTTCTCCCATGCTGTCCCCCAGCCATACCTGGGTCTCGCCTTCCGGCAGGCCGGCGCTGCGGCGGCTGACCTTCAGACCGGCGGCCCGGAGCAGGGTGGCGACTTCGTCGAAGCGCTGGGGGTGGCGCGGCACCACCACGGCGAGGGTGCCGGCGGGCAGCGGGTGGCGGGCGAGGGCGGCGACGAGCAGCGCCTCCTCCCCTTCCCGGGTGCTGGCGGCCAGCCACACCGGCCGGCCGCCGAGGGCGGCGCGCCACTGGTGGCCGAGGGCGATGGCGGCTTCTGCCGGGGCCACGTCGAACTTGAGGTTGCCGCAGATCTCGACGACGGAGGCGCCGGCGGCCCGCAGGCGATCGGCGTCCGCCGGGGTCTGGGCGGCGACGGCGGCGAGGGAGGCGAAGGACGGCCGGGTCAGGGCGGCGAGGCGCCGGTAGCCGCGGGCGGAGCGTTCGGAGAGGCGGGCATTGACCAGGGCCACGGGGACGCCCTGGCGGCGGGCCTCGGCCAGCAGGTTGGGCCAGATTTCCGTCTCCATCAGGATGCCCAGGCGGGGGCGGAAGTGGCGGAAGAAGCGCCCCACGGCGCCGGGGTAATCGTAAGGCAGGTAGGCCTGCACGACGCGGCTGCCGAAGACTTCCCGGCCGGCCGCCCGCCCCGTCGGCGTCATGCCGGTGAGCAGCAGGGCATGGTCGGGAAAGGCCTGCAGAAGGGCTTCCACCAGGGGCTGGGCGGCGCGGGTCTCGCCCACCGATACGGCGTGAACCCAGAGGATGGGCTTCTCCGGCCGCGGGTCGTAAAAACCCCAGCGCTCCCCCAGGCGCTGCAGGTATTCCGGCTGGCGACGACTGCGCCAGAGGAGGCGCAGCCAGACGAGGGGCGTACCCAGATAGAGGACGAGGCAGTAGAGCAGGCGGGCCATCAGGCGAGCACCGGCCGGAGGGCTTCGAGCACCGCGGCGGGCTGTGGCGCCCCGGCGCACCCCCCCAGGTTGCGGTGGAAGGCGGTGCCAAGGACGCCGGTGAGGCCGGGGTCGGTGGCGGTGTACAGGGCGACGGTGGGAACGCCAAGGGCGGCGGCCAGGTGGGTCAGCCCGGTGTCGACGCCGACCACGGCCCGGGCGCCGGCGACCAGCCCGGCCAAGTCAGGCAGGGCCAGGGGCGGCGCGGCGACGGCGCCGGGGAGGGCGGCGGCAGCGGCGGATCGATCGCGATCGTCCCGGTGCCGGTGACACCACTCGCGTCGGTGACCGTGATGGTCACCTCGAGGTTGCTCGCGTCGCTGCGTTCCCTGGGCGATACGAATCCGATGCTGCGCAGCACCGCCTGATAGCTCTCGACCGTGTCCTCGCCGGTGAACGTCCAAGTCTGAGACGAGGGTTGGAAGCTTGCCGTG
>DAINDE010000077.1:0-7141 GCA_036732025.1 Rhodocyclaceae bacterium
TTTTTTTTATTTTGTTATTATTTTGATTGTAGTTTTACTGGGTGAGAGAGGGAGCTACAACATTACGTTTTTTGTATTGATTTCGTTGCAGGATTGTAGCTTTCCGGGGTGAGAGAGGGAGCTACAACAACGAGGAAACTGCCTCAAAACTTCGTTCAGATTGTAGCTTTCCGGGGTGAGAGAGGGAGCTACAACGTTTCAAGAGGAGGCCTTCAGGCCTCCTCTTGAAACGTGCCGCCCTCGGCGGCGTCACCAGACAGTGCGGACAAGCCTGCCGCACCGGCAGCCTCCCATAGCCTACGTGCTCCGGCACGACTGAATCAGCCCCGCCAAACGCTGCCCCCCAAGGAAGCTCACCGACGGTTCGACGGAGGATCGCACCTGCGCGGAGCATGTGCTCACGGCCATGGCGGAGCAAGGCGCCGAGGCGGTCGTGCCCTCGCTTTGGGCGCGGAGGCAAGCAACGTGGTGGCCCGGGCCGAGGCGCAGGGTCTGCTGGCCGAGGCCCGTAGTACCGGGCTCCCGTGGCTGTTGCAGGACATGGCCATCGCCACGGACGACGCTACGGCCCGGCATGCCCTCAACGACACTTTGCAGCTTGCCCGCCGCTTCGGCCTTTCCACCTACCACGCCGCCTACCTGGAACTGGCGTTGCGGGCAGGCCTGCCCCTCGCCACCCTGGATGCCGATCTGAGAAACGCTCTCGAAAAAACCGGCGCCAGGCGCTTTTGAACCCGGCTCCGGTTATAGTTACTGGTTTCCCCCGTCGCTCCCTGCTCCGCCATGGAAGAAATCCGCATCCGCGGTGCCCGCACCCACAACCTGAAGAACATCAACCTCGACCTGCCCCGGGACAAGCTCATCGTCATCACCGGGCTGTCCGGTTCCGGCAAGTCGTCGCTCGCTTTCGACACGCTCTACGCGGAGGGCCAGCGGCGCTATGTGGAATCCCTCTCGGCTTACGCCCGCCAGTTCCTGCAGTTGATGGAAAAGCCGGACGTGGACCTCATCGAGGGCCTCTCCCCGGCCATTTCCATCGAGCAGAAGGCCACCAGCCACAACCCGCGCTCCACCGTGGGCACCGTCACCGAGATCCACGACTACCTGCGGCTGCTCTTCGCCCGGGCCGGGACGCCCTACTGCCCGGAGCACGGCCAGCCGCTGGAGGCGCAGACGGTCTCCCAGATGGTGGATCACGTGCTGGCGCTGCCGGAGGAAACCAAGCTGATGATCCTGGCCCCCGTGGTGGCCGGGCGCAAGGGCGAGCAGTTGGATCTCTTCGCCGAGTTGCGCGCCCAGGGCTTCGCCCGGGTGCGGGTGGATGGCACCGTCTACGAAATCGACGACGTGCCCAAGCTGAACAAGATGCAGAAACACGACGTGGACGTGGTCGTCGACCGCCTGAAGGTGCGGGAGGACATGCGCCAGCGCCTGGCGGAATCTTTCGAGACGGCGCTTCGCCACGCCGACGGCCGGGCCATCGCCCTGGAGATGGATAGCGAGAAGGAACACCTGTTCTCCGCCAAGTTCGCCTGCCCGGTGTGCTCCTACGCCCTGCAGGAGCTGGAGCCGCGGCTCTTCTCCTTCAACAACCCCATGGGCGCCTGCCCCAAGTGCGACGGCCTGGGGGTGATCCAGTTCTTCGATCCCAAGCGGGTGGTCGCCCACCCGGAGCTGTCGCTGGCCGCCGGCGCCATCCGCGGCTGGGACAAGCGCAACCAGTTCTATTTCCAGATGCTGGCCTCCCTGGCGACGCACTACAAGTTCGACATCGACACCCCCTTCGAGCAATTGAAGGAGGCGGTGCAGCATGTGGTGCTCTTCGGCTCCGGCCGCGAGGTGCTGCCCTTCCAGTACCTCAACGAGCGGGGCCGCCTGGTGATGCGGGAGCATGCCTTCGAGGGCATCGTCCATAACCTGGAGCGGCGCTACAAGGAGACCGACTCGGTGGCGGTGCGGGAAGAACTGGCCAAGTTCATCAGCAACACCACCTGCCCCCACTGCGCCGGCACCCGGTTGCGCACCGAGGCCCGCCACGTGCGGGTGGGCACGCGCACCCTGCACGAGATCAGCCGCCTGCCCCTGGGCGAGGCCCGCAATTACTTCAACTTGCTGGAACTCACCGGCCACAAGGCCCAGGTGGCGGAAAAGATCTTGAAGGAGATCACCTCCCGGCTTTCCTTCCTCATCAACGTCGGCCTCGACTACCTGTGCCTGGAGCGTTCCGCCGAGACCCTCTCCGGCGGCGAGGCCCAGCGCATCCGGCTGGCCAGCCAGATCGGCTCCGGGCTGACCGGCGTCATGTACGTGCTGGACGAGCCTTCCATCGGCCTCCACCAGCGGGATAACGCCCGCCTGCTGCAGACGCTGCAGCAGTTGCGCGACATCGGCAACACGGTGATCGTCGTCGAGCACGACGAGGACGCCATCCGCCTGGCCGACTACGTGGTGGATATCGGCCCCGGCGCCGGTGTCCACGGCGGGGCCATCGTCGCCGAGGGGGAGCCCGAGGAAGTGGCGAACCATCCCAATTCCCTCACCGGCGCCTACCTCTCCGGCAAGAAGAAGATCGCCGTGCCGGCCAGGCGGCGGACACCCAACCCGGTGAAGTTGCTCAAGGTCGTCGGCGCCAGCGGCAACAACCTGAAGGACGTCACCCTGGAAATCCCGGTGGGGCTGTTCACCTGCATCACCGGCGTTTCCGGCTCGGGCAAGTCCACCCTCATCAACGACACCCTCTACGCCGCGGCGGCCAAGCACCTCTACGGTTCCACCACCGAGCCGGCGCCCTACGCCGAGATCGAGGGGCTGGACCTCTTCGACAAGGTCATCAACGTCGACCAGTCCCCCATCGGGCGCACGCCGCGCTCCAACCCGGCCACCTACACCGGCTTGCTCACCCCCATCCGCGACCTCTTCGCCGGCGTGCCGGAATCCCGCGCCCGGGGCTACGGGCCGGGGCGCTTCTCCTTCAACGTCAAGGGCGGACGCTGCGAGGCCTGCCAGGGCGACGGCATGATCAAGGTGGAGATGCACTTCCTGCCGGACATCTACGTGCCCTGCGACGTCTGCCACGGCAAGCGCTACAACCGGGAAACCCTGGAGATCCAGTACAAGGGCAAGAACATCCACGACATCCTGGAAATGACGGTGGAACAGGCCCGGGAATTCTTCGACGCCGTGCCGGTAGTGGCGCGGAAGCTGCAAACCCTGGTGGACGTGGGCCTTTCCTACATCACCCTGGGCCAGAGCGCCACCACCCTTTCCGGCGGCGAGGCCCAGCGGGTCAAGCTGGCCCTGGAACTCTCCAAGCGCGACACCGGCCGCACCCTCTACATCCTGGACGAGCCCACCACCGGCCTCCATTTTCACGACATCGAGCTGCTCCTGACGGTGCTCCACCGCCTGGCCGACCACGGCAACACGGTGGTGGTCATCGAACACAACCTGGACGTGATCAAGACCGCCGACTGGCTGGTGGATCTGGGTCCCGAAGGCGGCGACGGCGGCGGCCGCATCCTGGTGGCCGGCACGCCGGAGGCGGTGGCCGGGGAGAAGGCCAGCCACACCGGGCGCTTCCTCAAGCCCCTGCTGGCCCGCTGAACCGCCGGCCCGTCGTGGGCCGCCCCATGCCCTTGCGCTAAGGCTAAGTTTTTTGTCGCTCCGGCACATCGCGCCAGGCGGCGATTGGGCTAGATTGCGCCGCAGGGGCCGAGACGCCCCGGTCAATAACAAATCGCCGCCGGCGGCTCGGGCGGCCCAACCTTCCGGGAGAATCCATGTCCATCGCCAGGCGCCTGCAGCTCCTCGTCGCCTCCTCCGTCGCCGCGCTGCTCCTGCTCGCCGCCACCAACCATTTCCAGATGGAAACGGTGTACGAGAAGACCAATTTCAACAGCGTCAACGTGGTGCCAAGCATCCTGCTGCTCAACGACGCCATCGTCGACTTCGGGCAGGTGCGCGTGCGCATCTACCGGCACGTCCTCAGCCCCGACGCCAAGTTCATGAAGGAGACGGCGGCCAAGGTGAAGGAGGCCGAGCACAACATGGCCGAGGCGCTCAAGGCCTACGAGCCGCTGGTGATCGACGCCGAGGACAAGCGCCTCCTCGACCAGGAGCGGGCCGCCATGGATGCCTACTTCAAGGGCGCCGAGCACGTCCTGCAACTTTCCGAGGCGGGCAAGAAGGAGGAGGCCCGGGCCGAGCTGAACGAGCAGACGCCGGTGGCGATCAAGCTCATCGACGCCCTGGTGGCCCACATGAAGTTCAACGACGAGCTGGGCAAGAAATCCGCCGCCGAAGGCGCCGCCGCCAAGTCCCGGGCCGACTGGATCGCCGCCGTCATCACCGTGGTGGCCGCGCTGGCGTTGGGCGTGTTCGGCTATGCCACCATGCGCAGCCTGGTTTCCCGGGTGGATGACGCCAACCGGCTGGCCGAGGCCATCGCCGGCGGCGACCTCGGCCGCGGCGTGACCAGCGCCGGTTCCGACGAAATCGGCCACCTCCTGCAATCCCTGGAAAAGATGCGCGTTGACCTGGCCGCCACCATCCGCGAAATCGTCAACGCCGCCGACAGCGTCGCCTCCTCCTCGGCCCATCTTTCCACCGCCGCCCAGCAGGTGGCGGTGAGCAGCGAAACCCAGTCCCAATCCACCGCCTCCGCCGCCGCCGCGGTGGAAGAGCTGACGGTCAGCATCGACCATGTCGGCAGCAGCTCCGACGACGCCAGCCAGCGGGCCGGCGAATCCGAGCACATGGCCCTGGACAGCGCCCGCGAGGTGGACCAGGCCTCGCGCCAGATCATCGACGTCGCCCGCCGGGTGGAAGACACCGCCCAGCAGATCCAGACCCTTTCCGAACAGGTCCAGAAGATCGGCAACGTCACCGTCGTCATCCGCGAAGTGGCGGACCAGACCAACCTGCTGGCCCTCAACGCCGCCATCGAGGCCGCCCGGGCCGGGGAACAGGGGCGCGGCTTCGCCGTGGTGGCCGACGAGGTGCGCAAGCTTGCCGAGCGCACCACCCATTCCGTCCAGGAAATCGCCTCCATGATCTCCGCCATCCAGGGCGAAGCCCTCACCGCCGTCGGCAGCATGCAGAGCAGCCGGGCGGTGGTGAGCGAGGTGGTGGCCAGCGCCGAGCGGGCCAGCGCCTCCATGCAGGGCATCCGCAGCGCCGCCGAGACCATGCAGTCGGCCATCGTCGGCATTTCCGAAGCCCTGCGCGAGCAGCGTTCCGCCTCGGTGGAGCTGTCCCGCAACGTGGAAGCCATCGCCCAGATGTCGGAGGAAAACTCCAGCGCCGTGGCCTCGGTGTCGGAAACCGCCCGGCGCCTGGTGGGCGTTTCCGGGCAATTGAAGACCAGCGTCTCGCGCTTCCGTTTCTGACCGGCCGCCGCCGCCCGGCGGCGAAGCTGGCACAATTGCGCTGTTTCCGACCCTGGCCCGGCCCCCGCCGGGCCCGCCGCCACCGCCCATGGAAAACAGCCCCGTCCTCCACCTCTGCGCCACCGCCCGTCTGGCCAAGGCCCTGCGCAGCCAGCCCCCGGCTGCCGCCGCGGCCGCCTGGCCCACCTGTCGGGCGCTGACGGTGGGGGCCTGGCTGGAGCAGGTGCTGGACGATGCCCTGCTCGAAGGGCGGCTGCCGCCCCGGCTGCGCCTCGACGCCTATGGCGAGAAGCTCCTCTGGGAAAGCATCGTCGCCGACGGGCTCGACCCCGCCGCCGCCCCCCTCTTCGACCTGCGGGGCATGGCCGCCTGCGCGGCGGAGGCCCACGCCCTCCAGGAAGCCTGGCAACTGCGCCCCGCCGCCGGCGGCGCCGAGGAGGCCCGCCTCTTCGGCGGCTGGAGGCGGGAGTTCCACCGCCGCACCGCCGCCCGCGGCTGGCTGGAAAGCGCCCGGGCCATGACGGCCGCCATCGCGCTGGTGGAGGCCGGACAGACCCTCTTGCCCGAGGCGGTCTGCTTCGCCGGCTTCGACCGCCTGACGCCCCAGGAAACCCGCCTGCGGAACGCCCTGGCCGCCCGGGGCGTGCGCGAACTGCCCTGGACCCCCCCGGATATCGCCGATGCCGCCCTGCGCCGCCGGGAATATCCCGACCAGGCGGCGGAATGCCGGGCCGTCGCCGCCTGGGCCGCCGCCCATCTGGCGGCGCGGCCGGACGCCCGCCTGGGCGTGGTGGCCCCCGATCTGGCGGCGGTGCGCCAGCCCCTCGCCGCCAGCCTGGACGACGCCCTGCATCCGGAATCCCTGCGCCCCGCCGCTGCCGAAGCCCCCCGCCGCTACAACTTCTCCCTGGGCGAGCCCCTCGCCGGGGAGCCCCTGGTGCGCACGGCCCTTGCCCTCCTCGCCCTCGCCACCCGGCCCCGCCACGAGCAGTCGGCCTTCTCCGCCCTGCTCCTCGACCCCGCCTGGTCCGCCGGCCTGGCCGAGGCCGACAGCCGCGCCCGCATCGACGCCGCCCTGCGCCGGGAACTGGAATACTTCACCGATCTCCCTGCGCTGCTCCGCCTGATGAAGCGCCTCTTCGCCCGGGACGGCATCGCCGCCCCGCGCCTCAAGGCCCACCTCGAAACCTTCGCCGCCGCCCTGGCGGCGGGCCCGCGCCGCCGCCCGCCTTCGGCCTGGGGGGAAGCCTTCCGCCAGTGGCTGGATCTCCTCGGCTGGCCCGGCGACCGCCCTCTCTCCAGCCGGGAATTCCAGGCCCGCCAGGCCTTCCTGGAAACCCTGGCCGCCCTCGGCCGGGGCGACGACTTCCTGGGGCCCGTGGGGGTCGGCGAGGCCTGCCGGCGCCTCGGCCAGCTTTGCGGCGAGCGCATCTTCCAGCCGGAAACTGTCGGCCGGCCGGCCATCGAGATCGTCGGCGTGCTGGAAAGCAGCGGCCTGGCCTTCGACGCCCTGTGGGTCATGGGCATGAACGACCACGCCTGGCCGCCGCCGCCCCGTCCCAACCCCTTGCTTCCCGCCGAGCTGCAGCGCCAGGCCGGCGCCCCCCGCGCCTCGGCCGAAGTGGAGCTGGCCTTCGCCGCCACCGTGCATCGCCGGCTGGTGACGGCGGCCGCCGACGTCACCTTCTCCCACCTGCGCCAGGACGGCAGCCGCCTGCTGCGCCCCAGCCCCCTGCTGGCGGGCATCCCCGCCG
>DAINDE010000078.1:0-6384 GCA_036732025.1 Rhodocyclaceae bacterium
ACCTGGGCGACGCCATCGACCGCCACGGCCGCCAGCCGGTCACCACCTGCGTCCGCGCCGAACTGGCCGCCGCCCGCGAAGGTGCCCGGGGCGGCTTGCCGCTGCCGGACGAGGCCGCGCTGCTCGCCGCCATCCGCCGCCGCGCCGATGAGGCCGGCCGCGCCAAGCTGCGCCCGGTCTTCAATCTCACCGGCACCGTGCTCCACACCAACCTGGGCCGCGCCCAGCTGGCCGAGGAAGCCATCGCCAGCATGGTCGAGGCCGCCCGTGCTCCCTGCGCCCTGGAATACGACCTCGCCTCGGGCGGGCGCGGCGACCGGGATGACCTGGTGTCGCCGCTGCTGGCCGAGATTGTCGCCGGCGGCGATCCGGCCATCGCCGCCACCGTGGTCAACAACAATGCCGCCGCCGTACTCCTCTGCCTCAACGCCCTGGCCCAGGGCAAGGAGGCCGTGGTTTCCCGCGGCGAGCTGGTGGAAATCGGCGGCGCCTTCCGCATCCCCGACGTCATGCGCCGGGCCCAGGTCAGGCTGGTGGAAGTCGGCACCACCAACCGCACCCACGCCCAGGATTACCTCGATGCCATCGGCCCCAAGACAGCGCTGCTGATGAAGGTGCACACCAGCAACTACGCCGTCACCGGCTTCACCAAGGCGGTGGATGAGGCGGAAGTGGCGCGTATCGCCCACGGGGCCGGCCTGGCCTTCCTGGTGGACCTGGGCAGCGGCACCCTGTGCGACTTCGCCGCCCACGGCCTGCCGGCCGAGCCGACGCCCCAGCAGGCCCTGGCCGCCGGGGCCGACCTCGTCACCTTTTCCGGCGACAAGCTCCTGGGCGGGCCCCAGGCCGGCCTCATCGTCGGCCGCCGGGACCTCATCGCCAGGATCAAGAAGAACCCCCTGAAGCGGGCGCTGCGGGTGGGCAAGACCACCCTGGCCGCCCTGGAGGCGACCCTGCGCCTCTACCGCGACCCGGACCGACTCGCCCAGCGGCTGCCGACGCTACGCCTCCTCACCCGCCCCCAGGCCGTCATCGCTGCCGCCGGGGAACGCCTGTTGCCGGCCGTCCAGGCGGCCGTCGGCGCCTTTGCCACGGTGACGGTGGAGCCCTGCGCCAGCCAGATCGGCAGCGGCGCCCTGCCGGTGGAGCGCCTGCCCTCGGCGGCCCTGGTGCTGCGACCGACGGCGAAGCGCCCGGGCAAGGCCCTGCTCGCCCTGGAAGCGGCTTTGCGCGCCCTGCCGGTGCCGGTCATCGGCTACATCCGCGACGATGCGTATCACCTGGATTTGCGCTGCCTGGAGGGCGCCGACGAAGCGCGCTTCACGGCCCAACTGGCGGCGCTGCAGTTGTAGCACCCCGGGTTCGGCCCCGAGTGGCGGTCTGTGTACCGCCCGCCGTCCCCGCCCCCGCCCATGTGGGCATTGGTAAGTCCGGTCGACTCCGCGGCCGGGCGGTTCATGCATGGAGAGAAGCAACATGACCCTCAATCGACGTCAGTTCCTGGCAGTGGCCGGCGCCCTCGGGGCCACCGCCGCCGTGGCGCAGCCCAGCAGCCCGCTGCCTTTCCTCATCCAGACGCAGTCCGATCCGCTGCTGCCCAGGGCGGCCGGCAAGCGGGTGGTCATCTGCGGCGGCGGCTGGGGCGGCATCACCGCCGCCAAGCACCTGCGCCTCCTCGACCCCTCCCTGGAGGTGGTGGTGCTGGAGCGCAACCCGGTGTTCTTCTCCTGCCCCATGAGCAACAAATGGCTGGTGGACGTCGTGGACACCAATTTCCTCACCTTCAGCTACCTGGAGGTGGCCCAGAAGTATGGCTACCACTTCATCCAGACCGAGGTCAGCGCCTTCGAGCGGGACAAGAAGCGGGTGATCACCGCCCAGGGCTGGATCGACTACGACTATCTCATCATCGGCGCCGGCATCCGCTACGCCTATGAGGCCTGGTTCGGCAAGGACCGCAAGGCCGCGGACACCACCAAGGCCCTGTTCCCCGCCGCCTACATCCCCAACGCCGAGCACTTCCGGCTCAAGCAGAGCATCCAGAACTTCAAGGGCGGCGACCTGGTCATGACCCTGCCGCCGCCGCCCCACCGCTGCCCGCCGTCCCCCTACGAGCGGGCCTGCCTCATCGCCGGCTTGTTCAAGCAGCGCAAGATCAAGGGCAAGGTCATTATCCTCGACCCCAAGGACAGTCCGCGCCCCATCACCGGCGGCTTCCAGGAGGCCTTCGCCGAACTGTACAAGGACCAGATCGTGTACGTGCCGAAGGCGACGATCCAGGAGGTCGACCCCTTCAACCAGCGGATCAAGACGGCGGCCGGCGACTTCCGCTTCGACCACGGGATTCTCATGGCCCCCCACCAGGCCGGCGACATGGCCTGGAAGGCCGGCGTCATCGGCAGGAACGCCGAGGGCAAACCCACCGGCTGGGCGGGGGTCGATCCCTTCTTCCTCAACGTCAAGGACGACCCGGACACCTACGTCATCGGCGACGCCGTGGGCGTCGTCTCCCCCCTCTTCAACTACTACCCCAAGGCTGGCCACGTGGCCAACGCCCATGCCCGCATCGTCGCCCGCTACATCGCCGAGCGGGTCAAGGGGCGGGAGCCGAAGTATGCCCTGCCGGACAACCTGTGCTTCATGATGGTCAACACCCAGCCCCGGGAAGACGTGGCGGTGCGCTTCAAGTACTGGGTCAACGACAAGGGCGTCATCGTCCAGGACCAGGACGACGACAACCTGCGCCGGGCGGAAGTTGTGACCGAGGACTTCGCCTGGGCCGGACGCATGTACGAGGACATGTTCGGCTGAGCCTGCCGCCCGTGCCACAATGAAACCCGCTTTCCACCGACTGCCAACCTTATGCATTCCTTCCTCTTCCTCAACGCCAGCACCCGCGAACCCGGCCACGTCGGCAACAGCGAGACCCTCGCCCGCCGCGCCGCCCAGGCCCTCACGGCGGGCACGTCCCAGACCTGGGTCAAGCTCGCCGAACTGTCCATCCCGCCCTTCGTTGACCTGCGCCACACCGTCGGCACCTACCCCATGCCCGAGGGCGACGCCCGCCGGCTCCTCGACGCCACCCTGGCGGCCAGCGACCTGGTCTTCGTCTCGCCGGTCTATTGGTACTCCGTGCCGTCACCCCTCAAGAGCTATCTGGACCAATGGAGCGGCTGGCTGCGGGTGCCGGGGCTCGAATTCAAGGAGCGCATGGCCGGCAAGTCCCTCTGGGTGATCACCACCAGCGGCAACCGGGAGAAAGCCCAGCCCATGTTCGACAGCTACCGCCATTGCGCCGACTTCCTCGGCATGCGCTGGCGAGGCGCCCTGTGGGGCAAGGGCGGGCCTCCCGACGCCATCCTCGACGACATCGAGGCCCTGGCCGGAGCCGACCGCCTGTTTACGGGCGCCTGAGGGCAACCATGATCGTAGGCACCGCCGGCCACATCGACCATGGCAAGACCACCCTGGTGAAGGCCCTCACCGGCGTGGACTGCGACCGGCTGAAGGAGGAGAAGGCCCGCGGCATCACCCTCGATCTCGGCTACGCCTACACGCCGCTCCCCACCGGTGGCGTCCTCGGCTTCATCGACGTGCCCGGCCACGAGAAGCTCATCCACAACATGCTGGCCGGCGCCACCGGCATCGACTTCGCCCTCCTGGTGGTGGCCGCCGACGACGGCCCCATGCCCCAGACCCGGGAGCACCTGGAGATCGTCGAGCTGCTGGGCATCCGCCAGGGGGCGGTGGCCCTGACCAAGATCGACGCCGTGGCCCCGGAGCGTGTCGCCGCCGCCCGGGCCGCAATCGCCGAACTGCTGGCCCCCACCGACCTGGCCGGGGCGCCGATCTTTCCCGTGGCGGCCACCAGCGGCGCCGGCGTCGCCGAACTGCGGGCCCATCTCGATGCCGCCGCTGCAACCTTGGGCGAGCGCCAGGCCGCCGGCGGTTTCCGCCTCGCCGTGGACCGCTGCTTCACCCTCGGCGGCATCGGCACCGTCGTCACCGGCACGGCTTTTTCCGGCCGGGTGGCGGTGGGCGACACGCTCCTCGTTTCGCCGCCGGGTAAGGCGGTGCGGGTGCGCAGCCTGCGGGTGCAGGATCGTCCGGCCGAGGCGGGCCAGGCCGGGCAGCGCATCGCCCTGGCCCTGGCCGGCGTCGAGAAGAGCGATATCGAGCGCGGCATGTGGGTGCTGGCCCCCGGGCTCCATGCCCCTCTGCGCCGCTTCGACGCCCACGTGAGGGTGCTGGCCGGGCAGCCGCCCCTCAAGCACTGGACGCCAGTTCACCTGCACCTGGGGGCCGCCGATGTGCCGGCCCGGGTCGCCCTCCTGGCCGGGGACGAAATCGCTCCCGGCGGCACGGGCTGGGTGCAGATACTGGCCGACCGCGACATCGGTGCCCTGGCCGGCGACCGCTTCATCCTGCGCGACGCCTCGGCCCGCCGCACCGTCGGCGGCGGCCAGGTTCTCGATATCTTTCCCCCCAGCCGCCAGCGGCGCACCCCGGAGCGTCTTACCCAGCTGGCTGCCCTAGCCGATCCGGACCCGGCCATCGCCCTGCGCCTGGCGGCGGAACGCCAGCCGGCGGGCGTGGACCTTTCCCGCTACGGCTGCAACCGCAACCTCGACGCCTTCGTCCTGGCAACCGCCCTCGGCCTCACCGTGGTCGGCGCCACCGCCTTCGCCCCGGCCCGCTGGGGGGAGCTGCGGGCGCGCATCCTCGCCGCCCTCGCCGCCGAGCACGAGCGGGCGCCGGACCTCGCCGGGGTGGAGCGGGACCGCCTGCGCCGCCTGACCCTGCCCACCCTCGAGCGCCCCGCCTTCGACGCCCTCCTCGGCGAACTCCTGGCCGAGGGTGCCGTCGCCCAGGCCGGCGCCTGGCTGCACCTGCCGCAACACCGGGTGCAACTGGCCCCCGCCGACCGCGACCTGTGGCAGGTGCTTGAGCCGCTCCTCGCCGCCGCCCCCTACGCGCCGCCCCGGGTGCGCGACATCGCCAAGGCCACCGGCATCGCCGAGGAGACGGTGCGGGCGCTGCTCAAGCGCGTCGCCCGTATCGGCGAGGCCTACCCGGTGGCCCACGACCATTACTTCACCGCCGCCGCCGTGGCCGACCTGGCGCGGCGCGTCGCCGCCCTGGCCGCCCGGGATGGGACGGTGCGGGCGGCCGCCCTGCGCGACGACATCGGCGGCGGCCGCAAGGTTGCCATCCACATCCTGGAGTTCTTCGACCGTATCGGCTACACCCGCCGCGTCCGCGACCAGCACCGCCTGCGCGGCGAGGCCGGGCGCGCGGCGTGGTTCGGCTGAACCAATCGCCCGTTGCCGCTTCCTAAGAATAGGAATCCGGCAAGCTGACACCCCGCTCCGTTCGGGCTGAGCCTGTCGAAGCCCATGGTGCTCCGCCCTTCGAGAAACCTGTCCTGAGCAATGTCGAAGGGCTCAGGGCGAGCGGTTTAGAGGGCGTGTTGAATCGTTATTCACTGCCGCAGTCCTCGTTCCGGGGAAAGGAGGTTGCCATGCGACCCATCGCGGCCGAGGCCAGGCGGCTCCTGGCCGAATTCGGTGTCAACGCGCCCCTGGCGGCGGGGACGCTGGCGGTGCATTCACCCATCGATGGCAGCCCCCTGGCCAGCCTGGTGCCTGCCGGGGTCGCCGACGTGGAGCGCACCGTCGCCGCCGCCCGGGAGGCCTTCCTGGCCTGGCGCCTGGTGCCGGCGCCCCGCCGCGGCGAGCTGGTGCACCGCTTCGCCGATCTGCTGCGCCGGCGCAAGGCGGATCTGGCCGAGCTGGTGACCCTGGAATGCGGCAAGATCGGCAGCGAAGCCCTGGGCGAAGTGCAGGAGATGATCGACATCGCCGATTTCGCCGTCGGCCTTTCCAGCCAGCTCCACGGCCTCACCATCGCCAGCGAGCGCCCCGGCCATCGCCTGATGGAGACCTGGCACCCCCTGGGGGTGTGCGCCGTCGTCACCGCGTTCAACTTCCCGGTCGCGGTGTGGGCCTGGAACGCCACCCTGGCCCTGGTCTGCGGCAACCCGGTGCTGTGGAAGCCGGCGGGCAAGACCCCCCTCTGCGCCCTGGCCTGCCAGGCCCTGCTGGAGCGGGCCGCCGCCGGCATGGCGGAGGCGCCGCCCGGCCTCTCCGCCGTCCTGGCAGGCGGGCGCGACGTGGCCACGGCCCTGGCCGATCACCCCGGCGTCGCCCTCCTGTCGGCCACCGGCTCCACCGCCATGGGTCGCGCCCTGGCGCCCCGGGTGGCGGCCCGCTTCGGCCGCAGCCTCCTGGAACTGGGTGGCAACAACGGCATGATCGTCACCCCCGGCGCCGACCTCGACCTGGCCCTGCGCGCCATCGTCTTCGCCGCCGCCGGCACCGCCGG
>DAINDE010000079.1:0-4256 GCA_036732025.1 Rhodocyclaceae bacterium
ACCCCTACGAGCTGGAAGAGGCGATCGGCCGCCTGCCGGGCATCCGCCGCGGCTGCGTCGCGGTCTTCGGCGTGCCCGACGCGGCGACGGGCAGCGAGCGCCTGGTGGCCGTGGCGGAAATCCGGGAAACCGGCGCCGAAGCCCGGGCTGCCCTGCGCGGCGAAATCAACCGGCTGGCCGTGGATATCCTCGACGGCCCCGCCGACGATATCGTCCTGGCGCCGCCGGGGGCCGTGCTCAAGACCTCCAGCGGCAAGCTGCGCCGTGCCGCCCTGCGCGACCTCTACGCCGCCGGCCGCCTGGGGCTCCCCCGCCCGACGCCCTGGCGGCAACTGGCCGGGCTGGCGGCGGAAGGCGCCGGCGCCTGGCTGGGCCGCTGCGCCCGCCGGGGGCTGCACCTGGCCTATGCCAGCTACCTGTGGACCCTGGCGGCGGGCTTCCTCTTCCTCCTCTGGCCCCTCATCGCCCTGCCGCGCCGGCCGGCCTGGGGCTGGTGGCTGGGGCGCCAGGGGGCGCGGGCCTTCCTGCGCCTGGCCGGCATGGCGCCGGCGGTAGTCGGGGCAGAGCACCTCAACGCGCCGGGGCCGGCGGTGGTGGTATGCAACCACGCCAGCTACCTGGACGGCATCGTCCTCATGGCCCTACGGCGCCGGCCGGCGGTTTTCGTCGCCAAGCGGGAACTGGGGGAGCAGCTCTTCGCCGGTGCCCTCCTGCGGGGCCTGGGCACGGTATTCATCGAACGGGCCGACGCCGAGCGCAGCGTCGAGGACGCCGGCCGGCTGGGCGAACTGGCCGGGGCGGGGCAGACCCTGGTCTTCTTCCCCGAAGGCACCTTCACCCGCCAGGCTGGCCTGCGCAGCTTTCGCCTCGGCGCCTTCGTGGCGGCGGCCGGCCGGGGCGTGCCCGTGGTGCCGGTAGCCCTGGGCGGCCTGCGCAACATCCTGCGGGACGAAACCTGGCTGCCCCGGCCCGGTCGCGTCGTCGCCACCGTCGGGTCGCCCATCCTCCCGGCGGGAGAAGGCTGGGAAGCCGCGCTGCGCCTGCGCGATGCCGCCCGGGCGCATGTCCTTGCCCATTGTGGAGAAGCGGATCTGGCGCCGGATCCGGGCTAGCCGTGAAGGCGGACAGTCGCCTCCCGGCAAAGGTTGACGACGGTCAACGCGGGCGCTGCGGCTTTGGCGCGGAATGAACATGTTGGATGCTTTCCCATGAATGGAAAGGAGGATTGCCATGTCCAAGCGCGCTCCCATGCCTGGTTTCCAGGCGGTCCGCCGTGATCAGTTGCGGCAGGAACGGGTCCATGACACCTACAGGATGCAGCACAAGCCCGCCGAGCCGGCGGTGTGCCCCGCCTGCGGAGCCGTCTTCCATGGCGGCCGCTGGCAGTGGCTGGCGGCGCCGGTGGACGCCGCCGCCGTCACCTGCCCGGCCTGCCATCGGGTCCACGATCGCTTCCCGGCCGGTTTCGTCCACGTCGGCGGCCCCTTCTTCGCCGCCCACCGGGACGAGATCCTGCAGTTGCTGCGCCACCGCGAGGCCGCAGAAAAGGCCGAGCACCCGCTGGCCCGCGTCATCGCCATCGAAGACGAGGCCAACGGCGTGGTGGCGACGACCACCGACATCCACCTGGCGCGGAACCTCGGCGACGCCCTGCACCATGCCTACCAGGGCGACCTCGACTTCCACTACAACGAGGCGGAGAACCTGCTGCGGGTCTTCTGGGAGCGCTAGGGCCTTGCGGGCGGGGAGAGCTTGGGCTATAACTGTACACAAATACAGTTAAGGCCTGGGTTCCTCGTGCCTTCCCCACCGCCCTCCTACGCCGAACTCCACTGCCTTTCCAACTTCAGCTTCCTGCGCGGGGCCTCGCACCCGGACGAGCTGGTGGCGCGGGCGGCGGCCCAAGGCTACAGCGCCCTGGCGTTGACCGACGAATGCTCCCTCGCCGGCGTGGTGCGGGGCCACCTGGCGGCGAAGGCGGCGGGGCTCAAATTCATCGTCGGCAGCGAATTCGTCCTCGCCGACGGCTTGAAGCTGGTGCTGCTGGCCTGCAACCGGGCCGGCTACGGCAATCTCTCGGCCCTCATCACCCTGGGCCGGCGGCGGGCGGGGAAGGGCCGCTACCACCTCACCCGGGGCGACCTGGAAAGCCTCGCCCCCAGCGGCGCCGTGCCCGACTGCCTGGCCCTCTGGGTGCCGTCCGCCGAGCCGGCGGAGGCCGATGGCCGCTGGCTGGCAGAGCGCTTTCCCGGCCGGGCCTGGATCGCCGTCGAACTCCATGCCGGGCCGGACGACGGGGCGAAGCTGGAGGTTTTGCAAGCGCTGGGTGAGGCCGCCGGCCTGCCGCGGGTGGCGGCGGGGGACGTGCACATGCACGAGCGCGCCCGGCGGCCGGTGCAGGATGTGCTGACGGCGCTGCGCCTCAAGACCACGGTGTTCGAAGCAGGCTACGCCCTCTTTCCCAACGGCGAGCGGCATCTGCGCCCGCGGCTGCGGCTCTCCCGCCTTTATCCGCCGGAACTGCTGGCCGAGACCCTGGCCATCGCCGGGCGCTGCACCTTTTCCCTGGACGAGCTGCGCTACGAATACCCGGAAGAGATCGTCCCCGCCGGCGAGACGCCAGCCTCCTGGCTGCAGGCCGAGACCGAGCGGGGGCTTGCCCGGCGCTACCCGGCCGGGGCGCCGCCGGCGGTGAGAGAGCGGGTCGCGCACGAACTGGCCCTCATCGCCGAGCTGGCCTACGAGGCCTATTTCCTTACCGTCTACGACATCGTCCGCTTCGCCCGCAGCCAGGGCATCCTCTGCCAGGGCCGGGGGTCGGCGGCCAATTCGGCGGTGTGCTACGCCCTCGGCATCACCGAGGTGGACCCGGCCCGCTCCCAACTGCTTTTCGAGCGTTTCATCTCCAAGGAGCGGGGGGAGCCGCCGGACATCGACGTGGATTTCGAGCACGAGCGGCGGGAGGAGGTGATCCAGTACATCTACGGCAAATATGGCCGGGAGCGGGCGGCTCTGGCGGCGGCGCTGATCACCTACCGCACCAAGGGGGCGCTGCGGGATACCGGTCGCGCCCTGGGCTTCGGCATCCCCCAGATCGACGCCCTCACTGCCTCGCTCGCCTGGTGGGACAAGCGGGACCAGTTGCCGGCACGTTTCGCCGAGCAGGGGCTGGACCCGGCCTCGCCCCGGGTGGCCAAGTGGCTGGCCCTGGCCGAGGCCCTGCGCGGCTTTCCCCGCCACCTCACCCAGCACGTGGGCGGCTTCGTCATCTCCCGCGGGCCCCTGGCGCGGCTGGTGCCGGTGGAGAACGCCGCCATGGCGGACAGGAGCGTCATCCAGTGGGACAAGGACGACCTCGACGCCATCGGCCTGATGAAGGTGGATGTGCTGGCCCTGGGCATGCTCTCCGCCATCCGCCGCACCTTGGGCCTCGTCGCCGGACGGCGGGGGCGGCCCTTCACCATGGCGGACATCCCGGCGGAAGACCCGGCCGTCTACGCCATGCTCGGCAAGGCCGACAGCATGGGCGTCTTCCAGGTGGAATCCCGGGCCCAGATGGCCATGCTGCCGCGCTTGAAGCCTCGGAATTTCTACGACCTGGTGATCGAGGTTTCCCTCGTGCGGCCCGGTCCCATCCAGGGCGGCATGGTCCATCCCTACTTGAAGCGGCGGTCGGGGGAGGAGGCGGTGGAGAAAATCTCGCCGGCGGTGGATGCCGTCCTGGAGCGCACCCTTGGCGTGCCCATCTTCCAGGAGCAGGTCATGCAACTGGCCGTGGTGGCGGCCAACTTCACCCCCGGCGAGGCCGACCGGTTGCGCCGTTCCATGGCCGCCTGGAAGCGCAAGGGCGGGCTGGAGCCCTTCGAGCGCAGGCTGCTGGCCGGCATGGCCGCCAACGGCCTGCCGGAGAGCTTCGCCCGGCGCATCATCGCCCAGATCCAGGGCTTCGGCGAATACGGCTTCCCCGAATCCCATGCGGCCAGCTTCGCCCTGCTGGTCTATGCCTCGGCCTGGTTGAAGCGCCATGAACCGGCGGCCTTCCTCTGCGGGCTCCTCAACAGTCAGCCCATGGGCTTTTATTCCCCCTCGCAACTGGTGCAGGACGCCCGCCGGCACGGGGTGGCCGTGCGGCCGGTGGACGTGGCGGCCAGCGCCTGGGACAGCACGCTGGAATCCGACGGCGGGGTGCGCGTGGTTCTGCGGGAGATCGCCGGCTTCTCCCAGGCCGCCTAGGAACGCATCGCCGCCGCCCTGGC
>DAINDE010000080.1:0-4215 GCA_036732025.1 Rhodocyclaceae bacterium
GGCACCGGGCTGCTGCGCGCCCAGGCCATCTGCCCGGCCTGGGGCTTCTACCGTTACCGCCTGGGGGCCGAAGCCCTCGGCACCGCCGTCGAAGGCCTCGCCCCCATGGAGCGGGGCACCCTCGTCCATGGCGCCCTGGAACGCTTCTGGCGGGAGACCGGCAGCCTCGCCGGTCTGCAGGCCCTCGACGCGGCGGCCCGGCGTGGCCGCATCGCCGCCGCCGTGGCCGGCGCCCTGGAGGAATTCGAAACCGCCGCCCGCCGCCTGCCGCCCCGCTTCCGGGCCCTGGAAGCGGGCCGCCTGGAGCGCCAGCTCGACGCCTGGCTGGCGCTGGAGGCGACGCGCCCCGGCGACTTCACCGTCGTCGCCTGCGAGCGGGAGGCCACCCTGGAGATCGAGGGCATCCGGGTGCGCACCATCATCGACCGCATCGACCGCCTGCCCGACGGCCGCTGCCTGGTCATCGACTACAAGACCGGCCGCGCCATCGACACCCGCAACTGGGGCGAAGCACGCCTCACCGAACCGCAACTTCCCCTCTACGCGGCCATCGCCGTCCCCCAGGATGGCGGCGAGGCCGTGGCCGGCGTCGCCTTCGCCAAGGTCGTCCTGGACGGGGCCGCCTTCGCCGGCGTGGGCGAAAGCGGCGACCTGCTGCCGGGTATGGTCGGCCTCGACAACCCCAAGCGCCGGACCTTTCCGGCCGACGCCTTTCCCGACTGGCCGGCGCTCCTGCGGCACTGGCATGAACGGCTCCACGCCGTCGCCGCCGAAGTGGGCCGGGGCGAAGCCGCGGTATGCTTCGGCGACGTCGCCGCCCTGCGCTACTGCGAGGTGCTGCCCCTGCTGCGGCTGGCGGAGCGGGAGGCGCAATGGGAGGCAGCCTGCGCCGGGGCATGAGTACAATGCCCGCAGCCCGACCCTCCCCGCTTCCCGCCATGACCGCCTCTCGCCTCCTGCTTGCCGCCTGCCTGCTGGCCGCCTTCGCCCCCGGCGCCCGCGCCGAGCTGCCCGCCGAAATCCGCGTCTACGACGACAGCCTCGACGACCCCGGCGAGTTCGGTTTCGAGATCCACTCCAGCCGCACCTTCCAGCGCAGCCGGCGGCACCCGGCCCACGGCGAGCTGGCCAGCGACCGGGGCTGGCGGGTGACCCCGGAAATCTCATACGGCATCAACGAGCACACCGAGGTCAGCCTCCTCTTTCCCACCGTCGTCGATGCCGCCGGCAACGCCTGGCTGGGGGGCCAGCAACTCCAGCTCAAGTGGCTGCCCTTCCTGGCGCCGGCGGAAGGCGGTTTCTTCGCCGGGGTGAACTGGGAGCTGGTCACCGCCACCCGGCGCTTCGACGAGCGGCGCAACAGCGTCGAGATCCGCCCCATCCTCGGCTACCGGGACGGCCGGTGGACGGCCATCGTCAACTTCCTCACCAGCTACGGCCTGACCCGGGGGCATCGCCAGGGCGGCTTCGATTTCGATCCGGCCTTCAAGGTTTCCCGGGCCGTCGGCGCGGGCGTCCACCTGGGCGTCGAATACTTCACCGAGGTCGGCAAGCTGGCCCGCTTCGCCCCCCACGCCGAGCAGGACCACATGGCCTATCTCACCGTCGACGTGGCGCGGGCGGGCTGGAAGATCAACCTGGGCGTCGGCCGCGGCCTCAACTCGGCCACCGACCCCTGGATGCTCAAGACCATCATCGAATTCCCCCTCGATGACTGAGCCTCTGCTCGCCGCCGACGCCGCCGCCCGCCGGCGCGCCCTGGAGCCCGCCTCCTTCATCGTCGACGCCCCCGCCGGCGCCGGCAAGACGGAGCTTCTCACCCAGCGCGTCCTGCGCCTGCTCGCCCTGGTGGACCACCCGGAGGAGGTGGTGGCCCTGACCTTCACCAACAAGGCCGCGGCGGAAATGCGCGACCGCATCCTGGGCAGCCTGGCCTTGGCCGCCGCCGGCGAGCGCCCCGGGGACGACCTGCCCCACAAGCAGCTCACCTACGACCTCGGCCGCGCCGCCCTGTCCCGGGACGCCGAGCGGCAGTGGCAGCTCCTGCGGCACCCGGGCCGGCTGGCGGTGACCACCATCGACGCCCTGTGCGGCAGCCTGGCCCGCCAGATGCCCTACCTCTCCCGCTTCGGCGCCCAGCCGGGCGTGGCCGAGGACGCCGCCGCCCACTATGAGGCCGCCGCCCGCCAGACCCTGGCCCTGGTGGAAGAGGACGGCCCCGAGGCCGACACCGTCGCCGCCGCCCTGGCCTTCCTCGACAACGATGCCGGTCGCCTCGAGCGCCTGCTGGTGGCCCTGCTGGCCCGCCGCGACCAGTGGCTGCCCCACACCGCGCGCAGCGGCGACGGCGGCCTGCGGGCCGAGGCCGAATCGGGCCTCGCCGCCCTCGTCCGCCGCGACCTGGCGGCGGCCGCCGCAGCGGTGGACGCCATGGCCCAGCACCGGATGATGGCCGCCGCCCGCTTCGCCGGGGCGACCCTGGCCGCCGATCAGCCCCAGGCCGCCATCGCCCGGCTGGAGCGCTGGGACCGGGTGCTCGCCGACGACCCCGCCGACCTGCCCCTCTGGCAGGGCCTGGCCGACCTGCTGCTGACCGCCGACGGCGCCCGGCGCCGGAAACTGGACGTGCGTCAGGGCCTGCCCGCCACCGCCAAGGGCCACAAGGCCGACCTGCAGGCCGTCATCGCCGGCCTCGGCCCCGCCGCCGAGGCGGCCCTCGCTCCCGTTCGCGACCTCCCCCCCGCCACCTACGGCGAAGGGGAATGGGCCACGGTGGAAATCTTCTCGCGCCTGCTCCGGCTGGCTTCCGCCCAGCTCTGGCTGGCCTTCCAGGCGGCGGGCGAAGTGGATTTCAGCGAAATTGCCCTGCGCGCCATCGCCGCCCTGGGGGACGACGACGCCCCCACCGACCTGGCCCTGGCCCTGGACTACCGCATCCGCCACCTGCTGGTGGACGAATTCCAGGACACCAGTCCGACCCAGGTCCGCCTCATCGCCGGCCTCACCCGCGGCTGGCAGGACGGGGACGGGCGCACCCTCTTCCTGGTCGGCGACCCCATGCAGTCCATCTACCGCTTCCGCAAGGCCGACGTGGGGCTCTTCCTCAAGGTCCGGGAAGAAGGCATCGGCGGCCTGCGCCCGGAGAAGCTGCGCCTCACCCGCAACAACCGCTCCCGCCCGGCGCTGGTGGATTGGGTCAATGCCATCTTCCCCGCCGTCTTCCCCTCCGCCGACGAACCCCTCCACGGCGCCGTACGTTACGCCCCCTGCATCGCCACCCGGACGGCGGAAGCCGGGGCCGGCGTCGGCCTCCATCCCGTGGCCGCCGACGGCGATGCCGGCCGGCGCGAGGCGGAAACGGTCCTCGACCTGATCCGCGCCGCCCGCCGGGAGCGGCCCGAAGATACCGTCGCCGTCCTCGTCCGCGCCCGCCGCCACCTGGACGACCTCGTCGCCGCCCTGCGCCGGCAGGCGCCGGACTTGCCCTTCCAGGCGGTGGAGACGGAATCCCTGGCCGGCCGCCAGCCGGTGCAGGATCTCCTGTCGCTGGCCCACGCCCTCCTGCACCGGGCCGACCGGGTACATTGGCTGGCCGTCCTGCGCGCCCCCTGGTGCGGCCTGACCCTGGCCGACCTCCACGCCCTGGCCGGGGACGACCATGCCAGCACGGTCTGGCAACTGATGCAGGACGCCGATCGCCGCGCCCGCCTCTCGGCCGACGGCCAGGCCCGGCTCGGCCATGCCGCCGCCGTCCTCGGCGAAGCCCTGGCCCACCGGGGACGGGCCCATCCCCGGCGCTGGGTCGAGGGCACCTGGCGGGCCCTGGGCGGCGCAGCCTGCCTCGGCGCCGCCACCGACCGCCAGGCCGTGGACGCCCTCTTCCAGCTCATGGACCACCTGGCGGCCCGCCACGCCTTCGCCGCCGACACCCTGCAAGCCGGGGCCGAGGAGCTGTTCGCCCCTCCCGACCCGCGGCCGGAAGCCCTCGGCCTGCAGTTGATGACCATCCACAAGTCGAAGGGCCTGGAGTTCGATACCGTCATCCTCCCCGGCCTGCACCGGGGTTCCGGCAACGACGAGCCGCCCCTGCTGCTGTGGGACGAGATCCCCCTGGGCGGCGGTGGCGAGGCCCTGGTGGTGGCGCCCCTGCCGGCCCGCGGCGCCGCCGCGGCCGGCCCCACCCCCTACGACGCCCTGCGCCGCCTGGAGCGGGAG
>DAINDE010000081.1:0-3257 GCA_036732025.1 Rhodocyclaceae bacterium
CCCTGGCGGCGACGGTGGCCGCCGACCTGGCCCAGCGCGCGGTGCTGCTCACCGACGCCACCCCCGCCGCCCGCCGGGCCGAGGCCGGTGCCGCCGCCGGCCGGGTTGAGCGCCGCCTCTTCGTCCTGCGCGAGGCGGACCTGCCGGCAGACGCCGCCGACCGGGCCGAGATCGCCGCCCTGTGGCGGCGCGACGCCCTGCTCTCCCACGCCTGCCTGCTGTTGGAACTGGAAGACGGCCCCCGGGAACCGGTCGCTGTGCCGCGCCTGGAGCCCTTCCTGGAAGCCCTGGGCGGCCCGCTGCTGCTGGCCGCCGGCGAGCCCCGTTCCCTCGCCCTGCCGCGGCTGGCCCGGCACGCCATTCCCGCCCCCAGCCGGGAGGAACTGCGCCGCCTGCACGGGGGCGATGCCCGGGAGGCCGATGCCTGGGCGCGGCTGGTGGAGCACTTCCCCCTCGACCTCGACGCCGCCGCCGACCTCCTCGCTCGCCACCCTGCCGACGAAGGCCGCTGGCAGGCGACCCGCAACGATCGCCGCCGCAACCTGGACGGCCTGGCCCAGCGCGTCGTCCCCGCCGCCGGCTGGGACGACCTGGTGCTGCCCGCCGACAGCCTGCGCCTCCTGCACGACATCGCCCGCCAGGTGCGCCTGCGCCACCGGGTCCATGGCGACTGGGGCTTCGCCGCCCGGGGCAGCCGGGGGCTTGGCGTCAGCGCCCTTTTCGCCGGCCCCTCCGGCGTCGGCAAGACCCTGGCCGCCGAGGTGCTGGCCGGCGAGCTGGCCCTGGATCTCTACCGCATCGACCTTGCCGCGGTGGTGAGCAAATACATCGGCGAGACGGAGAAGAACCTCTCCCGCATCTTCAACGCCGCCGAGGAATCCGGCGCCGTGCTGCTCTTCGACGAGGCCGACGCCCTCTTCGGCAAGCGCAGCGAGGTGCGCGACAGCCACGACCGCTACGCCAACCTGGAGGTGGCCTACCTGCTGCAGCGCATGGAGGCCTACCGCGGCCTGGCCATCCTCACCACCAACCAGCGCCAGGCCCTGGACGACGCTTTCCTGCGGCGGCTGGCCCTCGTCGTCAATTTCCCCTTCCCGGCGGCCAGGGAACGGGCCGAAATCTGGCGCCGCGCCTTCCCGCCGGCGGCTCCGGTGGGCGATCTCGATTACGGCCGACTGGCCCGGCTGGCGGTCGCCGGCGGCAATATCCGCAACATCGCCCTGGGGGCCGCCTTCATCGCCGCCGAGCGGGGCGAGCCCATCGCCATGGCCCACATCGCCGAAGCGGCTCGCAGCGAATACGCCAAGCTGGAGCGTTCCCCGGGCGATATCGATCTGGGAGGCGCGCCGTGATTCCCAATCTCGAACTGGCCATCGGCGAACTGCGCCTCACCGGCTTCGACCCCCATGGCCGGGCGGAACTCATGGAAAGGGTCCAGGCCCTGCTGGCCGAGCGTCTCGCTGGCGATGCCGGCGCCTGGGCAGGGGCCACGGACATCGCCATCGACCGCCTCGATCTCGGCCGCATCGCCCCCGGCCCCAGCCGGCAGGCCACGGCCGAGCGCATTGCCGGCGGCATCCATGCCGCCATCGCCCAACACCGGGAAACCACCAAGCCAGCCACCTAAGGGAGACCATCATGGCCAAGACGAGACCGAAGAAAACCTCCTCATCAGCACCAGCAGCGCCTGCGCCCATGATGGCAGCCAGGCCGGGGGCCAAGGGCAAGAGCGTCGCGGCGAAAGCCGCCACACCGGCGAAAGCCAAAGCCGCTGCGGCCAAGGCAAAACCAGCAGCCAAGCCCGCCAAGGCAAGCAAGGCCCCCGCCGGCAAGAAATGGACGGTCATGGTCTACCTGGCCGGCGACAACAACCTCGACGCCGCCGGCGTCACCGACATCGCCGAGATGAAGAAGGTGGGGTCCGACGCCAACATCAACGTCCTCGTCCAGTTCGACCGGGCCGGGGGCAAGGGCAAGACCGTGCGCTACTGCCTGAAGAAAGGCACGACGGTGAAGCAGGACGAAGTGCAGGTGCTGGGCGAGACCAACATGGGCGACCCGGCGGTGATGCTCGATTTCCTCAACTGGGGCATCGCCAACTACCCGGCGGACCACTACCTGGTGGTGCTGTGGAACCACGGCGCCGGCTGGGACGATTCCAACGTCTTCGAGGGCGACGCCTTCGGCGGGGCCGCGCCGCCGGTGGTCCGGAAGGGCCACACCATCGCCGGCAAGGGCACCCGCAGCGCCGTCTCCTTCGCCGTCGCCCGGGCCGGCGTGCGCCGCGCCCGCCGCGCCCTCTTCCGCTCCACCGTGGCCAAGGTCGCCACCACCCGGGCCATCGCCTTCGACGACGAGGCCCAGGACTTCCTGGACAACGTCGAAATGAAGAAGGTGCTGGCCACCGCCGCCAAGACCCTCAAGCGCAAGATCGACATCGTCGGCTTCGACGCCTGCCTCATGAGCATGGCCGAGGTGGCCTACCAGATCCGCAGCACCGCCGCCTACACCGTCGGCTCCGAGCAGACCGAGCCCAACGACGGCTGGCCCTACGACCGCGTCCTCGCCGCCCTGGCCGTCAAGCCGACGATGACGCCGGCCGACTTCAGCAAGGAAATCGTCAAGCATTACCTCGCCTCCTACGGCAAGACCAGCAACGTCACCCTGGCGGCCACCGATCTCGCCGCCATCCCCGACGTGGCCAAGGCCCTCAACGAACTGGGCAAGGCCCTGCTCACCGTGTTGAAGCAGGCCAACGGCCTCACCCCCATCCTCGTCGCCCGCCAGCAGGTCCAGGAGTACGAGCCGCCCTACGACGAGTACGTCGATCTCATCGACCTCTGCCAGCTGCTGGATGCCCAGGTCCGGACCCCCGCCGTCAGCGCCGCCTGCAAGGCCGTCACCACGGCCGTGGGCAAGGCGGTCATCGCCAGCGGCGCCAAAGGGCCGGGCGTGGCCAACTCCCACGGCCTCTCGGTCTATTTCCCCAAGAAGCGCCTGTGCAAGCTCTACTCCACCCTGGACATCACCAAGAAGAACACCTGGGACGGCTTCCTCAAGGCCTACGTGGAGAAGGCCGGCAAGCGCCCCTGAGGAAACCCGCATGGCCAGCGCCGCTCCCCTCGCCGTCGCCACCCCCGCCAAGGCCGCCCCGCCGGTCCCGGCGGGCAAGGCGGCGGCCGCCCACGACCCGCTGGAACGGGAAGCGGAGCGCCTGGCGCGGGCGGTGACGGCCGGCGGCGCCCGCCCCCGGCCCG
>DAINDE010000082.1:0-2906 GCA_036732025.1 Rhodocyclaceae bacterium
GTGCCCCAACCCCTGCTGGAGCAGGTGGACACACTGAAGCAGTTGGCGGACTGAACAACGGGCTTGGGGCACCTCAATCAAGGACGGCCCTGCCGAGAACCGGCCCCAGGAAAGTCCTGGGAAATCGCGCCCCACGCGAAGCAAACGGAAAAACATCGGTTGCAGCCAAGCACCGTAGCTGCCAGACGGGAGCCGCACGGTTCGCGGTTTTCTTGCCATCACTCGCCACACCGGGGAGAAAGGCCTTGGCGCGAACACCGGCGGCATCTCCCGCGCAACCCGCTACGAGGCCGAGCGGGCCGGCAACCCGCTTACCCCGATGGACCTGGATGGCCAGGTCGAGGCCATTCCGGAGCACTACGAGGCGATGGATTTGGCAACCCGAGTGCGGCTTGCTTTAATGCGCATTGGCTGGCCCGGCGCGATTCAGGCTTTCAACGAATAACGAACACAATGAACCACCAAGCTCTTTCATCCTTCATCTGGTCTGTCGCCGACCTCCTGCGCGGCGACTACAAACAGTCCGAATACGGCAAGGTCATCCTGCCCTTCACCGTCCTGCGCCGTCTGGACTGCGTGCTGGAAGCCACCAAGCCCGCCGTGCTGGCCGAGTTAGAGGCCAAGACCAAAGCCGGCCTCAACCCGGACCCGTTCCTGCTGCGCAAATCGGGCCAGAGCTTCTACAACACCTCGCGGCTCGACCTCGGCAAGCTGCTGGGCGACCAGGACCACATCCGGCAAAACCTCTACGCCTACATTCAGGACTTCTCGCCCGCCGCGCGGGACATCTTCGAGCGCTTTGACGTCTTCACCCAGGTCGAGCGCCTGGCCAAGGCGGGGCTGCTCTATCTGGTCACCGAGAAGTTCGCCAACATCGACCTGCACCCCGACACCGTGGACAACGCCCGGATGGGCCTGGTGTTCGAGGAGCTGATTCGCAAGTTCGCCGAAATCTCCAACGAAACCGCCGGGGAGCACTTCACCCCCCGCGAAGTCATCCGCCTGATGGTGAACCTGTTGTTCATCGAGGACGACGACGTGCTCACCCCCGGCAACGCCGTGGTGCGCACCCTGTACGACCCGACTGCGGGGACTGGCGGCATGCTTTCCGTGGCTGGCGAATACCTGCTCGAACACAACCCCGCCGCCCGCCTCACCCTGTTCGGCCAGGAACTCAACGACGAGTCCTACGCCATCTGCAAGGCGGACATGCTCATCAAGGGCCAGAACGTGGCCAACATCGTGGTCGGCAACACCCTGTCCGACGACGGCCACAGCGGCCGCAAGTTCGACTACATGCTCTCCAACCCGCCCTTCGGCGTCGAATGGAAAAAGGTCGAGAAGGAAGTCCGCAAGGAACACGAGCAGAAGGGCTTCGACGGCCGCTTCGGCCCCGGCCTGCCGCGCGTGTCGGACGGCTCCATGCTGTTCCTGCTGCACCTCATCAGCAAGATGCGCCCGGCGGTCGATGGCGGCAGCCGCATCGGCATCGTCTTGAACGGCAGCCCGCTGTTCACCGGCGGCGCCGGCAGCGGCGAGAGCGAAATCCGCCGCTACGTGCTGGAGAATGACCTGGTGGAAGCCATCATCGGCCTGCCCACCGACATGTTCTACAACACAGGCATCGCCACCTACGTCTGGATACTCTCCAACAAGAAGCCGGCGGCCCGCAAAGGCAAGGTGCAACTCATCGACGCCAGCGCCTGCTGGCAGAAGATGCGCAAGAGCCTCGGGTCAAAGCGCAAGGAGATGAGCGACGCGCACATCGCCAAAGTCACCCAGTTGTTCGGCGAATTCATCGAGGCCACCGAAGATGGCAAGCCGATCAGCCGCATCTTCAACAATGCCGACTTCGGCTACACCACCATCACCGTCGAGCGCCCCCTGCGCGACGAGGCCGGCAATGTGGTGCTCGGCACCAAGGGCAAGCTGAAAGGCAAGCCCCAGCCGGATTCGGCGCTACGCGATACGGAGAACGTCCCGCTCGTTGATGACATCGACGCCTACTTCGCCCGCGAAGTGCTGCCCCATGCCCCGGACGCCTGGATAGATACCGAGAAATCCAAGGTCGGCTACGAGATTCCCTTCAACCGCCACTTCTACGTCTTCACCCCGCCGCGCAGCCTGCATGAGATTGACGAAGAACTGAAGGCGGTGGCGGCCAACATCACCCGGATGCTGGAAGGGCTGGCGGAATGAACCCGCAGGTTAGCCGGCCGCTGGCGGCCTTAACCCAACTGGACATCCAGAGGGGCGTCCCTCATCATCGCTTTCAACAACACCCGCCACGCCTCTCCACGATGCGCACCAGGCGGGTTTCTCGTTTACGCGGTCGGTCATGGCATTCAATATGCCCACCCGGACAGTCGACCAGCAAATAGACCGATGGCTCGAACGCGGCATGGCAACCCGAACTGCGTCAGCCGCCACCCCCGCCGTCATTCCCGCGCAGGCGGGAATCCAGGCGTACGCGGGAACTCATCCAGACACGCGCTCGCATGAAACAACCCGCCGTTTATCTCATGGCCAGCCGGCGTAACGGCACGCTCTATGTCGGCGTGACCAGCAACCTCGTCCAGCGCGTCTGGCAACACCGCACGCACGCCGTCGCCGGCTTCACGGACAAATACGACGTCACACTGCTGGTCTGGTTCGAACAGCACGCCACCATGGCATCCGCCATCGCCCGCGAGAAAGCCATCAAGAAATGGAATCGGGCCTGGAAAATCGAAATGCTTGAAAAGCAGAACCCCGAGTGGCAGGACTTGTGGCCCGCCATCATTGGCGCGGCGGCCTTCCCCCAGGAAGCTGCGGCGCGGGAATCCTCCCCTTCGCCAGCCCCCGCGTCGTCATTCCCGCGCACGCGGGAATCCACCCCACCAGCACCGTCATTCCCGCAATCGGAC
>DAINDE010000083.1:0-2710 GCA_036732025.1 Rhodocyclaceae bacterium
TGGGATTTTGCCAGGCCCGGCAGCGGTTTGGGGGTTTTTCTACAGCCTCAACGTTCGAGTTCAGGGGCCTGGCGCGGCTTTATGCGCCAGGTCCCCTGCAACGAAGGGTTGGGCATCATGGCGGCCACTTAGGCACCCTCTCGATTTGAGAGCACCGTGCCATAACCGACGATGGTTGCCCCTTCACGGACAGTGAAGGTAGCTCCAGCCTTTACACCTTCGTAGATTGGCTCGGGGTAGTACATGAGGGCCAGATCAACCTCTGCGGTTTCACCAGGGCTTAGTTTCTCTGGACCAGCAACGAAGGCTACCCCGATGTATGGCTCCACCAGCGTGCGACCGTCTAGAACTGCCGAACGCTGAGTTGTCGGACCGAGAACAATGTGCGGCCGATACTGCCCCGACGCGACAAATTTCGGCGCATTTGTTTCGGGAAGGAGGGTCACTCGGGCTCTCACTACTGGAACGGCGCTCTTCATGATGCCCAACTACAAGTAGACGGCATAGATGACGTCTTCGTCGCCAGCGTGCCGTATACGCTGGACAACGTGGCGCGTGAAAACGCCCTCCTGGTGCGGAATGGGGGCTGACGGATTGCATATCGGTCGGTCTTGGTCGGCGAAGAAACGCGGCGCAATGTGGGGATGGGCGGCAAAGCTGCGGTGTATGCCACCCACGCGCCGTATACGCTGGCGAGCATGATGCCCGCAATGGTGCGCGCCGTTCGGGAGTGTATGGGTTGGGCGTACATATCGGCGGTGCTTATCGGCTGGGCAACGCGGCTTGGGTTGTTGAGGTGCAATTCGTTCAGCATACGGAACGATCCGGCACATGTCGAGGTGGGTAGCGGAAGGCGGCGATGGGGCGGAGTCAGGCGGGGGTGGTGTGGTAATGCACCGCCAGCCAGACCGTTGCCTGCTCCGGATCGGTCCATTCCACCCGGTGCCGCCGGCGGGGGGCGATGTCGAGCCAGTCGCCGGGGGTGAGGCGGCGGGGTTGGGGTTCGTCGGCGAAGCGGAGCAGGGCGGTGCCTCGGAGGAGGACGACCCATTCACCCTGGGGCTGGTCGTACCAGAAGCCGGGGGGGCTGGCCTGGCCGGTGGAGACGATGCGTTCGATGGTGAGGCCGGGGCGGGCGAGGAGTTCGCTGAACGCTTCGCCGGCGGCGGCCGGGGGCAGGGGGTCGAAGAGGTTGTCGCTCATGGGCGCAGGCGCAGGAGGAGGCCGCTGGCGGTGTCGCGCAGGATCCACCAGAGGATGCGGGGGTTGTCGGCGGCCTTGCCCAGGGCGTAGGGCCGCCAGGCGATGCCGAAGGGGATGTAGAGGCGGACGGGCACCCCGAATTCCCGGGCGATGGCGAGCATGTCGCGGCGGGGGAGGCCGTTGAGGAGTTCCAGTTCGCAGCGGGTGCCGGCGGCCTGCAGGCGGGCGAGGGCCTGCCGGGCGAGCCAGGGGTCGTGGGTGGCGACGGCGGCTTCCGGCGCGGTGCCGGCCAGGCGGTCGACGACGGCGAGGAAGCCTTGGCGGGGGTCGAGGCCGGGGGCCGTGGGGTCGCCCCATTCGCCCTTGACGACGCGCACGCGCACGCCCAGGCGGGCGGCGAACTCGGCGTCGTCCGGGCTGCGCTGCCAGCGGCCGGGGATGGTGAGGCCGACGGGGGAGCCGAGGCCGGCAGCGTGTTCGACGCAGCGCAGGGTGGGCTCGGCGGTGGGGTGCTCGTGGGAATCGAAGTGGGCGAGGACGCCGCGGGTGCGGGCTTCGCCCAGGACGGCGCCGAGGAGGCCGAGGTCGTAGCCGAGGGCGGGGGCCTTGAGGGAAAGGTAGCCCGGCGGATCGAGTTCGGCGACGGCGGCGGCGATGGCCATGGCGGCGCGGGCGACGCCGGCGGGGCTGTCGCTGTTGCCGTGGAAGTAGCCGAGGGTGCAGGCGATGCCGTCGGCGGCGAGGGGGCGGGCGATGGCGAGGGCGTCTTCCAGGGTGTGGCCGGGGACGTAGACGCGGCCTGCCGCCTGGAGGGCGAGGCGCAGGGGCTTGGCGGCGAGGCGGCGGAGCAGGCTCATGGGAGGATGCGGCGCAGGCGATGGATGATGGCCTGGGCGCCACGGCGGGCGGCGAGGGCGAGGACGGGGCGGCTGAAGGGGATGGCGCTGACCGCCACGTAGCGGCGCACCTGGCGGGTCCACAGTTCGGTCCAGGGGGCCATGACGCCCATGAATTCGTAGGATGCGAGGCCGGTCCGGGCGGCATGGGCGAGGGTGTGGCGCAGCAGGAGCTGGCCGGGGGAACAGGGAGCCAAGGCCTGGTCGTGGCTGATCTTGAGGAGCCAGAAGCGGCCCTGCCATTCGGCGGCGATCTGCATGGCGGCGGCGCGCCCGCCGAGGCGCAGGAAGGCGACGCGCAGCATGCCTTCCCGGGCGGCCGCGGCGGCGAAATGGCGGAAGAAGTCGCCCTGGCGGCGGTCGGCGGTGAGGGCGGTGCCGGCGACTTCCTTCCAGCTCGCCGCGTCGACGGCGTAGGCTTCGGCGAGGAGGGGTTCCAGGTCGGCGGGGCCGGCGGGGGCGTGGATTTCGTAGCGCACCTCGCCCAGGGCGGCGGCCCGCCGTTCCAGGCGGCGGAAGTCGGAACGCCGGCCGGCGTTGAAGCCGGCATCCGGATCGGCGCGGAAGGGGGCGAGGTCCGGGCGGGTCACGGTCAGCCCGCGGCCGGCGAG
>DAINDE010000084.1:0-2449 GCA_036732025.1 Rhodocyclaceae bacterium
ACCGATGACCGACCCATCCCAATCCCTCACCACGCTTTCTACCCAGCCTACCCTGCCCGCTGTCGCCCAGCAGGCGGTGGAGTACTGGATCGACGGCTGGCAGCGCACCATCCTGTTCTGGGACGTGCTGCGCCAGCGCAGCGACCAGTACTACGCCCAGAAAGCCAAGGCGGTGCCGCACGTGCTCAGTTTCGAGCACGAACCGGTGCTGGACGGCCGGACCCTCGAGCGGCCGGTCAATTACGGGCTGGTGCGAATCAAACCCCCGCAAGGAGTCACGATCGACCCGAAGAAACGCCCGTTCGTGGTGGTCGACCCGCGCGCCGGGCACGGGCCGGGCATCGGCGGCTTCAAGGCCGACAGCGAACTAGGGGTCGCCATGCGCGCCGGCCATCCCGCCTATTTCGTCGGCTTTACCCCCGACCCGATGCCGGGCCAGACCATTGAAGACATCATGAAAGCCGAGGCGGTGTTCCTGGAAAAGGTCATCGAGCTGCATCCCGACGCCGAGGGCAAACCCTGCGTGATCGGCAACTGCCAGGCCGGCTGGGCGGTGATGATGCTGGCCGCGACCCGGCCGGAACTGTTCGGCCCGCTCATCATCCCCGGCTCGCCGCTGTCCTACTGGGCCGGGGTCGAGGGGGAAAACCCGATGCGCTACACCGGCGGCGTGCTGGGCGGCAGTTGGCTGACCGCACTGATGAGCGACCTCGGCGGCGGCCAGTTCGACGGTGCCTATCTGGTGCAGAACTTCGAGAACCTCAATCCCGCCAACACCCTCTGGACCAAGAACTACGATCTCTGGTCCAAGGTGGACACCGAAGGCTCGCGCTTCCTCGAATTCGAGAAATGGTGGGGCGGCCACGTCAATCTCAACGCCGAGGAGATGCAGTGGATCGTCGATCAACTGTTCGTCGGCAACCGGCTGGCCACCGCCGAAATCGTCACTTCCGACGGGGTGCGGATCGACCTGCGCAACATCCGCTCCCCCATCCTCTGCTTCTGCTCCAAGGGCGACAACATCACCCCGCCGCAACAGGCGCTGGGCTGGATCGTCGATCTGTACCAGAAGGACGAAGACCTCCTCGCGCAAGGCCAAACGATCGTGTACGCCATCCACGAGACCGTCGGTCATCTCGGGATCTTCGTGTCCGGCGGCGTGGCCAGAAAAGAGCATCAGGAATTCTCTTCCAACATCGACCTGATCGACGTGTTGCCGCCCGGTCTGTACGAAGCGGTCATGATCCCCAAGACCGCGGATACCGTCCATGCGGATCTGGTCGGCGGCGACTGGATCGTGCGCTTCGAACCGCGCACCCTGGACGACGTCCGGGCCATCGTTCAACCCGATCCCGAGAACGAGCGCCGTTTCGCCACCGCGCGGCGGGTCTCGGAGATCAACCTCGGCCTGTATCGCACCCTGTTCCAGCCCTTCGTCCAAGCGTTCGCCAGCACGCAAACCGCCGCATGGCTGCACCAGCTCAATCCTTCCGAACTGCCCTTCGAACTCTTTTCGGACCGCAACCCGCTGATGCAACAGATCGCCCGACTCGCCGAGCAGATCCGCCACCAGCGCCAGCCCACTGCACCCGACAATCCCCTGCTCCAGGTGCAGGCCATGCTCTCGGACGGGATCATCGCCGCCCTGGACGGCTATCGCGATCTGCGGGATCGCAGCCTGGAGCAGATTTTCCTGGCGATCTACAGCTCGCCGCTGTTGCAAGCGCTGGCCGGACTGCGCGCCTCGGACGAACCCCCGCGCCGGCGTCCCGGTCTGGAACCGGAACGGCTCGCCTTCATCCAGCAGCGCATTGCCGAACTCAAGGCCCGCATCGCCGAGGGCGGCTGGCGCGAAGCGGCGATCCGCAGCCTGGTCTACATCGGCATGGCGGGACCGGGCGTCGACGAGCGCGCCTTCGAGGTGCTGCGCCAGATGCGCGCCGCCGGCCACGAGGGGATGACCCTGGAGGAATTCAAGCGCACGCTGCGCGAGCAATTCTTCGCGCTGCTGCTCGACCGCGACGGCGCGCTGGCCGCGATCCCGCAGATGCTGCCCGCCGACGCGGCCTTGCGGGCGGAGGCGCTCGGCAAAATCCGCCAGGTCGTATCCGCCGTCGGCGAAGTCAGCGGCGAACGAGCCGAACGGCTGGCGCGGATCGAGAAGCTGTTCGCCATGGATGAACCACCGGCGCAGAAGGGTTCAACCAAGGCGGGCTGATCGGCGGATAGGCAGGGTACGCATGGCGTGCCCTGCCGCCAAGGTGATTTCCGACGAAGACTTTACCTGAATGGGCGGTGCCTCCCCCCTTTGAAAAAGGGGGGTCGGGGGGGATTTTGCCACGGGATCGCGCCATACCAGCAGAGAAATCCCCCCTCACCCCCCTTTGCTAAAGGGGGGAACCCAGCGACCTCCAGGGATGATCATTTCCGAAAATCGCCTAAAGAGGAC
>DAINDE010000085.1:0-2384 GCA_036732025.1 Rhodocyclaceae bacterium
ACACGAACTCCACCTTGCGGTCCTGGCAGACCCCAATACAGGGGGGCTGCGGCACATCGATTTTCCCGCAACCGATGCACTGCCATGCCTTGATATATTCGGTCATGGTGAACTCGCCTTTCAGGTTTTGCGCCGCTTGCCTGGCGTCCGTGAGCGCGGGTTGGCTCCGTGCTCACTATAGCAATCCTATTTGAGTTGTGTAAACGCTGGCCGGTCGAGCTAAATCCACCCGCCGCAGGCGCGGCTCCCCCCCTTTGTAAAAGGGGGGTGAGGGGGGATTTCCGTTCGCGAGTCTGCCACAACTCACTTAGGAGACCTATATCACCTTCAAAGCAGCTTGCACGCCTCGTCGAAATCCAGACGCGGACTGCGGGGATACAGTTTGGCGGGGTCGCCATATCCCAGATTGCACAGGAAGTTGGTCTTGATATGGCTGTCGGGGAAATACTCCTGCTGGAACTCGTCCCGTCGTCCTTCGGCGGGGAAGAACTCGTGATCGACCTTGGCCTGATCGAAACCGGACATGGGGCCACAGTCCAATCCCAGAGCGCGCGCCGCCATGATGAAATACGCCCCTTGCAGGGAACTGTTGCGCCGCGCCGTGACCTCGGCCAGTTCCGGCGTATCGACAAACCAGGCGCGCGCATCCGTGTGGGGAAACAGTTTCGGCAACCGTTCGTAGAATTTCCCGTCGTAACCGATGATGGCGGTGACCGGCGCCGTCATGGTCTTTTCCACGTTACCCGGCGCCAGGGCGGGCAGCAGGCGCTGCTTCGCTTCCGGCGTGCGCAGGAACACGATGCGCGCGGGACAGCAATTCACGCTGGTCGGGCCCCATTTCATCAGATCGTAAAGCTGGCGCAGGGTGTCGTCGCTCACCGGCCGGTCGAGCCAACCGTTGTGGGTGCGGGCCTGGCGAAACAGCAGGTCCAGTCCTTCCTCGTTCAATCGGTTGCTCATGGTGGTTTACCCAAGTCGAAGTTAATCAACGCATCAATCACGGGAGCCGGCTGGTCGGCGAGAGCGGTAAGACCCTCGTTCGCCAGCCGGTTCCCGCAAACCCTACTTCTTCTTCGCCGGCGGCAGGTCGGTGCAGACGCCCTCGAAGACCTCGGCGGCCATGCCGATGGATTCGGTGAGCGTCGGATGGGGATGGATGGTCTTGCCCACATCGACCGGATCGCAGCCCATCTCCACCGCCAGGCAGACTTCGCCGATCAGGTCGCCGGCGTGGGTGCCGACGATGCCGCCGCCGATGCAACGATGCGTCGCCTCGTCGAACAGCAGCTTGGTGAAGCCCTCGTCGCGGCCGTTGGCGATGGCGCGGCCCGAAGCGGCCCATGGGAACACCGCCTTGCCGTATTGGATGCCTTCGGCCTGGCACTGCTCCTCGGTCTTGCCGGCCCAGGCGACTTCCGGATCGGTGTAGGCCACCGACGGAATCTGGCGCGCGTCGAAATAGACCTTGTGCCCGGCGGCAGCCTCCGCCGCCACGTGCGCCTCGTGCACCGCCTTGTGGGCGAGCATGGGCTGGCCGACGATGTCGCCGATGGCGAAGATGTGCGGGACGTTGGTGCGCATCTGGTTGTCCACCGGGATGAAGCCCCGGTCGGTCACTGCCACACCCGCCTGGTCGGCGGCGATCTTCTTGCCGTTGGGGCTGCGCCCCACCGCCACCAGCACCAGGTCGTAAACCTGCGGTTCCGGCGGCGCCTTCTCGCCCTCGAAGCCGACCCGGATGCCCTCGGGCGTGGCCTCGGCCGACACAGTCTTGGTCTTCAGCATGACGTTGTCGAAGCGGCGGGCGTTCATCTTCTCCCACACCTTGACCAGATCCTTGTCGGCCCCGAGCATCATGCCGTCCAGCATCTCCACCACGTCGATGCGGGTGCCGAGCGTGGAGTAGACGGTGGCCATCTCCAGGCCGATGATGCCCGCGCCCACCACCAGCATCCGTTTCGGAACCCCGGGCAGAGTGAGCGCGCCGGTGGAATCCACCACGCGCGGATCGTCGGGCATGAACGGCAGTTTCACCGCCTGGGAACCGGCGGCGATGATCGCCTTCTGGAAGCGCACGACTTTTTTGGCCCCGGTCTTGTCCTGACCCTTGCCCTCGGTCAGCTCGACTTCCAGATGATTCGGATCGAGGAACCGGCCCACGCCGCGCACCACCTCGACCTTGCGCGCCTTGGCCATGCCCGCCAGTCCGCCGGTGAGCTTCTTGACCACGCCGTCCTTGAAACCGCGCAGCTTGTCGAGATCCACCCGGGGCGGGCCAAACTCGATGCCGTGGCGCGCCATGGCCCTGGCCTCGTCCATCACCGCCGCCGTGTGCAGCAGCGCCTTCGAGGGGATGCAGCCGACGTTCAGGCACACGCCGCCCA
>DAINDE010000086.1:0-2366 GCA_036732025.1 Rhodocyclaceae bacterium
GACATCATCATGAGCGGCATGACCATCACCGACGAGCGCAAGCAGAAGGTGGATTTCTCCGAGCCCTACATGCTGATCGGCCAGACGGTGCTGCTGCGCAAGGATCTGGCCGACAAGGTCAAATCCCACAAGGATCTCAACAAGCCCGAGTACAAGATCGCCTCCAAGCTGGGCACCACCGGTGAAATCGCCGCCAAGAAACTCATCCCCAAGGCGAAATACTTTTCCTATGAAACCGAGGCGGAAGGGGTGATGGAAGTGGTCAACGGCAAGGTGGACGCCTTCATTTACGACGCCCCCTACAACCTGGTCGCCAACGTCCAGCGCGGCGAGGGCAGGCTGGTGTTCCTGGATCAACCGTTCACCGACGAGCCCATCGGCTGGGCCATCGCCAAGGGCGATCCCGAATTTCTCAAGGCGCTCAACGGTTTCCTGGCCAGGATCAAGCAGGACGGCACGCACGAAAAGCTGCACCAGAAGTGGTTCAAGAACACGGACTGGCTGAAAGACGTGCAATAAGCCGTGCCTCTGAAACGACATTCCGTCCAGTGGCCCTGGCAGGCGTTGCTGGCCGTCATCCTGCTGGGGCTGGCGACCGGCCTGTGGGTGGCGACCAAGCGGGTCAACTACGAGTGGCGCTGGGAACGGGTGCCACAATATTTCGCCTATCGGGCCGAGGCATCGCAAACCGCGCCCGTCGCCGGCACGGTGCGAGGGATCAGCACCGACGGCGCGTACAGCCGGGTGGAAATCGTCCCGGAAGACGGCGGTCCGTCGGTCACGGTCGCGGTCGAAACCGACACGCTGAAGGTCAAGGCCGGCGATCCGGTCGCCGAGGGCGACGACATCGGCGCGGAACGACATTGGAAAATCGGCCCCCTGACCTGGGGCTTGTGGGTCACCATCTGGATTTCCTTCGTCTCCGGCTTCATCGGGCTGATCATCGGCCTGGTTACGGGACTGTGCCGGCTATCCCCCAATCCCACCCTGCGCGGCCTGGCGGTGCTGTACATCGAACTGATTCGGGGCACGCCGCTACTGGTGCAAATCTTCATCTTCTATTTCTTCATCGGCACCGTGTTGAACTTGGACCGGATCGTGGCGGGCGTGGGCGCGCTGGCGCTGTTCGTCGGCGCCTACATCGCGGAAATCATCCGCGCCGGCATTCAGTCCATCGCCAAGGGTCAGACCGAGGCGGCGCGTTCGCTGGGAATGAGCACGACCGAGACCATGATCCATATCGTGCTGCCGCAAGCCTTCAAGCGGGTATTGCCGCCGCTGGCCGGGCAGTTCATCAGCCTGATCAAGGATTCCTCGCTGGTTTCGGTCATCGCCATCACCGATCTGACCAAGAGCGGGCGGGAGATCATCACTTCCAGTTTCGCCACCTTCGAGATTTGGTTCACGGTCGCCCTGCTCTATCTGCTGGTGACTTCGCTGCTCTCGCAATTGCTCTTCTGGTTGGAACGGAGGTTCGCCCGCAGTGATTGAGGTCAAGAATCTGATCAAGGTGTTCGAGGGGCGTGGCCAGGTGGTGCGGGCGGTGGACGACGTCTCCACCCAGGTCGGCAAGGGCGAGGTGGTGGTGATCATCGGCCCGTCCGGGTCGGGCAAGTCCACCTTCCTGCGCTGTCTGAACGGTCTGGAGGAGTTCGACGACGGGCGGGTCATCATCGATGGCATCGACCTGACCGAGAGCAAGACCAACCTCAACGCCGTGCGCCGCGAAGTCGGGATGGTGTTCCAACACTTCAATCTGTTCCCGCACAAGACCGTGCTGGAGAACGTGACCCTGGCCCAGCGGGTGGTGCGCAAGCGCAAGCCCGCCGAAGCCAATGACAAGGCCATGCGGCTGCTGACCAAGGTTGGCATTTCCGAGAAGGCGGGGGAGTATCCTTCCCGCCTGTCCGGTGGCCAGCAGCAGCGGGTCGCCATCGCTCGCGCCCTGGCGATGGACCCCAAGGTGATGCTGTTCGACGAACCGACCAGCGCGCTGGACCCGGAAATGGTCGGCGAAGTGCTGGACGTGATGAAGCAACTGGCGCGGGAAGGGATGACCATGGCGGTGGTGACCCATGAAATGGGCTTCGCCCGCGAGGTCGCCGACCGGGTGATGTTCATGGACGCCGGACGGATTCTGGAAGACGCGCCGCCGGCGGAGTTTTTCACCGCGCCCAGGGAACCAAGGGCGCAGGCGTTCTTGAAACAGGTGCTTTGAAATATGGGGTCTACATGGAATCGGGGTCCACGCCCAGCCGTCGCAACTGCTCGGCCAACCGCGTCGCGCGTTCCATCACCAAGGCAGCTTCCTGTTCGGCGGCGTCGGCCTTGCGTTGCGCATCGTCAGCCTTGCGTTCGGCGGCGTC
>DAINDE010000087.1:0-2274 GCA_036732025.1 Rhodocyclaceae bacterium
CCAACGTCCACGAACTGATTCCCTGGCGCACCGTGACCGGCCGCCAGCAGTTCTATCAGGATCACGCCTGGATGCTGGGCTTCGGCGAGGCGATGTGTACCTACCGGCCGCCGGTGAACATGAAGACCGTCGAGCCGATCATCGGTCAGAGGCCGAACGGCAACAAGGAAGTCGTGTTGAACTTCATCACCCCGCACCAGAAGTGGGGCATCCACAGCACCTACACCGACAACCTGATCATGCTCACCCTGTCGCGCGGCGGTCCGATCATCTGGATTTCCGAGGTGGACGCCAGAAAGGTCGGCATCGAGGACAACGACTGGATCGAGGCTTACAACATCAACGGCGCCATCGCGGCGCGGGCGGTGGTCAGTCAACGCGTCCCCGAGGGCATGTCGCTGATGTATCACGCCCAGGAGAAGATCGTGAACACACCCGGCTCCGAGATCACCGGCACGCGCGGCGGCATTCACAACTCGGTGACCCGAACCGTGCTCAAGCCGACCCACATGATCGGCGGTTACGCCCAGCAGAGCTACGGCTTCAACTACTACGGCACCGTCGGCGCCAACCGCGACGAATTCATCATCGTCCGCAAGATGGCCAAGATCGACTGGATGGACGACGAAATCCCCCCGGCTTCGCCACCCCCCTTTGAAAAAGGGGGGTCGGGGGGGATTTCTCACGACGCCAAGGCCACGGTTTAAGGAGTGCTCATCATGAAAGTACGCGCGCAAATCGCCATGGTCCTGAACCTGGACAAGTGCATCGGCTGCCACACCTGTTCGGTGACCTGCAAGAACGTCTGGACCTCGCGAGACGGGATGGAATACGCCTGGTTCAACAACGTCGAGACCAAGCCCGGCATCGGCTATCCCAAGGAATGGGAGAATCAGGACCAATGGAACGGCGGCTGGAAATGGCGCAAGGACGGCAAGATCGAGCCGAAACAGGGCGGCAAGTGGCGGATTCTGGCCAACATCTTCGCCAATCCCGACCTGCCGGCCATCGACGACTACTACGAACCGTGGGATTACGACTACGCGCATCTGCACAATGCGCCGGAGTCGAAAGCCATGCCGGTCGCCCGGCCCCGTTCCGCCATCAGCGGCGAGCGGATGGAGAAAATCCACTGGGGGCCGAACTGGGAGGAAATCCTCGGCACCGAGTTCGCCAAACGCTCGAAGGATTACAACTTCGAGGGCGTGCAGAAGGAGATTTACGGCGAATTCGAAAACACCTTCATGATGTACCTGCCGCGCCTGTGCGAGCACTGCCTGAATCCGGCCTGCGTCGCTTCGTGCCCCAGCGGCGCGATCTACAAGCGCGAGGAGGACGGCATCGTCCTGATCGACCAGGACAAGTGCCGGGGCTGGCGGATGTGCGTCTCGGGCTGTCCGTACAAGAAGATTTACTACAACTGGAATACCGGCAAGTCCGAGAAGTGTATCTTCTGCTACCCACGCATCGAAGTCGGCCAGCCGACCGTGTGTTCGGAAACCTGCGTGGGCCGCATCCGCTATCTCGGCGTACTGCTGTACGACGCCGACCAGATCGAAAAGGCCGCCAGCGTCGCCGACGAGAAGAGCCTTTATCAGGCCCAGCTCGACATCTTCCTCGATCCTTACAATCCGACGGTGCAGGCCGAAGCCCGCAAGGCCGGCGTGCCCGACGCGTGGTTGCAGGCTGCCCAGGATTCGCCCGTCTACAAGATGGCGATCGACTGGAAAATCGCCTTCCCGCTGCATCCCGAATACCGCACGCTGCCGATGGTCTGGTACGTGCCGGCGCTGTCGCCGATCCAGGCCCGGGCCGAGGCCGGCCAGATCGGCATGAACGGCATCATCCCCGATGTCGGCTCGCTGCGGATTCCGTTGAAGTACCTGGCCAACCTGCTGACCGCCGGCGACGAGAAACCGGTCAGGCTGGCGCTGGAGCGGATGCTGGCGATGCGGGCTTACATGCGCGCCAAGGTGGTGGACGGCGAGGTGAAGGAGGACGTATTGAAGGCGGTCAACCTGCGCATCGACCAGGTGGAGTCGATGTACCGCTATCTCGCCATCGCCAATTACGAGGATCGCTTCGTCATCCCGACCTCGCACCGCGAATACGCCAGCGCCACCTACGACGCCTTCGGTGAACGCGGCGGCTGTGGCTTCAGCTTCGGCAACGGCTGCTCGCCGGGCACCGACAAGACCAACCTGTTCGGCGGCAAGAAAGTGACCACCCGCCGGGCGATTCCGATTCGAGTGGAGCCGCCGACCAAAGCCTGAA
>DAINDE010000088.1:0-2218 GCA_036732025.1 Rhodocyclaceae bacterium
CCCATGACCACCCCTCTGCAAGCCGAGCTCCCCCTGCCCTTCCCGGAACTGGCGGGCGATCTGCCCCTGCTCCCCGCCCGCATGGTCAACGAGTACCAGTACTGCCCCCGGCTCGCCTACCTGGAGTGGGTGCAGGGCGAGTGGGCGGATTCGGGCGACACGGTGCAGGGCAAGCACGTGCATCGGCGGGTGGATCAAACCAGCGGCGATCTCCCCCCCGCCGAGGCGCTGGAGCAGGAAGAGCGCATCCACGCCCGCTCCATCACGCTCGCCAGCAGCACACTCGGGCTCATCGCCCGGCTCGACCTGCTCGAAGTGGCCGACGGCGCCGTCACCCCCGTGGACTACAAACGCGGCAAACGCCCCCACGTCGCCCGCGGCGCCTACGACCCCGAACGCGTGCAACTCTGCGTGCAGGGGCTCATCCTCCAAGAGCACGGCTACACCTGCAGCAGCGGCGTGCTCTACTACGCCGAATCCCGCGAGCGGGTCGCGGTGGAATTCGACGACGAACTCTACGCCCTCACCCGCAACGCCATCGACGGCCTGCGCCTCATCGCCGCCGGCGGCCAGATCCCCGCCCCGCTGGTGGACAGCCCCAAATGCCCCCGCTGCTCCCTCGTCGGCATCTGCCTGCCCGACGAAGTCAACTTCCTCCGCACCCAGCAGACGCCGCCCCGCCCCCTCGCCGTCGCCCTCCAGGAAGCCCTCCCCGTCTACGTCCAGGCCTACAGCGCCAAAGTCGCCAAGAGCGGCGAAACCCTCGAAATCTCCATCGACGACAAAAAGCAACGCACCGTACGCCTCAACGAAGTCTCCCAACTCGTCCTCATGGGCAACATCTACGTCACCACCCCCACCCTCAACGAACTCATGGCCCGCGAGATCCCCATCTCCTGGCACAGCTACGGCGGCTGGTTCCACGGCCACACCATCGGCACCGGCCACAAGAACGTCGAACTGCGCACCGCCCAATACCGCACCAGCTTTGACGAAGCCGCCTGCCTGCGGCTCGCCCGCGGCCTCGTCGTCGCCAAGATCCAGAACAGCCGCACCCTCCTGCGCCGCAACTGGAAAGATGGCGACGACCAGGAAACCGCCATCGAAGCCTTCAAGCAAGACATCGACCTCGCCCGCCGCGCCCCCAACCTCGCCGCCCTCCTCGGCGCCGAAGGCAACGCCGCCGCCCGCTACTTCCGCCACTTCCGCGCCATGATCCGGCAGAAAGAAAGCGACGGCGAATTCCCCTTCGACTTCACCCGCCGCAACCGCCGCCCCCCGGCCGACCCCGTCAACGCCCTGCTCTCCTTCGCCTACAGCCTGCTCACCCGCACCTGGACCGTCACCCTCTCCGCCGTCGGCCTCGACCCCTACCGCGGCTTCTACCACCAGCCCCGCTACGGCCGCCCCGCCCTCGCCCTCGACCTCATGGAACCCTTCCGCCCCCTCATCGCCGACTCCGCCGTCATCCAGGCCATCAACAACGGCGAAGTCCGGCCCACCGACTTCATCAGCGCCGCCGGCAGCGTCGCCCTCAACAGCGACGGCCGCAAACGCTTCATCGCCGCCTTCGAACGCCGGCTCGGCCACGAAATCACCCACCCCCTCTTCGGCTACACCGTCGACTACCGCCGCCTGCTCGAAATCCAGGCCCGGCTGCTCGGCCGCCACCTCCTCGGCGAAATCGACGACTACCCCAACTTCGTCACCCGCTAAAGCCCAGGCCCATGGACGAACACCTCTACATCGTCTCCTACGACATCGGCGACCCCAAACGCTGGCGCCGCATCTTCAAGATCATGAAAGGCTACGGCGAATGGCTCCAGCTCTCCGTCTTCCAATGCCGCATGTCCCGCCGCCGCCACGCCGAACTCGTCGCCCTGCTTGACGGCATGCTCCACCACAAGGACGATCACGTACTCATGCTAGACCTCGGCCCCGCCGACAGCGTCCGCCCCCGCATCATCAGCCTCGGCAAAAGCTTCTCCGCCGTCGCCCGCGAACCCGTCATCGTCTAGCGCCCCCGCCGCGCGAGCGCTCCGGTCCCGCAAAAAACCCCGGCCAGCGCTCGCAACGCCCAGCTCCTTAAAAACATGGACATTTTTCTCCGCCGCTCGCCCCATCCACCGCCTGCTCAGGCAAAATCCGGGTGTATCTGCCACAGCGCTCGCAACACCCCCTCGCAACCCGCGCCCACTCAGGCCGGCAGCGAGGGCCC
>DAINDE010000089.1:0-2093 GCA_036732025.1 Rhodocyclaceae bacterium
TGATGGGCGATCAGGTCGAACCCCGGCGGGATTTCATCGAGCAAAACGCCTTGGATGTGCTCAATTTGGATGTTTGAGGGTGCTTTTATCGCCGGTGATGCGGTGCATTAGTTTCTGCTGGCAACGTCACAGGTAGCCAAATGAATTGGCACACTGGCCGAAAGAAAATCCTATGAACAAGCAATATGTTGAAAACATAGATAGTAAGGTGTACCGAGTAAGGCGGCCATCCCGACTTTGGTATTAAAATTTTCCAAACAGGCTTGACTTGCTATTTTTCAGGTCTATACTCCGCGCCCCATGAACATAAACCAGCACAACTTCAACCTCTCGTCCATCGTCGACCGGCCAGTGCCGACAGCGCGTTTTTGCGTGCAAACGATGGAACAACAGCGAACCTGACGAGATTACAGGCTCGGAAGGTCCGCGCAAGGCGACCTTCCGAGCGGGAACACCGAACCCCGGTCGGCGGCGAGCCTTCCGGGGTTTTTTTGTTGTCTGGCGTCCGGCGGAAAGATCGCGAAATCTCCGCCGGCAAGGTTCGAAGCAACCCCGTCGCCGCGCAGCGGTACCGGTTCTGGACGCCGGTCCGGCGCGCTAACGCTAACCATCGCACGGCGTGTGTCGGGCGGACGATGGGACTTCGAAGCGTGGAAAGTAGCTCAGTGGGTAGAGCATCTGACTCATCATCAGAGGGTCGAGGGTTCGACTCCCTCCTTTCTCAACAGGTAAGCCCTAAAAGGCTCGCGGTTCGAATCCGCTCTTAACTGCAGTGCCCCGGGAGCCACCCCGGCGGGCGGTAGCTTGCCCGGCGCTTCGGCGTCGGACGGCTGCCGACCCGCGACGCCCGCGCGGTCTCGCGCGGTGGGGAATCGAGCCGAAGTCATGATCGGCCAGCCCAGCGCGGTGCTGGTCAGCAGGGATGCTGGCCCCCGCGCGAGGCCCGCCGATCAGCGACCCGGCATCGACCCGTCGCCCGCCGCGCGGGCGTGGGGTGTGCTCCCAACCCTTTCAACCTTATTTCATCAACCAACCGGCAGGAGCAGGTCTCAATGGCATCCTGACGCTCGGCGGTGGCGGGCCGGAAACGGCGCCGACAGCAACACGCCACGCTCGCCCGCCGGATTTCCGGCGGAACAGGAAGAACGCAAACAAAACTCACAAGGAGAACCAAGATGTTGGGTTACAAGCGAATCGTGATCGCCCAGAACGAGCGTGGGCTGCATCTGTACGACCGCCGGTTGGCGGCCATTCTGGAACCGGGGATTTACCGCTGGTTCGATCCGCTGAACCGCCACGAGGTGCAGCGCTACGACCTGACCGTGGCCGAGTTCGATCACCCCTGGCTGGACGTGCTGTTGAAGGCGGATTCGAGCCTGGTGGAGCGCCATTTTCAGGTGGTGGAGACCGGCGACCGGCAGGTCGGCCTGATCTACAAGAACGGCCGCCTGGACGGTGTGCTGCCGCCCGCGACCCGTCGGGTTTACTGGCGGGGTCCGGTGGAGGTTCGCGTCGAGCTGATCGACATCGCGACCGATTACGCGCTGTCTCGGGCGCACGCCGCCCTGCTGGCGCGGCCCTCGGCGGCTTTAGCCAAGAACCTGACCGGCTTCATTCAGGACGCCGAGGTGGAGGACAACCACGTCGGTCTATTGCTGGTGGACGGCGAACTGGCGCGCACCCTGCCGCCCGGCCTGCACGCCTTCTGGCGGTTCAACCGCGCGGTGAAGGTGGAGTCGGTGGATCTGCGACTGCAGACCCTGGAGGTCTCCGGCCAGGAAATCCTGACCAAGGACAAGGTCAGCCTGCGGGTGAACCTGTCGGCGGTCTACCGGATCGCCGATCCGGTGAAGGCTCGCGCCGAGCTGGGTAACAGCGGCGACTACCTGTACCGGACCTTGCAGTTCGGTCTGCGTCAGACCATCGGCACCCGCACCCTGGACGTGTTGCTCGGCGACAAGGACGAACTGAATCGGGCGGTGTGGGATTACGCAGTCGAGAAGATTCGTCCGCACGGCCTGGAACTGGAGACGGTCGGGTTGAAGGACGTGATCCTGCCCGGCGAGATGAAGGACATTCTCAACCAGGTGGTG
>DAINDE010000090.1:0-2069 GCA_036732025.1 Rhodocyclaceae bacterium
AGCCCCGATCCCGGGGCGCCAGGTCGAACAACTGCACCAGGCTGCCGGCGGCCAGGTAGGGCGCCACCAGCTTGCCCGGGCTGACGGCGATGCCGTTGCCCGCCACGGCGGCCTCGATCATCATCACCGCGTCGTCGAACTGGACGCCGCCGCCGGGTTCCGGCCAGTCCAGGCCGGCCGCCTCCAGCCAGGGTTTCCAGGGCAGGCTGGGGTGCCTCAGGAGCCGCGCCTTGGCGATGTCCGCCGGGGCGACCAGGCCACCGACCCGGGCCGGGTAATCCGGGGCGCAGACGGCCAGCAGCACCTCGTCGGTGAGCTTGTAGGCCACCAGGCCGGGCCAGTTGCCCTGGCCGTAGCGCACGCCCACGTCCACCTCGCCGGACTTGATGTTGGCCAGGTGGATGGAGGCCGAGAGGATGAGGTCGATGTCCGGATGCTGGCGCTGGAAGTCCGCCAGCCGGGTGACCAGCCACTTGCTGCCGATGGCCGGCGCCACGCTCACCTTGAGGGTGTGGCGCACGGCGTGGGTGACGCCGCGGGTGGCCACCTCGATGTCGGCCAGGGCCTTGCGCACCGCCGTCAGGTAGCTTTCTCCCTGGGGCGTGAGGGCGATGTTGCGGTTGATGCGCAGGAAGAGCTTGACCCCCAGGTCGTCCTCCAGTTGCCGGATGCGGTGGCTGATGGCGGACTGGGTGACGCACAGTTCGTCGGCGGCCTTGAGGAAGGACTGGTGGCGGGCGGCGGCCTCGAAGGCGGCCAGTGCGTGCAGGGGCGGCAGGCGAAAGGCCATCGCTCAGCGCCTCCCCCGCAACTGACCCGGGGCCAGGTGCAGGGTCTTCAGGGTCAGCTTGCGCAGCGCCGTGGCGTCGGCGTAGCCGACCCGGCTGGCCACCTCGGCGATGGGCAGGCGCGTCGTTTCCAGCAGGTGGCGGGCGTGGCGCAAACGCACCGACTGGATGACGGCCCCCGGCGTCTGCCCGGTGGCCCGCTGCACCCGGCGGGCCAGGGTCTTTTCCGAGACGTGCAGGGTGTCGGCCAGGGCGGCCAGGGGCGGTACCTCCGGCAGGCTCGTCTCGACCAGGCGCTCCAGCTTCTTCACCGTGTCGTCGGTGCTCTGCAGGTGGGACCAGGCCATGTAGCAGGACTGGCTGGGCCGCCCGTCGAGCAGCAGGTAGCGGGCCACCAGGTCGGCCACCTCACGGCCGTAGGCCTCGCCGATGAGGTGGAGCATGAGGTCCATCTGGGCCATGGCGGCGCCGGCGGTGACGATGTTGCCGTCCCGCACCACCATCTGCGACACGTCGGCCCGGCAGGCGGGATAACGCTGCTGCAGGAGACCGGACAGGCGCCAGTGGGTGGTGGCCGTGCGACCGTCGAGGAGGCCGGCCTCCCCCAGCACCAGCACGCCGGAGCAGGAGGCGGCGGCCCTGCCGCCGGCGGCGCCGTGGGCCCGCAGGCGATCAGCCAGCAGGCGGGCGTCGGGCAGTTCGACGCGGCGGGCCACCACAGCCATGTCGTAGCGCCGGGCGCCGCCTTCCGAGACCTCGGCCAGGGCGGGATGATCGAGGCCGAGGCCGGGGACGACCACGACGGAAGCGCCGAAGTCCGTCTCTTCGCCCAGCGGCTCCGCCGGCACGGAAAGGCCGTTGGACAGGGACACCGTCGCCCCACTGCCCACCACCCGCCAGCCGTGGGTCTGCCGCCCCAGGGTCTGGGCGATGCGCTCGGCCGCGCGCAGGGCATCCAGGGTCACCGCCACGCTGGAGGCGAGCGCCCAGTCGAGTACCGCGATGGTGAAATGCGCCATGTCGTTTTTTGCCTGAAAAATGTCTTTATGGACAGTCGCATGATGGCGCCATCGGCGGTGAAATGCAAGCACCCCCACCCCAGGAGAAAGCCATGAACGCCATCGGTACCCTCGCTTGGTCCCGCCGCACCGGCGGCACCCTTTCCCCCGCCGACCGGCTGCGCTTCGCCGGCCAGGCGCTGCTGGCCCGCCTGGTCCGGCTTTCCCGGACGGCCAGCCGGACCTTCGGCCTGCTGGCCGCGCCGCCGGCCGCCGGGACAGG
>DAINDE010000091.1:0-2050 GCA_036732025.1 Rhodocyclaceae bacterium
GTGTTCGCCCAGAAAATGGTCGGCGACGGCATTTCCATCGACCCCCTCGACCAGTGCCTGCGCGCACCCTGCGACGGTAAGATCGTGCAGTTGCACCCGGCCGGTCACGCCGTCACCGTCGCCACCCCCCAAGGCGTTGAAGTGCTGATGCACATCGGTCTCGACACCGTCGGCCTGAAAGGCAGCGGCTTCACCGCGAAGGTCAAGGCGGGCGATGCGGTCAAGACCGGCGACGCCCTGATCGACTTCGACGCCGATTACGTCGCCACCCACGCCAAGAGCCTGCTCACCCAGATCGTCGTCACCAACAGCGAGCGGGTGGCGGCCTTCGCTCCGCGTTCCGGTGCCGTCACCGCCGGCCAGGACGTGATCCTCGAACTGACTTTGGCCGGAACCCAGACGGAAGCCGTGACCGAGTCGGTCAAAACCGTCGCCTCCGAGGCGATTCTGATTCCCAACCCCACCGGTCTGCACGCCCGCCCGGCGGCGGTGCTGGCCAACCTCGCCAAGAAATTCAAGGCCGACATCCGCATCCAGAAAGGCGACCAATCCGCCAACGCCAAGAGCGTGGTGGCCATCATGAGCCTGGAAATCGGCTACGGCGACAAAGTGACCCTGACCGCCAGGGGCGACGACGCCGACGCGGCGGTCGAAACGCTGACCCCGCTGCTGTGGGAAGGGCTGGGCGACGAAGGTTGCAAACCCGCGCCGGCTCCGGCCAGCGTCGAAGTTTCTCCCAGCGCCGCGCCCGCGCCGCGCCCGCGTTCGGAAGACCCGAACCTGCTGCTCGGCGTGGCTGCCTCGCCGGGGCTGGCGGTCGGTGAGGTGTTCCAAATCCGGCATCAGGAGATTCAGGTCAACGAAACCGCCGAGGGTGATCCGCAGCAGGAACGCGACCGGCTGGACGAGGCGGTCAATCAGGCCAAGGTGCAGTTGGAAGCCTTGCAGGCGAGCCTGCACGGTCAGCGCGCCGCCGACAAGGCCGCCATCTTCGCCGCCCATCAGGAATTGCTGGACGACCCCGACCTGCTGGACATCGCCCATTCGGCGCTGGCCAAGGGCAAGAGCGCCGAATTCGCCTGGCATCGGGCCTTCACCACCCATGCCGACCGCTTGGCCAGCCTGCGCAACGAACTGCTGGCGGCCCGCGCCAACGACCTGCGCGACGTGGGCCGGCGGGTGCTGACTCTGCTGACCGGCGCGGAGCCGGAACGCCAGGAACCGCCCGCCAACGCCATCCTGGTGGCCGAGGAGCTCACACCCTCCGACACCGCCAGCATGGATCGCGCCAGGGTGCGGGGGTTCTGCACCACGCTGGGCGGCGCGACCTCGCACGTCGCCATTCTGGCCCGTTCGCTGGACATTCCGGCGGTGGCCGGCATCGAACCGCAGGCGCTGGAACTGCCCAACGGCACGCCGGTGATTCTCGACGGCGGCAAGGGCACGCTGCGGCTGAATCCTACGCCCGAGGACATCGCCCGCATCCGCGAGACCCAGGAACGGCTGGCGGTGCGCCGGCAGGCGGAGATGGCGGTGGCGCACGAACCGGCGGTCACCCTGGACGGCCACCGGCTGGAGGTGGTCGGCAACATCGGCGGGCTGGCCGAAGCCGAGCAGGTTCCCGGCCTGGGCGGCGAGGGCGTCGGCCTGCTGCGTTCGGAATTCCTGTTCCTGGAACGCAGCACCGCCCCCAACGAGGACGAGCAGTTCGAGACCTACAAGGCTATCGCCGAGGCGCTGGGGCCGGACCGGCCGCTGATTATTCGCACGCTGGATGTGGGCGGCGACAAGCCACTCATTTACCTGCCCATTCCCAAGGAGGAAAACCCGTTTCTCGGGGAGCGCGGCCTGCGCATCGGGCTGGACCGCCCGGAAATCCTGCGCATCCAACTGCGGGCCATCCTGCGCGCCGCCGCCTTCGGCAAGGTCCGGGTGATGTTCCCGATGGTCGGTCTGCTGTCGGAACTGCGCGACGCCAAGGCCATGCTGGAGGAAGAGCGGCAGCGGCTGGGCGTCGGGCCGATTGAAACCGGCATCATGGTGGAAATCC
>DAINDE010000092.1:0-2034 GCA_036732025.1 Rhodocyclaceae bacterium
TGTTCAGGCTGACCCTGCCGGACGAGGACGATTTCGGCGACATCGAGGCCAGCGCCCGCTGCTTCGAGGATGCCAGCGGCGCACTGCAAATCCGCTCCGATTTTCTGATCGACAAAACCGACGAATCCCGCAACGTGCCGGTGGCCTTCGTGCTCAAGCAGGATATCCTGTTCAGCCTGCACGAAGAGGACCTGCCGGTTTTCCGCCTGCTGCGCCTGCGGGCGCGGCACCAGCCCGGTTATCTCGAAAACTGCCGGGACGTGCTGCTCGACCTGTACGCCACCGACGCCGAATATTCCGCCGACGCGCTGGAAGGCATCTACGCCGACCTGGAACAAATCGGCGGCCGGGTGCTGAAAGCGCATCTGACCGACCAGGCCGCCGCCGAGGTGCTGGCCGGTATCGCCCGCGAGGAAGACCTGAACGGGCGCATCCGCCGCAATCTGATGGACACCCGCCGCGCCATCTCCTTCCTGATGCGGCGGCGGCTGCTGTCCATCGAGCAAATCGAGGATGCCCGCCAAATCCTGCGCGACATCGAGTCGCTGGACGGTCACACGTCGTTCCTGTTCGAGAAGATCAACTTCCTGATGGATGCGACGGTCGGCTTCATCAACATCAACCAGAACAAGGTGATTAAAATCTTCTCGGTGGTTTCCGTCGCCCTGTTGCCGCCAACCCTGATCGCCAGCATCTACGGCATGAATTTCGCCTTTATGCCCGAACTGAAGTGGCCGCTGGGATACCCTTTCGCCATCGGGCTGATGATCGCTTCGGTCGCGACGCCCTTCTGGTTTTTCCGCAGGAAAGGATGGTTGAAGTAAGCAGGGACGGTCTTGCGCCCCACACACGCTATGCTACCGTGTAGCGGCGTCATTTCGAATCCAAACGTCTTCCCACCTCCCGAATCGTCAGGAGATCGCCGTGTCCGCCCAAGATCCCGCACAGCAACATCTCTATGAACTGGCCACCCGAGTCGGCGTGGCCCTGCGTACCCGCAATCGCACCCTGGCCATCGCCGAATCCTGCACGGGCGGCTGGATCGCCAAGGTCGCCACCGATATACCCGGCAGTTCCACTTGGTTCGACCGCGGCTTCGTCACCTATAGCAACGCGGCCAAGTCCGAGCTGTTGGGCGTACAGGCATCGACCATCGCCAAGCACGGGGCGGTCAGCGCCGAAGTGGTCGCCGAAATGGCGGCCGGCGCCCTGCAACGCAGCCCGGCCGATGTGGTCGTCGCCGTCAGTGGCATCGCCGGTCCCGACGGCGGCGGCCCGGACAAGCCGGTCGGCACGGTCTATCTGGCCTGGGCGCTGCGGAATGGCCCGACCCGCGCCGAACGCCGGCACTTCGAAGGCAACCGCGACCAGGTTCGCCTGGAAACCGTCGCCGCCGCCCTGCAAGGGGTGCTGGATGTCTTCGCCCTCCACCACTGAGGCTCAACGGCGGCTGTTTCTGGCGCTCTGGCCGCAAGAGGCCGAACGCCGCCTCATGGCGGAACTGGCGACGAACGCTGTTGGCCGGCGGCGGGTGCGCGACGCGAACCTGCATCTGACGCTGGTGTTTCTGGGCGCCACCGACACCGTTCGCCTGGCCGCTTACGAAGCCGCGTTGGCGGACCTGGGGGTGCCGGCGCTGGAGCTGATTCTGGATCGTTATGGCTACTGGCCGGCGCCACGCATTCTGTGGCTGGGGTCCAGCCGCACCCCGCCGGAACTGTACGAGCTGGTGGCCGACTTGCACCGGCGCTTGCGTGACTGTGGCTTCACCCCCGAGCGGCGGGCGTTTCAGGCTCACGTTACCCTGGCTCGCAAGTTTCCCGGCCCAGCTCCGGACCGCCCGCCCGCCGCACCGGTCCACTGGCCGGTCAACGACGTGGCCCTGGTCGAGTCGCTGCCGGGGGAAAACGGCTCCCGTTACCAGGTGCTGCGCCGCTGGCCGGGGCTAGGTTAGTCGGCGATTCTGTGGAATAATCGGTAAAACAACCGGTTCCGGCCTGGTCAACCGGTTTTCTCATCCGCCAGAAGAGGATT
>DAINDE010000093.1:0-1917 GCA_036732025.1 Rhodocyclaceae bacterium
GACGACCACGCCAAGAGGGCCGATGCGGGAATCGCATCGGCCCTCCGATTGGGGTCGGGATCCGCTGCTAGCGCGCCATTGGCGTCGCAATCGGAATCATCCATTGCAGGTAATACGCCTGTACATAGGTAATGATGCCGATGATGACCGCAAAGAACAGGCTGTGCTTCACCGTGAAGCGGAACAGGTCCGACTCCTTGCCCACCAGTCCCGTCGCCGCGCAGGCCACCGCGATGGATTGCGGCGAAATCATCTTGCCGGTGACGCCGCCCGTGGTGTTGGCAGCGATGGTCAGCACCGGATTGACGCCGATTTGCTGGGCCGTCACTTGCTGCAGGTTGGCGAACAGGGCGTTGCTGGACGTGTCGGAACCGGTCAGGAATACCCCCAGCCAGCCCAGGAAAGGCGAGAAGAACGGAAACAGCGCGCCGGTCGCCGCGAAAGCCAGGCCCAGCGTCGAGGAAGCGCCCGAATAGTTGGCGATGAAGGCGAAGCCCAGCACCAAGCCGATGGTGAAGATAGGCTTGGCCAGTTCCACAAACGTCTCCCAAAAGGCTGAGAAGAACATCTTGATGTTGACGCCCAGGATGAAGGCGCTGATGACCGCCGACAACAGGATGGAGGTTCCCGTCGCCGACAGCACGTCGAATTTGTAAACCGCTTCATAGGGCGCCGGCGTGTTGACGATGGGCACGGTCTTCATCACCAGCTTGTCCAGGCCGGGAATGTGGAAACTCATCACCCATGCCTCCAGCGGGGCGCCCTTGGCGAACAAGCCCTTGAAGGCCGGCAGGGTCCAGATGGTCACCATGATGGTGAGTACAATGAACGGCGACCAGGCCTTGAGGATTTGACCGATGCTGTATTGAGAATGTGGATGAGACGCCGATATGTGGGCTCCAGAACTCGCGCTCTGAAAGGTAAAGGCTTCTTTGGGTTGCCACGTATAGCGCAGGAAAAGCGACAGGGCCAACAGGCTGACCAGGGCGGACGTGACGTCCGGCAACTCATAGGCCCAGTGGTTCGCGGTGAAATACTGGGTCACCGCGAACGTCCCTGCCGCCACCAAGAGCGCTGGCCAGGTTTCCCGGATGCCGCGCCAGCCGTCCATGATGAACACCAGCCAGAACGGTACGAACAGCGACAACAACGGTAGTTGCCGGCCCGCCATTTGCCCGATCAAAAATGGATCGGTGCTGGTGACCTTGCCGGCGACCGTGATGGGAATGCCCAAGGCGCCAAACGCCACCGGCGCGGTATTGGCGATCAGGCACAGACCGGCGGCATAGAGTGGATTGAAACCCAGGCCCACCAGCAGCGCGGCGGTGATCGCCACCGGCGCGCCGAATCCCGCCGCGCCTTCCAGGAAGGCGCCGAAGCAGAAGCCGACCAATATCATCTGCAAACGCTGGTCGTTTGTAATGGATAATACGGAGGAACGGATGACTTCAAATTGACCGGTCTTGACCGTCAGTTTATACAGAAACACGGCGGTCACGATGATCCAGGCAATCGGCCACAGACCGTATAAAAAGCCGTAACCGGTCGCGGCCAGCGCCATGGAGGCCGGCATTTGATAGACCACCATGGCGACGGCAATGGCGAGGGCTACGGTGATCAGCGCGGCGATGTGGCCTTTCATTCGCAAGACGGCCAGCGCCACAAAGAAAAAGTAGATCGGAATGGCGGCGACCAGCGCGGACAGCCATAAATTGCCGGCCAGTGGTGTATAGACCTGAGTCCAGGTTTGCATGAAAGAGAACTCCTTGGATGGTTGGTATTTGTTGACGATGAAGCGCTCGTTGTTTCTTCCTTGATTCCCGGCCGGTGAACCACCAGGCGTCGCAATGTCGGTGGTTCACCCGTGCCGGTGTCCATGAAATCGGTTGAAAGCCTGGGGAATCAGCCGGTCCTGGG
>DAINDE010000094.1:0-1891 GCA_036732025.1 Rhodocyclaceae bacterium
CGCTGGATCTTGCGGGCGCGGGCCACCACCAGCTTGTCTTCCTCGGACAGTTCGTCCATGCCCAGAATGGCGATGATGTCCTTCAGTTCCTTGTAGCGTTGCAGCGTGCTTTGCACGGCGCGGGCGGTGTCATAGTGCTCCTGACCCACCACCAGCGGATCCAACTGCCGGGAAGTGGAATCCAGCGGGTCCACCGCCGGATAGATACCCAACTCGGCGATCTGGCGCGACAACACCACCGTGGCGTCCAGGTGGGCGAAAGTGGTGGCCGGCGACGGGTCGGTCAGGTCGTCGGCGGGCACGTACACCGCCTGAATGGAAGTGATGGAACCGACCTTGGTCGAGGTGATGCGTTCCTGCAGCACGCCCATTTCCTCGGCCAGCGTCGGTTGGTAACCCACCGCCGACGGCATGCGGCCCAGCAGCGCCGAGCATTCGGTGCCGGCCAGGGTGTAGCGATAGATGTTGTCGATGAACAGCAGCACGTCGCGACCTTCGTCGCGGAAGTTCTCGGCGATGGTCAGGCCCGTCAGGCCCACGCGCAGCCGGTTGCCGGGCGGCTCGTTCATCTGGCCGTAGACCAGCGCCACCTTATCCAGCACGTTCGACTCCTTCATTTCATGATAGAAGTCGTTGCCTTCGCGGGTGCGCTCGCCCACCCCGGCGAACACCGAATAACCGGAGTGCTCGATGGCGATATTGCGGATCAGCTCCATCATGTTGACGGTCTTGCCCACGCCGGCGCCGCCGAACAGGCCGATCTTGCCGCCCTTGGCGAACGGACAGAGCAGGTCGATGACCTTGATCCCGGTTTCCAGCAACTCGGTCGCGCCCGACTGATCCTCATAGCTGGGCGCCGGCTGATGGATGGCGCGGTAGCTGTCGGTCTCCACCGGTCCCTTGTGGTCGATGGGCATGCCCAGCACGTTCATGATCCGGCCCAGGGTGGGCTTGCCCACCGGCACGGTTACCGGCGCTCCGGTGTTGGAGACCGCCATGCTGCGCTTCAGTCCTTCCGACGGACCCATGGCGATGGTGCGAACCACGCCGTCGCCCAACTGCTGCTGCACCTCCAGCGTCAGACCGTTTTCATCGATACGCAGCGCATCGTAGACCTTGGGCACCGACCCGCGCGGGAATTCGACGTCCACCACGGCGCCGATGATTTGCACGATATTGCCAGAACTCATGAGTTGGGTTCCCCTTGATTTGTTTCACCGCGCGCCCACTCCCGAAGGAACGGGCGTTCGCCGCGACCCTATACCGCCGCCGCGCCACCCACGATCTCGGCCAGTTCCTGGGTGATCGATGCCTGTCGGGCCTTGTTGTAGATCAGTTGCAATTCATCGATGAGCGTGCCGGCATTATCGGACGCGCTCTTCATGGCGACCATGCGGGCGGCCATCTCGCAAGCGACATTTTCCACCAGGGCCTGATAGACCACGGACTCACCGTAACGCCGCAACAGCAATTCGATGAGGTCCTTGGGATCGGGTTCGTAGATGTAGTCCCAGCGATGGACCGGGGCCGCGTCCTGCACCTCGGCGGTGATGGGCACCAACCGCTCGATCTTGGGCTTTTGGCTCATGGTGTTGACGAACTCGTTGTACACCAGATAAACCGCGTCGATGCGCTCTTCCGCGAAGGCATCGGCCATCACCTTGACCGGACCGAGTACGTCCTCGAAGCGGGGCGAATCGCCCAGGTGGGAGACATGGGCGACGATGTTGCCCTTGAGCCGGCGGAAGAACTGGAACGCCTTGGTGCCGACGGTGCAGAGATCGATTTCGACGCCGCGCGTGCGCCATTGCTGCATGGCGATGATGGTGGCCTTGAACAGATTGGTGTTCAGGCCACCGCACAAACCGCGGTCGGTCGAGATGACGATCAG
>DAINDE010000095.1:0-1857 GCA_036732025.1 Rhodocyclaceae bacterium
CAACTCATTCCCCACACCGGCAACTCGATCCGGATCGGCATCACCGGCGTGCCCGGCGCCGGCAAGAGCACCTTCATCGAAGCGCTCGGCCTGCACCTGTGCGAACAGGGCCACAAGGTGGCGGTGCTGGCGGTGGACCCCAGCAGCACGGTCACGCGCGGCAGCATCCTCGGCGACAAGACCCGGATGGAACTGCTCTCGCGCGACCTGCGCGCCTTCATCCGCCCCTCGCCGTCCGCCGGCACGCTGGGCGGCGTGGCCCGCAAGAGCCGCGAGACCATCCTGGTCTGCGAGGCCGCCGGCTTCGACGTGATCCTGGTGGAAACCGTCGGGGTCGGCCAGAGCGAAACCACGGTGCGTTCGATGGTCGATTTCTTCCTGTTGTTGATGATCGCCGGAGCCGGCGATGAATTGCAGGGCATCAAGAAAGGCATCATGGAGCTGGCCGATGCCCTGCTGGTCAACAAGGCCGACGGTGACAACAAGATCCGCGCCAACGCCGCCAAGGCCGATTACAACCGGGCGCTGCACTACCTCGCCCCGGCCACCGAGGGCTGGCGCACCAGGGCCTATACCTGTTCCGCCCTCAATGGCGAGGGCATCGACGCCATCTGGAAGGTGATCAGTGACTTCCGCCGACAAGTCACGGCCAGCGGCGTGTTCGAGAAGCGCCGGCAACGGCAAACCCTGGATTGGGTATACTCCATGGTCGAGGAACACTTGCGCGCCAGTTTCTTCAACCACGCCGGCGTCGAAAGCATCCGCGCCGACGTGGAAGAGGCCGTGATCGAGGGTCATCTGCCCCCGACCGTGGCCGCACAAAAACTCATCCAGAAATACGAAGGCCATTAACCTGGGAGGATACAATCATGCTGCGCAGTCCCCGCGACTTCTTCAAACCCAAGGTCGTCGGCGCCCCCGAACCGCTCCGCGAGATTCCGGTGCGGCCGTCGCGGATGATCCATTTCTTCGATCCCAGCAACCCGAAGATGGCGGTCAAGGTGCCCGACATCGCCAAGACCGTGGACATCATGCTGGGCAACCTGGAAGATGCCGTACCCATCGACCGCAAGGAAGCCGCCCGCGAAGGGCTGGTGCAGATCGGCAAGAGCGTCGATTTCGGCGACACCCAGTTCTGGACCCGGGTTAACAGCCTCGACAGCCCGTGGTTCCTGGACGATCTGATCCGGCTGGTCGGTGAAATCGGCGACAAGCTGGACGTGATCATGCTGCCCAAGATTCAGGGCGCGTGGGACATCTACTTCGCCGATCAATTGCTGGCGCAACTGGAAGCCAAGTACGGCGTGAAAAAGCCGCTGATGATCCACGCCATCCTGGAAACCGCCCTCGGCGTCGCCAACGTGGACGAAATCGCCAACGCCAGTCCCCGGATGCAGGGCATGAGCCTCGGTCCCGCCGATCTGGCCGCCTCGCGCCGGATGAAGACCACCCGGGTCGGCGGCGGCCATCCCGATTATCTGGTCCGCACCGATCCCGATTCGAACAATCCCGATGCGCCGCGTCCCACCGCCCAACAGGATTTGTGGCACTACACCATCGGGCGGATGGTGGACGCCTGCGCCAGCGTCGGCGCCCTGGCCTTCTACGGTCCGTTTGGCGACATCGCCGATCTGGTGGCCTGCGAGGATCAGTTCCGCAACGCCTACCTGATGGGTTGCGTCGGCACCTGGACCCTGCACCCCAACCAGATCGCCATCGCCAAGCGGGTGTTCAGCCCGAAGCCGGAGGAAGTGGCCTGGGCCAAGCGCGTCGTCGAAGCCATGCCCGACGGCAGCGGCGCGGTCATGATCGACGGCAAGATGCAGGACGACGCCACCTGGAAGCAGGCCAAAGTGA
>DAINDE010000096.1:0-1822 GCA_036732025.1 Rhodocyclaceae bacterium
GCCCGCCCGGCATCCCCCCCCCCGTGTGGCCACGGGCGCGGGAAGCAGAGGAAGCCAGCAAGCCAGCCCCCCCGCTGGGAGGCATCCGACCGAAAAAGACGGTCTCCAGAGGGGAGGAGCGGCCACCCGCAACGACGGAACCCCCAGCAGTGGAGAAGAAAACGGCCACCACGGGCAGACATTTGCTATCCCACCCAAATCAAAAGACCATCTCCAAGCAGAAGACCCGAAACCGGTAGGAACACCTACCGGCGACACCGAACTGTACATCTTCGCCGGGATGCTGGCGGCGGTGGTCATCTCGATCCGGGTGTTCCTGTTCCGGGGGGCGGGGAAGGCGAATTAGCAGCGAGCGCTCGATCCGTCATACTGTCCATCATCGACCACCAGCCGCGAACGGAGCCGTCATCATGCCGGAAGAAGCCATCGCTAAGCTCGAAATCCCGCAAGGGGTGTTGGACGCCGCCCAAATGAATACCCACGAACTGCGGCGCGAACTGGCGCTGGCGCTCTATGCCCAGGGACGGCTGTCGCTGGGCAAGGCGCGCGAGCTGGCCGGCCTGAGCCTGTGGGAGTTTCGGCAGTGGCTGGGTCTGCGGCGCATCGAGGCGCACTACGATGCCGACGACCTGCAAGATGACATCGCCGCCTTGCGCGCGCTGGGCCGCCTGCCGTGACCGTTCCGGTCAGCAATACCTCGCCGCTGACTAATCTGGCCGCCATCGGCCAGTTCGATCTGCTCCGGCAACGGTATGGCGGGCTGCTCGTCGCCGAGGCGGTCTGGGCGGAGTTGAACGCTGATGGGCGAACCTGGCCAGGCCGCGATGAGGTGGCCGGCGCCGCCTGGATCGCACGGCGGGCGGTGATGAATCGCCCCCTGGTAACAGCCTTGCGGGAACGGCTCGATCCGGGCGAGGCGGAAACCATCGCCCTGGCCGTGGACTGTTCGCCGCCCTTCGTGCTGATGGACGAGAAGGAAGGCCGGCGCGCGGCGCAACGCTTGGGGCTGAAAACGGTGGGCGTGGTCGGCGTGCTGATCGAAGCGAAAGCGCGCGGCCTGATCGCGGAGGTCGGGCCGCTGCTGGAGCGGTTGCGCCAGGAGGCAGGCTTTTACCTGAGCGACCGGGTGATCCAGGCCGCCCGTGCGTTTTGTGATGAATGACCTTGGCAATGACCCCCCCTTCCAGTCGCTGGCCGCCCCTGCTGCTGACCCTCCTGGCCGGGTTGCTGCTGCTCGGTCATGCGCTCTGGGGCTGGATTCCCATTCTCGACAGCGCCAACCTGGCCTTTCATGAAGCGGGGCATCCGCTGTTCGGCCTGTTGTCGGCTCGCCTGAGCGTGTACGGCGGCACCTTGATGCAACTGCTGCTACCCGCTGCCTGCGCCTGGGAGTTCCAGCGCCGGGAGCAACGGCATGGCGTTTACGTCAGCCTGCTCTGGCTCGCCGAGAACGGGCTGAACGTCGCGCGCTACCTGGCCGACGCCCGCGCCCACCAACTGCCGCTGGTCGGGGGCCTGGACCCCGCGAATTTCCACGACTGGACCGAAATCCTGAGCCGGTGGGGCCTGTTGAATCACGATACCGCGCTGGCGGTTCTGATCCGGGTCGGCGCGGTCGCGCTGCTGGCCTGGACGCTGAAGCGGGCCTGGACCACTGAGGCCGGAGACCCGCCATGACCCTCCCCACCCACCTCGCCTTCGCCTCGGTGCTGTACCTGGGCGGGGCGACCCGGTTCGGCTACCGGCCGGATTGGCTTGGCTGGCTGCTGGCCGCCGCCGCCAGCCTGCTGCCGGATGTGGACTTGCCCCCCGCCAAAATCGG
>DAINDE010000097.1:0-1786 GCA_036732025.1 Rhodocyclaceae bacterium
TCCCCGGTCACTGCCGAATTGTTTCATTTGGCAAATTCAGTCAGGACGCTATGCGCTTCCTGGCAGGCTGACCAGCCATTTTTTCACGGCCTCCACCGCAAAGGGCACCCACCCCACACGCGGGGCACGGGCTATCATGGCAAAGCCACCCCGCCCTGCCGCCCGGGAGACGTCGATGCCCCCCCTTTGTTTCATCCTCCTGCCCTACGGAACCCAGCCCCTCGCCACCGGCGCCACCGTGGATTTCGACGCAGTGTTTGACCAGATCGTCGCCCCGGCCATCACCGCCGCCGGCCTGGAGCCCCTGCGCGCCGCGCCCGACGCCCCCCCCATCGCCACCTTCGAGCGCCTGATCCTGTGCGACTACGCGGTGGCGGACCTGACCGGGGCCAACGCCAACGTGTTCTACGAGCTGGGCCTGCGCCACGGCATCCGCCCGGCCACCACGGTGCTGATCAGCGCCGACACCGGCCGCCTGCCTTTTGACGTGGGGCCCCTGCGCGCCCTGCCCTACGGCTTGGCCGGCAGCGCGCCGGCGGACCCGGCGGGGGACGGGGCCAAGCTCACCGCCCTGCTGGAGGCGGCCAAGCGCCAGCGGGGCGAACCGCCCACCGACAGCCCGGTGTTCCAGTTGGTGGAAGGCTACGCTCCGCCGGACATCGCCCGGCTGAAGACCGACGTCTTCCGCGAGCGGGCGGCCTACGCCAACGCGGCCCGGGCGCAGCTTGCCGCCGCCCGCCGCGCCGGGGCGGATGCGGTGCGCGCCGCCGCGGCGAGCCTGGGCGACATCGCCCGGCAGGAAGCCGGCGTGGTCATCGACCTCTATCTTTCACTACGGGCGGTGAAGGACTGGCAGGGCATGGTGGATCTGGTGGCGCGGATGCCCGCGCCCCTGGCCCGCAGCCCCATGGTGCAGGAACAACTGGGCTTTGCCCTGAACCGTCTGGGCCGGGCGGACGAGGCGGAAGCCACCCTGCGGGCGGTGATCCAGCAGTACGGCCCCAGCAGCGAAACCAACGGCCTCCTGGGCCGGGTGTACAAGGACCGCTGGGAAGCCGAAGCCCGCGCCGCCAGCCCCGCCGCCCCCGGCTGGCTGAAGAAAGCCATCGCCACCTACCTGCAAGGCTTCGAGGCCGACTGGCGGGACGCCTACCCCGGCGTCAACGCCGTCACTCTGATGGAACTGCAGCCCACCCGCGACCCGCGCCAGGCCGAGCTGCTGCCGGTGGTGGCCTACGCCGTCAAACGCCGCATCGCCCAGGGCACGCCCGACTACTGGGACCACGCCACCCTGCTGGAACTGGCCGTGCTCGCCCACGACCAGGCCGCCGCCGAAACCGCCCTGGCCGACGCCCTGGCCCATGTGCGCGAACCCTGGGAGCCGGAAACCACGGCGCGAAACCTGAAGCTGATCCGGGAAGCGCGGGAACAGCGGGGGGAACCCATGGAGGACTGGGCGCGGGGCGTGGAGCAGGCACTGCAGTCGTAGACCTGCCGTAGCCGCAGGGCGGAATTGCGCAGCGACTTCCGCCGCATCCTTGTGCCCCGTGCAACGCCCCTATATGTACATACAATTTGCCCCATGGAGATCACCTTCGACCCGATATAAGATGCCCGCAATGTACGTGAGCGCGGCCTTTCCTTCGAGCGGGTAGCGGAGGTGGATTTCAGTTCAGCCCGGATGCCAGGCGCGTCGATAGTCGGGCATGGTTGAAATAAGGGGGCGCCGTTACATGCGGCGCAATACGCCTGCGGCTATTGCGCCCTACGCGGCTGGTTCGTCTCT
>DAINDE010000098.1:0-1764 GCA_036732025.1 Rhodocyclaceae bacterium
TCATTCTGCTCGGCAACAACTTCGTCAACATCCTGGCCTCCTCGCTGGCCACCGTCGTCGCCATTTATTTCATGGGCGAGACCGGCATCGTGGCCTCCACCGTGGCCATGACCATCATCGTCCTGGTTTTCGGGGAAGTCGCGCCCAAAACCCTGGCGGCCCTGCATCCCGAGCGCATCGCCTACCCCGCCTCCGCGGTGCTGACGCCGTTGCTCAGGGTGTTCTATCCGCTGGTCTGGTTCACCAACCTGATCGTCAACGGCCTGCTGCGCCTGTTTCGGGTCACCATCCAGACCTCCGGCCAGCAGTCGCTCAGCGCCGAGGAATTGCGCACGGTGGTCCTGGAAGCGGGGGTGATGATTCCCAAACGGCATCAGACCATGCTGCTCGGCATTCTGGAACTGGAGGAAATCACCGTCAACGACATCATGGTGCCGCGCAACGAGTTGGAAGGCATCGATCTGGAAGACGAGTGGGAGCAAATCGTCGCCAAACTGACCCGCTACCCGTATACCCGGCTGCTGGTCTATCGCGGCACCATCGAACAGGTGGTCGGCTTCCTGCACGTGCGCAAGGTGTTCAATCTGATGATCCAGAAACCGGATTTCAACCGCGCCGATCTGGAGAGCCTGGTGCGGGAGCCGTATTTCATCCCCGAGGGCACTTCGCTGACCCGGCAACTGCTGAACTTTCAACAGTTGCGCCGGCGGGTGGGCCTGGTGGTGGACGAATACGGCGACGTGCTGGGGTTGGTGACGCTGGAAGATATCCTGGAGGAGATCGTCGGCGAATTCACCACCGATCCCGCCACGTTCGGCAAACGCAACCTGATCCCGCGCGCCGACGGCGGTTACGTGGTGGACGGCCGCACGCCGGTCCGCGCCCTGAACCGGGCGCTGGACTGGCACCTGCCCACCGATGGGCCGCGCACCCTCAACGGTCTGGTCATGGAACACCTGGAGGCCATCCCGGAGCCGGGCGCCCGGCTGTCGCTGGCCGGCCACCCGACCGAGATCGTCGAAATCTCGCGCAATCGGGTCAAAACCGCCGTCATCTGGCCGCACCCGGAACCGGAATCGACGAAGGATGCCGGCTAATCGGTCGGCACTCCGGCCTCTTCCCTCATTCCCGCCTGCCACACCCAGTCTTCGATTCCGTTCTCCGGCTGATACTCGGCCACCGCCTCCCGCAGGATCGCCCGCACCGCCGGATACTCGAAGGCACGCGCGGCGGCGTCCAGCCGCTCCAGACAGTCCCGGATGGCCGGCCACGGCGGATGGCCCTCGCGGGCGCGGCGGATCATCGGATGCGCCGTCGGCAGATCGTCGGCGCCGATCAGCAATTCCTCGCGCAGTTTCTCGCCGCTGCGCAGGCCGGTGAACCGGACTTCGATGTCGCCGTCGGGATGCTCTTCGTCCCGCACTTCCAGACCGGACAGCCGGATCATCCGCCGCGCCAGATCGAAAATTCGCACCGATTCGCCCATGTCGAGCAGGAACAGATCGCCGCCCTGAGCCATGGCGCTGGCCTGGATCACCAGTTGCGCCGCTTCGGGGATCGTCATGAAGTAGCGTTCCACTTCGGGATGGGTCACCGTCACCGGCCCCCCCTTGCGGATTTGTTCGCGGAACAGCGGCACCACCGAGCCGGAGGAATCCAGCACGTTGCCGAAGCGCACCATGCACAGCCGGGTGGCGCTGCCCTCCCCCGCCAATCCCTGCAGGATCAGTTCCGCCAGGCGCTTGGTGGCGCCCATCACGTTGG
>DAINDE010000099.1:0-1682 GCA_036732025.1 Rhodocyclaceae bacterium
GGCAGGGTGTAGACGAACAGTCCGCCGACGTGGAACATCGGGAACACGTTCAGGTACACGTCGTCGCGGCCCAGGTCGTGAATGACCGTGTTCAAGCAGTTCCAGGCGATCTGGCGGTGGCTGATCTGGGCGCCCTTGGGCAGGCCGGTGGTGCCGCCAGTGAAGACGATGGCGGCGATATCCTCCTCGACCAGCGTCTCGCAAACGCAGGGCACAGTCGGCGCGGCGTCCAGCAGGTCGCCGAAATTCAGGCTGCCGGAAATACCGGTCCCATCTAAATGGATCCAGTGGCGCACCGGGGTTTCCTCCCGCGCCAGTTGGGTGACGCCATCCTTGAAGGCATCGTCGTAAACCAGCACGGTCGGCGTGACCTCGGCGAGAATCTGCTGCAACTCGCGCCAGTGCAGCCGCCAGTTGAGCGCGGTGTGAATCGCGCCCAGCTTGCCGCAGGCGAACAGCACATCCAGATGTTCGACCCCGTCCAGCGCCAGCATCGCCACCCGGTCGCCCTTGCCGATGCCGGCGGTTTCACGCAGCCAGTTCGCCAGCCGGTTGGCCCGCTCGTTCAGTTGGGCGAAAGTCAACCGCGGTTCCGGAGTTTTGCCCGCGTCCACGATGGCCAACGCATCCGGACTGTAGATCGTCCGCCGGCCGAGATAATCGCCGATGTACATCTCGCTTCCCTCGGGTGGATGGTCATTTTGGCGCCGATCCACTCTTCCTCATGCCACGCCCGTCCGGGGAAGCGGGGAGAATAGGTCGGCTTCGGTTTCTAAGTATAGGCCATGCGGCGTTGTCCGCCGCCGTGCACTGGGTCAGGCTGACCGATCCCCAAAACACTATGCTGTTACCGACAAGGCGCTGACTTGAGAGGGGACGAAGCCTCATGACCGAACTGAAGGTGGAAGCGGAAGCCGGCGAGGTGGGATTCGACGCCAAGCGACTCGGTCGTATCGATTCGCACTTTGCCCGCTATGTGGACGACGGGCGGCTGCCCGGCTGGCTGATCCTGGTCAGTCGGGCCGGCAAGATCGCGTACCTCGGCAAGTATGGCTACCGGGATCTGGAATCCGGAGCGCCGGTCGAGTGGGATACCCTGTTCCGCGTCTACTCGATGACCAAACCGGTCACCGCGGTGGCCGCGATGATGCTGTACGAGGAAGGGGCTTTCGAGCTGAAGGACCCGGTGAGTCGGTTCCTCCCGACCTTCGGCGACGTGCGGGTGTACCGCAGCGGGTCGGCGCTGAAGCCGGTGACCGAGCCGGTCCGCGAGCCGATCAAAATCTGGCATCTGCTCACCCATACCGCCGGCCTGACCTACGGCTTCCATCACGCCCATCCGGTGGATGCTCTCTATCGGGCCGCCGGCTTCGAGTGGGGACCGCCGGCGGGCATGGATCTCGCCGCCTGCTGCGACGTTTGGGCCCGCCTGCCCCTGCTGTTCCAGCCGGGCACGGAGTGGAATTATTCAGTGGCAAGCGACGTACTGGGCCGGGTGATCGAAGTCGTCTCCGGCAGCAGCCTCGACCGGTTCCTCGCCGAGCGGATTTTCCAGCCGCTGGGTATGCGCGATACTCGCTTCTGGGTGAACGAGGCGGACGCCGGACGGTTGGCCGCTTTCTATTCGCCGCAACCCGAAACCCTGCGCGCGGTACGCAACGACGCCATGGATCGGGTCGCGC
>DAINDE010000100.1:0-1574 GCA_036732025.1 Rhodocyclaceae bacterium
TACAAGATGCAGATTCGCGCCATTCTGGAAGCGGCGGCGGAATGCATCCAGGAGAAGGTGGACGTACACCCGGAAATCATGGTGCCGCAGGTCTGCACCGTAGAGGAATTGAAGCGGGTGCGGGCGCTGGTGGACGAAGTACTGCCCGAGGTCGAGGCCAAGTACGCGGTCAAGGTGCATTTCGAGTTCGGCACCATGATGGAAGTGGTGCGGGCCTGCCTGCGCGCCGGCGAAATCGCCGGCGTGGCCGAGTTCTTCTCGTTCGGCACCAACGACCTGACCCAGGCCACGTTCTCGTTCTCGCGCGAGGACGCCGAGAACAAGTTCCTGCCGTTCTACAACTCGGAAGGCATTCTCAAGGACAATCCGTTCGAGGCGCTGGACACCACGGGCGTCGGCCAGTTGATGTCCTGGGCGGTGGAGAACGGGCGCAAGACCCGCCCGGGCCTCAAGGTCGGCATCTGCGGCGAGCAGGGCGGCCATCCACGCTCGATGCGCTTCTGCCACTACGCCGATCTGACCTATGTATCCTGCTCCGCGCCGCGCGTGCCGATTGCCCGGCTGGCGGCGGCGCACGCCAAGCTGCTGGAAGGGGATTATCAGCCGTAAGCGGTTGATGGGCCGACGGCGCGAATTTCGCGCCGCTGGCTGGGAAGCGCCAGGGGCGGCTTTTGCCGCCCTTGTTCATTATTTATCGGTTGAAACATGGAAATTCGCGATACAAACCAGACGAGACGGTGGTATCGCGATTATTTTTGAGGGGTTCCCATGCGTTGGAGAACAGGTAGAGAAAGCGACAATGTCGAAGATCGGCGGGGGTTGCGGGCCGCGCCCACCATCGCGGGCGGCGGTATCGGCACCATCATCCTTGTCCTCGTTGCCATGTACTTTGGCATCGATCCGAGTTTTCTGCTGCAGAGCGGAGCGCCGGGCGGGACTCCAGCCCAGCAGCCGGTTTCCGTGTCTCCCGGTCAGGATGATCCGAGCAGGTTCGTATCGGTGGTGCTGGCCGACACCGAGGATACCTGGCATGGTCTGTTTCGGCAGATGGGCGGCACTTACCGGGAACCGAAGCTGGTGCTGTTCTCGGGCGCGGTGCAATCGGCGTGCGGCTTTGCCCAGGCCGCGGTCGGCCCGTTTTACTGCCCGGCGGACCAAAAGGTCTACATCGACCTGGGTTTTTACCAGGAACTCAAAAACCGCTTCCAGGCCCCCGGCGATTTCGCCCAAGCCTATGTCATCGCCCACGAAATCGGGCATCACGTGCAGAATCTGCTGGGCATTTCGGACAAGGTCGAGTCCCTGCGCGCCCGCTCCGGCACGGCGGAAGCCAACGCCTTATCGGTGCGCCTGGAACTGCAGGCCGACTGTTTCGCCGGCGTCTGGGCCTATCACGCTCATAAGGCCCGCCAGATTCTGGAATCGGGCGACGTCGAGGAAGGGCTGAACGCGGCCAGCGCCATCGGCGACGACCGCCTGCAAATGCAGGCCAGGGGTTACGTGGCGCCGGACTCCTTCACGCACGGCAGTTCCGCGCAACGGGTGCGCTGGTTCAAGCGCGGCATCGCCGGTGG
>DAINDE010000101.1:0-1504 GCA_036732025.1 Rhodocyclaceae bacterium
CTCGGCCTGCAACGGCTGTTGTCGCAGCCCAACCGGATGATCCTGCGCCACATCGAGCGCCGTCCGGTCAAGTCCCTGCTGACGGTGCTGGGCATCGCGCTGGCCGGCGGCATCACCATGGCGGGCCGGTTTCAGGAAGCCACGATCAATTACATGGTGGACGTCCATTACAAGCTCTCGCAGCGGGAAGACCTTGCCGTCACCTTCGTGGAACCCACCTCCTGGCGGGCCATTTCTTCCCTGGACAGCCTGCCGGGCGTGGAGCGGGTCGAGGTCTACCGCGCCGTGCCGGTCCGGCTGCGGTTTCAACAGCATTCCCATCGCACCGAGCTCAAGGGCGTTCCCGCCGGCGGTGACTTGCAGCGTCTGCTGGACGCCGATCTCCGGTTGCTCGCGCCGCCGTCGGATGGGGTGATTTTGACCGACTATCTGGGCAGGCTATTGGGTGTCCAACCCGGCGACCGTCTGATCGTCGAGGTGCTGGAAGGCGGCCGGCCGGTGCGAGAGGTTCCGGTGGCGGGTCTGGTCAAGGAATATCTGGGGGTGGCGGGCTATATGGACCTCGCCGGCCTCAACCGGCTGATGCGCGAGGGACCCGCCATCTCCGGCGCTTATCTGGCGGTCAACGACCGTGATCGCCCCGAACTCTACCGCCGCCTGGGAGAAATTCCCCGCATCGCCGGCACCGCCATCCGCGAGCAGGAAATCCGCAACTTTCACCAGACCATGGAACAGACCATGCTGTTTTTCACCTTCATCGCCACCGTCTTCGCGATCATCATCGCCTTCGGCGTGATCTACAACAGCGCCCGCATCGCCCTGACCGAGCGGAGCCGGGAACTGGCCAGCCTGCGGGTGCTGGGTTTCACCCGGGCGGAGATCAGCTATATCCTGCTGGGCGAACTGGGTCTGCTGACGTTGCTCGCCATCCCGCTCGGCTTCGGCGTCGGTCGGGGCATCTGCGCCGTGTTCGTGCAGGGCGCCCAGTCGGAGCTTTACCGCATTCCGCTGGTCATCCACCCGTCTACCTATGCCTTCGCAGCCACGGTGGTGCTGGCCTCGGCGCTCCTGTCGGGGCTGCTGGTGCGGCGCAAGCTGGATCGGCTGGATCTGATCGCCGTGCTCAAGACCCGGGACTGAACCATGGCCGTGCGACGACGCATCGGGTTGATTCTGCTGACATTGGCGATCATGGCCGCGCTGGTTTACGGCTTCTGGCCCCGGCCGTTGTGGGTGGAGGCGGCGACCGTCGTCCGCCAGCCGCTGCGGGTGACGGTCGAAGCGGAAGGCAAAACCCGGATCATCGACCGCTACGTCCTCTCGGCGCCAGTGGCCGGCTACCTGCGCCGCATCGAATGGGAGGTGGGCGATGGCGTCCGGCAAGGCCAGCCGCTGGCGACGATTGACCCCCTGCCCTCGGAAGTGCTCGATCCGCGCCGGCATGCCCAGGCCGAGGCGCGGGTGGCCGCCAGCGAAGCGTCCCTGCAAGCCGCCCGGGAAACCG